>NZ_BPWI01000008.1:0-345733 GCF_040369125.1 Duganella hordei
GCTCCGGCTGCCGCCGCGGCGGTCGAACCGCCGGCCGCATCCGGCCCCGCCGTCGCGCCACCGCCGGCACCGGCCCAGGCCGCCGTCCCGGCCGGCCCGCTGGCGATGACCATCCCCACCCCGCAGCCGACCGCCACCAGCACCGGCGGCGTGCTGCAAACCATCTTCGCGCTGATGTTCGTGCTGGCCCTGCTGGTCGGCGCGGCCTGGGCGCTGAAGCGCTTCGGCCCGAAAAACTTCGGCGGCGGCAACAGCAACGTCAAGCTGGTCGGCGCGCTGAGCGTCGGCGCGCGCGAGCGCATCCTGGTGGTCGAGGTGGGCGAGCAATGGATCGTGGTCGGCGCCTCGCCGGGCCGCATGAACGCGCTGGCCACCATGCCGCGCCAGGAAAGCACCGAAGCGGCCGTCAACACCCCGCTGCCGACGGCCAACTTCGCCGCCTGGCTCAAACAAACGATAGACAAGCGCGATGGCAAATAAGCAGGTCCTCAAATCCCTGCTGATGCTGGCCGCGCTGGGACTGCCGCTGGCGGCGGCCGCCCAGTCCAGCATCGGCATCCCGGCCTTCACCGCCACGCCGGCGTCCGGCGGCGGCACCAATTACACGCTGCCGATCCAGACCATGCTGCTGATGACGGCGCTGACCTTCATCCCGGCGGCGCTGCTGCTGATGACGGCCTTCACCCGCATCATCATCGTGCTGTCGCTGCTGCGCCAGGCGCTGGGCACGCAGTCGGCGCCGCCGAACCAGGTGATGGTCGGCCTGGCGCTGTTCCTGACCCTGTTCGTCATGGGCCCGACCTTCGACAAGATCTACACCGAGGCCTACCTGCCTTTACAGGAAAACAAGATCAACATGAGCGTCGCCATGGACAAGGGCGCGGCGCCATTAAAAACTTTCATGATGAAGCAAACCCGCCAGGCCGACCTGGCCTTGTTCGTGAAATTGTCGCGCAGCCCTGCGCTGCAAGGGCCGGAAGACGTACCGCTGCGCATCCTGGTGCCGGCTTTTGTCACCAGCGAACTGAAAACCGCGTTCCAGATCGGCTTCGCCATCTTCATTCCATTTCTGATTATCGACATGGTGGTCGCCTCTGTACTTATGTCGATGGGGATGATGATGATGTCGCCGGCCGTGATCTCGCTGCCGTTCAAGCTGATGCTGTTCGTGCTGGTGGACGGCTGGCAATTACTGCTCGGTTCGCTGGCGCAGAGTTTTTACTAGGAGACGGCGATGACACCCGAAAGCGTGATGACGATGGGCCGGCATGCCATGGAAATAACGCTGATGATCGCCGCGCCCATGCTGCTGGTGGCGCTGATCATCGGTCTGGTGGTCAGTATCTTTCAAGCCGCAACCCAGATCAATGAGGCGACCTTGTCCTTCATCCCCAAGCTGGTCGGCATTTTCGTGGCACTGGTGATCGCCGGGCCGTGGATGCTGTCGGTCATGCTCGACTACATGCGCGAAGTGTTCGGCGGCATCCCCGGCCTGGTCGGCTGAGTCGCAGCCTGAACATTTTGCCAATGTGTAACAGTTTCCGATTAAATAAGAAGTTCGTTTAGAATTGGGTTGTTGGTGCCCGGTGGAAATAAATAGGTAAAACCGCCTCATGATTTCGTTCTCCACTGCCGATATCAACCTGTGGATCGCCGGGCTTCTGTGGCCGCTGACGCGGATCATGGGACTGATCGCCGCGTCGCCGCTGCTGGGCAATTCCGCCGTGCCGGCCACCGTCAAGATCAGCCTAGGCGTGCTGCTGGCGATGATCGTCGCGCCGGCCGTGCCCGCGCTGCCGGCCGCCGATCCGATGTCGCTGGCCGGGCTGCTGATCCTGGTGCAGGAAATGCTGATCGGGCTGGCGATGGGGTTTAGCATCCGCATCATTTTTGCCGCGGTGGAGATGGCGGGCGAAATCTCCAGTTTGACCATGGGCCTGGGGTTCGCGACGTTTTTCGACCCCACCACCCAGGGCCGTTCGTCGGCGATCAGCCAGTTCCTGTCGCTGGTGGCGACCATGGCGTTTTTGGCCGTCAACGCCCACCTGGTGCTGCTGTCGGCGCTGGTGGAGAGTTTTTCGACGTTGCCGGTGTCGGCCGCGCCGGTGTACGGCGGCGGCTTCAAGCAGCTGGCCGACTGGGGCGGCAGGATTTTCAGCACCGGTGTGCAGCTGTCGCTGCCCATCGTGGCCGCTTTATTGATTACCAACGTGGCGCTCGGGATCCTGACGCGCGCCGCGCCGCAGCTGAATTTGTTTGGTATCGGGTTTCCGATTACTTTGGGTGTAGGTTTGCTGGTCATCGCCATGACGCTCCCGTACCTGGTGACGCCCGTGCAAAACCTGTTTTTGGATGGCATGGAACGCGTGCGGCTGATGCCCAGAACGTGGTCGCAACGCCCCGAGCAGCTCAAACCGGCAAACTTGCCGGTTCGACCTCCGGGCCTGCGACCATAGCGAAATTCAATAGCCATCCAGTGATTTATGGTTTCCATGAAGCAATTTTGAAGGTATCATGGGAGCTCCCGGGAGAACACAGCAATGACTTCGATCGTTATAGATTTCACTACAGACCAGATCGTCAGCCTGTCGACTGCACAGATCGGCCTGTTCACGACCGAAGATATGCAAGCGCTCAATTCCGACCAGCTCGGCGTGATGAGCAGCAGCCAGGTGCGCGCGCTGACCACCGCGCAGCTGGACTTCCTGAACACCGACGCCCTGCCCGGCCTGACCACCGACAACGTGCCGCTGCTGACCTTGCAGCAGGTGGGCGCGCTCAACACGGCCATCATCGCCGCGCTCAATACCGACCAGCTGATCGCGCTGACCACGCGCGAAATGCAGGTGCTGACCAGCGTCCAGCTCAACGGGCTCAATTCCGACCAGGTCCAGGCGCTGGAAACGAACGACGTGCGCGCGCTGCTGTCGGCGCAGGTGGCCCTGCTCGGCTCCGACCAGGTGGCCAGCCTGACCAGCGACCAGCTGGCCGGCCTGAGCACGGCGCAAATCCGCGCGCTCAGCACCGGGGCGCTGGCCGCCATCGCCACCGACCAGATCGCGCTGCTGCCGACGGCGTCGCTGGCGCAGCTGACCACCAACCAGGTCAACGCGCTGACGCCGGACCAGTTGGCGGCCATCACCACCGACCAGATCGCCGGGCTCACTTCGCTGCAAGTCAGCGGGCTGTCGACCACCGCGCTGGGCGGCCTCAGCAGCGACCAGATCGGCGCGCTGGAAACCCGCGACCTGGTCTGGATGAGCAGCACCCAGATCGCCGCGCTCAGCGCGACCCAGCTCGGCGGGCTGAACTCGGACCAGATCCGCACGCTGCGCAGCAATGAAGTCGCCGCGCTGACCACCGACCAGATCCCGGTGCTGAACACCGACCAGATCCTGGCGCTGCCGTCGCTGGCGGCGCTGACTTCGGCCCAGATCGCCGCGCTGACCACCGACCAGCTGGCGGTGCTGCGCACCGCCACCGTGGCCCAGCTGACCAGCTCCCAGCTGGCGGCGCTGCAGGCCGGCCAGGTGGCGGCGCTGACCACCGACCAGATCGTCGGCCTGAGCACCGCCCAGGTCGCCACGCTGACCACCGACGTCATCGCCGCGCTGACCACCGAGCAGCTGCTCAACATGGAAACGCGGGACTTTGCCGCGCTGACCACGCGCCAGATCCGCACGCTGAGCAGCGACCAGTTGATCGCGCTGACCACCGACGAGATGGCGGCCATGAGCACCGCCGCCGAGGCCGCGCTGACCAGTGACCAGCTGTCGGTGCTGAGCTCTGACCAGATCGCCGGCCTGAAGTCGCTGGCGCCGCTGACCACCGGCCAGCTGCAGGGCCTGACCAGCGACCAGATCACCAACCTGGAAACCAAGGACATCGCCGCGCTGAGCAGCACCCAGCTGGCGGCGCTGCGCCAGGACCAGCTGCAGGCGCTCAATAGCGACCAGATCATCGCGCTGTCGGCCACGCAGTTTGCCAGCCTGAACAGCGCCACGCTGAACATGCTGACCACCGACCAGATCCAGCAGATCGAAACCCGCGACATCGCCGCGCTGCGCTCGGTGCAGGTGGCGCGGCTGGGCACCGACCAGTTGGCCGCGCTGACCAGCGACCAGTTCAACGCGCTCACCAGCAGCGCCGTCGGCTCGCTCACCACCGACCAGATCGGCGCGCTGACCACCGACCAGCTCAATTCCCTGTCTACGCTGGCCGGCATGGCCAGCCGCCAGATCGGCTCGTTCACCACCGCGCAGCTGTCCTCGCTGTCGACGCACAACCTGGCCTCGCTGGCCAGCAGCCAGCTGGGCGTGCTCAACGCCACGCAAATCCAGTCGCTGACCAGCGCCCAGATCGTCGCGCTGACCGGCGCCCAGTTCCGCGGCATCAACACCACCGCGCTGGCGGCGCTGACCACCGACCAGATCACCTGGATCGAAACGGCCGACATCGCCGCGCTGAGCACCAGGCAAATCGGCAAGCTGACCACCAGCCAGGTCGTCGCGCTGTCGACCGACCAGGTGGCGGCGCTGACCTCGGCCGAGACCGCGGCGCTGACCAGCGACCAGGTCGCCGCGATGAGCTCGGAACAGATCGACGCGCTGCGCAGCCTGACCGCGCTGACCACGCAACAGATCCGCGCGCTGAGTACTTACCAGATCAGCACGCTCAGCACGGGCGACATGAGCAGCCTGAGCACGCGCCAGTTTGCCGCGCTGACCAGCAACCAGCTGCTGGCACTGACCACCGACCAGATCATCGGCCTCAACAGCGCGCAGATCAGCGCGCTGAGCACCTCCGCGCTGGCCACGCTGAGCACCGACGCCATCGCCGCGATCGAGACGCGCGATATCCGCTTCCTGCGCACCTCGCAGATCGCCAGTCTGAGCACCGCGCAAGTGTCGGCGCTGACCCAGGCGCAGCTGGCCGCCTTTACCACGGCCGAAATCCGTTCACTCAACAGCGACCAGATCGCCGTGCTCAACAGCGACCAGATCGATGCACTCAGCTCGCTCAATCCGCTCAGTTCGCGCCAGATCGGCGCGTTGACGACGGACCAGATCCAGCAGCTCTCGACCGACGACTTCGCCGCGCTGCAGACCAGCCAGATCGCCGCGCTGAGCGCCGCCCAGGCCGCCGCCATCACCCTCGGCCAGATCGTCGCGCTGAGCCCGGCCCAGGTGCGCGCCCTGAACACCGACGCGCTGTCCGCGCTCAACACCGACCAGATCGCCGCGCTGACCGTGGGCGACGTCGCCGGCCTGAGCACGCGCCAGATCGCCGTGCTGAGCACGGATCAACTGCTGGGTTTGAGCCCGGCCCAGCTGGCCGCGCTGACCTCGGCCGAGGTGGCGGCGCTGACGACGCGCCAGATCGCCGCGCTGAACAGCGACCAGATCGACGCGCTGACCGCGCTGACCGCATTGAGCAGCAAGCAGCTCGCCGCGCTCACCACCGAGCAGATCGCCACCATGAACACGCTGGATCTGCGCTCACTCAAGTCGAGCCAGATCGCCGCGCTCAATTCGCTTCAGGCCAACGCGCTCACCACCGACCAGATCCCCACGCTGACCGTGGCCCAGCTGAACGCCATCTCGACCGCCGTGATCGCCTCGCTGGCGACCGCGCAGATCGCCGCGCTGACCAACGCCGAGGTGGCCGCGCTGAAGACCGGCCAGGTCAAGGCCCTGACCACCGACCAGGTCGCCGCGCTGACGACGGGCCAGATCAGCAGCCTGACCACGCAGGAAATCGCCGCCCTGACCACCGACCAGAAAGCCGCGCTGACCACCGCGCAGCTCGCCGCGCTGAGCTCGCTCGCCAGCTTCACCACGGCGTCGATCGCTGCGCTCACCACGGCCCAGATCGCCTCGCTGCCGCTGGCCATCCTGGCCGGCCTCACCAGCGCCCAGATCGCCTCGATGACGACCGACCAGATCGCCGCGCTGACCACCGATGAAGTGATCGCGCTGACCAGCGTGCAGATCCGCGCGCTGAGCACCGCGCAGCTGGGCGCGCTGACCTCGGACCAGGTGCCGGTGATCGAAGTGGTCGACCTGCAGGCGCTGAGCACGCGCCAGATCGTCGGCCTGACCACCGACCAGCTGGGCGAGCTGACCAGCACCCAGTTCGGCGCGCTGAGCACGATCGCCATCGCCAGCCTGACCACCGCCCAGATCGCCGGCCTGTCGACCGACCAGGTGGCCAGCTTCGGCACGCTGGCGCCGCTGACCAGCAAGCAGATCGCCGCGCTCACCACCGCCCAGATCGCCAGCCTGGCGCTGGCCAAGATCGCCACGCTCAAAACCAGCCAGATCGCCGGCATGACCAGCGCCCAGGTGGGCGCGCTGACCACCGACCAGATCGTCGCGCTGAGCACGGCCCAGGTGCGCAGCCTGAACGCCAGCACCCTGGCCGCCATGTCGACCTCCCAGATCGCCGCGATCGAAGTGGTGGACGTGGCCGCGCTCGGTTCCAACCAGATCAACGCGCTCACCAGCGACCAGCTGGCCGCGCTCACCAGCGACCAGTTCGCCGCCCTGAGCACCAAGACGCTGGCCGCCATGGCCAGCAGCCAGATCGCCGCGCTGTCGCTGGCGCAGATCGACAGCCTGGCCACGCTGGCGCCGCTGACCACACGCCAGGTGACGGCGCTGACCACCGCCCAGATCGCCAGCCTCGGTCTGGCGCAGATCGCCACGCTGAAAACCAGCCAGCTCGGCGCGCTCAACAGCGTGCAGACGCAGGGCTTGACCACCGACCAGATCATTGCGCTGGAAACGGCGCAGGTCAAAGGCCTGGCCACCAATGTGCTGGCCGGCCTGACCACCGACCAGATCGTCGCGATCGAGCTGGCCGACATCGCCGTCTTGCGCAGCGCCCAGGTCGCCGCGCTGCGCACCGACCAGGTGGCGGCACTGACCCTGGCCCAGCTGGGCGCCTTCACGTCGCAGGAAATCGCCGCGCTGACCACCCGCCAATTGGGCGTCATGACCACCGACCAGATCGCCGCGCTGGGCAGCCTGGCCGGCCTGGGCACCAAACAGATCAGCGGCCTGAACAGCGACCAGATCATCGCGCTGACACCGGCCCAGATCGCCGCCATGAAGACCGCGCAGATCGCCGCCTTCAGCAGCGTGCAGATCCAGTACCTGACCAGCGACCAGGTGCCTGCGCTGACCACGGCGCAAATCCGCGCGCTGTCGAACGCCGTCATCGCCGCGCTGACCACCGACCAGATCCTGGAGCTGACCGGCGCCGACCTGATCGCGCTGAAAACCAGCCAGCTGATGGCGCTGACCAGCGACCAGCTGGGCGCGCTGTCGCTGACGCAGTACGGCACGCTGATCTCCAGCGAGGTCGCGGCGCTGACCACCAAGCAGTTGAGCTACCTGACCAGCGACCAGATCGCCGCGCTGGCCAACCTGACCGCGCTGACCACCTTGCAGATCTCTTCTCTGAACACCGGTCAGCTGATCACGCTGTCGCCGGGGCGCTTCGCCTCGCTCAGCACGCGCCAGCTGCAGGCGCTCAACAGCGCCCAGCTGCCCGGCATCAACAGCGACCAGATCATCGCGCTGTCGACCGCGCAGATCCGCGCGTTGAGCACCAGCCTGCTGGCCGCCATGAACACCGACCAGATCGATGCGATCGAGGCGCTCGATTTCGCCGCGATGACCACCGCGCAATTGCGCTCGCTGACCACCAATCAGATGGCGGCGCTGCTGACCGACCAGCTGCATGCGCTGAGCAGCGCGGCCATCGCCGCCTTCTCGCAGAACCAGTTGCTGGCGCTGAACACGGCCCAGGCTTCGTCGCTGGGCAACCTGTCCGACTACACGACCTTGCAGATCGCCAGCATGTCGACCGACCGCATCGTGGCGCTGACGGCGACCGACTTCGGCGTCATGGGCACGAAACAGATCGCGGCCCTGACCTCGACCCAGTTGTCGGTGCTCAACAGCGACCAGATCGTCGCGCTGAGCGGCCCGCAGGTGGGCGCGCTGAGCACCATCGCGCTCAAGGGCCTGAGCAGCGACCAGATCGCCGCCATCGAAGTGGACGACATTGCCTCGCTAAAAACCGCGCAGCTGCAGTCGCTGCGCAGCGATCAGCTGCTGGCGCTGACCACCGACCAGATGGCCGCGCTGACGACGCAGGAAGTGGCCGGCCTGAAGGCCAGCCAGATCGCCCTGCTGACGCCGGCGCAATTGGCCGCCATCGTCAACATCCGCGGCCTGACGACGGACCAGGTGCGCGTGCTGGGCAGCGACCAGCTGCAGGTGCTGACGCCGGACCAGATCGCCTCGCTGAGCACGCGCCAGGTCGCCGCGCTGAGCAACACCCAGGTGACGGCGCTGACCAGCGACCAGATCATCGCGCTGACCACCGGCGAGATCCTGGCGCTGAACACGCGCACCTTGGCCGCGTTGACGTCGGACCAGATCGCCGTGCTCGAGGCGGCCGATATCGCCGCCATGAAGTCGACCCAGGTGGTGGCGCTGACCACCGACCAGATCGCCGCCATCACCACCGGCCAGATCGCCAGCTTCAACACCGGCGCCATCAGCGCGCTGACCTTGAACCAGACCCGCGCGCTGAGCACCGACCAGATCGTCAACCTGAGCGACACCCAGGTGCGCGCGCTGAGCACGCGCAGCATCGCCGGTCTCAGCACGGACCAGCTGGACGCGATGGAGGTGGGCGATTTCGCCGGCCTGCGCACCAGCCAGATCCGCGCGCTGACGACCGACCAGCTGGTGTCGCTGACCACCGACCAGTTGAGCGCGCTGAACACGCAGCAGGTGGCCTCGCTGAGCTCGGCGCAGCTGAACGCGCTGACGCCGGCGCAGTTCCTGTTGCTGGGCAAGCTCGGTTCGCTCAATACCACTCAGGTGTCGGTGCTGACCACCGACCGCATCGCCGCGCTGACCGATGACCAGTTGGCCGCGCTGACCTCGGTCCAGATCGCGTCGCTGAGCAGCCGCCAGATGGCCGCCTTCGACACCCACCAGATCCAGGCGCTGACGGTCAACCAATGGCGCGCGCTGAGCACGTCCGCGCTGCGCGGCCTGTACAGCGACCAGCTGGCGGCGATGGAAGTGGAAGACTTGTCCGGCCTGAAAACCAACCAGATCGCCTCGCTGAGCACGCAGCAGATCTCGCTGCTGAGCATCGACCAGATGGGCTCGCTGACCACCGCCGAGCTCGGTTCGCTGACGGACGCGCAGATCCGCGCGCTGGCCACCGAACAACTCAACGCGCTGAGCACGCTGGGCAACCTGAAGTCGTCGCAGATCGCCGCGATGTCGACCTACCAGCTCAGCATGCTCGACGTCGACCACCTGGGCACGCTGAAGACGGCGCAGATGGCCGCGCTGAGCAAGGTGCAGGTGCAGAACCTCAGCACCGACCAGATCGTCGCGCTGACCGGCGCACAGCTGCGCGGCCTCAGCCTGACCGGCCTGGGCGGCCTGACCTCGGACCAGATCGCCGCCATCGAGCTGGACGACGTGGCAGGACTCAGCAGCGTTCAGCTGAACGCGCTGACCAAGTCGCAGTTCGCCAGCCTGACCCTGGCGCAGATCGGCAGCCTGGTGACGCAGCAGATCGCCACGCTGAGCGCGAGCGAAGTGTCGGCGCTGTCGACCGACCAGATCAACGCGCTGCAAACGCTGGGCGTGCTGACGGCCGGCCAGATGGCGGCGCTGACCTCGGACCAGCTGGCCGGCATCGACGTCGACCACTTCGGCAGCCTGCGCTCGACGCAGATCGCCGGCCTGACGCTCAAGCAGCTGACCCTGCTCAACACCGACCAGCTCGGCTCACTGACGGCGACGCAGGCGCGCGGCCTCAACGTGGCGGCGCTGAACACCGACCAGATCAAGGCGCTGAGCGTGGATTCGGTATCGATACTGAACTCGGCCCAGTTGCAATCGCTGAAGACCAACCAGCTGGGCGCGCTGACCGGCGACCAGTTCGCCGCACTGTCGAGCAAGTCGCTGTCGTCGCTGGCGGTATTGCAGATCCGCGGCCTGGGCACCGACCAGCTGGCTGCGCTCGGCACGCTGGCGGCCTTCACCACCGCGCAGATCGGCGGCTTCACGTCCGACCAGATCAGTGCCATGTCGGCCGACATGGTGACCGGCATGCGCACCAATCAGATCGCCTCGCTGGGCGCGGTCCAGGCCGCCGGCCTGACCACCGCCCAGATCTCGACGCTGGACCCGACCCTGGTGGCGGCGATGTCGCTGGCGGCGCTGAACGCGCTGACCTCGGACCAGATCCAGGTCATGGACGGAAACGATATCGTGGCGCTGAAGACGGCGCAGCTCAACGGCCTGACGGCGGCCAGCATCGCCAAGTTCAGCACCGGCCAGATCGCCTCGCTGACAACGGCGCAGGTGCGCTCGCTGAAGACCACGCTGATCAAGGCGCTGACGGTGGAACAGATCGCCGCGATGAGCATCGCCGATGTTGCCGCGCTGGCGTCGACGCAGGTGTGCGCGCTGAGCGCCGAGCAGGTGGCGGCGCTGACGGCCGACCAGCAAGCGGTACTGCCGCTGGGCAGTCCGCTGGTCCTGGACTTGAACGGCGACGGCATCCACACGCTGGGCATCTCGGCCGGCGTCAAGTTCGACCTCTACGCCGACGGCGAGAAGATCAACACCGGCTGGGTCGGTTCCGGCGACGGCTTGCTGGCGCTCGACCGCAACCACGACGGCACCATCAACGACGGTGGCGAGCTGTTCGGCACCGCCACCGGCAGCAGCGCCGGCGGCAAGGCCAAGGACGGCTTCGCGGCGCTGGCCGACATGGACAGCAACCACGACGGCGTGGTCGACGGCAAGGATGCGCAGTTCGGCGACTTGCGCGTGTGGGTCGACGCCAATGCGGACGGCGTCAGCCAGGCCGGCGAGCTGAAGTCGCTGTCCGAGCTGCACATCGCCAGCCTGAACGTGGACGCCACCAAGGTAAGCGAGCTGGACAACAACAACTGGATCGGCCTGCGCTCGGGCTACACCAGCGACGACGGCACCGTCAGCCAGATGGCCGACGTCTGGTTCCTGGCCAGCCGTGCGGCGCAGGTCAGCGCGCTGACGCAGGCGATCGGCAACTACAGCCAGCAGGCGAATGGCGACAACGCCGGCAACAGCGGCCAGCTGACGCCGCCGTCCGACACGGCGGCAAGCCAGGCAGCCGCGGCCAGCCTGACGGGCCATGTCGCGGCGCTGGCCGAGCAGTTGCAGCGCTATGGCACGGCCGGCGCCGGCCTGGCCGGCAGCGGCGGAGCGCATGGCGAGGACTGGCTGCGCAGGCAGAACGCGGTCACCGGCATCCTGGCGGCCAAGTAGCGCAAGCAGGCCGCGGTGGCCCGATCAAGGTCATCGCGGATTTGCGGAAAACCAGCTTGCGGCGGCTCGTCCGGCGTCCGCCAGGTGTGGCTGCTGGCCGGAAGCCCATACGACAAATCCGTCAGGGCGTATCAGCGCGGCGCTCAAGCCGCATTGGTCTTTAGCGCGCCCCGCAACATATTTCATCCGGTCGCCGTATTCAGCCGCCAGCGTTTTCAGCGCGGCATTTGATACGAAATCCAGCAACATCCCCCGGCCGTCATGCATGAGCTCGCCAATCGTCGTGCCGTCTTCCAATTCGAAGTTGGGCACGCTGCGGCCGACCATTGGGTGACCGCCGCCAAGATCGTACTGCATGAAAATACCCCTGACTCTCCCGGCAATATACGTGGCGCCGTCACGCGTTTCCATCAGGTCGCGCAGGATGGCGCTCAGCGCGCGCGCATGGGGATCCGGCCTCATGGCGGCAACCTGCGCGCGCGACCAATCCAGCACCTGCGCGCCAATCGGGTTCCGTTCGGTGTGATAACTGTCCAGCAAGCCTGCCGGCGCACGGCCATGAATGGCGGCGGCGAGCTTCCAGCCCAGGTTCATGGCGTCGCCGATCCCGAGGTTGAGCCCCTGCCCTCCCAGCGGCGCGTGGATGTGCGCGGCGTCCCCGGCCAGCAGCACCCGTCCGTTGCGGTAGCTTGTGGCCTGCCGCGCCCGGTCGGTCCAGGTGGCCGCCACATGCAAAGCGCTGACGGTGACGTCGGTGCCCGAGACGCGGCACAGCACTTGCTGGACCTGTGCAAGCGTAACGGGCCCCGCGCCATGGGACGCCCCGCCATCGAACTCCTGCATCACCAGGAAGCCCGGCTGCGATTGGAAGTACATGCCGGTCGCCGTCAGGTTCCGGCCTGGGCTGAGCTTCTCCGGATCTGCAATCTCCACCTGGGCGGAATAGCCGGTAAATTCCGGCTCGGTACCGGCGAATTCAAAACCGCCCATTTTGCGGACGACACTGCGGCTGCCGTCGCAGCCGACCAGCCATTTACCTTGGAAAGATTGGCCGTCGGACTCAACGCGCACGCCATCCCCTGTCTGATGCAAGCCGGTGGCGGCAACCCCGCGCTTGATGACGACGCCCAGCGCTTGCGCGCGGCGGGCCAGCACCGTTTCAAGCTCCTCCATCTCGGACAACAGCATGGTGTCGGTCGAGCTTGGAAGGCGGTGCGCCCACTGCGAGGTATCGATATCGTCGAAATAAAATGGAATCCCGGCGAAGTGCCCCGCCTGGCGGCGCGATTGCGCCTTGGCCGTATTGCCGAACGGATCCTTGAGGCGCTGCGGCACCATCAGTTCCTTCAGCACGCCCCGGCGGTAGAACGCCTCGACGGTGGGCGCCGACAGTCCCCGTATGCCGAAAGGAAGCTGCTTCAGGGGCGAGTGCGGGTGCTCCGCCTTTTCCAGCACCAGCACGGTACATTTGGCCAAAGCCAGTTCACAGGCAAGGAAAAGCCCCACGGGGCCAGCCCCGCTAATCACCACATCATAAAACATATACTCAATACCAATATATACTAAGTACATACAAGGTATGCTATCATTCGCGGCATGTCAATACCAACCGACCTGAGATCCCGCAAGCGTCTCGCCACGCGGCAAAGCATTTCCAATGCCGCCACGCGGCTTTTCCTTGAGCGGGGCTTCGACCACGTCACGGTGGATGAGATCGCCGAAGCCGCGGACGTCGGGCGGATGACGGTGTTCAACCATTTCCCGCGCAAGGAAGACATGTTCTTCGACCGCGACGAGGAAGGCCGCGCGATGCTGCGCGACGCGTTGCGGCAGCGCGATCCGCAGGTCGCGCCGGTCGAGACCTTGCGCCTGCTGGCGCACCGGCTGGTGGCCGAACAGAGTCCTTACGTCAGTTTTAATGCCGACAGCCAGGGCTTCGTCGAGACCATCGAGGGCAGCGAAACCCTGAAGGCCAGGGCCAGGGCGATACGCAACGAACTGTGGCAACTGGTGGCGGAGGCGCTATGGGAATGCGCGGGGCGGGAACCGGACGACGCCGACGCCCATCTAGCGGCCGGCCTGCTGCTGGCGACGTGGACAGTCGCCCTCATCCAGGCGCACCGGATCTATCGACAGAACCGGAATACGGAGGAGGCGCAGGCGGCCTTCCTGTCCATCGTCGACAAGGGAACCCTGGGCGTCAAGGCCGCCGTGGCCGGCACGCCTTACGCCTGAGCGGTGCTCTTCGTCAGGTGATGTAATTGAACAGCGACAATCCGGCCAGGCTCTTGAACGATTTCTGCGCCGCATCCAGCGTGGTCTGCTGTTGGGTGAACAGCGAGATCGCCTTGACCGTGTCGACATCCTGCAAGTCCGACAAGGTGGTGGCGTACTGCAGGTTCAAATCGTCGCCCGAGCTGTCCAGGTAATCGAGCTCCTTCAGCCGCGAGCCCACCGCCGACTGTACCGACAGCAAGTTATCGGTGGCGTTGTCGACATTCATCTGCGCCTGGTTCAGCTTGTTGTTCAGGCTGGCCTGCCCCGCCGCGCCGTCGCCCGGCGCGCGCAGAGCCGCGATCAGGTCCGACACGGTGGTGAAGATCGATTGCTTGGTGCTGGGCTGCACGGTGAACTGGTCGAGGTCGGCCGGGTCACCCTTGATGTCGAACTGCAAACCATCGAACGTGATGTTCTGGCCGCTGACATAGGGCTGCGGCACGGCCGGCACCGGTGCCGCCGGCACCGGCTGGTTCAGGGTGACGTCGGTGACCGTGTAGGTGGTGACCTTGGGCACGCCCGGCGTCGCCGGCACCACCTGGAAATCGATCTGGTACTGGTGCCCGGTCAGCTGGGTGGCGTCCTTGACCGAGCCGGGGCTGATGATGCCGCTGCCGCCGCGGGTGAAATTGCCGGGATCGGCGCCGGTCAGGAAGGTGCCGTTGCCGGTCGCGTTGTTTTCAAACACCGACGAGCCGGAATCGCTGATCGGCAGCTTGCGGGTCGAGCCCACCTGCAGTTCGCGCTGGCCCTGGTCGCCCTGGTAGGCGGCGCCGGTGGCGGTCTGGGTGAACGGCAAGGTGGTCGATTTGTAGCCGGAGAACACATAGCCGCCCACGCCGTCCGAGGTGTTGGCCTGGCCCAGCAGGTCGGCCAGCCGGCCTTCCAGCTCCACCGCCAGCGACTCGCGGTCCTTCTGCGTCATGCTGCCGTCGCCGGCGTTGACGGTCAGCGTCTTGATGTCCTGCAAGATCGAGGTCGAGCTGGCCAGCGCCACCGTCTCCAGCGACAAGGTGCCCTTGGCGTTGGAGCGGTTGGTCACCAGCTGGGTGTTGATCGATTGCGATTGCGTCACTTCCAGCGCGCGCGCGGTGGCGATCGGGTCGTCGGCGGCGGTCAGGTTCTTGCGGCCGGTGGACAGCTGCGCCTGGGTACGGGCGAGCGCCGACTGCAGCGAGCTGATCTGCCCGACGCCGGTATCGAAGATCGTCTTGGAACTGATGCGCATGATCATGATATTTACCTAATGTTGATCAGTGTATCGAACAGCTGGCTGGCGACCTGCATCACTTTGCCGCAAGCCTGGTACGCCTGCTGGTAGCGTAACAGATTTGCCGCTTCCTCATCGAGATTCACACCGGACACGCTCTCCCGCTGCGCGGTGGCCTGGCTCACGGCGGCGTCGGCGGCGCTGCCGCTGATCTGCGCCTCGCGCGCCTTGTTGCCGACGAAGTTGACCATCTGCGCGTAGCTGGTCTGGTAGGTGGCGTTGCCGTTGTCGAGGATGTTCTTGGTCTGCAGGCCGGCCAGCAAGGCGCCGTTGCGGCTGTCGCCGACGCCGCTGGTGTTGGGGCCGACGCTGAACGTGTCGAGGTCGGCCGGGGTGCCGCTGATGTTGAAGTTGATGCCGCCGAAGCTGATCGCCGCGCCATCGGTGTAGGGGATCGTCGGCGTGCCGGCCGGATACACGGTGGCCACGCCGTTGACGGTCACCGTCACGTCCTGCGCGGGCGGGAAGCCCGACAGCGTGCCGGTGGCCTTGTCGAAGGTCAGCGTGACCGGCGCGGCCAGCGCGTTGCCCGGCGTCAGGTAGTTGGCGTCGACGGTGCCGGCCGTGATCTTGCCGTTGCCGGCGTTGGTGGTCGGCGCGCTGGTGGCGATCGGCGCGGCCAGCGCGATCTTGGTGCGGTCCTGGATCGCCACGCTGAAGTCGTTGGCGGCGTTGTAGGTCGGCCGCACCAGGAAGTTATCCTTGGTCACCGGCGAACCGCTGATCGTGTAGTCGACGCCGTCGATGGTTTGCGGCACCGTCTGCGGGAAAGGATTGATCTGCGTGATCTGGCCGTCGCTGAGGCGGGTGACGTTGAAATTGGTGCCGTCGAAATCGACGCTGTAATCGCTGGCGGTCAGCTTGCTGGCGTCGGTGACGACGGCGCTGACGGTGGCCGTGCTGAGCGGCGAGTTGTTCTGGTTGACGCCGATGTAGGCGTTGATCGGGCCGAAGAACGGCGTGCCGGGGGCGCCGTTCTGGTCCTGGCCCAGCACGTGCTGTGCATTGAAGCTGACGGCCAGCGCGGCCGCCACCTGGCCCAGCGAATTCTGCGCGCGGTCCATGGTGCCGTCGCGGAATTGCAGCAGGCCGCCCAGTTGGCCGCCGCTGAGCACGCTGTCCGGCAGCGGGCTGAAGGCGCCGCTGGCCGTCTGGTAGCCGACGGTGACGCGGCTGGCGTCGGTCGGCGAGGTGGAGGTGCCCAGCTGGAACGCGGTGTTGCCCACCACCAGCGGCTGGCCGGTGCCGATCTCGACGGTCAGCGTGTTGTTGTCGCCCGGGATGACGGTGGTCTTGACCAGCTTGTTCAGCTCGGTCAGCATCTGGTCGCGGTGGTCCAGCAAATCGTTGGGCGCCTTGCCGTCCGTGGTCAGGCCGGCGATGGTCTGGTTCAGCGCCGCGATCTCCTTGGCGTAGGAATTGATTTCACCGACGCTGGAGGTGATCTGGCCGTTGACGCCGGACGCGATTTCCGACATGCGCGCGCTCAAGCCCTGGAAGCGCGAGGCCAGCGAATCGGCGGTCGACAGCATGGCCTGGCGCGATGCCGCCGAGGCCGGGTTCGAGGTGGCATCCTGCACGCCGTTGAAGAAGTCCTGCAGCGCCGGCGACAGGCCGGCGGTCGGGTCGGCCAGCAGGTTGTCGATCTGGCTGACCTGCTTGGTGTAGGCGTCCAGCGAAGCCTGGTTCGATTCGGCGTTGCGCAGCTGGACCGCGAGGAAGTTGTCGTAGTAGCGGCGCACGGCCGTCACCTCGGTGCCGCTGCCGACGAAGCCGAAGCCCTGGTCCTGCGTGGCCGTGTCGGACTGGATCGCGACCTGGCGGCTGTAGCCAGCCACGCCGGCGTTGGTGATGTTGTTGCCGGTGGTCGACAGACCTACCTGGGCTGCCAACAAACCGCTCTTACCGATGCTGAGGAGACTGGACATGATTTTTTACTCTATCTGTGATGGGTTACGGCACATCGCGCGCAAACCTTAATGCTGGTCTAACCGGCCAGCGAGCGCTTGATGATGCTGGTCAGCTTGCTGGCGTAATGGGGATCGGTGGCATAGCCGGCCTTTTGCAGCCCCTGGGCGAAGCTGCTGGCATCGCCCGCGCTGGCCAGGACTTTTTCGTAGCGCGGATTGCTGGCCAGCAGCTTGCCGTAATCCTTGAAGCTGTCGCTGTAGCTGTCGTAGGCGCGGAAGCGCTCGACCCTGGTCTGCGCCTTGCCGTTGACGTATTCGGTGGTGGTGGCCTCGACCACCTTGCCCTTCCAGTCGCCGCCGGCCTTGATGCCGAACAGGTTGTGGCTGTTGGTGCCGTCGCGGCCCTTGATCTCGCGCTTGCCCCAGCCGGACTCCAGCGCCGCCTGGCCCAGCATGAACTTGGCCGGGATGCCGGTCGTGCGGCTGGCTTCCTCCGCATGCGCGCCCAGCTTTTCCTGAAAGTTGCGCACGTGCGTGGGCTGCGTGCTTTTGATGGTGGCCGGCACGGCGCTGTTGTCGTCGACCGATCCCACGGCGCCGGGACCGCCGGCGGCCGCGATGGCGCGCTGCAGCTTGGCGTCCATCAGGCTGGCGGCGCCGGCAAAGCTGCCGCCGTTGACGCCGCTGGCGCTGTCGCCGGCCTCGCCGCCGATCGCCAGCGCCTGCTTGTCGGCGGTCTTCGACAGCTGGCGTATCAGCATGTCGGACAGGCCGATGCCCTTCTTGGCGATGTTCTGGCTGGTCTGCTGGTCCAGCATGGTGGTGAACATCTTGGTCTGCTGGCTGTCCATCATGCCGTCCTGCGGCGTGGCGTCGCGCATGCTCTTCATCATCATGTTGACGAACATGGCTTCGAATTGCGTCGCAGCCGTCTTCAGCGCCTCGGGGCTGCCGGCCTTGGCCGACTGGCGCAGGCTGCCCATGTCCTTGACGTCGAGCGCGAACTTGCTGCTGAGGTCGTTGGAGGTGTTGGTTGAGTTCGTCATGACGGCCCCCGGCTTAAATGATTTCCAGCTCGGCGCGCAGCGAACCGGCGGCCTTCATCGCCTGCAGGATGGCCAGCAGGTCCTGCGGCGTGGCGCCGATGGCGTTGAGCGCCTTGACCACGTCGGCCAGCGAGGCGCCGCCCTTGACCAGCATGACCTTGCCGCTGTCGGCCTTGATGCCGACCTGCGGGTTCTGCGTGACCACGGTGCGGCCGCCCGACAATGGATTCGGCTGGCTGACCTGGGTGTCGGCGGTGACCGAGATCGACAGGTTGCCGTGCGAGATCGCACAGGTGTCCAGCGTGACGGCGCGGTTCATCACCACCGAACCGGTGCGCGCGTTCATGATGACCTTGGCCGGCTGCTCCGCCGGATTGACCTGCATGTCCTGCAGGGTGCCGATGAAGGTCACGCGCTGGTCGCTGCCGCTGGGCGACTGCACGCGGATCACGCGGCTGTCCAGCGCGTAGGCGATGCCGGGGCCGTACTTGTCGTTGATCGCTTCGACCACGCGGCTGGCGGTGGCGAAGTCGGCGGTGTTCAATTCCAGCTTGATGAAGTTGCCCTCGCCCAGGCTGGACGCGACCGCGCGCTCGACCGTGGCGCCGCCGGAAATCTTGCCGACGCTGAGGTGGTTGACGGTCAGCGAACTGCCGCCACCGGCGCCCCCGGCCTGCACGCCGACGCCGCCGACCAACACGTTACCCTGGGCCATGCCGTAGACCTGGCCGTCGGCGCCTTTCAGCGGCGTCATCAGCAGGGTGCCGCCGCGCAGGCTCTTGGCGTTGCCCATCGACGACACGGTGATGTCGAGCGTCTGGCCCGGCTGCGCGAACGGCGGCAGCGACGCCGTCACCATCACGGCGGCGACGTTCTTCAATTGCAGCTGCGTGCCCTGCGGCAGGTTCACGCCCAGCTGCTGCAGCATGGAGACCACGCTTTGCACGGTGAACGGGGTCTGCGTGGTCTGGTCGCCGCTGCCGTCGAGGCCGACGACCAGGCCGTAGCCGATCAGCTGATTCTGCCGCACGCCGGCGATGCTGGCCAGGTCGCGCAGGTGCTCGGCGCGGCTGAACGGCGCCAGCAGGGACAGGCAGACCAGCAGCGCGGCTTTGAGTTGGGAAGTTTTCATGATGGTCAGAAAGGCAGCAGGCTTTGGAAGAAGCGCGAGGCCATCGAGGCCATCTCGGCGCGGTCGATCTGGCTGTTGGTGCGGTACTCGACGCGGGCGTCGGCCACGGCGGTCGATTGCACGGTGTTGCCGGTGGCGATGTTGTCCGGATTGACCATGCCGGAGAAGCGGATGAATTCCACGCCCTTGTTCATCGCCACCTGTTTTTCACCGGCGACGATCAGGTTGCCGTTGGACAGCACCTCGACCACGGTCACGCCCATGGTGCCGGTGAAGGTGTTGCTGGCGGACTGGTTGTCGCCGTCGGCGTACTTGCTGTCGTTGGTCACCGACAGCGGATTGCCGAAGGTCGATTGCAGCGGCTTGGGCATGGTCGCGCTGACGCTGCCGGACTTGTTGCCCGAGCTGGCGCCGGCCTTGACGGCCGAGGTTTTCTCGGTGATGACCAGGGTCAGCACGTCGCCCACGTGGCGCGCGCGGCGGTCTTCGAAGATCGGGCGGAACGCGGCGTTCTGGTAGATCGCGCCGTTGCTCGGCGCGGCGGCCAGCTGCTCGGTGTTGAGCGGACGGGCCGACATCGGCATTTGCACGATGGAGGTCGGCGTGGTCATGCAGCCGCTCAGCAGCAGCAAGCAGGTGACGGAGGTGATGGAAGTGAAGACATATTTCATGATCATGGTCCTTGCAGTGCGTTACAGCTGCGACAGCTTCTGCAGCATCTGGTCGGAGGTCGTGATGGCCTTGGAGTTGATTTCGTAGGCGCGCTGGGTCTGGATCATGTTGACCATTTCCTCGACCACGTTGACGTTCGACGTTTCCACATAGCCCTGCAGGATCACGCCGGTGCCGTTGGTGCCCGGCGTATTGGCTTGCGGATTGCCGGAGGCGCCGGTTTCCACGTACAGGTTCTCGCCCTTCGATTCCAGCCCGGTCGGGTTGATGAAGGTCGACAGCTGGATGCTGCCGATCTGCTGCGGCGCCACCTGGCCCGGCAAGGTGACCGACACCGTGCCGTCGCGGCCGACGGTGATCGATTGCGCGGTGATCGGGATGGTGATGGCAGGCTGCAGCACGAAGCCGCTGGAGGTGACCATCTGGCCGTTGTTGTCGCGCTGGAAGGAGCCGTCGCGGGTGTAGGCGGTGGTGCCGTCCGGCAGCAGCACGTTGAAGAAGCCGTTGCCGTTGACCATCAGGTCTTTATCGTTGCCGGTCGACTGGGGATTGCCCTGGGTGTGCACGCGCTCGATCGCCACCGGCCGCACGCCGGTACCCAGCTGCATGCCCGACGGCAGATTGGTCTGCTGCGACGACTGGCCGCCCGGCTGGCGGATGTTCTGGTACAGCAGGTCCTCGAACACGGCGCGCGACTTCTTGAAGCCGTTGGTGCTGACGTTGGCCAGGTTGTTGGACGTCACGTCCAGCGCGGTCTGCTGCGCTTCCATGCCGGTCTTGGCGATCCACAGTGAACGTATCATGATGCTTCTCCCGTTGCTTGGACGGGAGCCGTCAAAAGCGACAGCTACTCATCCCACGCAACCATTATGCGGGAGAGGTCATCAACTCAAAGCGAGGATCTGGGTGGCTTTTGCGGCGTTATTCTCGGCGTTCTTCAGCAAACTCATTTGCATTTCGAACTGTCTTGCCAGGCTGATCATGTTGACCATGGAATCGACCGGATTGACGTTGCTGCCCTCGAGCGCGCCGTCGACCACGCGCACCGCCGGGTCGTTGTCGGCCGGCAGGCCGCTGGTCTGGCGGAACAGGCCGTCGTCGCCGCGCACCAGGCCCTTGGGGTCGGGATTGACCAGCTTGATGCGTCCCAGCACGTTGGCCGGGCCGGGCTTGAAATCGGTGGAAATGGTGCTGACGGTGCCGTCGCCGGCCACCATCACCGTCACGTCGGGCGGGATGGCGATCGGGCCGCCGTCGCCGACCAGGGTCTGGCCGCCCGAAGTCTGCAGCAGGCCGTTCTCGCTGATCTTCAGGCTGCCGTTGCGGGTATAGGCTTCCGAACCGTCGGCCGACTGCACCGCCAGCCAGCCCTGGTCGCGCACCGCGATGTCGAGCGGGCGGCCGGTGGTCTGGATCGGGCCGGCGCGCATGTCGGCGCCGACCGTCGAGTCGACCACGAAGGCGCGTGTCGGCAAGCCCTCCGACACCACCGGCACCGCCCGAAAACTGTCGAGCTGTGCGCGGAAGCCGGTGGTGGTGGCGTTGGACAGGTTGTTGGCAACGGTGGCTTGCTGCTCCATCACGTGCCGCGCCCCTGTCATCGCGGTATAAACCAGGCGGTCCATGGCTATCTCCGATTAACGCTGTGCATTACCGCAGATTCACCAGCGTCTGCAGGATCGAATCCTCGGTCTTGATGGTCTGCGCATTGGCCTGGTAGACGCGCTGCGCGGTGATCATGTTGACCAGTTCGGCCGTCAGGTCGACGTTCGAGGTTTCCACCGAGCTGGCGCGCAGCGAACCCATCGAGCCGGCGTTCGGCACGCCCACGCTTGGAGGACCCGAGGACGAGCTTTCCGCCCAGGCGTTGTTGCCCAGCGGGGTCAGGCCGTCGACGCTGGAGAAGTTGGCCATCGCGATCTGGCCCATCGGGCGCGACTTGCCGTTGCTGTACTGGCCCAGGATCACGCCGTTCTCGTCGATCGCGTAGCGCTGCCAGGAACCGGCCGAGTAACCGTTCTGGGTCGAGCCCAGGTCGTTGGTGACGCTGCCGTACTGGGTGGTCTTGTCGAAGGTGGTGCTGACCGTCATCGGCTGCTGGGCGCCGGTGTCGGGGAAGATCGGCAGCTGGATCTGGAACGGCAGCGTTTGCGGCACGGTCGCCAGCGCCATCGCTTCCGGATCGAGCGAACCGTTCTTGTTGAACAGCAGCGTGCCGGCTTTCACGGCCGGCACGGTGATGGCGGCGGCCAGCTTGGCGTTGATGGCGTCGGGCGTCATGCCGGTGATCGAACCGCTGCCGGTCGGGTCGAGCGCGGTGGCCGCGGCGGCCAGCGCATCGAGCTGCGCCTGGGAGGCGGCGGCCGGCGGCGTGCTGGCGGCGGTGGTCATCGCCGCGGCGGCGGCGATCGCATAGGCGCCGGCGGCGGCGGCGATGGCGGCCGGATCCGGCGGCGTGGCGCGCACGGCGTCGTTGTACAGCGCGCGCGCGTCGAGCGTGGGCTGGTCGGTGTTGATCGCGGCGGCCACGCCGGCCGAGACGATTTCCTTGTTGTCGGCGGCGGCGTAGACGTCCCAGGTGTTGGCGTCGGTCTTGACGTAGTAGGTCGTCATGATGTGCGACGTGCCCAGGCTGTCGTACACGTTCAGCACGGTCTGCTTGTTGTAGCTGGTCGGATCGCTGGCATCGAACGGGATGGTGGCCGGCACTTTCTCGGCCGAGCTCAGATTCAGCTGGAAGTTCGCTTCGGTGGTCTGCACCGGCGTCAGGTCGGACTTGTCCAGGGTCAGCGGCACCGGCGCGCCCAGCTGGATCACGCCGGCCGCGTTCGACAGGTAGCCGGTCAGCTGGGCGCCCTGGGCGTTGACCAGGGTGTGGGTGTTATCTTCGTGGAACTGGCCGTTGCGCGAATACTGCACCGCGCCGTTGACCACTTCGCGGAAGAAGCCGCCGCCGTTGATCGACACGTCCAGCGGGTTGCTGCTGGTTTCGATATTGCCCTGGGTGAACTGCTGGGCCAGCTTGGCCGTCGTCACACCGATACCCGGGTTGTTGCCGGATACGCCGTTCAGCGAATTGGCGTACAGGTCGGCGAACTGCGCCTGCGAACTCTTGAAACCAACGGTGCTGGCGTTGGCGATGTTGTTGCCGATGACGTCCAGCGATTTGGATGCTGCGTTCAGGCCGCTAAGTCCTTGTTGGAACATGGTATTCCCCTATGCTAGGTGTGACTGCTTTACAAAACTTCTTTGACTTCGGACATCGTGTACTGCCCGAGCGAGGTATTCAGTTTGACGCCGCCGCTGCCGGTCGACACGCTGGCCACGGCAGCGAGCTGCAGCGGCGTCGAGTCGGTCAGCGTCTTGCCGGCGCTGACGGCCTTGACGGTGAAGGTGTAGCTGCCGGCCGGCGCGGTGGTCTTGCCGTCGGTGGTGCCGTCCCAGGTGATCGGGTAGGTGCCGACGTCGGCATTCTTCATGGTCATCGTGCGCACCGTGGTGCCGGCCTTGTCCTGGATCGCGATCTCGACGCTTTCGGCGGGCGAGGCCAGGTCGAAGCCGAACACGCTGCTGCTGGTGGTCTTGCCGGCGTCGTCGGTGCTGCTAGCCAGTTCGATGCCCTTGCCGGCGATCAGCACGCCCTTGCCGATCAGGTTGGTCGCGGTCAGCGATTGCGCGCTGGCCTGGTCGGTGCGCAGCGATTCCAAGGTGGCGTTGACCTTGTTGATGCCGGTCACGGTCGACAGCTGGGCCAGCTGGCTGGTCATGGCCGCGTTGTCCATCGGGTTCAGCGGATCCTGGTTCTTCAGCTGCGTCACCAGCAGCTTCATGAACTTGTCCTGGTCCGCGCCGACGTCGTCCGTCGCGGTGCTGCTGGTGGTGGTGGGCACGCTGTTGGTGGCCGCCGCTTTGGGCGTATCGATCACGCCTCCGATTAAACTCATGATGACCTCTTAATTAAGACTGACCGATGGTCAGTGTTTTCAGCAACAGCGTCTTGGCCGCGTTCATGGTCTCGACGTTGGTTTGATAGGAGCGCGAGGCCGACAGCATGTTGACCATCTCGTCGACCACGTTGACGTTGGGCATGGTCACATAGCCCTTGTCGTCCGCCATCGGATGCTTGGGGTCGTACATCTGCTTCATCGGCGACTGGTCCTCGACCACCTGCTTGACCCGCACGCCGGTGGAGGCGCCGCCGTCGGTCGGCGTGGTGGCCTCGAACACCACCTGGCGCGCGCGGTAGGCCTCGCCGCTGGCGCTGGTGGCGCTGTCGGCATTGGCCAGGTTGGACGCCACCACGTTCAGGCGCTGCGCCTGCGCGCTCATGGCCGAGCCGGAAACATTAAAAATATTAAACAGCGACATGATCAGCTACCTCCCTGTATCGCCGCCATCATGGTCTTGATCTGGGCGTTGATTGCGGTGATGCCGGCCTCGTAGCGGACGGCGTTATCGGCGAACTGGTTGCGCTCGACGTCCATGTCGACCGTGTTGCCGTCGACGGCCCCCTGCACCACGCCGCGGTACAGCAGCGGCGTGCCGTCCGCCATCGTGGTGCCGTCTTGCCGGGGGTTGGGGAAATGCTTGCCGGCGGTGGTCTTCAGCGTGGCGTTGGCGCTCGGGCTGGCCTTGTCCAGCGCGGCCTGCAGCGCGCTGGTGAAGTCGATGTCGCGGGCCTTGTAGTTGGGCGTGTCGCCGTTGGCGATGTTCGAGGCAAGCACGGTCTGCCGCTGCGAGCGCAGGCTCAGCGCGGCTTCGTTGAAACGCATGTAATCGTCGAGTTTCCCAACCATGACATCCCCCAATGGACGAACTTGTTATGACAGGATCGATGATACGGAGGTCTTCCTGGTAACCATCGGGCGATAAGCACATGCTTTTCGGTCCTATTCAAGGCTTCAAGTTCAGGCCGCCAGAATATGATGGCAACATTGAAGGGGAAACCTACGCCATGAAATCAAGCCGACTCTTACTTACCGCCGCCCTGCTCACGCTGACCATGGCGGCGCACGCCCAGCCCGCCTATCAGGACGCGGCCGCGCTCAAGCGCACCGTCGAGCAGTTCCTGCAGGTGCAGAGCGGCGGCCTGCCGGGCCAGGTGACGGTGACCGTAGGCGCCATCGACCCGCGCATGAACCTGGCCGCCTGCCCCGATCCGCAAGCTTTCTTCATGCCCGGCGCGCGCGCCTGGGGCAAGACCACCGTCGGCGTGCGCTGTGCGACACCGGCGGCCTGGACGGTATATATTCAAGCCAACGTCACCGTGGTGGGCGACTACATCGCCAGCGCCGCGCCGCTGGCCCAGGGCCAGGCCATCGCCGCCAACCAGCTGGTGACCTTGAAGGGTGATTTGACAATGTTGCCTGCAGGTATAGCCACCGACATGGCGCAGGTGATCGGCCGCAGCACCAATATTTCGCTGCCGCCGGGCACCCCGCTGCGGCTCGACACGCTGCGCAGCAAGCCGGTGGTGCAGTCCGGACAACTGGTGCGGCTGGTGTCCAGCGGCAACGGCTTTTCCGTGTCGGCCGAGGCGCGCGCCATGAGCACGGCGGGCGACGGCCAGGTGGTACAGGTAAAAACTTCCGGTGGGCAACAAATCACCGGGATCGCCAAGGCGGGCGGGCTGGTGGAGGTGGCGTTCTGACGGGCGCCAGGGGTCTGGAGCAAGGGGCGGCGCTAAAGTTTTGCGGGACGCCGCCGTTACATACTCAGATCCCGGAGTTTCGTACTCCTACCCGAGAAGGATATGGCTGTGAAAATTAACGATACATTAAAGAGCACGACCGGCTTGCCGTCGTCGACGCCCGCTTCCACCTCGACCGCGCGCGGCGCGGACAAGGCGGCGGCACCGTCGACTGCGGCAACCTCGGACAGCGTGCGCCTGTCGCCCCAAGGGCAGGCATTGGCGGCCAGTGCGGCCAGCGGCAACGGCGCGGTGTTCGACACGAAAAAAGTCGAACGCATCAAGCTGGCGATTGCCGATGGCCAGTTCCAGGTCAACTCGGAAAAAGTGGCGGATGGCTTGCTCGATACGGTCAAGGATCTGCTGCACTCAAGGAAACGATAGGACCATCATGTCAACCGCTACCCCGCTGAACAGCCTGCGCGAAGAACAACAGATCATGACGACCCTGCTGGGCGTCCTGAAGCAGGAGCAGCAATACCTGGTGGCGGCGGACCTCGACAGCCTGACGGCCGTCACGACCAAGAAATCGGCCCTGGTCACGCAGATGACCCTGTTGTCCGCCCAGCGCCACCGCGCCCTGGGCAAGGCCGGCTACCCGGCACAGGAATCGGGCATGGATGCGTGGATCGCCGCCAGCGGCGCCGATGCCGCCGAAGCGGCCCCGCTGTGGAAAACGCTGCTGGAGCAAAGCCGCGAAGCCAAGGAACTGAACCGCATCAACGGCATGTTGATCAACAAGCAGATGGGCCATACGCAGGGCGCCTTGCAGGCGTTGCGTCCGCAGGGCGGCGCGGCGAATAATTTCTACGGCCCCGGCGGCATGTCCACCACCCTGCCCCGCAGCCGCGGCTTCCTCGCCGGCTAAGCTTCTTACTTTCCTTATTGCGCCGGCGCCTGCGTCGGCAATTCCGTTACCGTATCCGGCAGTCCCGACAGTATCGTCACCGCCACGCGGCGGTTGCGCGCGCGGCCGATCGCGTTGTCGTTGGTCGCCACCGGCACGTTCGAACTGAAGCCGACCGCGGTCAGGCGTTCCGGCGCCACGCCGGCGTCGATGAACAGCCGCACCACGCTGCTGGCGCGCACCGCCGACAATTCCCAGTTGGACGGGAACAGCGCGTTGCGGATGGGCTGATTGTCGGTATGTCCCTCGACCTGCACATTGTGCTCGTCGTTTTTCAGCAGGCCGGCGACGGCGCGCAGCGCCTCGGTCGACTCATTGGTCAGGCGCGCGTCGCCCGGATCGAACAGCACCGAGGCGTTGATCTCGACGCTGACGCCGCGGCTGTTCTGCGTCACGCGCACCTTGCCCTCCTTGACCAGCGGCGCCAGCGTGGACAACAAGTCCTGTGCCAGCTTGGTCATGTGCTCTTTTTCCTTGCGCAGCATTTCGGTGCGGCGCTTCAGGCCTGGATTGGGGATCGGCAGGTTCTGGATCTGCGTGTTAATCGGCTGTGCCGCGCCAGCGCCGCCGAAGGCATCGCCCAAGGCGTCGGAGAAAACCTTGTATTTTCCGATATTGACGGAGGAGATCGCGTACATGACGACGAAGAACGCGAACAGCAGCGTGATGAAGTCGGCGTAGGAGATCAGCCATCGCTCATGGTTCTCCGGTTCGTCGTCGAACTTCCTGCGCGCGCGCCGGTACTGCATGTCAGTGCTCCCGCAGCAGCGTGGCGATGCGTTCGTCGATGACGCGCGTGTGGTCGCCGGTGGCGATGTCGTAGAACACGGCGGCGGCGATTTCCTGCTGGTGCACTTCCTGCGTGACGATGGCCTTGAGCTTGTTGGCGATCGGGTAGAACAGCAGGTTGGCCAGCCCGACGCCGTAGATCGTCGAGACGAAGGCGACCGCGATGCCGGAACCGAGCTTGCTCGGATCGGTGAGGTTTTCCATCACGTGGATCAGGCCCAGCACCGCGCCCAGGATGCCGATGGTCGGCGAGTAGCCGGCCGCCGATTCCCAGATGCGCACCGCCTGTCTTTCCTCGGTTTCGTAGGCGGTGATTTCGGTGTCGAGGATCTGGCGCAGCTTGTCGGGATTGATGCCGTCGACGATCAGGCGCAGGCCCTTGGTGTTGAACTGGTGCTTGGAGGCGAGCATGTAGCGCTCCAGCGACAGCAGGCCGTCGCGGCGCGCGGCCAGGTTCCAGGCGTTGATGTCGCGCGCCAGCACGGCGCGGGTGTCGGCCGGCGGCGCGAACACCAGCCGCAGCATCTGCAGGCCGCGCACAAAGGTGCGGAAGCGGGTCTGCAGCAGCACGGCGCCGAAGGTGCCGACCACCACGATCGCAAACGCGGCCGGCTGCAGCAGCGAAGAGAGCTTGCCGCCTTCAAGCGACTGGCCGATGACGATGCCGGCCAGCGCCAGCAGCACCCCGGCTACGCTGGCCCAGTCCAAGACCGCTCCCGCAGTGAGGCGCGCAGGCGCGCCACGGCTTGCGTGTGCAGCTGCGACACGCGCGATTCCGATACGCCCATCACGGCGCCGATTTCTTTCAAGTTGAGCTCCTCCTCGTAGTACAGCCCCATCAGGATCTTCTCGCGCGGCGGCAACGCGTCGATGGCGTCGATCACGGCCTGGCGGAAGTCGCCGTCCAGCAGCGAGCGCAATGGGTCGCTGTCTTCATCCGAGCAGTAACGGTCGAGGAAGCTGTCGTTGCCGTCGTCGTCGTGGAAATCCTCGTAGTACACCAGCTGGTGGCCGCCGCCGTCGGACAGCATTTCCTGGTAGTCGGCCAGCGACAGCTTGAGCATCTTGGCCACTTCCGACTCGGTCGGCGGATGGCCCAGGCGCTGCTGCAGGGTGCTCATCGCGGTCTCGATCTTGCGCATGTTCTGGCGCATGGAGCGCGGCAGCCAGTCGCTGTTGCGCAGTTCGTCGAGCATGGCGCCGCGGATGCGCAGCACGGCGTAGGTTTCAAACTGGGCGCCATGGGTTTCCTCGTAACGGCTGATGGCGTCGAGCAGGCCGATCATTCCGGCTTGCACCAGATCGTCGACTTCGACGCTGGGCGGCAGTTTCGCCTTCATGTGATGGGCCAGGCGCTTGACCAACGGCATATGCTCCGTCAGCAAAGAATCCTTGTCCGCTTTCCCTTTGACCGTGTACATAGGCTGTTTTTGTGTTAATTGAGCGCCAAAATAATGCTGTTACTCCTCAAGGAAACGCCTTCTATTGGAATGAAGGCGAGCCAGCCAGCGCAAAGCGCCCCGCCAGTTGACGAAACGCCACCGAAGCCCCGGCCAGCGGAAACGCATCGACCACCGCACGCCCCAAGCGTGCCGCGCGCTGCAGGTATTCATCCGCCGGCACCGATCCCATCGAAACGAGGTTCACGGCGAGGTATCGGCTGGCTGCCTGTGCCATATTATCGTATACCACCTTTGCCTCCGATTCGGAAGCCCCGGTGACCAGAATTCCGAATGGACGGCGTCCCAGCTCCTGGTTCAGGCGCTTGATCATACTGTACGCGGCCTTGATCGAGGTAGCGCTATTCGATACCTGGACCACGATTTCCGAACTGGCCATGACCGGCACCGGGAAAGCCTCGCCGTCGAATTCGCCGTCGACGATGACGATGCCGGTCTGCTTGGCCAGCACGTCGAAAGCCTTGGCCAGGCGGCGGGTTTCGTCAGGGCCGCAGCGCGGCTGGCCGCGTGTCATCGACGCCACAGCGAAGCCTTGCGGCACCTGGTGTATCACCTGATTCAATCCGCATTCCTGGCGCGCCACGTTGAGCAGGCTGGCGCCGCCGTCGACGCCGAGGCGCGAGGCCACGCCGTGGGCGCTGGCGCAGGCGTCGACCAGCAGCACGTCGTTGCCGGCGCGGGCCAGCGAGGCGCCCAGGTTGACCAGCATGGCGCCCTTGTCATCCTGCGGGGTGGCCGACAAAAAAGTGACGATGCGGGGCTTGGGCCCCGCCAACATGCGGCGCAGTCCCTCCGCCTGGTCGAAATCGAAATTAGCCAAGGTGCACCTCGCGCAGCGCGCCGGCGTTGCCCGCATTGCTCATCAACAGCGGCAGTTCGGCGTCCAGGTATTGGCTGTTGACGACGTCGCGCTTCAGCTTGAAAGCGCGGTCGATCAGATAGGCCGGATCGGCCAGGTGCAGGTCTTCCGGCACGCGCTGGCCGTTCGACACGTAGAACAGGTTCAGTTTCTGGCGGATCACCACGTCCAGCACGTTGCCGATGGCGGCCGCTTCATCGAGCTTGGTCATGATGCAGCCGGCCAGGCCGCTGCCCTGATACGCGCGCACCACTTCGTTCAGGGTTTCCTGGGTGGCGGTGGCGTTCAGGCACAGCAGGCGCTTGACGTCGGAGCCGGCGCCTTGCAGCATCGACACCTGCTCGGTGACCATCTGGTCGCGCTGGCTGACGCCGACGGTGTCGATCAGCACCGTGTGCTTGTTTTTCAGTTCCTTCAACGCGATGCGCAGGTCGGCCTCGTCCTTCACCGAGTGCACCATCACGCCGAGGATCTTGCCGTAGATGCGCAGCTGCTCGTGGGCGCCGATACGATAGGCGTCGGTGGTGATCAGGGCCAGCTTGTCCGGGCCGTGGCGCATCACGCAGCGCGCGGCCAGCTTGGCGGTGCTGGTGGTCTTGCCGACGCCGGTCGGGCCGACCAGCGCGAACACGCCGCCCTGGTCGATCAGCGCTTCTTCGTTGGCCATGGTCGACAGGTTGCGGGTCAACACGGTCTTGATCCAGCGCAGGCTGTCGGCGGCGTCGCGGTTGGCGGGCATCTTGTCGAGCAGGTAGCGCGCCAGGCTGGCGGAGAAGCCGGCGGCCAGCATTTCGCGCAGCACGGCGGCTTTCTGCGGTTCGCGCGCCTGCGTCGCGCCCCAGGAGATTTCGGCCAACTGGGTTTCCATCATGCCGCGCATGGCGCGGATTTCGCTCATCATGCCGTGCATTTCGGCGGCGGCGTTTTCCTTGGCGCTGGCGACGGCGGCGGCCACCATCGCGGCGATCTGGTCGACGTCGACCGATGCCTTGGCCGGCGCTGGCGCGGCAGCGGCGGCCTTGGTGGCGGTGGCGAACGACGAAGCCGAAGCCACCACGCGGCGCACCGGTTGCGCTGGCAGGGATGGCTGGGCGGCTGGCGCCGGCGTCGGGTAGTTGGTTTCCATGCGCGGCTCGAAGCGGGAATCTGTACGCGATTCCATGCGCGGTTCCATGCGTGACTCAAAGCGCGGCTCGATGCGCTGGTCGGCGCGGCCTTGCGGCACGGCGGTATTCAGGTCGAGCGACGGCGCCGGATCGGCCATCGGCGTATGGGGCGCCGGCACGGCCAGCGAGGCGGCATCGTCGTTGGCGAGGGCGAGAATTTCAACACCACCGTCGGCCTGGCGGTTGGACAGGATCACGGCATCGGGGCCGAGCGATTCGCGGACTTTGCGCAGCGCTTCGCGGGACGTAGGTGCGGTAAATTTTTTCACGTTCATGGCCGTCTCTCAGGGAACTGGATGGAGCAGCGCGTCTTCCGGATGAGACGCCTTTACTCGACAGTGCCATTATTGACGATGCACTCTGGAAACGATCCATTGAACAGGGGGGCAAATGGGCCGCATTTCGCTATTGCGGCCGGGGCGGCCTAGCCGCTCCGAAAAACGTCGGCCAGCGACCGCGCATCGACAAAGTTCGCGCCCCAGACGGACAGTTGCTCCGCGGTCGCCGTAGCCAACCGCTCCCGCACATCCCCATCGAGCTCGCCGAAGCGCCTTGCCAGCAACTCGGCAAGCAACTCCGCCCGCCCTTCTTGCCGTCCTTCTTGCCGTCCTTCTTCCAGTCCTTGTTGCATGCCCTTTTTCATGCCAATTTCCATGCCTATGCGCTCTATCGAAGACAGGTAAGTCATGGTCTTCCTCCTTTCCATTTGCAGGATGCCCTCCCGCAATCGTGCTTCAAGTCCCTGTGGCAAACGCATGATCCAATCGATCACTCGGTACAAATTAATAATACGCTGCTTGCCCCAGTCACGCTGATACAAAAGCTTGGTCAGGCGCCACTTGGCGATGCGCCGCCGATGGATGCTATTCCGGGTCTGCCGCGCTTGCAGATAGGCCACGGTAACCAGTGCAAAGGGATTCGGATGCATCTCCAACTCAGCGATCCGATCGGAAAAATCCCCCAGTTTGACGACAGGAAATCTGATCCCCATTTCGCTGCCAAGCAGGCGGTAACCGAACGTATCCGGTCGCCAGCGCTTGCTATCATCCGTCAACAACGCCAGGCTGGCGACCGCGCGGCGATAGCGATCATAAGCGCGATAATTGTAGACAAATATGCGCTCGGCAAAATCGCGGTCATGCCAGCCCTGCACCTCCAAGTGCACCAGCACCCACTGCTGCCCGCCATCGACGAGATGTACGCTGACCAGCTTGTCGAGCAAGCGCTTGCCCAGCTCGGCATCGCGGGTCAGCGCCGCAAACTCCTGGTCGAGAAAGGTGTGCGGCTGCGACCACTCGATGGCCGCGTGCGCCAAAGGAAAATAGAATGCCATGAATTCCGGAAAGTGGTGCGTGACCACTTCCTTCCACGGCGTGTCGTAGTCGTTGTCCATGCGAGCAGTCTAGGCTGTCCGCATGGATGCGTCCGCGACCGCGTCAAACCTTATGCCGGCTGCTGGCCCACCAGCGCCGTCACGCGGATGGTCTTGGTCTCCGGAATCTCGGCATGCGACAGCACCTTCAACTGCGGCAAGGCGCGGCGCAGGAAGCGCGACAGCAAGGCACGCAAGGGTCCCGGCACCAGCAGCACCGGCGTCAAGCCCAGCGCTTCCTGCTGCGCGGCGGCCTGCTGCGCCTGCTGCGCGATGGTGTCGGCCAGGCCGGGCTCGATGCCAGCCCCGTCCGGACCGCTGGCCGCCAGCGCCTGCATCAGCAAGCGTTCCAGACGGTTATCCAGGGTCATCACCGACAACTCGCTGGCGCCCGGGAACAGCTGCTGCACGATCGCCCGGCCCAGCGCGATGCGCACCAGCGCCGTCAGGTCGTTCGGATCCTGCGTATGCACGGTATGCTCGGCCAGGGTCTCGATGATGGAGCGCATGTCGCGGATGTGCACGCCTTCGACCAGCAGGTTCTGCAGCACCTTCTGCAGGGTCGACAGCGACACCATCTTCGGCACCAGGTCTTCCACCAGCTTGGGCGCGTCCTTGCCCAGATGATCCAGCAGCGCCTGCACTTCTGCGCGGCCCAGCAGTTCGGAAGCGTGGGTGGTGATCAGGTGGTTCAGGTGTGTCGCCACCACGGTGCCGGCGTCGACCACCGTGTAGCCCATGCCCTGCGCCTGGTCGCGCAGATTGGCGTCGATCCAGGTGGCGGGCAGGCCGAAGGCCGGATCGCTGGTCACCAGGCCTGGCAGAGTACCGCTGGCCATGCCCGGATTGATCGCCAGGAACTGTCCGTTGAAGGCCTCGCCGGTGCCCACCTCCACGCCCTTGAGCGTGATGCGGTAGGCCGACGGCTTGAGCTCCAGGTTGTCGCGGATGTGCACCGGCGGCGCCAGGAAGCCCACCTCCTGCGCGAACTTCTTGCGGATGCCCTTGATGCGCTTGAGCAGCTCGCCGCCCTGCGTCTTGTCCACCAGCGGTATCAGGCGATAGCCCACTTCCAGGCCGAGGGTGTCGACCGGCATGATGTCCTGCCAGCTGGCCTCTTCCTGCTCCGGCGCGGCGGCCGGCGCGGCGGCGGCCTCGGCCGCGGCCACTTCGGCGGTCTTGCCGGCGGCGGCCTTGCGCGTCATCAGGTAGGCGGAACCGGCCAGCACGCCGGCCAGCAGCAGGAACACCAGGTTGGGCATGCCAGGAATCAGGCCCATGCCGCCGATGATGGCGGCGGTGATGTACAGCACCTGCGGCTTGGCGAACAACTGCCCCACCACCTGGGTGCCGATGTCCTGCTCGCTGGCCACGCGCGACACCACGATACCGGCCGCGGTCGAAATCACCAGCGACGGGATCTGCGCCACCAGGCCGTCGCCGATGGCCAGCAGCGTGTAGTTCTTCAGCGCGTCGGCAAAGGTCAGGTCGTGCTGGAGCAGGCCGACCAGCAGGCCGCCGACCACGTTAATCACCGTCACCAGGATGCCGGCCACGGCATCGCCGCGCACATATTTGCTGGCGCCGTCCATGGCGCCGTAGAATTCCGCCTCCTGCGCCACTTCGCTGCGGCGCTTGCGGGCGTCGGCTTCGCCGATCAGGCCGGCATTCAGGTCGGCGTCGATCGCCATCTGCTTGCCCGGCATCGCGTCCAGGGCGAAGCGCGCGCCCACCTCGGCGATACGGCCCGCACCCTTGGTCACCACGGTGAAGTTAATGATCGTCAAAATAATGAAGACCACGATACCGACCGTGTAGTTGCCGCCGATCAGGAAGTGGCCGAAGGCCTCGATCACCTTGCCGGCCGCGTCGGCGCCGGTGTGGCCCTCGGTCAGCACCACCCGGGTGGACGCCACGTTGAGCGACAGGCGCAGCATGGTCGACACCAGCAGGATGGTGGGGAAGGCCATGAAATCGAGCGGCTTGACCGTGTACAGGCTGGTCAGCAGCACGATCACCGCCAGCGCGATGTTGAAGCTGAAGAAGATGTCGAGCACGAACGCCGGCAGCGGCAGCACCATCATCGCCAGCAGCATGATGATCAGGATAGGCGCGGCCAGGCTGCTCTTGTTGCGGCTGTTGGCTATGCCTTGCATCCATGGCGGCAGTTTCAGGTTGCTCAGGGCGTTCATGCGGATGCTCCGTTATTCAAATCAGGTTTTTTGCCATGCTTGGGCACAAAGGCCGGGTCCAGCGGATCGAGCTCCGGCGGCACGTCGAGTTTCTTCGGTATGTCGGGACGGTTGCCGCCGCCCTTGCTGAACAGGCGCAGCTGGAACACATAGGCCAGCACTTCGGCCACGGCCGAGTACAGCGCTTCCGGAATCTCGTCGCCGATCTCGGTGTGCTTGAACAGCGCGCGCGCCAGCGGCGGCGCTTCCAGCATCGTCACCTTGTGTTCCCTGGCGATCTCGCGGATCTTCGCGGCCACCTCGTCGGTGCCCTTGGCCACCACTTTCGGCGCGCCGCGCATGCCGTCGCTGTATTTCAGCGCCACCGCGTAGTGGGTCGGGTTGGTCACCACCACGTCGGCGGTCGGCACGTCGGCCATCATGCGGCGCTTGGCCATCTCGCGCTGCAGCTGGCGGATCTTGGCCTTGACCTGCGGGTTGCCGTCCGATTCCTTCGACTCCTGGATCAGCTCCTGGCGCGTCATCTTCAGCTTGTTGGCGTAGTGCCACATCTGGTAAGGGCCGTCGATGGCGGCGATCAGGCCCAGCGCGCCGGTGATGAACATGAAGCTGCTCGCCAGCATGTCCAGCACGTGCACGGTGCCCAGCTTGAGCGGCTCGACCGCCAGGCCGATCACGGCGTCCTTCTGCTTCATCACCACCAGCCAGGCGACGAAGCCGACCACGATGGCCTTGGCCAGCGCCTTGAACAGCTCGACCAACGCATTGGTCGAGAACATGTTGCCGATGCCGTTGACGGGATTGAGTTTGCCGAAGTTCGGCATGAAGGCCTTGCCGCTGAACAGCCAGCCGCCCACCAGCAGCGGCGACGCCAGCGCGACAACCATCACGGCGATGCCCAGCGGCAGGCAGGCGATCATCACCTGCACCACGTCGACCAGGATGCGGTTGAGCAGCACGTCGGAATCGAAAATCTGCTCCTGGTTCAGCGAAAGGCCGGACACCAGGGTGGCGTTGAGCTGGCGTATCAGCCCGCCGCCGGTCATCCACAGGCCGGCGCCGGCCGCCATCAGCACGGTGAACGTCGCCACCTCGCGCGAACGCGGAACGTCGCCTTCCTCACGCGCCTGCTCGAGGCGCTTCGGTGACGCGGGTTCGGTCTTTTCTGCGTCGCTGTCTTCTGCCATGGAATCTGCCTGCTGCGTGGGTTGATGTCGACCATGACATTATCGGGCGCGGCAGCAAGAGACCATCGGTGGAATACGCCGGTATTTCCGTGGCTACTCGTTAATTCCTTACGGCAAGCTTGACGGTCTGCTCGATGGCGCCAAACACGGATTTGCCATCGTTCAGCATTTCGATGCGGATGGTGTCGCCGAAGGCCATGAACGGCGTCACCGGCTCGCCGCCGGCGATCATTTCCAGGCAGCGCTGCTCGGCGATGCAGGAATAGCCGCGCTTGGCGTCCTTGTTGGACACGGTGCCCGAACCGACGATGGTGCCGGCCCGGACGTTGCGCGACTTGGCCAGGTGGGCGATCAATTGCGGGAAATTGAACGTCATGTCGACGCCCGCGTGCGGCTTGCCGACCAGCTTGTCGTTCCAGGTCGACAACAGCGGCAGGTGCACCTTGCCGCCCTTCCAGGCGTCGCCCAGCTCGTCCGGCGTGACGGCGACCGGCGAGAAGCTGGTGGCCGGCTTGGACTGCACGAAGCCGAAGCCCTTGGCCAGCTCGTCCGGAATCAGATTGCGCAGCGACACGTCGTTGGCCAGCATCAGCAGGCGGATGCGCTGGTGCGCCTGGTCGGGCGTCGCGCCCATGGGCACGTCGTCGGTGACGACCGCCACTTCGGCCTCGAAATCGATGCCCCACTCCTCGCGCAGCAGCGCGATGTCGTCGGTCGGGCCGAGGAAATCGTCGCTGCCGCCCTGGTACATCAGCGGATCGTCCCAGAACGAGGCCGGCATCTCGGCGCCGCGCGCCTTGCGCACCAGCTCGACATGGTTGACGTAGGCCGAACCGTCGGCCCACTGGAACGCGCGCGGCAGCGGCGCCATGCAGTTGGCCGGCTCGAAGTCGAAGCTGCGGCGGCCGCGGCCGTGGTTCAGGTCCAGGTAGATCGCTTCCAGCTGCGGCGCGATGAAGGTCCAGTCATCGAGCGCGCGCTGCAGCGTGCGCGCCACGCCGTCGGCCAGCTGCGCAGTCTTCAGGTCGCGCGAGACCACCATCAGCTGGCCGTCGCGGGTGCCGTCCTTCAGGGTCGCCAGCTTCATGCGGGGGCCAACATCGAGAGTTGCTCGGGCGTCAAGTAGCACCACTCGCCCTCGGCGATGCCCAGCGATTCCAGGGTCAGCGTGCCGATGGCGGAGCGGTGCAAGGCGCTGCAATGGTTGCCGGCGGCCGCCAGCATGCGCTTGACCTGGTGGTATTTGCCCTGCTCCAGCACGATTTCCAGCTGGTGCTCGCCGCGCTTGACGCAGGTTTGCGCGGCCAGCGGCGCCGGCTCATCGTGCAGCTGCACGCCGGCCAGCAGTTGCGCGACCAGCTCGTCGGTCACCGCTTCCTGCGTCGTAGCCTGGTAGATCTTCGGCACGTGGCGCTTCGGCGACGATTGCGCGTGGATGAACGGACCGTCGTCGGACATCAGCAGCATGCCGGTGGTGTCGTGGTCGAGCCGGCCGACCGGCTGCACTTCGCGCCAGCTGAATTGCTCGGGCAGCAGGGTCAGCACGCCCGGATGGTGGCTGGGCTTGCGCGAGCATTCGAAATTGGCGGGTTTGTTCAGCGCGATGTACAGGTGTTCGCGGTAAACCCACTCCTCGTCGAAGATGGTCAGTACCAGGCCGTCGGTCTCGACGGCTTCCTTGTAATTGTCGTGCACGACGCCGGCGATGCTGACTTCGCCATCCTCGATGAGGGAGCGGCAATACTTGCGGGTGCCGTAACCTTGCGATTGCAAGATGCGGTCTAGGGATAGTTTACTCATGGTCCGGATTTTACAGGATGCGACTATCAGCGGGAAGCCGCGCGGAAGTGAGCCGGAAAGCGGTGCCGGGCATGAAGCTTCATTGATACATATCAAGTGTCACGGCAAATTGTATTGATAGTATGAAACTACATTAGGAATCGGCCTAATGAACTAGGAATTACTCAGCAGGACATACCATGACTACCTCCCTCACCGTGAGCCCGGCGGCGCAAGAACAGGCCGCCACGCACAGAACCGGTCTGCTGTTGGTGCGCTGCCGCTGCGGCACCGCACCCGACGAGATGCCGGCCACCGCGCTGGCCATCTGGCACGCGACCCGGCAGGCGCACTTTTTGGCCTGGCTCGATGCCGGCGGTTTCGGCCAGCCCGAGCCGCAAACCGACGCGCCAATTGAAAACAGCGGCATTGCGCCGCTGTTCTCAGCCCCATTACAGGACTCTTTACGAGGAATCGAAATTCTCTCTACTCCGCATTCGTGATGCGGCTAGTAGTTCCATCAAACTGAATCAAGTTCGTGCTGACAACAAGATAAACTGTTTATATCGGCCCCCTTGGAAAGAACTACAAAACCACTATAGTTCACCAAATCGGATATGCAAGCCGAAAAAAGGCTGGATTGATAATGTTAATCGGCAGGCCAGTCTTGTTAGTCGCGACTCAACGCAGACTGGGCCTGACGTTATCCACCGCCGCCTTCACCGCGCCGGCGCCCATTGCTGCGCCAAATTTCTTCAGCACGCGCTCAGGCAAGCCTTCATGCTGGGTATAGTCGATGATGTCCTCGGCCTTGACGACGTCGCGCGCCACGCTGTCGACGGTGCCGAAGGCGTCGGCCAGGCCCATGTCGATGCTGCGGGCGCCGGTCCAGAACAGGCCGGAGAACATTTCCGGCGTTTCCTTCAGGCGCTTGCCGCGGCCGCTGCGCACCACCTGGATGAATTGCTGGTGGATCTCGTTGAGCATGGTCTGCGCGTACTGCTTGTTTTTTTCGGTCAGCGGGCTGAACGGGTCCATGAAGCCCTTGTTCTCGCCGGCCGTCAGCAGGCGGCGCTCGACGCCGACTTTTTCCATGATGCCGGTGAAGCCGAATCCGTCCATCAGCACGCCGATCGAGCCGATGATGCTGGCCTTGTTGACGTAGATGCGGTCGGCGCCGGCGGCGATGTAGTAGCAGCCGGACGCGCAAATCTCGTCGACCACCACGTACAGCGGCTTGGCCGGATAGCCCTTGCGCAGGCGCACCATTTCATCGACGATCATGCCGGCCTGGACGGGGCTGCCGCCGGGACTATTAATATGCATCACCACGGCCACCGAGCCGCTGTCGGAAAACGCCTTGTTCAGCGCCGGGATCACCACCGACGCCGCGCCGCTGCCCTCGGACTCGATGGCGCCCTCGATTTCGATCAGCGCCGTATGGCGGCCCAGCGTTTCGCCGTCCGAGCCGGTCCAACTGATGTCCAGGTAGGCGCTCAGGGCGACCACGATCACCAGCAGGGTGACGGCCTTGAAGAAGATGCCCCAGCGGCGCGCCGCCTTCTGCTCCTTCAGCGTGGCGAATACCAGCTTTTCCAGCACTTCGCGCTCCCAGTTGGAGGCCGTCACCTGCGGCTTGGCCGGGAGCGGGGTTGCGGAGGGGGCGCTTTTTTCGCCGCCAATGCCGTTGTCGCCGTTTTCGCTGATGTTATCGCTCATAGTCGTCTTTTAGTATGTTCAGGCGCGCACGGGGCGCACATAGTCGTCCGGCTGCCAGTAGATCTGCTGCTCGCGCTCGACCACGCCGATCGGGCGCAGGCGCCCGCCCCGGCAGGGGCCGCCGGCGCACAAGCCGCTTTCCGGCACATAGATCGCGCCGTGCGTCGAGCACATGATGTACAGCTTGCTGGACTCGAAGAACTCGCCTTCGGCCCAGTCCAGTTCAATCGGCACGTGGGCGCAGCGGTTCAGATAGGCGTAAGCCTTGCCACCGTAGCGCACCACGAAACCGGTGGCATCCTCGCCGCCGGCGGTCAACGCAAAGCGCACTCCCCTGCCGCCTTCCTGCACGGCGTCGGAGGCGCAGACCAGGATCTCCTCGTCCGCCATCACGCGTACTCGCTCAGCCAACGATGCAACTCCGCCACCGTGGCGGCCGAATACAGCGGATTGCAGGCGGCCAGCTGGTCGACCGGGTGGGCGCCGTACTGCACCGCCACGGCAGCCGCGCCGGCGTTGTTAGCCATCAGCAAATCATGCGAAGTGTCGCCGATCATCACCGTACGGCGCATATCCTGACCCAACTCCCGCGTCAGCTCCTGCAGCATGGCCGGGTGCGGCTTGGAGAAGGTTTCGTCCGCACAACGGGTGGCGTCAAACATCGACAGCACCTTGACGTCGTTCATGGCGCGGTTGAGGCCTACGCGGCTCTTGCCGGTCGCCACGGCCAGGAAATAGCCGTTCTGCGACAGCTCCGTCAGCATGTCCATCACGCCGGGGAACAGCGTCAATTCATGGTCGCGCGACAGGAAGTGATAGCGATACCGCTCCACCATCCGCGGATAGTAGGACGGATCGACTTCCGGCAGCACCGCCTGCATGGCCTCATGCAGGCCGAGGCCGATCACGTGGGCCGCAACATCGTCGCGCGGTATCGGCAGGGACAGGTCGCGCGCCGCCGCCTGTATGCATTTGACGATCGTTGAGGTGGAATCCATCAACGTACCATCCCAATCGAAGACGATTAGATCAAATTGCTTTCTTGCCATGTGTTCCGGCCGCGACGCAGGCCGGCTCCTTCATAATATTTGCGATTAGTTAAGAGGTTTTCCCAAGCTTACCAAGAATCGCTCGCATTCGGCGGCCAATGGCGCGTTCAACGTCATGATTTTTCCGGAATACGGATGGGTGAACGTGATCTGGTGCGCATGCAGGAACATCCGCTTGAGCGCGCCGCGCGTGGCGTCGGCCTTCAGCAAGGCGCGGTTCAGGGCAAAATCGCCGTATTTATCGTCACCTACGATGGCGAAGCCGGAAGATGACAGGTGCACGCGGATCTGGTGGGTGCGTCCGGTCTTCAGCTCGGCTTCCAGCAGCGCGAAATCCTTGAATTTCTTCAACAGCGTGAACACCGTGTGCGAGGGCATGCCCTCGGCCTGCACCGCGACGCGGCGTTCGCCGTCGGCGGTGGTGTACTTGTGCAGCGGCAACTTGATGTGTTGGCGCGCGTTTTTCCAGTCGCCCGCCACCATCGTCAGGTAGCGCTTGTCGGTATGGCCGTCGCGCATCTGCTCGTGCAGGCTGGTCAGCGCCGAACGTTTCTTCGCCAGCAACAGCAAACCGGAGGTGTCGCGGTCCAGCCGGTGCACCAGTTCCAGGAACTTGGCGTCCGGACGCGAGGCGCGCAACTGCTCGATCACGCCGAACGACACGCCGGAACCGCCGTGCACGGCCACGCCGGCCGGCTTGTCGATCACCAGCAGGTGGGCATCCTCGAAAATGACCTTGAATTCGGCGGCCGGCACATGGGTGGTGTCGGCCTTTTCCGCGATGCGGACCGGCGGAATACGGACGATATCACCTTGTACCAATCGGTACAATTGATCGATGCGCCCTTTGTTAACACGCACCTCTCCCGAGCGCAGGATGCGGTAGACGTGGCTTTTCGGCACGCCTTTGCAAACGCGCAACAGATAGTTATCGATGCGCTGACCGGCTTCTTCTTCAGTAATTGTGACGAATTGTGCTTGCAGCGGAATCGGCAGGCGATCCTGCGGTGTTGAAGGTGGGTTAACATCATTTTGTTGCTTCATTTGCTCTGTCTTCCCAGAAATCTCTCTAAGTCCTTCATTTTGAATATATAATTGTTTCGCTGCGGTTCAATCTGCGGCAAGGTGTAAGAATAAAAGCACATTTTACACAGGGGCGTCTCCACTGGCCTCGCCAAATTGCAAATTCAGAGGAAAAAATGTATACGCACCACCCCTGCCGGAATCAAGGTTGCACCGTTGTTGTAATCGGATGCCTGCAAGGATGCTGAATCGGATTGATTGGATTGTAAGGATAAAGTCCGGCCAGCTTGGTCAAGAGCCAAGCTGGCCGGTAGATGAAGTTGATAACGCTTGCCGTTTTCGCCAGACCCCATGCTTTGCTGCAAGCTCGATGGAAGGCTGAAACAAGCCTGATGCATTGTTACTTCGCGAAGTTGCGATACTTGTAGTACGTAGGCTTGGCCAGGATTTGGCTCTCAACGACGCTGTTCACCGCCCGCATTTCTCTGCCGCCCCCACGGGCCGCATGGATGAGTTGCAGGTGATGCGAGCACAGCGGCATGTCGATCGACCTCATGCGCCCAGTTGCGGCCGCAACGCGGATGATACGTCCGCGTTTCTGCGCCGCACAGGATGGGCATACCCACCGCAATCACCTGATTCTCGCGTATATCCCTGTACCACGCTGTCCCGGCCCAACCAGCCGGGCGGCACAGAGATGACCTACGGGTCGCGGAGTCAATAAAAATGAAACGCATGTTGTTTAATGCTACGCAGCAAGAAGAACTGCGCGTAGCGATCGTCGACGGTCAGAAACTGATCGATATCGACATCGAAACCGCCGGACGCGAACAGCGCAAGTCCAACATCTACAAAGGCGTGATCACCCGCATCGAACCGTCGCTGGAAGCTTGCTTCGTCAGCTACGGCGAAGATCGCCACGGTTTCCTGCCATTCAAGGAAGTAGCACGCACTTACTTCCGCGAAGGCGTCGATGTCCGTAACGCCTCGGTCAAGGAAGCGCTGCGCGAAGGCCAGGAAATCATGGTCCAGGTCGAAAAGGAAGAGCGCGGCAACAAGGGCGCCGCCCTGACCTCCTTCGTCTCGCTGGCCGGCCGCTACCTGGTGCTGATGCCGAACAACCCGCGCGGTGGTGGTGTTTCCCGCCGGGTCGAAGGTGAAGAGCGCCAGGAATTGCGCGAAACCATGGACAAGCTGGACTTGCCGCCAGGCATGTCGGTCATCGCCCGCACCGCCGGCATCGGCCGCAACGTCGACGAGCTGCAGTGGGACTTGAACTACCTGATGCAACTGTGGCGCGCGATCGAAGGCGCCGGCAAGTCGGCATCCGGCGCGTTCCTGATCTACCAGGAATCGTCGCTGGTGATCCGCGCGATCCGCGACTACTTCCAGCCGGACATCGGCGAAATCCTGATCGACACCGACGACATCTACGAACAGGCTCACCAGTTCATGAGCCACGTGATGCCGGACATGGTGCACCGCGTGAAGCGCTACAGCGACGACGTGCCGCTGTTCTCCCGCTTCCAGATCGAGCACCAGATCGAAACCGCGTACTCGCGCACCGTGCCGCTGCCATCGGGCGGCGCCATCGTCATCGACCACACCGAAGCGCTGGTGTCGGTCGACGTCAACTCGGCCCGCGCCACCCGCGGTTCGGACATCGAGACCACCGCCTTCAACACCAACTGCGAAGCGGCCGAAGAAGTAGCCCGCCAGCTGCGCCTGCGCGACCTGGGCGGCCTGATCGTGATCGACTTCATCGACATGGAAGTGGCCAAGAACCAGCGCGAAGTCGAACAGCGCCTGAAAGACGCGCTGCACCACGACCGCGCCCGCGTCCAGATGGGCAAGATTTCCCGCTTCGGCCTGATGGAACTGTCGCGCCAGCGCCTGCGTCCGTCGCTGTCCGAGGGTTCGCACGTGACCTGCCCGCGCTGCTCCGGCACCGGCCACATCCGCGACACCGAATCGTCCGCCCTGCAGGTGCTGCGCATCATCCAGGAAGAGGCGATGAAGGAAAACTCGGCCACCATCCACGTGCAGGTTCCCGTGGACGTGGCAGCCTTCCTGCTGAACGAAAAACGCGGCGAAGTGCTGAAGATCGAAAACCGTCACCGCATTTCCGTGATCCTGATCCCGAACAAGCATCTGGACACGCCGCACTACAAGCTGGAACGCATCAAGCACGACGATCCGCGCCTGGAAGACAGCCAGGCGAGCTACTCGCTGGCCGAGCAAGCCGAAACCGACATGGCCTACAGCAAGCGCCAGAAGGAAGAAGCCAAGCCGCGCCAGGAAGCCATGGTCAAGACCATCACCCCGGACCAGCCTGCGCCGCTGGTCGAGCGCAAGCCGAGCGAGACCGTCATCAAGCCAGCCCCGGCCCCGGTGCCGGCACCGGCCGAGCAAGGTTTCTTTGCCAAGCTGATCAGTTTCTTCACCGGCAAGCCGGAAACCCCTGCGCTGCCGCAGCAGCCGACCATCGTGGTCAAGGCGCCGTCGGGCGACCGCGGCGACCGCAACGCACGTGGCCCACGTGGCCGCAACCGTAACGGCAAGGGTGCCGGCCGCGGCGAGCGCGAAGAGCGCGAACCAGGCGCGGCCCCGGCCCGTCCGGCAGCCGACGAAGCGAAGGCAGTCGACGCCAACGGCCGTCCGGCACGCCCACCGCGTCCGCCACGCGAGCCGCGCGAACCGCGTGAAAACCAGGCTGCGGAAGGCCAGGCGCCACGCGAACGCGCAGAACGTCCGGAACGCCCGGAACGTACGCCGCGCCCACCGCGCGAACCGCGTGCCGACAAGGCTCCAGTCGAAGCCAAGGTTGAAGAGCTGGCATTGAATGCCGGCGTGCCGTCGACCGGTCCGGTGACCGACGCTGCCACCAGCATCCTGAAAACCGCGCCGGTGACCGGCCCGGAAGGTGAAGAGAACGAAGCGGCCGATGGCGAAGAACCGCGTCGTCGTCGTCGTCGTGGCGGCCGCAACCGCAATCGCCGTGACCGCGAAGGTGCTGAAGGCGTTGAAGGCCAGGAGTCCGCAGCGGCCGGTGAAGCCGGTGAGCCAGGCGAGCAGATCGCCATGAGCTTCACCGCACCAGCCGCCGAGGCAGACGTTGCCAGCGACGTTGCCGCACCAGTCGAAGCAGTCGCAGCGCCGGCAGTGGAGGCGCCAGTGGCAGCCGCTGCGCCTGCCGCACCGGTAATCGCGGAAGCGCCGGCAGCACCAGCCGCCGAGCCTGTCGTTGCCGCCGTGGCGGAGCCGGAACCTGCACCAGTCGCTGAATACGCGTTCGCTGAAAAGCCAGCCGTTGAAGCTGCACCGGCATCGCCGGTCGTCGAAGCCGTGCCAGTGGTCGAACCGGTTGCCGCCGAAGTCGAGGCACCTGCCGCACCGGCACCGGCACCAGCACCAGTTGTAGCGCCAGTCGTCGAAGCGCCGGCAGTGGTTGCCGAGGTAGCCGCTCCGGTCGTGGTGGAAGCCGCGCCGGTGGTCGCTGCTCCGGCACCTGCGCCGGTAGTTGCCCAGCCAGCAGTGGCTCCGGTAGCTGTCGCTCCAGCGCCTGCACCGGCACCGGTGGCGCCATCGGCACCGATCGACCTGCAGGCAGTGCTCGGCTCCGCCGGCCTGACGCTGGCAGCCACCGATCCAGCCAAGCTGCGCGCCGCGCAGGAAGCCGCCGCCAAGGCAGTCGCCCCAGCCCGCGTGCCACGCGAGCGCAAGCCGCTGCCGCCGCAAAATGACGAGCCGCTGGTGCAAGTCGATACCCGCCGATAATCCGGTCCGGTAAAACAAAAAAGGGAAGCTTGATGCTTCCCTTTTTTTTCCTTCTGCTTTTTCGCTGTGCCAATGTTCGTATGCCGCTCGTGGTATCGTAGCTGTCTGGGCGCATAACCATCCGCCGCGTCGATTTTAAAAAAAGCAAGATTGCATCACTCATGGCAGAAAAAATCATTCCGATAGTCAGGCAGCCGCATGCTGCGCCGGCCATCCCCGCGATCCTGGAAGCGCCGACCGGCCTGTTGAGCGATCAACTGGCCCGTCCGCTGCACGACCTGCGCATCTCGGTCACCGACCGCTGCAACTTCCGCTGCGTGTACTGCATGCCCAAGGCGGTGTTCGACAACGACTATCAATACCTGCCGCATACCTCGCTGCTGTCGTTCGAGGAAATCACCCGGCTGGCGAAAACCTTCATCGCCCACGGCGTCGAAAAAATCCGCCTGACCGGCGGCGAGCCGCTGCTGCGCAAGAACATCGAAAAGCTGGTGGCCATGCTGGCCGAGCTGAAGACCGTCCACGGCAAGCCGCTGGACCTGACCTTGACCACCAACGCCTCGCTGCTGGCGCGCAAGGCGCAGTCGCTGAAGGACGCCGGCCTGCAGCGCATCACCGTCTCGCTCGACGCGCTCGACAACGCCACCTTCCAGCGCATGAACGACGTCGACTTCGCGGTCGACGATGTGCTCAACGGCATAGACGTGGCGCATCAGGTGGGCCTGGGTCCGATCAAGATCAACATGGTGGTCAAGGGCGGCATGAACGATCAGGAAATCCTGCCGATGGCGCGCCATTTCAGGAACACGCCCTACATCCTGCGCTTCATCGAATACATGGACGTCGGCGCCTCCAACGGCTGGAAGATGGACGAGGTGATCCCGTCGGCCGAGGTGGTGCGCCGCATCCAGGCCGAAATGCCGCTGGAGCCGGTGGCGGCCAACTACACCGGCGAAACCGCCGCGCGCTGGCGCTACACGGATGGCAGCGGAGAAATCGGCCTGATTTCCAGCGTATCCCAGGCGTTTTGCAGCGACTGCAGCCGCGCGCGCCTGTCGACCGAGGGCAAGCTGTACACCTGCCTGTTCGCCACCAGCGGCCACGATCTGCGCGCACTGCTGCGCGACGGCCGCAGCGACGAGGAAATCGCCAGCGTCGTCGCCCAGCTGTGGCGCGCGCGCGGCGACCGCTATTCGGAACTACGCACCAGCCAGACGGACGGCCTGCAACGCGCCAACAAAGTGGAAATGTCTTACATCGGGGGATAGTTTGTCTTTGAAGAGCAAGGTCACCGGACTGATACTGGCGGGCGGGCGCGGCACGCGCATGGGGCGCGTCGACAAGGGCCTGCAGCCGTTTCGCGGCGCCACGCTGGTGGCGCACGTGCTGCAACGGCTGGCGCCGCAGGTCTCCATCGTCGCCATCAACGCCAACCGCAACCTGCCGCAGTACCAGGCGGCGGCCGGCGACGCGCCGGTGCTGCCGGATTTCATCGACGGCTTTGAAGGCCCGCTGGCCGGCCTGCAGGTGGGCCTGCAGTACTGTCCGACCGAGCTGCTGCTGACGGCGCCCTGCGATTCGCCTTTCCTGCCGGCCGACCTGGCCGAGCGGCTCTACGCGGCGATGCAGGCAGAAAACGCCGACCTGGCCGTCGCCGTGACGATGGAAAAGGAAGACGGCGCCGCGGAACCTTACCGCCAGCTGCATCCCGTCTTCAGCCTGATGAAGGCCAGCCTGCTGCCGCAGCTGGACGCCTACCTGGACACCGGCGCGCGCCGCATGGAGAGCTGGTACAAATCGCTGCGCGTGGCCGAAGTGCTGTTCGACGACGCCGACGCCTTCCGCAACATCAATACGCTGACCGAACTGCAGCAGCACGAGCGTGAACAGCCGGCACCGACCGCCGTGCCTGCGCCTGCGGGGGACGCCGACACGCTGCCTGTGGCCGAAGCCCGCCGCATCATCTGCGAGCGGGTCGCGCCGGTCGACGGCAACGAAAAACTGGCCCTGCGTGCGTCCCTCGACCGCGTGCTTGCCGAAGACATCATCTCCCCGATCAACGTGCCGGCCTACGACAACTCGGCGATGGACGGCTACGCCCTGCGCGGCGCCGACCTGCCCGCCGACGCCGGCGCGCCCGAAGTCACGCTCAAGGTCATCGGCATCGCCTACGCCGGCCGGCCGTGCACGCAGGCGCCGCAAGCCGGCGAGTGCGTGCGCATCATGACCGGCGCCGCCATCCCGCCCGGCTGCGACAGCGTGCTGCCGCAGGAACTAGCCGCGCACATCGGCGAGCACACCGTCACCATCGGGCACGGCGCGATCCGCGCGGGCGCCAACCTGCGCCGTGCCGGCGAAGATTTGCAGGCCGGCGGCATCGCGCTGGCCAGGGGCAAGATCATGCGTCCCGCCGACCTGGGCCTGGTCGCCTCGCTCGGCATTGCCGAGGTGAGCGTGCTGCGCAAGCTGCGCGTGGCCTTCTTCTCCACCGGCGATGAACTGCGCTCGCTGGGAGACTGCCTCGACGACGGCTGCGTCTACGACAGCAACCGCTACACGCTGTTCGGCATGCTGACGCGGCTCGGCTGCGAAGTGATCGACATGGGCGTGGTGCGCGACGATCCCGCCGCGCTGGAAGCAGCGCTGCGCACCGCCGCCGCCGATGCCGACGCCATCATCACCTCCGGCGGCGTCTCCGAAGGCGCGGCCGACTACACGCGCGACATCATGGCCCGCCTCGGCGACGTCGCCTTCTGGAAGCTGGCGATGCGTCCCGGCCGGCCGCTCGCCTTCGGCCAGGTGCAAGCGGACGGCCATAGCGCCTGGCTGTTCGGCCTGCCCGGCAATCCGGTCGCCGTCATGGTCTCGTTCTACATGTTCGCCCGCCCCGCCCTGCTGCGCATGATGGGCACGCAAAATCAAGGCATCCCGGCCATGCGCGCCAAGGCCGCGCAAGCGATACGCAAGCGCCCCGGCCGCACCGAATACCAGCGCGGCATCCTGGACACCGGCGCCGATGGCGAACCGCAAGTGCGCCTGACCGGCGCCCAAGGTTCGGGCATCCTCAGCTCGATGACGGAAGCGAACTGCATCGTCGTGCTGCACGACGCGCAGGGCAACGTCGCCGCCGGCGAGATGGTCGAGGTGCTGTTGTTCGACGGGTTGATATAACCGGCCTGGCTCGATGAACCCACCGGCCACTCCACGCCTGCACATCCGCGAACTGCAATCGACGCTGGCCGGCCCCTTCTCCTTCGACCTGGCAGCGGGCCAGTGCCTGACCATCTCCGGCCCATCAGGCGCCGGCAAGAGCCTGCTGCTGCGCATGCTGTGCGACCTCGATCCGAATACCGGCGAGGCGCAACTGAACGGCGTCGCCCGCGCCGCCATGCCCGCTACCGCGTGGCGCGCCAGCGTGGTCTACCAGCCGGCCGAGGCGGCGTGGTGGCTGCCGACCGCCGCCGGTCATTTCAAGCCGGGACAGATGGACCACGTGCGCGAACTGCTGCCGCAACTGAACCTGTCGCCGGACCTGCTGGACAATGAGATCGGCCGCCTGTCCACCGGCGAGCGTCAGCGCATGGCGCTGATACGCTCGCTGGCTTGCCGGCCGCAGGTGCTGCTGCTCGACGAACCCACCGCCGCGCTGGACCCGCAATCGGTCGCCGCCACGGAACGGCTGCTGCAAAAGGAACTGGCGGCCGGCCTGTCGATCATCCTGGTCACGCACTCCGAAGCGCAGGCGCAAACCCTCGGCCACCGCTCCATGATCATGCGCGACCGCCGCCTGACGGAAGCCGCGCCATGACCGGCATGACGCCGATCCAGCCCAGCGCGGTCGACCTGGCCGTCGCTTCCTCGCTGATCCTGCTGAACGCCGCCATCTCGGCCTATCTCGGCCTGCGCATGCAACGCCAGATGCTGTGGTCGGCCTTGCGCATGGTGGTGCAGCTGTTGCTGGTCGGCGTGGTGCTGCGCTGGGTGTTCGCGCTGGCCTCTCCGACCGCCACGCTGGCCGTCGCGCTGCTGATGATCGTCGCCGCCGCGCGCGAGGTGGCGGTGCGGCCCGCGCACGGCCTGCGCGGCTGGCCCGGCGTGTGGCTGAGCACCGCCAGCGTCGGCCTGTCCAGCATCGCCACGGTGATGCTGGCCCTGTTCACGGTGCTGCATCCGACGCCGTGGTACGAGCCGCAATACGCGATCCCGCTGATCGGCATCGTGCTGGGCAACGTGCTCAATTCCGCCAGCCTCGGACTCGATACCTTCTACAGCGGCGTGGTTGACGCGCGCGGCGCGATCGAGGCGCAACTGGTGCTGGGCGCCTCGCGCAACGAGGCGCTGGCGCCGCTGATACGGGCTTCGGTGCGCAAGGGCCTGATCCCCATCATCAACCAGATGTCGGCGGCCGGCATCATCACGCTGCCCGGCATCATGACCGGCCAGATCCTCGCCGGCATGGACCCGATGGACGCGGTGCGCTACCAGATCCTGCTGATGTTCCTGCTGGCCGGCGGCAGCGGCCTGTCGGTCGCGCTGGCGGTGTACCTGGCGGCGCGCAGCGTCACCGACGAACGCCACCGCCTGCGGCTGGAACGGTTGCAGAAACGCTAGCTATCTTCTCTGAGACGCAGCAGCGCCTCGGCCGAGTTGACGAACAACGCCGCATCCTTCTCGATACGCCGGAACGCCCGGCCCAGACTGGCGCGCATGAAGGTGCTGTGCGCGTAGCGCGTGACCTTGCTGTAGTAGCGCTCCGCCAGGCCGTTGACAGCCTTGACATAATCGTCCATCAAGTCCGGCGCGATGGAGAAGTTGTCGTAGTTGATCACCGCCGGCACCTTGCGGCCCAGCGGCGCCAGCCGCTCCGCCACCATGTCGCAGATGGTGGTAATGGTGGCCGCATCGGTCACCTCGAAGCCTTCGAAGTTCACGAAGAACAGCTGCTGCTGGGCGTCGTACACCAGCCGCCGTTCCAGCGGCTGCGCCAGGAAATCGCCGCGCCAGTTCATCGCCAGCGGCGAGAAGATGCGCGCGTCCATCAGCTTCAGTTGCGCGCTGACCGCCGGTTTGAAATCCATATGCGCCAGGATGTCGCGCTCGAGGTCCATGCCCGGCGCGATCTCGACCAGCTCCAGGCCCGACATGCCGCCGTCGAGCACCAGCCGGAACACGCAGCGCTCGGTGACGAACAAGGCTTCCTGCCCGCGCCGCGCCGCGTACTCGCCGCTGTAGGTGCGGTGCTCGACCTCGTTGATGAACTTGCGCGTGGCGCCCTTGTCGGCGGTGAAGGTGCCGACAAACACCGCCTTGCGCGCGTTCTGGCTGATGTTGATGAAGCCCCCCGCGCCAGCCAGGCGGCTGCCGAATTTGCTGACGTTCAGGTTGCCGTGGCGGTCCGCCTGCGCCAGGCCCAGCACCGCGACATCGAGGCCGCCGCCGTCGTAGAAATCGAACTGGTACGGCTGGTCGATGATGGCGTCCGCATTGGTCGCCGCGCCGAAGTTCAGGCCTCCGGCCGGCATGCCGCCGATCACGCCTGGCTCCGCCGTCAGCGTCACCAGGTCCAGCAGCTTTTCCTCGGCCGCCACGGCGGCCACGCCCTCTGGCATGCCGATGCCCAGGTTGACGACGTTGTTCGGACGCAGCTCCATCAACGCGCGGCGGGCGATGATCTTGCGCTCGGACAGCGGCATCGGCGCCACCGCCGACAAGGGCACGCGCACCTCGCCGGCAAAGGCCGCGCTGTAAGGCTCGGCGAAGGTCTGCATGTGATATTCGGGCTTTTCCGCCACCACCACGCAGTCGACCAGTACGCCGGGGATCTTCACCTGGCGCGGATTGAGCGTGCCCCGTTCGGCGATCCGCTCCACCTGAACGATGACGATGCCGCCCGAGTTGTGCGCCGCCATCGCGATCGCCAGCGCTTCCAGCGTCAGGGCCTCGCGCTCCATGGTGACGTTGCCGTTGGCGTCGGCCGTGGTGCCGCGAATGATGCCGACGTGGATGGGCTGCGCCTTGTAGAACAGGTACTCCTTGCCGCCCATGGTCATCAGCTCGACCAGTTCCTCGGTGGTGCGGTCGTTGATCTTGCCGCCGCCGTGGCGCGGATCGACAAAGGTGCCGAGGCCGACATGGGTCAGCAGGCCGGGTTTGCCGGCGGCGGTGTCGCGGAACAGCTGGCTGATGACGCCTTGCGGCAGGTTGTAGGCCTCGGCCTTGCCACTGATGGCCAGCTGCTGCAGCTTGGGCGCGAGGCTCCAGTGGCCGCCGATGATGCGCTTCAGCAGGCCTTCGTGGCCAAAGTGGTTCAGGCCGCGGTCCTTGCCATCGCCCTGGCCGGCCGCGTAGACCAGCGTCAGGTCGCGCGGATGGGCGTCGGCCAGGAAGCGCTGTTCCAGCGCCACGGCGATGTTCTCGGCGAATCCCACGCCGACAAAGCCGCCGGTGGCGATGGTGTCGCCATCGCGTATCAGGCCGACCGCGTCGGCCGCGCTGACGATCTTGCTGCGCTGGACGGCCGGCATGCCGACCGTGGAAAAATCAGGGGGACGAGCAGGCATGGCAAGCTCCGTTTTTAGTCTCGTTTTTAGTCTACATCCAGATCGTTCTTGTCTAGTTCAGGACCAAGCAGCAGCTGGGCCGCTTCGCTCGGCAATGCTTCCACCGTCTTCAGCTTGCGCGCCATCTGGCGGCTGCGGGTTTCGGCCGTCTCGATGTTCTTGGCCGCGCGCTCCAGCGACAGCTTGGTGGCGGCCAGCACGTCGCCGAACTTGCCGAACTCCGTCTTCACCGCCCCCAGCACCTGCCACACTTCCGACGAACGCTTTTCCAGCGCCAAGGTGCGGAAGCCCATCTGCAAGCTGTTGAGCAACGCCGACAAGGTCGACGGCCCGGCGATGCTGATGCGGTTCACGCGCTGCAGCTCGTCGGCCAGGCCGGGACGCCGCATCACTTCCGCATACAGGCCCTCGGTCGGCAGGAACAGGATGGCGAAATCGGTGGTGTGCGGCGGCGAGACGTATTTCTCCGAAATCGTCTTGGCCTCGACACGCACCGCACGTTCCAGCTCCCGTCCGGCCAGCGCCACGCCGTCCGCGTCCGCGCGCTCGGCCGCATCCAGCAGGCGTTCGTACTGCTCCTTCGGGAACTTGGCGTCGATCGGCATCCACACCGGCGCGCCGCCTTCGACCTGGCCCGGCAGCTTGAGCGCGAACTCCACGCGCGCGCCGCTGCCGGCGATGGTCTCGACGTTCTTGGCATACTGCTCCGGCGTCAGCACCTGCTCCAGCAGCATCTCCAGCTGCACCTCGCCCCAGGTGCCGCGCGTCTTCACGTTGGTCAGCACCCGCTTCAAGTCGCCGACGCCCAGCGCCAGCTGCTGCATCTCGCCCAGCCCCTGGTGCACGCGCTCGAGCCGCTCCGACACCTGCTGGAACGATGCGCTCAAGCGCGCCTCCAGCGTCGCATGCAGCTTCTCGTCGACCGTCTTGCGCATCTCTTCCAGCCGCGCGCCATTGTCGGCCTGCAGGTCCTTGATCTTCGCCTCCAGCGTGGCGCGCACCTCCTGCATGCGCGCGGCGTTCGATTCGGTCAGCCGGATCAGGGCCAGGTTCATGCTGTCGGCGAACTGCTTCAGGCTGCGCGCCTGCTCGTCGCGTCCCACCAGTCCCTGCGCCTCCAGCTGGCGGCGCATCGCCTCGAACTGCTGCACGCTGGCCGCGTGCGTGGCCTGCGCCGTGGTCTGCAGCTGCATCCTCACTTCGCGCTCGACCCGCTCGATGCGCTCGGCCAGGCCGGCGCTGGCCGCAGCATCGCCGCCGGCGCGCCCGCGCAGCAGCGCCAGCACCTGCAGCGCCAGCACGGCCAGCCCGATCGCCAGCAGCACAAAAAATTCGGTCTGGCTCATGGCGTCAATCCGGCTTGTTGCGCATCCAGTCGGCGGTTTGATAGAAGGACTCCATCAACCGCAACCGCAGCGCTTCGTCGATGCCGACATCTTCCATCGCCCATGCCATCGCGCGCAGCCACTGGTCGCGTTCCTGGGTGCCGATGGCGAACGGCATGTGCCGCATGCGCAGGCGCGGATGGCCGTGTTCCGCGATGTACAGGTCCGGCCCGCCCATCCAGCCGCTGAGGAACATGAACAGCCGTTCGCGCGCGTTGTCCAGCGTGGGCGGATGCACGGAGCGCAGCAGCGCGAACTCCGCCTCGAGTTCCATCAAATCGTAAAACCGGTCGACCATCTCGCGCACGCGCGATTCGCCGCCGATCACTTCATAGAGAGTTCGGGATTCAGTCATAGCCTCCATGATAGCGTACCGGGCGGCGATCCGCGCCTTCAGGCGCTCTTACACCAGCGCCAGCCGGCGCAGGCGGCGCGTGGACGACCAGTTCTCCAGGTCGATCTCGTCGAGGATGTCGTCGCAGGCCTGGACGATGCGCGACAGCTGCGACCGGTCCAGCCCGGAATTGAGCGTCAGCCGCACCAGCGAACGGTTCTTCGGCGTGGCCGGCGCGCAAAACATGGCGCCATACACGCCGCGCCGCTCCAGCAGCTTGCGCAGCGCCAGCGTCTTGGGCTCCGGGCCGGGCTCCAGCGCGATGATCTGCTCGCTGCCGTCGCCGACGTTGTAGCCCAGCGCGCTCAATTCCTCGCGCACCTCGCGCGAATGCGCGTGCAGCGCGGCGCGGCGGTCGTCGGCCGCCGCCACGAAGTCGACGGCGGCGTCGAACCAGGCCAGCTCGTGCGCCAGCATGCACGAGCTGAAGATGGCGGGCCGCGACTCCGACAGGAAATAGCCCTTGAACTTGGTCGAGCAGGTGATGAAGCCGGCGCGCCCGGCAAACGCCTTGGCCAGCGATGCCGTGCGGAAATGCACCCGCTCGCTCAGCCCCAGTTCCGCCACCAGCCCGGCGCCGCGCGGGCCGTGCGTGCCCAGCGAGTGCGATTCGTCGACGATCAGCAGGCAGCCGGAGCGTTCGGCGATCTCCACCAGCTCCACCAGCGGCGCCAGGCTGCCGTTGGTGCTGTACAGCGCGTCGACCACGATCAGGCCGCTGCCATGGCGCGCCAGCTGCTTTCGCAGATGTTCCATGTCGTTGTGCAGGAAGGTCACCGGCGTGGCACCGGCCGATTGCACGCCTTCCCACAGCGAGGCGTGCGCCTGCATGTCCAGGTAGACCGGGATGCCCGGCGCCGCCAGCGTCTGCACCAGGCCGACGTTGGCTGCCCAGCCGGACTGGGCCAGGATGCCGTCCTGCGCCCCCATGAAGCGCGCGAATTTCTGTTCCAGCCGGTGCTGGGCGCTGCCCTCCTGCAGGAACACGGCCGACATCAGCAGCTCGCCCGGTCCCCGGCGCAACGCCGCGATCTGCGCGCCCACCAGCGCCGGCTCCCCAGCCAGGCACAGGTAATCGTTTCCGGCGAGGAAAACCGCGCCGGCCGGCGTCGGTTGCCATGCATGCGGATGCTCGCCGCCCAGCAATTGCTCAATACGGGTAATGTAATGTTCGTCCATGCGGCGGGTCACGAATTCGGGCATTTGCTGTTCAGCCGGTAAAGCAAAAGCGCGGGGCTGGGCATGATCTATAGCAATCGCGTGAGGCATTTTTTTGCTCCTGTATGGGTTTTGGAAAAGGTTGTTTTTTTATGAATCCAATGCCAACCATGAGGCCAAAAAAACATGAAGAGATTGATGCGGATCAACTCTTGATTTGAATTGCCGGTTGAAGTTGCAAATTAAGGCGATCATGGGAACTTGATAAAAGTCAATCTCACAATGAAGCCCCCTCTGCAAGAACGCTGGAAACGCTGGCAGCACGGAAAGATCCAGGCCTTGCTGCTCTACCATGGCCGCGAGGACCATGCCATGGTGCGCGTCCTGTTGCTGGCCTGCATAGGCACGGTGGGCATGCCGCTGTACTACGTGATCTGGCAGCATTTCTTTCCGCAGGAATACGAGTCGCTGCCGCTGAGGCTGCTGGGGATCCTGCTGAGCGCGCTGGGCCTGTTCGCGCGCCAGTTCAGCCGCAGGATGCTGCAGATCTATCTGGTGGTCACGCTGAGCTATATTTTCCCGTTCTTCTTCACCTTCATGTTCCTGATGAACCATGCGTCGGGCGTGTGGAGCGAATCGCTGCTGATCGGCCTGGTGGTGCTGTTCCATTTCGACACCGGCCTGGCGCTGAAGGCCTACGTGGCCGGCACCACGCTGGCGGTCGCCGCCGTCGTCGGGCTGGGCGAAGGCGCCACGCTGCTCAGCCAATCCGTGCTGCAGCAGGTGCCGATCCACTGGTTCACCATCGCCGCGCTGTCGGCCGCCAAGATCAGCCGCCACGTGCTGGCGCAGGAAAAGCTGGCCGGCCTGGGCGCCGGCCTGGCCACCGTGGCCCACGAGCTGCGCACGCCGCTGACCAGCGTCGACGCCAATGTGCGCGGCCTGCTGCGCCTGTTTTCCGACGCCGGCGGCCGCAACCTGGAAGACCGCCTCGGCACCGTCGACGCGCTGGCCCGCATCCAGTTCGAAGTGCGCCACATGAACCACATGATCGACCTGTTCCTGCTCAGCGCGACGGCGGTGCGGCAAAACCTGCGGCCGGTCGAGACGGTGATGATGGACGGCGTGGTGGAGGGCATGCTCAAGCGCTACCCCTTCGTCAACGCGGGCCAGCAAAAAATCGTCGCGCTCGAGGTGCGCCGCAATTTCACCTTCTCCGGCCAGACCGAGCTGTCGGTGGTGATCCTGCTGAACCTGCTGCGCAACGCGCTGAAAGCCGTGCAGCGCGCCGGCAAGGGCCGCGTGCGCATCGTGGTCGACGGCGCCCATGTGCCGCCGCGCCTGCTATTCATCGACACCGGCTGCGGCATTCCGGCCCAGCGGATGCCGCTGATCTTCCGCCGCTTCTACTCCTTTCCGCCGCATAACGGCGCCGGCATCGGCCTGGCGCTGTGCGAAGAAATCATGAGCGCCTGGAACGCCACCATCCGTTGCGTATCGCGCGAGAGCGCCTATGCGATTTTTGTCCTGGAATTTCCCCAGCCGTCCCTCCCGAGGTGAAACATGCATCTGCCCGTCTACTCCCATCCCACGCTGACCGTGCTGGTCGACGACAGCGACTCGTTCCTGAAAAGTCTGTCGTTCCAGCTCGATCCCATGCTGGCTAGCAAGACCTTCCATGACACCACGGCCGCGCTGCAATGGCTGCGACAGGGAACCCAATCGGGGAGCGTACCGCTGCACGTCAATTTCGACATGCAGAACCTGCCGGCCGACCAGTGCAACGTGGCGCTGGACCTGGAGTGCATCTACCGCATCGGCGAGCAGCGCCAGCGCTTCGCGACGCCGTCGGTGCTGGTGGTGGATTATTCGATGCCGCAGATGAACGGGCTGGAATTCTGCGAGGCGGTGGCGCACCTGCCGTGCAAGAAGATCCTGTTCACCGGCGCCGCCGACGAGAAGATCGCCGTGGGCGCCTTCAACCGCGGCCTGATCGACCGCTACATCAAGAAGAGCGACGACCACGCGCTCGACATCCTGGAGCTGGAGATCGCCGCGCTGCAGCGGGCGTATTTCGACGCGCAGTCCGAGACGCTGCGCGAGCTGGTGCTGCTGCATAACTACCACTTCCTCGGCGACCCGGCGCTGGCCCAGCTGGTGCGCCAGCTCAGCGACAGCAAGGGTTTCGTCGAGCACTACATCTTCCCGGCGCCGACCGGCATCCTGTTCCTCGACAAGCACGGCAAGGCCAGCCTGATGATGATAGAGACCGAACAGGGCATGTACGCGCAATACGAGATCGCCCGCGACAGCGACGCCCCGCCGTCGCTGCTGGACGCGCTGCTGGAGCGCCGCGTGCTGCCGTTCTTCTCCGATCCCTACGGCGACGGCATGTATTCAAGCCGCGTGGCCGACAACTGGCACCGCTACTGCGCGGCGCCGCAGATCTGCCAGGGCCGCGAGACCTACTACTGGGCGCTGTTCGACCTGCCGTCGCACTACTTCGACAAGCGGCCCTATTCCTACGCCCAGTTCCTCAAGGAGCAGATGGCGCAGGAAAGCGTGGCGGCTTAAGTCTTAAGCCTCGCGCAGCGTTTGCAGCGGCGGCTGGCGCAGCACGTTGCGCAGGCCCAGCCAGCCGCCCGCGATGGCGCACAGCGCGCCGGCCAGCAAGCCGACCACCCACACCGACGGGTTGAAGCTCCAGGCGAACTTGAACTGGTACGTGGCCAGCGCCCAGCCCATGGCCGCCGCGCCGGTCGCCGCCAGCACGCCGGACAAGGCGCCCACCAGCGAGAACTCGATCAGCTGCGCCTGCGACAATTGCCTGCGCGTGGCGCCCAGCGCCCGCAGCAGGCCCGATTCGCGGGTGCGCTCGTCCTGCGATCCCATCAGCGCCGCATACAGCACCAGCACGCCGGAGGCCAAGGTGAACACGAACAGGAACTCGACCGCCGTCACCACCTGGTCCAGCACCGCCTGCACCTGGCGCAGCAGGCCGCCGACGTCGACGATGGTCAGGTTGGGATAATCGCGCGTCAACGCGTTCATCACCGCGCCCTGCCCTTGCGGCAGATGGAAGGCGGTGATCCAGCTCTGCGACACTTCCGTCATCGCGGCAGGGTTGATGATGACGAAGAAATTGACCCGCATCGAACCCCATTCCAGCTTGCGCAGGCTGGTGATGGTGGCGTCCACCGGCGCGCCGGCGATGTCGAAGCGCAGCTTGTCGCCCAGCTTCCAGTGCAGCGTCTTGGCGATGCCCTCTTCCACCGAGGCTTCCGGCGCGCCCGGCTTGTCGGCGAACCACTGGCCGGCGCTGATCTTGTTCTCGGCCTGCATGCGCGCCATCGTCGACAGGTTGAATTCGCGATCGGCCAGGCCCTTGGCGCGGTCCTCGGTGTAGGTCTCGGCGGTGACGGGCTTGCCGTTCACGGCGGTCAGGCGGCCGCGTATCATCGGATACTGCGGCGCATACGCCACGCCCGCCGCCTGCAGCCGCTTGCCGATGTCGGCGGCCTGCTCCGGCTGGATATTGATGATGAAGCGGTTCGGCGCATCCGGCGGCGTGGCGTTGCGCCAGGCCGTCATCAGGTCGCCGCGCACCACGGTCAGCACCAGCAGCGCCATCATGCCCAAGGCCAGCGACACCACCTGCACCACCGTCGCGCCGGGACGGCGCTGCAATGACGTGACGGCGAAGCGCCAGCTCTGGTGGTCGATCGCGCGGCGCAGCGGCTTGAGCGCGGCCAGCCCGCCCCAGGCCACCAGTCCGAACACGGCGAACGCGCCGAGGAAGCCCAGCGCCGTGTACAGCGCCAGCTGCGCGTCGCCCGCCTGCCACAGCAGCAGCACGACAAAGCCGGCCATGCCGAGGCCATAGGTGGCCAGCGCCGCCACCTGCGGCGGCTCCTGCTCGCGCCGGATCACGCGGTTGTGCGGCACCTTGCGCAGCTGGAGTATCGGCGGCAGCGCGAACGCGGCCAGCAGCAGCATGCCGGTGGCCACACCCTGCAGCGCCGGGTAGATGGTCGGCGCCGGCAGGTCTGCCGACACCAGCTTGCCCAGCACTTCCAGCAGCACGTAGTGGCCGCCGAAACCGACCGCCACGCCCATCAGGCTGCCCACCAGGCCGACCAGCAGGAATTCGGTCAGGTACATCAGCGTGACCTGGTTCTGCGTCAGGCCCAGGCAGCGCAGCATGGCGCAGGCATCCAGGTGGCGCTGCATGAAGCGGCGCGCGGCCATCGCCACGGCCACCGCCGCCAGCATCGCCGACAACAGGCCGACCAGCGACAGGAAGCGGTCGGCGCGGTCCAGCGTGGCGCGCATTTCGGGCCGGCCGTTCTCCAGCGACTCGACGCGCACGCCCTTGGTGTTGTTGTTCTTGATTTCCGCCTGCAGCCATTGCTCGTAGGCGCTGGCCACGGCCGCGCCGTTCTTCAGCGACGCCGGCGCCGCCACCAGCAGGCGGTAGGACACGCGCGAGCCGGGCTGGATCAGATTGGTCGCCTCGACGTCGGCCAGCGCGAACATCACGCGCGGCGCGAAGGCGAGGAAGTTGGCGCCGCGGTCCGGCTCGGAGGCGATCAGCTGGGCGATGCGGAAGCTCTTGTCGCCCAGCTTGATCCGGCCGCCGACCTGCGTCTTCAGGCTGCCCAGCAGGCCGGCGTCGATCCAGACGGTGCCCGGCGCCGGCACGCCGGCGGCCGGTGCGCCCTGGCTTTGCTCGGCCTGTTCGGCGTCGGTGGTGATCTTCAGCTGGCCGCGCAGCGGGTAGCCGGGGCCGACCGCCTTCAGCGACGCCAGCAGCGACGTCGATTGCTCGCCCTCGCCCGCCTGCGCCATGCTGGGGAAGCTGAGTGTGTCGGTCATCCGCAGGCCGCGCCGGGCCGCTTCCGCGCGCCACGCCGGGTTGACCGGCAGGTCGGCGCTGACGACGACGTCGGCGCCCAGCAACTGGTGGGCGTCGCGATCGAGACCGCTGCGCAGGCGGTCGATGAAGAAGCCGGTGGCCGACAGCGCGGCAACGGCCACCGTCAGCGCGATCAGCAGGAAGCGCAATTGACCGGCGCGCCAGTCGCGCGCGGTCATCTTCAGGGCGAGTTTGAACATGGGGGATTACAGTGCGAGGGCGGCGAAATAGGCGTCGACTTCATCGAGGAACTTCTGCTTCTGCTGCGCCGGCAGGAAGGCGGCGGCGAAGCTGTTGCGCGCCAGCCGCTGCGCATGCGACAGGCCCAATGGCAGCGCCTCGAAGGTGGCGACGAAGTTGGCGTTCATGTAGCCGCCGAAGTAGGCCGGATCGTCCGAGTTCACCGTCGCCACGATGCCGGCGTCCAGCAGCTGCAGCAGGTTGTGCTGCTCCATGCGCTCGAACACGCACAGCTTGACGTTGGACAGCGGGCACACCGTCAGCGCGATCTGCTCGCGCGCCAGGCGCTGCGTCAGCGCCGCGTCTTCCAGGCAGCGCACGCCGTGGTCGATGCGCTCGACCTTGAGCGTGTCGAGCGCGGTCTCGATGTAGGCCGGCGGGCCTTCCTCGCCCGCGTGCGCGACCAGGTGGAAGCCCAGCTCGCGGCACTTTGCGAACACGCGCGCGAACTTCTCCGGCGGATTGCCGACCTCGGACGAATCGAGCCCGATGCCGATGTACTTGTCGCGGTAAGGCAGCGCCTCCTCCAAGGTGGCGAAGGCGTCTTCCTCCGACAGGTGGCGCAGGAAGCTGAGGATCAGCGTGGCGCTGACCGGGCTGTCCTGGCAGGCGCGGTGGATGCCGTCGATCACGGTCTTGATCGGCACGCCGCGCGCCGTATGCGTCTGCGGGTCGAAGAAGATTTCCGTGTGGCGCACGTTGTCCTGCTCGGCGCGCTTCAGGTAGGCCGCCGTCATGTCGTAGAAATCCTGCTCCTGCAGCAGCACGCTGGCGCCGGCATAGTAGATGTCGAGGAAGGATTGCAGGTCGGTGAAGGCATAGGCCGCGCGCAATTCCTCCACCGAGCCGTACGCCAGCTGGACGTTGTTGCGCCGGGCCAGCGCGAAGATCAGTTCCGGCTCCAGCGAGCCTTCGATGTGGATGTGCAGTTCGGCCTTCGGCATCTGCTGCACGACGGTGCGCAATTGTTCGTTCAACATTATTCTTTTTCCCTTGTGACGGATGGCTGGATCAACGCATCTTAGCGCATGATGCGAGAGTGCGACAGCGGCCGCCAAGTTGCGGCAAAATTTATCTGTTTGAGGTGCGATCAGCACGGCGCGCACAGGCGTGATACTGTGGCATAAATGAGCGAAAAAAATGTCATTGAACTCACGAAAAGAACACTGTTTTCTTGGAAATTATCTTTACATATCAACAGCTTACGAAAGAGTATTAACGATATTACGACATATCTTTTGACTTCCTGCACCAATAGCGCAATAATCAATTTCATAGACGTAAGAAGCGTTACGACCGACAAATAAAAGCCGCCAACCGGCGATAAAGCCAGCTCATCGGCACGGGCAATCCGTGCCACCAAATGGAAGCTGGCCAATAAGAAAAATAATACAGAAAGGGAATGCACAGACCAGGGCCAGGGCAGGCAAAACTGCCGGTGACCCGTGACAAGTAGGCTTACATTAAAGGACACCCAAATGACCATTTTTGACAACTACGCCGCACGGTACGAACGGACCAAAGAAGAAGAGATGTCCATGAAGGAATATCTCGAACTTTGTAAAAAAGACCGGCTGACTTATGCCAGCGCCCCAGAACGCATGTTGGCCGCCATCGGCGAACCGACACTGGTCGATACCCGCAACGACACCCGGCTGTCACGCATCTTCGCGAACAAGGTCATCAAGATATACCCGGCATTCCGCGAGTTCTACGGCACGGAAGAAGTGATCGAGCAAGTGGTTTCCTACTTCCGTCACGCCGCGCAAGGGCTGGAGGAACGCAAGCAGATCCTGTATCTGCTGGGACCTGTGGGCGGCGGCAAGTCGTCGATCGCGGAAAAGCTGAAGTCGCTGATGGAGCATGTGCCCTTCTATTGCCTGAAAGGCTCGCCGGTCAACGAGTCGCCGCTCGGCCTGTTCAACGAGGAAGAGGACGGCGTGCTGCTGGAAGAGGATTACGGCATCCCGCGCCGCTACCTGCGCAACATCCCGAGCCCGTGGGCGGTCAAGCGCCTGCACGAGTTCAACGGCGACATCAACCAGTTCCGCGTGGTCAAGCGCTACCCGTCGGTGCTCAAGCAGATCGCCATTTCCAAGACCGAACCGGGCGACGAGAACAACCAGGACATCTCCTCGCTGGTGGGCAAGGTCGACATCCGCAAGCTTGAAGATTATTCGCAGGACGATCCGGACGCCTACAGCTATTCCGGCGGCCTGTGCCTGGCCAACCAGGGCCTGATGGAATTCGTCGAGATGTTCAAGGCGCCGATCAAGGTGCTGCATCCGCTGCTGACGGCCACGCAGGAAGGCAACTATAAAGGCACCGAGGGCTTCGGCGCGATCCCGTTCGACGGCATCATCCTGGCCCACTCGAACGAGTCGGAATGGAAGACCTTCCGCAACAACCGCAACAACGAGGCATTCCTCGACCGTATCTACATCGTCAAGGTGCCGTACTGCCTGCGCGTGACCGACGAGATCAAGATCTACGACAAGCTGGTGGCCAACTCCTCGCTGTACCAGGCCCCGTGCGCGCCCGGAACGCTGAAGATGATGGCGCAGTTCGCGATCCTGTCGCGCCTGAAGGACCCGGAAAACTCCAGCATCTTCAGCAAGATGCTGGTCTACGACGGCGAGAACCTGAAGGACACCGATCCGAAGGCCAAGTCGATGCACGAGTATGTCGACTACGCCGGCGTCGACGAGGGCATGAACGGCTTGTCGACCCGCTTCGCCTTCAAGATCCTGTCCAAGGTCTTCAACTTCGACAACACCGAGGTGGCGGCCAACCCGGTCCACCTGCTGTATGTGCTGGAGCAGCAGGTCGAGCGCGAGCAGTTCCCGCCCGAGACCGAACAGAAATACTTCTCCTACATCAAGGAGCACCTGGCCCAGAAATATGTCGAGTTCATCGGCAAGGAAATCCAGACCGCGTACCTGGAGAGCTATTCCGAATACGGCCAGAACATCTTCGACCGCTACGTGACCTTTGCCGACTTCTGGATACAGGACCAGGAATTCCGCGACCCGGATACCGGCGAGAGCTTCGACCGCGAGTCGCTGAACAACGAGCTGGAAAAAATCGAGAAGCCGGCCGGCATCTCGAACCCCAAGGACTTCCGCAACGAGATCGTCAACTTCGGTCTGCGCGCGCGCGCCAACAACGGCGGCAAGAATCCTTCGTGGACCAGCTACGAGAAATTCCGCACCGTGATCGAGAAGAAGATGTTCTCGAACACAGAGGAATTGCTGCCCGTGATTTCGTTCAACGCCAAGGCCAGCGCCGAAGACGCCAACAAGCACGCCGACTTTGTCGCGCGCATGGTGGAAAAAGGCTATACGGCCAAACAGGTCCGCTTGCTGTGCGAATGGTATTTGCGCGTGAGGAAGTCGTCTTAAGACGGCCGCAGTCCGGGCGCGCCTCGGCGGCGCGCCCCTCGCTACGACCGCCGCACCAAACGCAGCAGGAGGCATCTTTTGACTTATCTCATCGACCGACGTTTGCAGGGCAAGAACAAGTCCGCGGTCAACCGCGAGCGCTTCCTACGGCGCTACAAGGCACAGATCAAGGACGCGGTGGGTCGCGCCATCAAGGGCCGCTCCATCACCGATATTGAAAACGGCGAGAAAGTCTCCATCCCCGTCAAGGACGTGGGCGAGCCTTCTTTCGGCCACGCCCATGGCGGCGTGTGGGAAACCATCAATCCCGGCAACCAGGAATACCAGAAGGGCGACCAGATCAACCGCCCCAAAGGCGGCGGCGGGGCCGGCCGCGGCAAGGCCGGCAACAGCGACCAGCTGACCGAGGACGACTTCATCTTCGAGCTGTCGCGCGAAGAATTCATGAACTACTTCTTCGAGGACCTCGAGCTGCCGCACATGATCAAGACGCAGCTGACGGCCACCACCGAATTCAAGAACCAGCGCGCCGGCTACAATATGTCGGGCACGCCGTCCAACATCCACGTGCTGCGCTCGCTGCGCGGCGCGCTGGGCCGGCGCATCGCGGTCGGCGGCAGTTCGCGCAAGCGCGTCATCGAGGCCGAGCGCGAGCTGGAGGAATTGCTGCTCGAGGGCGCGCCGCTGGACGCGCCGCGCGTGCTCGAGCTGAAGAAACTGATCCACCATCTGCACACGCGGCTGCTGGCCATCCCCTTCATCGACCCGTTCGACCTGCGCTATTCCAACCGCGTCAAGGTGCCCAAACCGATGACGCAGGCGGTGATGTTCTGCATCATGGACGTCTCCGGCTCGATGGACGAAACCCGCAAGGACACCGCCAAGCGCTTCTTCATCCTGCTGTACCTGTTCCTCAAGCGGGTGTACGACAAGATCGAGGTGGTGTTCATCCGCCACCACACGGCGGCGGCCGAGGTCGACGAGGAGGAATTCTTCCACTCGCGCGAATCGGGCGGCACCGTGGTGTCGTCCGCGCTGCACCTGCTGGACAAGATCATCGACGAGCGCTACGGCGCCGGCAGCTGGAACAGCTACGTGGCGCAGGCGTCCGACGGCGACAACTGGGACAACGATTCGGTGCTGTGCCGCCAGCTGCTGATCAACACCATCATGCCCAAGGTGCAGTACTACACCTACGTCGAGATCACCGACGGCCCGGCGCAAAACCTGTGGGAGCAGTACTCGCAGGTGCCGGACCACCACGCGCACTTCGCCATGCAGAAAATAGTCACGCCGGCCGATATCTATCCGGTGTTCCGCGAACTGTTCAAGAAACAGCCGAAATAGGCAGCCGATTTAGTGGAACGCATATGAACGACATGACGAAATTTCCGCCCCCCAAGCCGCGCCATCCGCGCGCCCTGCCCGAACAGTCCGAGTGGACCTTCGAACTGATCGAGCAGGCCCACCAGGAAATCCGCCGCGTGGCCGAAGGCTTCGGGCTGGATACCTATCCCAACCAGCTGGAGATCATCACGGCCGAGCAGATGATGGACGCCTACACCTCGGTCGGCATGCCGGTGTCGTACAACCACTGGTCCTTCGGCAAGCATTTCCTGTCGACCGAAAAAGGCTACAAGCGCGGCCAGATGGGCCTGGCCTACGAGATCGTCATCAACTCCGATCCGTGCATCGCCTATTTAATGGAGGAGAACAGCCTGACCATGCAGGCGCTGGTGATCGCGCACGCGGCGTACGGCCACAACTCCTTCTTCAAGGGCAACTACCTGTTCCGCACCTGGACCGACGCCGAAGCCATCGTCGACTACATGGTGTTCGCCAAGAACTACATCGCCGAGTGCGAGCAGCGCCACGGCATCGACGCGGTCGAGCTGCTGCTCGATTCCTGCCACGCGATCCAGAACTACGGCGTCGACCGCTACAAGCGGCCGGCCAAGCTGTCGATGGCGCAGGAGCGGGCGCGGCAGAAGGAGCGCGAAGCCTATGTGCAGTCGCAGATCAACGAGCTGTGGCGCACCCTGCCCCGGCGCGAGGAAGAGGAGGCGGAAAAGGCCGCGCCGCGCTTCCCGCCCGAGCCGGAGGAGAACCTGCTGTACTTCATCGAGAAGTACGCGCCGCTGCTGGAACCGTGGCAGCGCGAGATGGTGCGCATCGTGCGCAAGATCTCGCAGTACTTCTACCCGCAGCGCCAGACCCAGGTGATGAACGAGGGCTGGGCCACGTTCTGGCACTACACCATCCTCAACCAGCTGTACGACGAGGGCGTGGTGGGCGACGGCTTCATGATGGAGTTCCTCAAGAGCCATACCAACGTGGTCTACCAGCCGCCGGTCAACAGCCCGTATTACAGCGGCATCAATCCCTACGCGCTGGGCTTCGCGATGATGACCGACATCCGCCGCATCTGCGAGCACCCGACCGACGAGGACCGCGAATGGTTCCCCGACATCGCCGGCAGCGACTGGCGCAAGACGCTGGACTTTGCGATGCGCAATTTCAAGGACGAAAGCTTCATCGCCCAGTACCTGTCGCCCAAGCTGATACGCGAGTTCCATTTCTTTGCGGTATTGGACGACGACAATAACGAAAAACTGGCAATCTCCGCGATACATGACGACCTCGGTTACCGTTATGTGCGCCAGCAGCTGGCCGAGCAGTACAACCTGGGCAACCGCGAGCCGAATATCCAGGTGTGGTCGGTCAACACCCGTGACGACCGCGCGCTGACCCTGCGCCATACGCAGTTCCAGCGCCGTCCGCTGAACCAGCAGGCCGGCGAGGTACTCAAGCACGTGGCCCGGCTATGGGGCTTCGACGTGCACCTGGAAACCGTGGGGCCGAACGGCGAAGTCGTCAGCTCGATGGAGGTCAAGCGCGAGAAACGGGGGCGCGGGAGCTGAGCAACATATATACAGCAACGCCGGCGCCGATTTCAGGCACGGCTCTTGCAAGGGATATAGCCGGAGACGGCGGCGCGGGGTCAGAAGAATAGTTCTGGCCCTGCTTTTTTTAGTGGAAAGCATGTAGCGGGCGGGAAGTCAATCTTTTTCTGCATGTTCTTGCACCGGGGAATCCGCAATAATTTCACAAAAGAAACTTTTGCGGCCAAATTATCAACTGCTCGTAGTAAAATTACGTGCATAAAATTCCGTTTTTAGGCTTAAGGGAAAACTAAGTAATGTCGTGGTGCGTTGGCGCACGAAAATGAGCAGAACTGTGTTGCCGATTGATCTAGAACAGTGCAAAGTGAGCGCTACCATATAGGAAAACCCTATGAAATTTAACCGGTTTTAGGGATGAAAATTCTATGTAAAATCAAGAATTCGTATGTATAATTCGCCGACGTCCCGGATGCGGCTGTTGTTTTATGTCGCCATTTTGGGGTTTAGTAGCAACAAAAAGAGTTGGTATTGGAGAAAGCAGGCATGAATTTCACGCACAACGAGAAAAGCACCGGGAAGAACTTTACAGGCATTACCATTGTCGTTTTGTTGCACCTCCTGGTCGCTTATGGGATCGTGACGGGCTTGGGTAAACGTCTGGTGAGCAAGATGATCGCACCAGTGGAGACCAAGATCATCGAGGAGGTCAAACCTCCTCCACCGAAAGAACTCCCACCGCCACCACCTCCACCAGAGATGAAAGCGCCACCGCCGCCCTTCATCCCGCCAGTTGAGGTGAATGTGCAGCAGCCTCCGCCGCCGCAGAACACGATCGCTAACGCGACCAACGTGAAACCTGCGACGACCGAGATCCAAAGAACGCCGCCGGCACCGCCGGCAGCGCCGCCGGGACCAGCAAAATCGGTCAACGTCGCCGCAGTGGCCGACTTCAGTACTTGCGCGAAACCGGAGTGGCCCAAGTCCTCCCTGCGTAACGAAGAAACCGGTACGGTGACCTTATCGTTCCTGATTGGAGCCGACGGCCGTGTCGCCGACTCCAAGATCGTCAAATCCTCTGGCTTCAGGGACTTGGACAAGGCCGCGGTAACCGGCATCAGTAAATGCCGATTCAAACCGGGTCTGACCGACGGGAAACCGACGGAAGCGTGGATGCAGATGCAATACGTCTGGACGCTGGAGTAAAACCGAGGCAGAGCACCGTCTCATCTAGTAATTTTCGTTGTCATTACGTTCAGCGATCTGATTATTTTATCAATTTGGAGGAAGCATGTTTAAGAATACCCGTTTGTCCGCTGTACTGGCCGCTGTGCTGTTTTCCGTGACCGCAGCCACCGCCCTGGTAAGCGCACCAGCTTTCGCTGACGCGCCAGCCTCGGCAGCCGCTTCGGCACCAGCAGCCGCTCCAGCAGCGGATGCGGCCGCAGCACCAGCACCTGCAGCAGAAGCTCCAGCCGCCAAGGGCGGTAAAGAAGAAGTGGACAATCCATACGGCTTCGAAGCTGTCTGGAACGGTGGTTTCGTATCGCGCGGCACCCTGATCATCCTGTCGCTGATGTCGATGGGTTCGTGGTACATCATCATCACCAAACTGATCGACCAGATGAAGATCTTCAAACAGTCGAAAGAAACTTCGGCCAAGTTCTGGAAAGCATCGTCGATCGCTGCTGGTTCGGCTGCCCTGAAAGACGGTTCGCCATTCCGCTTCATCGCTGAAACCGGCACCAAGGCCACCGTGCACCACGACGGCGCCCTGCTGGAACAAATCGACCTGTCGACCTGGGTCACCATGTCGATCCAGCGCGCTGTCGACAAAGTTCAGTCGCGTCTGCAAGACGGCCTGTCGTTCCTGGCAACCGTGGGCTCGACCGCACCGTTCATCGGTCTGTTCGGTACCGTTTGGGGTATTTACAATGCACTGATCGCCATCGGCATGTCGGGTAACGCATCGATCGACAAGGTTGCAGGTCCAGTGGGTGAAGCGCTGATCATGACCGCCTTCGGTCTGTTCGTCGCGGTTCCTGCCGTTCTGGGTTACAACTGGCTGGTCCGTCGTAACAAGGCCGCAATGGAAGACGTGCGCTCGTTCTCGGCTGACGTGCACTCGGTACTGATCTCGGGCGCCATGTCCACCAGCGAAGCTGGCCGCGCAGCCGGCGCTAAAAAGATTGGATAATTAATCATGTCGATGTCCGTAGGCTCCGATAGCGGAGACGAAGATCAAGTCATGTCAGAAATCAACACGACGCCCCTGGTGGACATCATGTTGGTTCTGCTGATTATCTTCCTGATCACGAGCCCGGTTGTTTTGAAGCTGATCAAGATCAAGCTGCCGGAAGAAGCCAACCAGGTTATCCAGACCAAGCCGGAAGATGTCAACATCGTTGTCAGCAAGGATGGCGATATCTACTGGAATCAGCGGAGGATGCGCGACGCGAATGAGTTGTTCGACAATCTGAAGGTGGAAGCGGTCAAATTGCCTCAGCCGGAAGTACATGTACGTGGCGACCAAGAAACTCGCTACGAAGCTATCGGCAAGGTTATTTACACTACCCAGCGCGCTGGTATTCAGAAGGTCGGCTTCATCACCGAACCGCCTGACAAGGGTTAATTCCCTCTAGTGCATCGCAGGCCTGGACTCCGGGCCTGCCCTTCTTAAAAGGAAACACCATGAGTATGAATGTCGGCTCCCCAAGCGGTGGCGCGGATCCGGAACCAATGATGGAAATGAACATGACGCCCCTCATCGACGTGATGCTGGTGCTGATTATCATGATGATCATTACGATTCCAAAAGCCAACCACTCGGTGAACTTGAATATGCCGGTCGGCACCCCGCCACCGCCTACCAAGGAACCTGTGGTGATCACGATTGACGTCGACTTCGACGGCACGATTCTGTGGGATAACGCTGTCGTTCCCGACCGCGGCACCCTGGAAGCGAAGCTGACCGATGTCGCAGCGCAAGCTGACCAGCCGGAAGTGCATCTGCGTCCGAACAAGCTGGTGTCGTACAAAGTCGTGGCAGGCGTGATGGCTTCGGCTCAGCGTCTCGGCGTGACCAAGATTGGCCTGGTCGGCAACGAACAGTTCCAATAATCAGTTCTATGTTCAACGATAGGCAGGACCATTCCTGCCTATTTCGCATTTTGAAGAAAGAAAACTTACCCATGACCAAGTTTCGTCTCGCTCATCTCGGCCTGGTAATGGCCGCTATTGGTTTCACTGCAGCAGCTCCTATGGTTGGTCTTTCCTCGGTTGCCTACGCGGCCGACGCGGTGCGTGCTGAAATCGGCAAACCATTGCAAGAAGCACAGAAACTGGCTGCGGCAGGCAAGAACAAGGAAGCTCTCGCCAAACTGAAAGAAGCCGACGCTGTCGGTGGCAAGTCCCCACACGAATCCTATTTGATCGAGCGCACCCGCGCTTCGGCCGCAGCTGCCGCTGGCGATAACGACGCCGCCGCCAAGGCCTTCGAAGCGGTCATCAATTCCGGCAAGCTGTCGCCTGCCGAACAACCAAAATTCACCCAGGCCCTGGCCGGCATCTATTACCGCGCCAAGGACTACCCAAAGGCCATCACCTGGATCCAGCGTTCGCTGAAAGACAATCCAAACGACGGCCAGATGCATGAGCTGCTGATCCAGACCTACTACATCAGCGGCAAATACTCGGAAGCGGCCAAGGAGCTGCAATCGTCGAAAGCCGGTTCGGAAGCGTCGCTGCAGATGCTGGCCAACATCCAGCTCAAGCAGAACGACAAGGAAGGCTACGTGCAGACGCTGGAACGCCTGGCCGGCGCCTACCCGAAGACCAGCTACTGGGCCGACCTGCTGAACCGCGTGTCGGGCAAGCCGGGCTTCTCGTCGACGCTGTCGCTGGACGTGCTGCGCCTGCGCCTGGCCAACGGCCTGCTGACCAAGCCGGGCGAGTACATGGAGATGTCCCAGCTGGCGCTGCAAGCGGGCAATCCTGCTGAAGCCATCAAGATCATCGACCAGGGTTACAAGAAAGGCGCGCTGGGCACCGGTTCCGACGCCGCCCGCCACCAGCGCCTGAAAGACCTGGCCACCAAGACCCAGGCCGAGTTCGACGCCAAGCAAGCCGCCAACGAAGCCGAAGCCGTCAAGAACAAGGACGCCGACGCGCTGGCCAACATGGGCTACGCGCTGGTTTCCCAAGGCAAGGCCGACAAGGGCCTGGCGCTGATGGACCAGGCGGTGAAGCTGGGCACGGCCAAGTATCCTGAAACCGTGAAACTGCACCAGGGCATCGCCCAATCGATCGCCGGCAAGAAAGCCGCCGCGCTGTCGACGCTGAAATCGGTCAAAGGCAAGGACGGCGCCGCCGACCTGGCCCGCTACTGGACCCTGAACATCAACCACCCGATGTAATTCGGGAGTTGCCGCGAAAAAGCGCTGCCCGGTCCGCCGGCAGCGCTTTTTTTTCGCTTCGAGGGATTCCCCGTATAATCCTCTATTTCGCGATAGTTCTTAGCAGATTCCCATGAAGGTATTTCGAGGTCTTCCCAATGCAGCGGCGCGCGCGCCCTGCGCGCTCACGATCGGCAACTTTGACGGTGTCCACCTCGGCCACCAGGCATTGCTGGGCCGCGTGCGCGCGGCCGCCACCGGCCTCGGGCTGGAGGCGGCCGTGATGACCTTCGAACCGCATCCGCGCGAATTCTTCGCGCACAAGGCCGGCGACCTGTCGAAGGCGCCGCCGCGCATCGCCAACCTGCGCGACAAGCTGCAATCGCTGTCCGACAACGGCATCGACCGCGTCATCGTCGAGCACTTCTCGGCGCCCTTCGCCGCCCTGACGCCGCAGGAATTCACCGAAAAAGTGCTGGTCGAGGGTCTGCACGTCAAATGGCTGATGGTCGGCGACGACTTCTGCTACGGCGCCCGCCGCGCCGGCAACGTGCAGATGCTGCTGGAAGCGGGCAAGCACTATGGCTTCCACGTCGAGACCCTGCCGACCGTGATGAACGGCAGCATCCGCATCTCCTCCTCCGCCGTGCGCGCCGCGCTGGCCGAGGGCGACTTCCGGCACGCCCAGGCGCTGCTGGGCCATCCTTATGCGATCTCCGGCCACGTGATCCACGGCCAGAAGCTGGGCCGCACCCTGGGCTTCCCGACCCTGAACCTGCGCGTGCCGCACCGCCCCGCCCTGTCCGGCATCTTCATCGTGCAGGTGCACGGCCTGGCCGCGCAGCCGCTGCCGGCCGTCGCCAGCCTGGGCGTGCGCCCGACCGTCGACGACAGCGGCCGCGTGCTGCTGGAGGTGCACGTGTTCGACTTCGCCGAAAACTGCTACGGCAAGCAGGTGCGCGTCGAGTTCCTGCACAAGATACGCGACGAGGAAAAATACGTCGACCTGCCGACGCTGACCGCCGCCATCGACCGCGATGCCGCCATCGCCCGCGACTTTTTCAAAGAGCGCGTAGGCGCGATCACGGCCACCGACCGAATTTAGCCGCGCGACCAGCTACGCGCGCCGGCTACACAGACACCCCGAATACATCACTGAAGAAAAACCATGTCCGACAACAAATCTGCAAAGAAGCCTGAAAGCAAATACCCGGTCAACATGACCGAAACCCCGTTCCCGATGCGCGGCGATATGGCCAAGCGCGAGCCGAACTGGGTCAAGGAATGGCAAGACAAGAAAATCTACGAGCGCGTGCGCAAGGCCGCCGCCGGCCGTCCCAAGTTCATCCTGCACGATGGCCCGCCGTACGCCAACGGCGACATCCACATCGGCCACGCCGTCAACAAGATCCTCAAGGACATGGTGGTCAAGGCGCGCGGCCTGGCCGGCTACGACGCACCGTACGTGCCGGGCTGGGACTGCCACGGCATGCCGATCGAGATCCAGATCGAAAAACAATACGGCAAGAACCTGCCGACCGCCGAAGTGCTGACCAAGGCCCGCGCCTACGCGCTGGAGCAGGTCGACCGCCAGCGCAAGGACTTCATCCGCCTGGGCGTGCTGGGCGAATGGCAGAATCCTTACCTGACGATGAATTACTCGAACGAGGCCGACGAACTGCGCGCCCTCGGCACGCTGCTGGAAAAAGGCTACGTCTATCGCGGCTTGAAGCCGGTCAACTGGTGCTTCGACTGCCAGTCCGCGCTGGCCGAGGCCGAGGTGGAATACCAGGACAAGCGCGACCCGGCGATCGACGTCGGCTTCAAGTTCGCCGAGTTCGACAAGCTGTCCGCCGCCTTCGGCCTGGACAAGCTGCCGACCGAGAACGGTTTCGTCGTCATCTGGACCACGACCCCATGGACCATCCCGTCCAACCAGGCGCTGAACGTCAACGCCGAGGTGATCTACTCGCTGGTGCAGACCGAGCGTGACGGCCAGCCCCTGCTGCTGATCCTGGCGCAAGACCTGGTCGAGGCCTGCCTGGCGCGCTACAAGCTCGAAGGCACCACCATCGCCACCTGCCACGGCGCGGCGCTGGGCGGCATCAGCTTCCGCCACCCGCTGCACGCGTCGGACGCGTTCTACGACCGCCTGTCGCCGATGTATCTGGCCGAATACGTGACCACCGAAAGCGGCACCGGCGTGGTGCACTCGGCGCCCGCCTACGGCCTGGACGACTTCATCTCGTGCCGCGCGCACGGCCTGAAGGACGAGCAGATCCTGACCCCGGTGATGGCCGACGGCAAATTCGCCGCCTCGCTGCCGCTGTTCGGCGGCATGACGATCTGGGAGGCGTCCAAGCCGATCTGCGCCGCGCTGAAGGAAGTGGGCGCGCTGTTCGAAGTGAAGATGTTCGACCACAGCTATATGCACTGCTGGCGCCACAAGACGCCGATCATCTACCGCGCCACCTCGCAGTGGTTCGCCGGCATGGACGTCAAGCCGAAGGACGGCGGCCATACGCTGCGCGAAACCGCGCTCAAGGGCATCGCCGAAACCCGGTTCTTCCCGGACTGGGGCCAGGCGCGCCTGCACGGCATGATCGCCAACCGTCCGGACTGGACGCTGTCGCGCCAGCGCCAATGGGGCGTGCCGATGGCCTTCGTGGTGCACAAGGAAACCGGCGCGCTGCATCCGCGCACGCCCGAGCTGCTGGAGCAGGTCGCCCAGTTGATCGAGAAGAGCGGCATCGACGCCTGGCTGGCGCTGGACCTGAAGGACCTGATCGGCGAGGAAGCGGCCATCTACGAAAAGAACAAGGACACGCTGGACGTCTGGTTCGACTCCGGCTCGACCCACCAGACCGTCCTGCGCGGCTCGCACAAGGAGCAGTCGGCCTTCCCTGCCGACCTGTACCTGGAAGGCTCGGACCAGCACCGCGGCTGGTTCCACTCGTCGCTGCTGACGTCGTCGATGCTGAACGGCGCGCCGCCGTACAAGGCCCTGCTGACGCACGGCTTCGTGGTCGACGGCGAAGGCAAGAAGATGTCCAAGTCGGTCGGCAACACCGTCGCGCCGCAGGATGTCTGGAACAAGCTGGGCGCCGACATGCTGCGCCTGTGGGTGGCCACCACCGACTACACGGGCGAGCTGTCGATCTCCGACGAGATCCTCAAGCGCGTCACCGAAGCCTATCGCCGCATCCGCAACACGCTGCGCTTCCTGCTGGCCAACCTGTCGGACTTCGACGCAGCCAGGGACGCCGTGGCCATCGACCAGATGCTGGAGATCGACCGCTACGCGATCGCCAACATGGCCGCGCTGCAGGCGGAAATCGCCGAGCACTACATGCAGTACGAATTCCAGCCGGTCTACTCCAAGCTGCAGAACTACTGTTCGGAAGACCTGGGCGGCTTCTACCTCGACATCCTGAAGGACCGCCTGTACACGTCCGCCGTGACGTCGCCGGCGCGCCGCTCGGCGCAGACCGCGCTGTGGCACATCACGCAAAGCCTGCTGCGCGTGATGGCGCCGGCGCTGTCGTTCACGGCCGAGGAAGCCTGGGCCATCTTTGCCGGTCCGGAAGCCTACAAGGCCAGCGACGAGACCATCTTCACGCAAACCTGGTGGACGCTGCCGCAGCCGGCCGACGCGGCCGCCCTGCTGGACAAGTACACCGCCCTGCGCGCGGTCCGCACCGACGTCACCAAGCAGCTGGAAGACCTGCGCACCTCGGGCGCGATCGGCTCGTCGCTGCAGGCGGAGCTGTCGATCAAGGCCGCCGGCGCCAAGTACCAGCTGCTGGCCAGCCTGGACGACGACCTGAAGTTCGTCTTCATCACCTCCGCCGCGCAGGCGGTGCAGGTGGAGAACGAAGCGGACGAGGCGGTCGAAGTGGTCGCCTCGGCGGCTGAAAAGTGCGAGCGCTGCTGGCACTACCGCGCCGACGTGGGCTCGCATGCGGACCATCCGACCCTGTGCGGCCGCTGCCACAGCAATCTGTTTGGTGCGGGCGAAAAACGCAAGTTCGCTTAATATGATGGCCGCCGATCTCCAACCCCGATCAGCGGCACCGTCGCCACGAACCAACCGAATATTTTATGGCCACCACTAAAAAAATCTTCCCGACCAAATCCTCGTCGAGCCTCACGCCTTGGCTGGGCATTGCCGCCATCGTCATCCTGTTCGACCAGCTGTCCAAGATCACCATCGCCAAGACCTTCCAGCTCGGCGAAGAGAAAGTCATCACCTCGTTCTTCAACCTGGTACTGGCCTACAACAAGGGCGCGGCCTTCAGCTTCCTCTCCAACAGCGGCGGCTGGCAGCGTTACTTCTTCACCGCCATCGGCATCGGCGCGGCGATCTACATCATCATCCTGCTGAAAAAGCACGGTGGCCAGCGCATGTTCTCGTGGGCGCTGTCGCTGATCCTGGGCGGCGCCATCGGCAACGTCATCGACCGCCTGATCTACGGCCATGTGATCGACTTCCTGGACTTCCACTGGCAGGGATTCGGCCACTTCGCCGCGTTCAACCTCGCCGACTCGGCCATCTGTCTTGGCGCCGGCCTGTTCATCCTGGACGAGCTGCGCCGGGTGAATCGTTAACCACTGAGGTAGCACCATGATGGAACTCACCGGTAAGAAAATCGTCCTCGGCCTGTCCGGCGGCGTGGCCTGCTACAAGGCGGCGGAACTGTGCCGCGCGCTGACCAAGGCCGGCGCCTCGGTGCAGGTCGTGATGACCGACGCCGCGGCCCACTTCATCACCGCCGTCACCATGCAGGCGCTGTCCGGCCAGAAGGTGTTCAGCAGCCAGTGGGACCCGCGCGTGGACAACAACATGGCCCACATCGACGTCACCCGCGACGCAGACGCCATCATGATCGCGCCCTGCTCCGCCGACTTCATGGTCAAGCTGGCGCACGGCGTCTGCGACGACCTGCTGTCGACCATGTGCCTGGCGCGTCCGCGCCACGTGCCGCTGCTGGTCGCTCCCGCCATGAACGTGGAGATGTGGCAGAACCCGGCCACCCAGCGCAACGCGCAGCAGCTGCGCGAGGACGGCATCGTCATCTTCGGACCGGCCGCCGGCGACCAGGCCTGCGGCGAAGTGGGCATGGGCCGCATGCTGGAACCGGCGCAGCTGCTCGAAGAGCTGATCGCGTCGTTCCAGCAGAAGGTCCTGGCGGGCAAGCGCATCCTGATCACCGCCGGCCCGACCTTCGAACCGATCGACCCGGTGCGCGGCATCACCAATCTGTCCTCGGGCAAGATGGGCTACGCCGTGGCCCGCGCCGCGCGCGAAGCCGGCGCCGAAGTGATCCTGGTGTCCGGCCCGACCGCGCTGCCGGCGCCGTTCGGCGTCACCCGCATCAACGTGCAAAGCGCCATGCAGATGCACGACGCGGTGATGGCCAACGTCGACCACCAGCACATCTTCATCGCGGTGGCCGCCGTCGCAGACTGGCGCGTGTCCAATTCCAGCGAGCAGAAACTGAAAAAGAACCCGGACGGCTCGGTGCCGGACCTGAAGTTCGAACAAAACCCGGACATCCTGGCCACCGTCGCCGCCCGCACCACGCTGGCCGGCTATCCTTACTGCGTGGGCTTCGCCGCCGAATCGGAAAACCTGATCCAGTTCGGCGCCGACAAGCGCGAGAAAAAAGGCATCCCCCTGCTGGTCGGGAATATCGGCCACCACACCTTCGGCCAGGACGACAACACCATCATCCTGTTCGACGAGAACGGCCACACCATTTTGCCGCGCGCCGACAAACTGACCTTGGCGCGCCAACTGATTTCCGAGATCTCCAAACGGATCTCCCAGCACTCCTTATTTGCCAAATAAATGAAAAACATCGACGTCAAAATCCTCGACCCGCGCATGAAAGACCAGCTGCCGGCCTACGCCACCCCGGGTTCCGCCGGTCTCGACCTGCGCGCCTGCATCGACGCGCCTATGGTCATCGAAGCCGGCCAGACCGTGCTGATTCCGACCGGCCTGGCGATCCACGTCGCCGATCCGGGCTACGCCGCCATGATCCTGCCGCGCAGCGGCATGGGCCACAAAAACGGCATCGTGCTGGGGAATCTGGTAGGCTTGATCGACTCCGACTATCAGGGCCAGCTGATGATCTCGACCTGGAACCGCGGCCACAGCGCCTTCACGCTGAACCCGATGGAACGCCTGGCGCAGCTGATCATCGTGCCGGTGCTGCAGGTCGGTTTCAACGTGGTCGAGGAGTTCGACACCAGCGAACGCGGTGCCGGCGGCTTCGGCAGCACTGGAAAACACTAAAAAAACATACGGAGACCGGGATGGTCCAGCAGACAAAGAAAATCAATAAACTCGCTTCGTTGTCTTGGCGTTTGACCACCGTGGCGGCGGTCTCCCTGCTATCGGCCTGCTCGGTCTTCAAATCCAAACCCGCGGCGCCCGAACCGGCGCCGGTGGTGGCCCGCGTCATCAACGAAGAACCGCCGGTGGTCACCGCCAAGATGGCGGCCGCGCGCGAGGCGCTGGGCCAGATGGTGGCGTTGCAGGACCGCCTGTACCGCATCGCCGGTCCCCTGCTGATCAACAATGCGGACCTGTGCCGCACGCAGGCGCGCAACCTGCTCGGCTTCACCGCCAAGAACAAATACTCGTACACCGGCGAATTCGTCGACGCCGCGCAAGCGGTGCTGAACTACGGCGACCGCCTCGAAGTGGCCAGCGTGCTGTCCGGCAGCGGCGCCTCGCGCGCCGGCCTGCGCAAGGGCGACGGCCTGGTGGCGGCCGAAGCGAAGAGCCTGCCGACCGGCCAGAACGCCGAAACGCAGGCGGCCGGCATCCTCGGCCCGCTGGTATCGGGCCACCAGTCGCTGAACCTGATCGTCGCCCGCAATGGCCGCAACCAGGAACTGAACGTGCCGGTCACCCGCGCCTGCGCCTTCAAGATCGACATCGGCAATTCGGACAACATCAATTCCTATTCCGACGGCCAGCGCGTGATGATCACGCGCGGCATGGTCAACTTCGCGCAAACCGACGAGAACATCGCCTACGTGCTGGCCAAGGACATCGCCCACAATGTGCTGGGCCACGCCGCCATCACCAAGCAGGCCTACACCGTCGGCAGCATCATCGACAACCTGGTCGCCGTGCGGCCGGACCTGTCGATGCTGATCGGCAGCGCCGGCGTCAAGCCGGTGCCGGCCGATCTGGACACGGCGGCCGACTACCTGTCGCTGTACATGGTGGCACGCGCCGGCTACAACCTCGATCACGCGCACGCCTTCTGGCAGCGCATGGCCGCCCAATATCCGGCGACGGTGCTGAACGGTTATACTGCCACCCATCCCGCCATCGGCAAGCGCCTCACCGTGATCGACCAGACCATCGTCGAAATCAAGGGCAAGCAGGCGGCCAAGAAAACACTGATGCCGTAAAACCGGGAGACAGCCATGCGCCGCTTGTTGGCATTCATGTTGATACTGATGTGCGGAGGGGTTCAGGCGGCGCAATGGGCGCGGGTAGGCGGCGGCAAGACGGACGTCTTCTACATCGACAAGGGCAGCATCATCAAGGCCGACAAGACCCGCAAGGTCTGGTCCATGCACACCTTCAGCAAGCCGCAAATCACGCCCGAGGGCAAGCCTTACCGCTCGGTCAAGGCGCTGCACGTGTATTCCTGCGAGGACCGCACCACTGTGCTGCTGTCGCAGATCTACTATCCGGAAGCCATGGGCAAGGGCGAGCCGGTTGAAAACTACAAATACGAGAAATTCAGCCCGGAAGACATCGTGCCGGACAGCCCGTTCGACAACGCGCTGGCGGCCGTCTGCAAGGGCTAGCCGGGGAACTTAGTTGGGAACTTAGTTGGGAAAATTGGGAAACACATTCCCCATCAGCCAGGTCAGGCCGGCGCACAGCAGCACGGCAAGTATCAGCACGATCAGCAAACGGCCGAATTTAGGCGAGCCGTCGTCTTCCTTTGGGTTGGTCATGGGGCAGTCCCTGCAAGCTTTGTAGAGGCGTAGTATATTCCATCCATGGACAGTATCGATCTCGAAGTACTCAAAACCAGCGCAGCATGGATCGCCGCCGGGCGCCGCTGCGAACTGATCACCGTCATCAAGACCTGGGGCTCCAGTCCCCGTCCGGTGGGCGCCACGCTGGCCATCTGCGAAGACGGCACGGTGATCGGCTCCGTCTCGGGCGGCTGCATCGAGGACGACCTGATCGCCCGCGTGCGCGACGAGGGCATCAGCCGCGACATTCCCGAAATCGTCAGCTACGGCATCACCGCCGACGAGGCGCACCGCTTCGGCCTGCCCTGCGGCGGCACCATCGAACTGGCGATCGAGCCGCTGTCCGGGCGCAGCCGCATCGCCGAACTGCTGGTGCGGCTGGAACAGCACGAGCTGGTGCAGCGCCGGCTCGATCTGCAGACCGGCGAAGTGGAACTGGCCAAGGCCGCGCCGGGCGCGCAGATGCAGGTCAGCGAACGCGCCATGGTGACCTTGCACGGCCCGCGCTGGCGCCTGTTGATCATCGGCGCCGGCCAGTTGTCGCGCTTCCTGGCGCAGATCGCCACGGCCATGGACTACCACGTCATCGTCTGCGACCCGCGCGAGGAATACCGCGCCGGCTGGCACGTCGACGGCGTGCAGCTGGTGCACGACATGCCGGACGATATCGTGATCGACATGAAGCTCGACCGCCGCAGCGCCGTGGTCGCGCTGACCCACGATCCGAAGCTGGACGACCTGGCGCTGATGGAGGCGCTGAAGTCGGACGCCTTCTATGTCGGCGCGATCGGCTCACGCCTGAACAACAGCAAGCGCCGCGAGCGGCTGCTGGAATTCGACCTGACGGCGGAACAGCTGGCTCGCCTGCATGGGCCGATCGGCTTGTACATCGGCAGCAAGACGCCGTCCGAGATCGCGATTTCCATCCTGGCCGAGATGACCGCGATTAAAAACGGCGTGCCAACGGGGATGCTGGTGCCGCACGCCGCCTCGCCGGTCGCGCCAGGCGAGGCAGTCTGCGCGGTCGACAGCGGCGCGGTATAAAAAGCGCAAGCCTGGACAATTCAAAAGCAAGAACCGGCTGGCCCGCCGCACGCGAGTGCGGGACAATAGCGACGCCGCGCTGTCCGGCGCCGCACCTACAATTGGAATCCGCATGAGCACCGCCAATCTGCTACGCCTGATCTTCCTCGCCGCCATCTGGGGCGGCTCCTTCCTGTTCATGCGGATCGCCGCGCCGGTGCTGGGCGCCGCCGTGCTGATCGAATACCGTGTGCTGTTCGCCTCGCTGTTCCTGGCGGTGATCGCGCTGGTGCTGAAAAAGCCGTTGAACCTGCGCCAGAACTGGAAGCACTACCTGATCCTCGGCCTGTTCAACTCCGCCGTCCCGTTCCTGATGTTCGCCTTCGCCGCCCGCACGCTGTCGGCCTCCCTGCTGGCCGTGCTGAACGCCACCACGCCGCTGTGGGGCACGCTGATCGCCGCCATCTGGACCCGAAGCATGGTCAGCGCCAAGGTGATGTTCGGCCTGCTGCTGGGCGCCTGCGGCGTCGCGCTGCTGGTCGGCTTCGACCACGTGACCACCAAGCCGGGCGCCGGCATCGCCATCGCGGCGGTGTTGTTCGCCTCCTTCAACTACGGCATCGCCAGCAACTACGCCAAGCAGGCCAAGGCCGTCGAGCCGTTCTCCAACGCGCATGGCTCAATGTGGGCGTCGACGCTGCTGGTGCTGCCGGCGCTGCCGTTCTTCCCGGCGCCGGGCGAACCGACCATCGGCATCATGGGCGCGGTGCTCGCATTGGGCATCCTGTGCAGCGGCGTGGCTTACCTGATCTACTTCCGGCTGATCCAGGACGTCGGCCCGTCGTCGGCGCTGACGGTCACCTTCCTCAGCCCCCTGTTCGGCATCCTGTGGGGCATGCTGTTCCTCGGCGAGAGCGTCGGCTGGTACACCTTCGTCGGCGCCGCCGTGGTCATCGCCGGCACCGCGCTGGTGACCGGCTTCCGCCCGAGCCTGGGCTTCCTCGGCAAGGCCAAGACGGCGTGAAGCCCTTTACCCTATCCCTGCCGGCAAACTACCGCCTGCATGACGTGCTGGCCTTCCACAGCCGCGACACCGAAAGCGTGGCCGAGGAAGTGAGTCCCGAGCGGCTGCGCAAAGGCATGCTGGCCGGCGACGTGCCGGTGGTGCTGGAGATCGTGCCCGACAGCGTCTCAACTCCGACCAGCGCCGGCTGCACCGTCCACGCCGACGGCAAGCTGTCCAAGGCCCCGCAGGAGCAGGTGCGCGAGGCGGCGCTAAGCATCCTCGGCCTGCGCATCGATCCCGAACCGTTCAGCGTCTTCGCCGCCGGGGACAAGATGTTCGGCCCGCTGACGCGCGCGCAGCCCGGCCTGCGCATCGTGCAGTCGGCCACCGTGTTCGAGGCGCTGACATGGGCCATCATCGGCCAGCAGATCAACCTGTCGTTCGCCATCTCGCTGCGCCGCACCTTCATCTTGCAGGCCGGCCGCCAGCACAGCAGCGGCTTGTGGTGCTACCCCACCGCGGCCGACGTGGCGCGCCTGACCGTCGACGACCTCACCAGCCGCAAATTCTCGCGCGCCAAGGCCGAGACCTTGCTGCGGCTGGCCCACCTGGTCAGCGACGGCGAACTGCTGCTGGACCTCACACCAGCCAATAGCATCGAACAGATTTCGGCCGCGCTGCTGGCCGTCAAGGGCATCGGCCCGTGGACCGTCAACTACGGCCTGCTGCGCGGCTATGGCTACGCCGACTGCTCGCTGCACGGCGACGTGGCGATCCGCGCCGCGCTGCAAGCCTTGCTGGGCGAGGACGCCAAGCCCGACATGCCGCGCACCGAAAAAATCCTCGCCCAATACAGCCCTCACCGCACCATGGCCGCCGCCCACCTGTGGGCCAGCCTGCATCCTCGCGATCCCGAGTAGATTTTGCTTGAGCCTGACGCTACGTCAGGCTTTACGATCGGCTGCATTATCGTGAAGGAGATGACCATGCAGCCCACATCCGCCCCCAAGCCCAGCGCCTGGATGACCGCCACCCTGCGCGCCGCGCACCAGTTGTTCGATGAGCCGCTGATCCTGCGCGACTCTGTCGCCCTGCGCATCCTTGGCGCCGATGCCGAAGCCCGGTTGCGCGCCGATGGAGTACGCCAGCGCCACCAGCTCTCCGTCGCCATGCGCACCACGATGGCGGTCCGCGCCCGCCTCGCCGAAGACAGCTGGTACGAGGCACAGCGCCGCGCGGTCGACCAATACGTGATCCTCGGCGCCGGCCTCGATACCTATGCCTACCGCGCCGACTGCGCGCCATCCGCCCGCCTGTTCGAAGTCGACCTGCCGGCCATGCAGCAATGGAAGCGCGACTGCCTGCGCGCGGCGGACATCGGCGAACCCGCGGCGCTGCGCTACGTCGCCACCGATTTTGAAAACGATACACTGAGCGCGGACCTGCAGCGGGCCGGCCTGGCCGACGACAAGCCGGCCTGCCATTCCTGGCTGGGCGTCACCATGTATCTGCGCCCGGATCAGGTGATGCACACCTTGCAGGACATCGCCAATTGCGCGCCGGGCAGCAGCATCGTGTTCGACTACCGCGTGCACGACGACCAGCTGACCGATGCCGAGCGCGCCGGCCTGCAAGTGGTGACCACGGCGCTGGCCGCGCAGGGCGAACACCTGCTCAGCTCTTTCGATCCGCAAAAGCTCGAGCACATGCTGGGCCGCTTCGGCTACAGCCAGGTCGAACACTTCGGCCCGAAGGAGCTCACAGAACGCTATCTGGCCTGCCACGACAACGGCCAGCGCCTGAGCGGCATCTTCCGCATGATCAGGGCCACGGTTTGACGTAAACTATGCGGCATGGATAAATCAGTACTGAAGATCGGCGAACTGGCCGCGCGTTCCGGCCTGACGGTGCGCGCGCTGCACCACTACGACAGCATCGGCCTGCTGACGCCGTCGGCACGCGCCGATTCCGGCTACCGTCTCTACAACCGCACCGACGTCGCGCGGCTGCACAACATCCAGGCGCTGCGGCGGTTCGGCATGTCGCTGGCGGACATCGCGACCTTCCTCGCCAGTCCCGACGCGCCGTTCGCCGACATCGTCGCGCAGCAGATCGCCGCGCTGGGCAAACAGATCGAACAGGCGACCGAGCTGCGCGCGCAGCTCGCGCAACTGCAACAGCAAATGGCAAGCGGCAGCGATCCCGAACTGGAAGACTGGCTGGCGGCGCTGGAGCATATGAACCTGTACGAACGATACTTCACGCCGGAGGAGTTGCGGCGCCTGCCCTTCTGGCAGCAGGATGCGCGCCGCAACGCCGCCTGGATCGCGCTGGTGGGCGAGGCGGAAACGCTGATGGCGCAAGGCGTGCCGGCGGACGACCCGCAAGCGGGCGCGTTGTCGGAACGCTGGATGCAAACGTTGGAGCGCGACACCGCCGCCAATCCGGAGTTCGCGCGCCGCCTGACGCTGATGCTGGACCAGGAGGCCGCGGCCCAGCAGCACACCCGCATCACGCCGGCGCTGAAGCAGTATGTGTCGGCGGCGTTTGGCGCGCGCAAGCTGTGCATCTACGCGAAGTACCTGAGCGCCGACGAGATGCGCGGCATGCGTGAGAACAGCGGCAAGAACCAGAACGAATGGATTGCGCTGATCGCCGCCGTGCATCGGCATCTGGAAACCGGGATCCCGCACGACGCGCCGTCGGCGCAAGCGCTGGCGCGCCAGTGGATGGTGCTCTACCTGGCGCAGATCGGCGGCGATCCGGCCACGCTGGCCAAGATCCGCGCCGCGCACGACCAGGAACCCGCGCTGTTGAACGGCACCTGGGTCACTCCCGCCATGCTTGACTACATCCGCCTGTCCTACGCCACGCTGGCTTGATCGAACGTAAGGTGATGCTCCATATTGTGTCCTAACATCGCGGAGGTGCCCACCGCCCAGGAGACCAGTATGCCCCGCCCCCCCGTAGATTCCACCGGCCGACGCGTGCCGCGCGCAGCCCTGCTGCTGCTGACGTTGACGCTAACCGCCTGCAACACCGCGCGCGACACCGACGCCTTGATGGCCGAAGCCCGGCAATATCGTGCCAAAGGCGAAACCAAGGCCGCCATCATCGAACTGAAAAATGCCCTGCAGAAGGCGCCCGACAATGCCCGCGCCCGCCTCCTGCTGGGGGAGGTCTATATCGAATCGGGCGATACCGCGTCGGCCGAAAAAGAAATGCGCAAGGCCGGGGAGCTGGGCATCGGGGACGTGGAACTCATGCCGCGCCTGGGCAAGGTGATGCTGATGCAGGGGCAATTCAAGAAACTTATCGACGACGTCAAGCCGGACCCGGCCAGCCCGCACCAGACGGAACTGCTGGTATTGCGCGCCAACGCGTATCTGGGCCTGGGCGAGACGGCGCAGGCCCAGGCACTGTTCGACGAGTTGCTGGTGAAAAACCCGGATCTGCCCGAGGCCATGCTGGGCCTGGCAAAGATCGCCGCCTTGTCGCAACACCTGGACCTTGCCACCCAAACTATCGAACGCGCGCTGGCCAAGCATCCCGACAATATCGAGTGCCTGCGCTTCAAGGGCGACTTATTGCGCCTGCAGGGAAAAGACGCGGCGGCCCTGCTGGCATACAAGCAAATTCTGACCTTGCAGCCGAACAATACCCAAGCCCATATCGACAGCGCCACCCTCCTGATCCAGGCCAAGAAGCTGGCCGAGGCCCGATCCGAGATCGACGCCGCCCGCAAGAACGCGCCCGGCACCCTGCCGGTGATCTACACCCAGGCCTTGCTCGACTTTCAGGACGCGAGATATCCGGCGGCCCGCGATGCCTTGCAGCAGATATTGCGGGTGATGCCCGAGCACATGCCCAGCATCCTGTTGATGGGTTCCGTGCAATTGGCCATGGGCTCGTATCTGGAAGCAGAGTTATCGATGCGCAAATTTCTCGACGCAAATCCGCGCCATGTCTACGCCAGCAAGCGCCTGGCCGGACTCCTTTTGAAGGGCGGCAAGGCCGACGATGCCATCGCCGTGCTGGACCCGCTGCTGGAGGCGAATCGAACGGACGTGGAGCTGCTGGCCCTGGCGGGACAGGCGCAGATGCAGGCCAGGCATTTCGCCAAGGCGGCCGACTACTTCCAGGCGGCGAGCGACCTCGCACCGCAAACGGCCAGCTTGCACACGTCGCTGGGATTGAGCCGCCTGGGCGCCGGGGAATCGGCACGCGCAGTCGGCGAGCTGGAACAGGCAACCGCCCTGGACGACAAGAGCGGCCGGGCCGGCATCCTGCTGGCGATGACCCACTTGCGCAACAAGGAATATGACAAGGCACTTCTGGCGGTTGAGGCAATGGAACGGCGCGACGGCAAGAATCCGCTGGTGAAAAACATGAAAGGCGGCATCCTGCTGTCCAAAAACGACCTGGCCGGTGCGCGCGCCGGCTTCGAGCAGGCGCTGGTGCTGGACCCGGCCTATCTGCCGGCCCTGGAAAATCTGGCGCAAATGGACTTGGCGGAAAAAAAACCCGAACGGGCCCGCCAGCGCTACGAAGCTGCGCTCGCCAAGGACAAGAAGAACGTGGGCCTGATGACGGCATTGGCCAAGCTTGCCTTCGCACAGAACAACAACGCGGAAGCGGTGCGCTGGCTGGAACGCGCCACCAGCGAACGTCCCGACGCCCTGACGCCGGCATTGCTGTTGGCGAATCTTTACCAGCGTTCCGGCGAAAAGGAAAAATCGCTGAAGCTGGCGCAAGCGCTGCAGACGGCGCATCCGAACAATCCCGACACGCTCGCGCTGCTGGCACGGATCCAGATCGCGAACGGCAATTACGATGCCGGGCTGGAAAGCTATACCAGACTGGCCGAACTGCAACCTGCCTCGGCCGCCGTGCAACTGAGCATCGCCTATGCCCAGGTCGCGCTCAAGGACAAGGACGGCGCCCTTGCTTCGGTCAAGAAAGCATTGCGGTTGAAGGAAGACTGGTTCGAAGCCCAGGTCCTCGCGGCGACCTTATTAGTGGAAAGTAAAAGCTACCCGGAAGCGCTGGCCATCGCCCAGACCGTACAGCGCCAGCGGGCCGATCTGCCAGCCGGGCTGACGCTGGAGGGCGACATCTGGATGGCCCAGCATAAACCGCAAGAGGCGCTGCAGGCCTACGAGCGGGCATTTAAGATGAGCAAGTTGGCGCCCCTGGCGATCAAGATCCACCAAGCCCTGCTTCTGGCGGGCAAAACCAAGGAAGCGGACCTTCAAGCCGGCCAGTGGTTGCAGCAGCACCCGACCGATCTCAGCGTCCGGCTCTACCTTGCCAGCGCCAATTTGGCGGAGGGACGATATAAGCCGGCGATCAGCCTATTCGAGGCCGTCATCCGGCAAGACCCGAAAAATGTCGTGGCGCTGAACAACCTGGCCTGGGCCTACCAGCACGAGAAGGATGAACGGGCCCTGGCGACCGCCGAACGGGCTTACCAACTGGCCGGCACCAGCCCCGGCATCCTTGATACCCTGGGCTGGATATTGCTCGAGAAAGGCGATACGGCCCGCGCCCTGCCCCTGCTTCAAAAAGCCAGGGCGCTGGCGCCCGATGCGACCGAAATCGGCTACCACCTCGGCCTGGGCCTGATGAAGTCGGGCGACAAGCGCGCCGCACGCACCCAATTCGAACAGCTGCTGGCCGCCAACAAGGACTTCCCGAAGCGTCCCGAAGTGAAGGCGATGCTGGAATCCTTGTAACTACACTCCGGGGTACTGTCGGCTTTTTTTACATCTTTGCGCGAAGAGCCGAAAATATTCCGGAAATTTTTAAAAAACTGTTTTAAAACAGCCACTTAGAAATCCTTCCAAACATGGCGTGGCATTTGCTTAGTAGTGGATAGCTGGCTGGTTCCAACCGGCCGGCAAGGTATCGAAACCCACACCGTTGCGTAGCGACTCTCCATTCATCTAGGAAGGAAACAAAATGAAAAAACTTACCATTCTCAGCGCTCTGCTGGGAGCGCTCTTTTCGGTCGGCGCGGCCCAGGCTACAACGCTGGACACCACCAGCGCCGCCAACGTGCTAATTTCCGGCAATCCGGGAGAGGCTTTAGGCGGTGACGGCATTCTGCAAAATTTCACGGGCATCGACTGGCATCAAAACGGCGCGGGCCTGGTTCAGGGCTTTACGCTCACCCCGGCTAACAATGCCGGCGATTTCGCCGATTTCACCCTGACGTATCAAGCATTCGCCGCAGCCATCGGCACCACGTCGGCCACGCCGGATCTGCGTGTAGCCCCGCCCGGTCCCGCAGTCGGTACCTATGAACTGACGACGATCGCCACCTTGCATGAGCGGGCCACTTGCCTTAACGCCGGTTGCTCCACGGTTGCGATCACGTTCACTCCCGCCACCAGCAGCAACTGGACGGTTTATTTCGATAACACGCCCGATGCCAATCAAGCGGCCGGAACCGGATTCACGGATGGCGCGGTGATGCTGTCGGGTAGCTGGGATTCGGAGCTGTCGACCTTCCTGGCGACCGGCACGTCCGGCACCCCCGGCGCCACCGGCGTTGGCTCGGCCACCTTGGTCGGCACCGTGTTGTTTACCAATGCGGCCTATGTTTCGCCAGCCCTGGCCGGCACCCGCTTCGACACGACGCTGCAATTCCCCGGACCGGACGCACCTGGCTTCACGCGTCCGCTCCTGGTCAATGGCATCGCCACCGGTCCGAATACCGACTCGCAATTCGTGTTGAATGTGGATGGTGGCCAGCAGTTCACGCCCGTGCCTGAGCCAGCCACCCTGGCGCTGGTTGCCGCAGGCATCTTCGGCATGGGCTCGTTCGGCCGCCGGCGCGAAAAACAAAAATAGTCCGTGGTCCGGGCTTGCAATCGAAGGCCGGTGCGCTGGGGCGCACCGGCCTTTTTTTTCATGCCCGGCCTGTCTCTATTTCAGGCGGCGCGCCGGGCTGCCTCCCCATATTTCGCCGCTCCCGATGTGCGTGCCTTTGACGACCAGCGAATTGGCTGCCACGATCGAGTTGTCGCCTATCGTCACGCCGGACAAGACGACCGCATGGGCGCCTATCGTCACATGGTCGCCTATCGTAATCAGATAGTGGCCCAAGGTATCGCCTTCGATCACATGCGGCACCAGCAAGGCCGTTTCGCCGACCACGCTGTTGGCGCCTATCGTCACAAACGACGGATCGTAGATGATGCCCGAACTGTAGGTGTTGTCGCCCAGGCGCGCGCCCAGTCCAAGATAGATCAGCCGCATGATAGGGATCGGAATAATCCCGCCGCGTATCAGGGAATTAAAAAGTATCAGGTAAAACAAGACATACACCTGATAGATGAATTCCTGCCTGGAGCCGAACTCGATATTTCCTTCGTGTAGAGGCATCGCCCACATGAAAATACGAAATATGAGCATGCCGTACAGGTAGACCAGGAGCACCGCTGCCGCGCTGACGGCCACGCCCCTGAAATCGCCCAGGCGGGGAATGCTTCCCACGCCGCAGTAGGCGCTCAGCAGCGAGAGCATCAATACCAGCGCCAGCATGGACAGGAAAACGACTATGGCGGACGGTCTGATTTTTCGCATGAAAAACTCCCTATAAGAGCATCGATTATAGGAAAAGGGAGGTCTTACAGTCGCGGAATTGAAAACGAAAAAGCCGCTGATCCCTGACGGTATCAACGGCTTCGAATTTGGTTGCGGGGACAGGATTTGAACCTGTGACCTTCGGGTTATGAGCCCGACGAGCTGCCAGACTGCTCCACCCCGCGTCTGATGTAATCATTATAGGGCAAATTCGCATGTTAGGCAATATTAATCCCGAAATCGTCTGCGATAGTCCGAATAAATGCAGTTACCTATAGGCATAGGCCATGCCGCGCCGGCGCCAATCGGTGTAAAGTAGCCAAAGTGAGCACCCATACCGACTTGAGCTACCTATGAAATTCTGTTCCGAATGCGCCTCCCCCGTCAGCCTGGCCATACCTGCCGGCGACAACCGCCCCCGCTATGTGTGCGGCCAGTGCGCCACCATCCATTACCAGAACCCGAAAATGGTCCTCGGCTCGATCCCCGTGTGGGAACGCGACGGCGAGCTGAAAGTGTTGCTGTGCAAGCGCGCGATCGAGCCGCGCCACGGTTACTGGACCCTGCCGGCCGGCTTCATGGAAAACAATGAAACCACCAGCGAAGCGGCAATCCGCGAAACCCAGGAAGAAGCCGGCGCCAACATCGCGCTGGGCAATCTGTTCACGCTGCTGAACGTGGCGCGCGTGCACCAGGTCCACATGTTCTACCTGGCCACCCTGCTCGACCTCGACTTCGCGCCCGGCGAGGAAAGCCTGGAAGTGCAGCTGTTCTCGGAGGCGGAAATCCCGTGGGACGACCTGGCCTTCCCGACCATCCGCACCACGCTGGAACTGTTCTTCGCCGACCGCGTCAAAATGCGGGAGGGCGGCAGCTACGGCTTCCACACCCAGGACATCACCCGTCCCATGCGTACGGATCTTTAACCTACTTGACGCGGTAATATGATCCCATGGCTCGATCCCGACAGTCCCTTCCCGGACGTCAGTGAGGCGCTGACCATCGACGCACCCGGCCTGCTGGCGGCCGGCGCCGACCTGTCGCCGCAACGCCTGCTGACGGCGTATAAGCACGGCATCTTCCCCTGGTTTTCCGAAGGCCAGCCCATCCTGTGGTGGAGCACCGATCCGCGCATGGTGCTGATGACGGACAACTTCCGCATCTCGGACAGCCTGAGGAAAACCCTGCGCAAGGTAGAACGGGAGATGAGCGCCGGCGGCCGCTGGCAGGTGCGCTTCGACAGCGCCTTCGAACAGGTGATGCGGGCCTGCGCCGCGCCGCGCCGGGACGGACCCGGCACCTGGATCTCGGAAGACATCATCGCCGGCTACACCGGCCTGCACCGCCTCGGCTACGCCCACTCGTCCGAGCTGTGGCTGGACGGCCAGCTGGTCGGCGGCGCCTACGGCGTGTCGATCGGCGGGATGTTCTACGGCGAATCGATGTTCGCCCGCGTCACCGACGGTTCCAAGATCGCGCTGGCCTACCTGGTGCGCTTCCTGCGTAGCCACGGGGTAAAGATGATCGATTGCCAACAGGAGACCGGCCACCTGGCCTCGCTGGGCGCCTCGCCCATCCCGCGCGCGCAATTCCTGGCGCATCTGCGCAACAGTATTGAATTGCCGCAGATCACCTTGTGGGAACCCATTGCACCGCTGGCTGCGGACAGTTAAGCTAAAGGTGACAAGCGCTGTCCTGGACTAAGCGCTATGATTGGAACTCAGAAGGTCTAAATAGACCGCCTTCGATAGGACGTGCATGACGCACCTGAACGATCTGCCTTTCGCGACGCTGCAGTTTTACACCACGGCGCCTTATCCCTGCAGCTACCTGGACGCGCGCCAGGCGCGCTCGCAGGTGGCTACGCCGTCGCACCTGATCAACGCCGACGTCTATTCGGAGCTGGTCAAGAACGGCTTCCGCCGCAGCGGCATCTTTACTTATCGGCCATATTGCGACGGTTGCCAGGCCTGCATCCCGGTGCGGGTGGTGGCCGACCAGTTCAAGCCCAGCCGGGGCCAGCGCCGCGCCTGGGTCAGGCATGGCCACCTGATGGCGGGCGTGGCCACGCTGTCGTTCTCCGACGAGCACTACGACCTCTACCTGCGCTACCAGAGCAAGCGCCACGCCGGCGGCGGCATGGACCAGGACAGCCGCGACCAGTACGCGCAATTCCTGCTGCAAAGCCGCGTCAACACCCGGCTGGTCGAGTTCCGGGAGCCGGACGGCACGCTGCGCATGGTCAGCATCATCGACGTGCTGTCGGACGGGCTGTCGTCGGTCTACACCTTCTTCGATCCCGACGTCGAGGGCGCCTCGTTCGGCACCTTCAACGTGCTGTGGCAGATCGCCCAGGCGCGCGAGCTGCAGCTGCCCTATGTGTACCTGGGCTACTGGATCAAGGAAAGTCCGAAGATGTCCTACAAGACCAACTTCAAACCGCTGGAGGCGCGCATCAAGGGCACGTGGAGCGTGCTGGACGCCTGATAAAATACGGGGAACTATAACCAGAGCTCCCCCATGTCCGAAAAACTCCTGTACTCGCTGGCCCGTCCGCTGCTGTTCTCGATGGACGCCGAAGCCGCCCACCATTTCACCCTCCCCGCACTGAAACGCGCCGCCGCGCTGGGCCTGACCAGGCTGGCCGGCCAGCCCAAGGCCGATCCGCGCACCGTGATGGGCATTACGTTTAAAAATCCGGTCGGCCTGGCGGCCGGCCTCGACAAGGACGGCGCCTACATCGACGCGCTGGCCGACCTGGGCTTCGGCTCGATCGAAGTGGGCACCGTGACGCCGCGCGCACAGCCGGGCAATCCCAAGCCGCGCATGTTCCGCCTGCCGCAGGCGAAGGCCATCATCAACCGCATGGGCTTCAACAACGGCGGCGTCGACGCGTTTGTCGCCAACGTGCAGTCGTCGCGCTTCTACCAGGACAAGGCCGGGGTGCTGGGCCTGAACATCGGCAAGAACGCCGACACGCCGATCGAGCGCGCCACCGACGACTACCTGCACTGCCTGGAAAAAGTCTATCCCTACGCCAGCTACGTGACGGTCAACATCTCGTCGCCGAACACCAAGAACCTGCGCCAGCTGCAGGGCGGCTCGGAACTGGACGGCCTGCTCGGCACCTTGAAGGAGGCCCAGCTGCGCCTGGCCGACCAGCACAAGCGCTACGTGCCGCTGGCGTTGAAGATCGCGCCGGACATGGACGGCGATCAGGTCAAGAACATCGCCGACGCGCTGCTGCGCCACAAGATCGACGGCGTCATCGCCACCAACACCACCTTGAGCCGCGACGCCGTCGCCGGCATGCCGCACGGCGCCGAAGCGGGCGGGCTGTCGGGCGCGCCGGTGTTCGAGTTGTCCAACACCGTGATCCGCCTGCTGAAGGCCGAGCTGGGCGACGCGCTGCCGATCATCGGCGTCGGCGGCATCATGCGCGGCGCGGACGCCAAAGTAAAAATGGAGTGCGGCGCGCAGCTGGTGCAGCTGTACAGCGGCCTGATCTACGCCGGCCCGGCGCTGATACGCGATTGCGCCGACGCGATCCGCTTGAAATAAGGAAGCAGCATGCAGAAGATACAACTTGGCTCGAGCTCGCTCAACGTCAGCCGGATCTGCCTGGGCACGATGACCTTCGGCGAGCAAAATACCGAAGCCGACGCCCACAGCCAGCTGGACTACGCGCTGGAGCGCGGCATCAACTTCATCGACACGGCGGAAATGTACCCGGTGATGCCGCGCCCGGCCACGCAGGGCGCGACCGAGCGCTTCATCGGCAGCTGGCTGAAGAAGACCGGCGCGCGCGACAAGGTGGTCATCGCCACCAAGGCGGCCGGACCGAATCCCAACATCAGCTGGGTGCGCGGAGGCAAGCAGAACTTCGACGCGGCCAACCTGCGCGCGGCGGTCGACACCAGTTTGCAGCGGCTGCAAACCGACCATATCGATTTATACCAATTGCACTGGCCCAGCCGCAACGTGCCCATCTTCGGCGCCAACGCCTTCAATCCCAAGCTGGAGCGCGACTGCGTGCCGGTGGAGGAAACGCTGGCCACGCTGGGCGAGCTGATCAAGGAAGGCAAGATCGGCGCGATTGGCGTGTCGAACGAATCGTGCTGGGGCGTGAACGAGTTCATCAAGCAATCCGAGATGAAGGGCCTGCCGCGCATCGCCACCATCCAGAACCTGTACAACCTGACGGCGCGGCACTACGAGACCAGCCTGCTGGACGAGACCTGCTACCGCGAGAACGTCAGTCTGCTGGCCTACAGCCCGCTGGCGTTCGGCCAGTTGACCGCCAAGTACCACGACGACGCCAAGGCGCACGGCCGGCTGACGATCTTCCCGACGACGTGGAGCCCGCGCTATCTGCGGCCGGCGGTGCTGGAAGCGGTGGCGCGCTATGCGAAGCTGGCGCGCGACCACGGCATCACGCCGACGCAACTGGCGCTGGCGTGGTGCTATTCGCGCTGGTTCGTGGCCTCGACCATCATCGGCGCCACCACCCTGGCGCAGCTGAAGGAAAACATCGACGCCTACGAACTGCAACTGCCGGCGGAAGTGCTGGCGCAGGTGGACGCCATCCACGCCAGCATCACCAACCCCGGCCAGTAAATCCGGGGTCAGATCCGAAAATTGGACACGAACTCCGCCGTAGCGGCCGCTACGGCGGAGTTCGTGTCCAATTTTCGGATCTGACCCCAGTTTTAACGCCAGCCGCCGGCGGCGTCCAGCAGCGAGCCGGTGATCCAGCCGGCGTCGTCGGAGGCGAGGAAGGCGACGGCTTTGGCGATGTCGGCCGGCGTGCCCAGGCGACCCAGCGGCGTCTGGGCGATCATCATGTCCGACAGGTCGCCTTTCATGCCGGCCGCGTTGAAACCTTCGGTATCGGTCGCGCCGGGATTGACAGCGTTGACGCGGATCTTGCGGCCGCCCAGCTCCTTCGCCAGCCCGCGCGTGATGGTGTTCACCGCGCCCTTGGTGGCGGTGTAGACCGACGCCCCCGGCAGCGGCAACTCCCCCACCACCGAACCGATGTTGACGATGCTGCCGCCTTCGGCAGGGAACATCGCCACGGCCGCTTTGCTGGACAGCAGCAGACCCGTCACGTTGATGTCGAACATGCTGCGCACGCTTTCCTCCGTCACCGTCTCCAATCCGCCAAACGCATACACGCCGGCGTTGTTGACCAGGATGTCCAGGCGGCCATACGCGGTGCGCGCGGCCGCGAACAGCTTGTCGATATCCGCCGGCATGGCGACGTTGGCCTTGACCGCGATGGCCTTGCCGCCGGCGACGATGATCTCCGCCACCACCTTGGCCGCATCCTGCTCGCTGGACGCGTAGTTCACCACCACCGACGCGCCCTGCGCCGCCAATTCCCTGGCGATGCCCGCGCCGATGCCCTTCGATGCGCCGGTGACCACGGCGACTTTACCTGCCAGTTTTTTCTGAGACATGATGATTTCCTTTAAATTGGCCAGCGGAATGCTTGCCGATGAAGTGATCATCTCTCATGCATAAATCCTGCGGTAGCCGCTAAAATCGTCTATGATTTATTCACCTAGTGGATTAATCACATGAATGACCATCTCTTCACCCTCCGCTTGTTTGTCCGCGTCGCCCGCAAGGGCAGTTTTTCGGCCGCCGGCCGCGAACTCCACATTCCGCAGCCGACCGTCTCGCGCCTGATCGCCAACCTGGAAAAACACATCGGCGCCGCGCTGCTGGTGCGCACCACCCGCGCCGTCACGCTGACCGAGGCCGGCATCGACTTCCTGGCCCGCATAGAACCGGTGCTGGCGGCCCTGGACGAGGCGGAGCAGGCCGCGCGCGGCACCGGCGAGCTACGCGGCCTGCTGCGCGTCGGCGTGTCCTCCAGCTTCGCCATCCGCGGCGTGATGCCCAAGCTGCCCGGCTTCCTGCAGCGCCATCCCGAACTGCGCGTGGAACTGCTGCTGGACGACCTGCGCCAGGACCTGGTCACCGAAGGCGTCGACGTCGGCCTGCGCTTCGGCTCCCTGCCCGATTCGACCGCCGTGGCGCAGCGCCTCGGTGCCGTACCGCGCGTGATCGCCGCCTCGCCCGCCTACCTGGCCGGCGCCGGCACGCCACAAACGCCGTCCGACCTGGCGCGGCATTCGATCATCGCCGGCCCCGGCCGGCTGGCCGCGCCGTGGAAGTTCACCAGGGACGGCAAGACGCAGTCGGTGCGCGTGGACGGCCAGCTGTCGGTGTCGGTCAACGAGGTGTCGACGGCCGCGGCGGTGGCCGGCATCGGCATCGCCTCGATGAGCCTGGGCGCCTGCCTGAAGGAGCTCGGCGACGGCACGCTGGTGCGCGTGCTGCCCGACTGGGACATGGGCGCCATCGAGCTGCATGCCGTGTTCGCCGCCGGCCGCGCCGCCAAACCGGCCGCGCGCGCGTTTGCCGACTTCTATGCCGGCAACCTGCAGCACATGGGAATTCAATAAAGTTGTTGTTTCCTGCACGTTATCCAGTTCTTGAATATCATTAGACGCAACCATTCGTGGGCAGCAGGTTTGCGCACTGATAAGCTCAAGTCATCACTAACCAGAGAGACCGCCACATGAGTTCACGCCACATCGCTCGTCCCCTGCTGCTCAGCAGCCTGATCGCCTCCATTTTCACCCCCGCCTTTGCCCAACAAGCCGTCGCCGACGGCGAGCTGCAGTCGGTGGTCGTCACCGGCACCTATGCGAAGAACCGCCGCACCGTCGATTCGGAATCGCCGATCGACATCATCGGCGCGCGCGAGCTGCAGGCCAGCGGCTCGACCGAGCTGGCCACCGTGCTGGGCCGCCTGCTGCCGTCGATGAATTTCCCGCGCCCTTCCGGCGCCGACGCCAGCGATGCCGTGCGTCCGGCCCAGCTGCGCGGCCTGTCGCCGGACCAGACGCTGGTGCTGGTCAATGGCAAGCGCCGCCACACGTCGGCGGTGGTCAACGTCAACGGCACCCAGGGCCGCGGCTCGGCGCCGGTGGACTTGAACGCGATCCCGCTGTCGGCCATCGACCACATCGAAGTGCTGCGCGATGGCGCTGCGGCGCAGTACGGCTCGGACGCGATCGCCGGCGTCATCAACATCATCCTGAAAAAAGGCGCGGGCGGCGGCGAAGTCGAAGTCGGCTTCGGCGAATACCAGAAGCGCGACGGCAAGCAGAAAACCGTGCGCGGCTCGACCGGCTTCAACCTGGGCGACCAGGGCTGGGTGCGCGTCGCCGTCGAGGCGGCCGACCGCGATCCGACCAACCGTGCCGGACCGGACTTCCGCAATCCGGCCGAACCGCGCTACGGCAAGGTCAACCAACGCTTCGGCGATCCTGAAACCAAGCCGCGCACGCTGTTCGTCAACAGCCAGTACCGCGTCAACGACGACATCGACTGGTACGCCTTCGCCAACTACGGCCAGCGCGACACGTCGGCCGCCGCCACCTGGCGCACCGCGCTGAACGGCACGGCGCAGCGCACGCCGCTGTTCCCGGAAGGCTTCCTGCCGCTGGAGAACAGCACATCGACCGACCAGTCGCTGGTGACCGGCCTGCGCGGCGAAGCGGCCGGCTGGCGTTGGGACGCGAGCCTGAACTACGGCAGCAACGAGTTCAAGCTGGACCTGGACCACACCGTCAACCAGACCTTGGGCGCGGCCAGCCCGACCCACTTCTACGCGGGCAAGCTGACCAACACGCAGCAGCTGTTCAACTTCGACGTCGCCAGGGAGTTCCCGGTGCAGGCTTTCAGCGGCCCGCTGACGGTGGCGCTGGGTGTCGAGGCACGCCACGAGGAATATAAAATCGGCGCCGGCGACGAGGCGTCTTACACCGGCACCGGCGCGCAGGGCTTCTCCGGCTTCCGCCCGGTGAACGCCGGCAGCAACAGCCGCCACAACGAATCGATCTACGCCAACTTCGAAGCCGAGATCACCAGGCAGTTCTCGGCGTCGGCTGCGCTGCGCCATGAGCGCTACAGCGATTTCGGCAACACCACCTCGGCCAAGGGCTCGGCGCGCTATGCGTTCTCGCCCGAAGTGTCGCTGCGCGGCACGGCGTCGTCCGGCTTCCGGGCGCCGTCGCTGGCGCAGCAGTTCTACACCATCACCACCACCAATTTCTCGGTGGTCAACGGCGTCAATACGCCGATTGAAACCGGCACCTTCGCGGTCGGCAGCGCCGCCGCGGCGGCGCTGGGCGCGACCCCGCTGAAGGCCGAGAAGGCCCGCAACTACAGCCTCGGCCTGCAGCTGTCGCCCACCCGCAACTGGAACACCACGGTCGACGCCTACCGCATCGACATCGACGACCGCATCGCGCTGTCGGCCAACATGACGCTGTCGCCGGCGCTGCAGACGGCGCTGGCCAAGCAGGGCATCCTGGTCGGCGCCGGCCGCTACTTCACCAACGCCATCGACACCCGCACCACCGGCGTCGACGTGGTCAGCACCTATCGCTGGGATACCTCGAGCGGCCGCTACGATTTCACCGCGGCCTACAACCACAACAAGAATTCGCTGGAGCACGTCAACGACAATCCGGCCATCCTGACCGCCAACGGCCTGACCCTGATCGACCGCCAGACCATCAACCGCATCACCGTCGGCTCGCCCAAGGACAAGTTCAGCCTGGCGACCGACTGGACGCTGGGCCAGTGGAGCGCGCGCGGCGTGGTGACGCGCTACGGCAGCTTCACCGTGCCGCAGAACAACGCGACGCTGGACCAGGTCTACGATCCGCAGTGGGTGCTGGACCTGTCGGGCAGCGTCAAGCTGGGCAAGAACTGGCGCTTGAGCGCGGGCGTCGACAACGTGACCAACCGTTATCCGGACCAGGTCACGTCGGCGGGCAACCTCAACAACAACGGCATCAATCCGTACAGCGGCTTCGCGCCGAACGGCTTCAACGGCCGCTACTACTACGCCAAGGCCGGCTACAGCTGGTAAGCCAACACGGCGGCACGCAGCGGCCGGCCCCATACCGGGTCCGGCCGCCAATCAGACATTCCCGATATCCCCGCCGCTCAAGGCGGCGTCGATGTCGGCGCGGGTCAGGTCCGGCGCGAATTGCTGGATGAAATGGTAGGCGTACGAACGCAGGTAGGCGCCGCGGCGCACCGCCAGCCGGGTGGTGTTTTGCGCGAACAGGTGCGACGCTTCCACCGCGCGCATGCCCTTGTCGCGGCCGTGGTCGAAGGCCATCGACGCCACGATGCCCACGCCCAGGCCGAGCGCGACGTACTGCTTGATGACGTCCGAATCCATCGCCGTCAGCACGATGTCGGGCTTGACGCCGGCCGCCGCGAACGCCGCGTCGATATGGCCGCGGCCGGTGAAGCCCACGTCATAGGTGATCAGCGGGAACTCGGCCAGGTCTTCCAGCCTGATCGGCGAGCGCGACAGCAACGGATGGCCGTCCGGCACCACGATCAAATGGCTCCAGCGGTAGCAAGGGAAGGACACCAGGTCGGGGAACTGCGACAGGCCCTCGGTGGCGATGCCGATGTCGGTCTTGCCGGACAAGATCCATTCGGCGATGTGCTCGGGCGCGCTCTGCTGCAGGGCGATGCGCACGTCGGGATAGGCGGTGCGGAAACTCTGCACCACTTTCGGCAGCGCGTAGCGCGCCTGCGTGTGGGTGGCCGCCACGCTCAGCGTGCCGCTTTGCTGGCCGGTGTATTCCAGGCTGGCCTGCTGCAGGTTTTCCGCCTCGATCAGCAGGCGGTCGATGATCTTCAGGATGCCCTTGCCCGGCTCGGTCATGCCGGTCAGGCGCTTGCCGTTGCGTTCGAAAATCACCACGCCCAGTTCGTCTTCCAGTTCGCGGATCTGGCGGCTGACGCCAGGCTGCGAGGTGAACAGGGCGTTCGCCACTTCGGTCAGGTTGTAGCCGCGTCGCGCGGCTTCGCGGATGGAGCGCAATTGTTGAAAATTCATATGGCGGCTCCTCCGTCAACGAACACATGCAGGCGTTTGGGGCGCACCACCAGGGTTTCGCCTTCCTTCAATTGCAGATGGCTGAAACGCTCGTTGGACATCACCGCTTCGATCAGCTCGGCGGTGTCGCCGCGCTCCAGGTCCAGTTGCGCCAGCGGGCCGATCGCATGCGCGCGGCGCAGCTTGACCACGATGCCTTCCGCGCCCGGCGTGTAGCGGTCGATCTCCAGGTCGTGCGGACGCACGTAGGCGGTGCCGTTGCCGTCGGCCGACGGCTGGCCCGGCACGGTGAACGAGGCGTCGCCGCTGGCGAGCACGCCGTCCTGCACGCGGCCGTGGAACATGTTCACGTTGCCGAGGAAGCCGTAGACGAACGGCGAGGCCGGATGGTTGTAGACCTCGCTCGGCGCGCCTATCTGTTCGACATTGCCCTTGTTCATCAGCACCACCTGGTCGGCCACTTCCAGCGCCTCCTCCTGGTCGTGGGTGACGAAGATCGACGTCACGTGCAGGTCGTCGTGCAGGCGGCGCAGCCAGCGGCGCAGCTCCTTGCGCACCTTGGCGTCCAGCGCGCCGAACGGTTCGTCCAGCAGCAACACGCGAGGTTCCACCGCCAGCGCCCGCGCCAGGGCGATGCGCTGGCGCTGCCCGCCCGACAGTTGCGGCGGATAGCGGTCGGCCAGCCAGTCCAGCTGCACCAGCTCGAGCAGCTCCTTGACCTTGCGCCGGATCTGGTCTTCCGACGGCCGCTCGGCGCGCGGCTTGACGCGCAGGCCGAAGGCGACGTTTTCAAACACGGTCATGTGCTTGAACAGCGCGTAGTGCTGGAACACGAAGCCGACCTGGCGTTCGCGCACATGGCGGTGGGAGGCGTCGTTGGCGTCCAGCAGCACCTGGCCCGAGTCAGGATGCTCGAGGCCGGCGATGATGCGCAGCAGCGTGGTCTTGCCGCAGCCGGACGGCCCCAGCAGCGCGGTCAGCTCGCCCTGCGGAAAGTCCAGCGACACATTGTTCAGGGCGACGAAATCGCCGAACCGCTTGTTGATGTTTTTAACTTCGATGGTCATGGTATTACTCCGTAGGGCGCACGTCGTCGGCGATGGATTCGTTCAAGCGCCAGGCGATAAAGGATTTCAGGGCCAGCGTCACCAGCGCCAGCAGGGCCAGCAGGGACGCCACGGCGAAAGCTGCGGCAAAGTTGTATTCGTTGTACAGAATCTCGACCTGCAGCGGCACGGTGTTGGTCTCGCCGCGGATGTGGCCGGATACCACCGACACCGCGCCGAACTCGCCCATCGCGCGGGCGTTACACAGGATCACGCCGTACAGCAGGCCCCACTTGATGTTGGGCAGCGTGACGCGGCGGAAGGTGTCCCAGCCGGAGGCGCCCAGCACGATGGCGGCCTCCTCTTCCTCGCTGCCCTGCGCCTGCATCAGCGGGATCAGCTCGCGCGCGACGAATGGGAAGGTGACGAAGATGGTCGCCAGCACGATGCCCGGCACCGCGAACAGGATCTTGATGTCGTGCTCCTGCAGCCATGGGCCGAACCAGCCCTGCGCGCCGAACAGCAGCACGTAGATCAGGCCGGAGATCACCGGCGATACCGAGAACGGCAGGTCGATCAGGGTCAGCAGGATGCTCTTGCCGCGGAACTCGAACTTGGCGATGCACCACGACGCCGCCACGCCGAACACCAGGTTCAGCGGCACGGCGATGACGGCGGTGATCAGGGTCAGCTTGATGGCCGAGATCGCGTCTTCCTCGACGATGGCGGACACGTAGGCTTCCCAGCCCTTGCGGAAGGCTTCGACGAACACAGCCACCAGCGGCACGAACAGGAACAAGGTCAGGAAGGTCAGCGCGATGGCGATCAGCGCGCCGCGCACCCACAGCGGTTCGAGGATTTGCGGGGCCGACGGCAGTTCGCCGCGCCGCACCGGAGTAGTTGGAACGCCGCTCATTATTTATTCCCCGACTTTCCGCGAGCCCAGGCTTGCAACAGGTTGATGGTCAACAGCATGAGGAAGGAAACGATCAGCATCACCACGGCGATAGCGGTGGCGCCGGCGTAGTCGTACTGCTCCAGCTTGGTGATGATGAACAGCGGCGTGATCTCGGACACCATCGGCATGTTGCCGGCGATGAAGATCACCGAGCCGTATTCGCCGGTGGCGCGGGCGAAGGCCAGCGCGAAGCCGGTCATCAGCGACGGCAGGATGGTCGGGAACACCACACGGAAGAAGGTCTGGAAGGCGTTGGCGCCCAGGCTGGCGGCGGCCTCCTCCAGTTCGCGCTCGGCGTCCTCCAGCACCGGCTGCACGGTGCGCACCACGAACGGCAGGCCGATGAAGGTCAGCGCGATGACCACGCCGATCGGCGTGAACGCCACCTTCAGGCCCAGCATGCCTTCGAGGATGCGGCCGAACCAGCCGTTGGCCGAGTACAGCGCCGTCAGCGTGATGCCGGCCACGGCGGTGGGCAGCGCGAACGGCAGGTCGACCAGCGCGTCGACGATGCGCTTGCCGGGGAATTCATAACGCACCAGCACCCAGGCGACGATGCCGCCGAAGATGACGTTGATGAAGGCGCCGATCAGCGAGGCGCCGAAGGTCAGGCGGTACGAGGCCATCACCCGGTCCGACGTCACGGCGTGCCAGAACGCTTCCCAGGTCAGCGTGAACGTCTTCAGGAACACGGCCGACAGCGGGATCAGGACGATCAGCGTCAGGTAGAAAATGGTAAATCCCAGCGAGAGCCGGAAACCCGGCATCACGCGGTACGGCGCTCCTCTGGACGCAACGGGGGCCGTGGCGGGCGCTGCGAGAACTGCGGACATGTATGCTCCCTTATTACAAATTCTTCTATAAGGGCTGCATAATCTCATCTACGCTTCATAATACAAACGAAGCTTTTTTCATTTGATTAGACGATTCCGGTATATCGATCCGGAAATCCGTTCAAGATACGAGCTTGGCGGCAACCGCCACCAGGGTGAAGGCCAGCAGCCCGCGCAGCAGGCGTTCCGGCACGGCGCGCGCGGCGTAGGCGCCGATGGTGATGCCCGGCAGCGAGCCGACCAGCAAGGTCAGCAGCAAGGACCAGTTGATCGAGCCCAGCCACCAGTGGCCGACGGCGGCAATCGCGGTCAGCGGCACGGCGTAGGCGATGTCGGTGCCGGCCACTTCGGCCGCGCTCAGGCGCGGATACAGCATCACCAGCAGGGTCGCGCCGATGGCGCCGGCGCCGATCGACGAGATCGTCACCAGCGTGCCCAGCACGGCGCCGGCAACGATGGTGGCGGTGGTCAGCGCGCTGCCCTGCAGCTGCCGTTCGGGACGGGCCGTGATCCAGGCCAGCATCTTGCGTTTGAATAGTAAGGCGACCACGGTCAACATCACCGAGCCGGCGATCATGTAGCGGATCACCTGGCCGATTTCCTGGTTGAGGGTGCCGAAATGCTTGAGCGCAAAGCTGGCCAGCAAGGCGGCCGGCAAGGCGCCGATGCACAGCCGGCGCACGATTTCCCAGTGCACCGTGCCGCGCATGCGGTGGGTGAAGGTGCCGACGCCCTTGGTCAGCGAGGCGAACGCCAGGTCGGTGCCGACCGCGACCGCCGGCGACACGCCGAACAACAGCGTCAACAGCGGCGTCATCAGCGAGCCGCCGCCCACGCCCGTCATGCCGACCAGCAGGCCGACCGCGAAACCAGATGCGACAAAGGACAAATCCATGCAATTCCCCAAGAGTAGCTCGCAGAGTAAACTACTCTAGGGAAACTTCCAAACAACGGAATGCTTATTTGCTTATGCGTTATTTATTGGGTTGTGGCGTGACGCGCAAGTATGGACGGGCGGCGGTATAGCCTTTCGGATACTTTTGCTTCAGCACTTCCGGGTCTTGCACGGTCAGCGGAATGATGACGTCGTCGCCGTCTTTCCAGTTGCCCGGAGTGGCCACGGTGTAGCCGTCGGTCAGCTGCAGCGCATCGATCACGCGCAGCACTTCGTCGAAGTTGCGGCCGGTGCTCATCGGATAGGTGATGCTCAGGCGCACCTTCTTGTTCGGGTCGATGACGAACAGCGTGCGCACGGTGGCCGTGGCCGAGGCGTTCGGATGGATCATGTCGTACAGCGTGGCGACCTTGCGGTCTTCGTCGGCGATGATGGGGAAGCCGACCACGGTGTTCTGGGTCTGCTCGATGTCGCTGATCCAGGCCTTGTGCGATTCGGCCGGATCGACCGACAGCGCGATCGCCTTGACGTTGCGCTTGTCGAATTCAGGTTTCAGCTTGGCGGTCAGGCCCAGCTCGGTGGTGCAGACGGGCGTGAAATCCGCCGGGTGCGAAAACAACACCACCCACGAATTGCCAGCCCACTCGTGGAAGTGCAGCTTGCCGATGGAAGAGTCTTGTTCGAAATCAGGGGCGGTGTCGCCTAAACGCAGGGTCATGGTCATCTCCAGAGTAATTGTGAGTCAGTGGGCCGTCAGCGCGTTATTTTGCGCCTTTTCTGCTAAAAAATACAATATTTCGAGCCCTTCCGGCCAATCGCCCAGCCCCGACTCGGCATTGATGTGGCCCAGCGGACCACCGTTGATGAAGCGGCTGTGCCAGTGCCGCGCCCACAGTTCGGCGCGCGGCGCGGCCATCCACGGATCGTCGGTGCTGCCGACCATGACGGATGGCACCGGCAGCGCCTGCTTCGGCAGCAGCGCCGCCACATTGAATTTGTCGGGATCGGCCGGCGCCACCAGCAGCAGTCCGGCCACGCCGGCCGGATCGCGCGCCACGCTGTGCACGGCGGCCAGGCTGCCGAAGCTGTGGGCGACGATCAGCAGCGGGCGCGGATCGTCGCCAGTGTTGACAACGGCGCGGCGCTGGCGGTCCACGCGCGCCGACCAGCGCGGCAGGTCCGGCACATCCCAGTCGTCCTGCTCGATTCGCTCGAAGGCCGGGAACAGGCGCTGCCAGCGGCTTTGCCAGTGCTCCGGTCCGCTGCCATGCAGACCGGGAGCAATCAACACGCGAAACTGGCTCAGCACACCGTCCATGATTACTTCGGCTGGTAGATCTGGTCGAACAGGCCGCCGTCGGCGAAGTGGGTCTTCTGCGCCTTGGTCCAGTCGCCAGCCACTTCGGAGAGCTTGAACAGCTTGACGTTAGGGAATTGGCCGGCGTATTTCTTCGCCTCCTTTTCCACGGCCGGACGGTAGTAGTTCTTGGCGATGATTTCCTGCGCCTCGTCGGTGTACAGGAAGTTCAGGTAAGCCTCGGCCACCTTGCGGGTGCCGCGCTTGTCGGCCACTTTGTCGACCACGGCCACCGGCGGTTCGGCCAGGATGGAGACCGACGGCGCGACGATGTCGAACTTGGTCGGACCCAGTTCCTTGATCGCCAGCAGCGCTTCGTTTTCCCAAGCGATCAGCACGTCGCCGATGCCGCGCTCGACAAAGGTGGTGGTGGCGCCGCGCGCGCCGGAGTCGAGCACCGGCACGTTCTTGTACAGCTTGGTCAGGAAGTCCTTGGCGGACGCTTCGCTGCCGCCCGGCAGGCGCAGCGCGTAGCCGTAGGCGGCCAGGTGGTTCCAGCGGGCGCCGCCGGAGGTCTTCGGATTCGGCGTGATGACGGCTACGCCCGGCTTGACCAGGTCGTTCCAGTCCTTGATGCCTTTGGGGTTGCCCTTGCGGACCAGGAACACGATGGTCGAGGTGTATGGCGTGCTGTTGTGCGCCAGCTTCTTCTGCCAGTCCGGCGCCAGCAGCTTGTGCTCGGCGATGGCGTCGATGTCGTAGGCCAGCGCCAGCGACACCACGTCCGCCTCCAGGCCGTCGATGACCGAGCGCGCCTGCTTGCCCGAACCGCCGTGCGATTGCTTGATCTTGACGGTGTCGCCAGTCTTGGCTTTCCACTCCTTGGCGAAGGCGACGTTGACGTCCTGGTACAGCTCGCGGGTCGGATCGTAGGACACGTTCAGCAAGGTGATTTCGGCGGCCAATGCCGGCACGGCAGCGGTTACGGCGAAAACGGCGGCGGCGATTATTTTTTTGGACAGCATCTGATTCCCCTAGTAGTGAAGGTCTTCAGGTTAATGCCGTCCCTTATAAATGAGAACTAAGCTTTTAGCAGTTCAATATGCCAAAACCGAATAAAGGATTCAGTAAAAGCGGTTGAACAACACGACGGCCCAGGCGGCCGTCGCCAGCAGGCAGGTCAGCAACACGGCGGCGCTGCCGAAGTCCTTGGCGTTCTTGGACAGCGGGTGGCGCTCCAGCGACACGCGGTCCACCACCGCCTCGATCGATGAATTGATCAGTTCCACGATCAATATCAGCATCAGCACGCCGATCAGCATCAGTTTCTCGAACGCCGAGATGCGCAGCACCAGCGCGATGATGGTGCCCACCACAAACACACTGACCTCCTGGCGGAAAGCATGCTCGTGCTTCCACGCCGACTTGAAGCCGTCGATGGAATACAAACAGGCCGAATAGATACGTTTCAGGCCGCTCTTGCTCTTGAATTCGCTCACTGGTTCCATGGATGCGCCGGAAAAAATAGAATGCATCATTATGCATTAATTCCCATTTTTTTCACATTATGGTATAAAGTAAGTATCGCATACCGCACTGCACCAACCACATCATGAAAATCGAAACCGTTCCCGAGCAAAAGACCACTATCCAGGTGATCGAGCGCATGGTGGCGCTGCTCGATGCCCTGGCCAAGTACCCCGACCCCGTGAGCCTGAAGGAATTATCCAAGGTTTCCGGGCTACACCCGTCGACCGCGCACCGCATCCTCAACGATATGGTGCTGACCCGCTTTGTCGACCGCATCGAGCCGGGCACCTACCGGCTCGGCATGCGGCTGCTGGAACTGGGCAATGTGGTCAAGAGCCGGCTGTCGGTGCGCGAGGCCGCGCTGGATTTCATGCGTGCACTGCACAAAAAGACCCAGCAGACCATCAACCTGTCGGTGCGCCAGGGCGACGAGATCGTCTACATCGACCGCGCGTTCTCGGAACGCTCGGGCATGCAGGTGGTGCGCGCCATCGGCGGACGCGGTCCGCTGCACCTAACCTCGACCGGCAAGCTGTTCCTGTCGGTGGACGAGCCGAAAGCCATCCGCGCCTACGCCACGCGGACCGGGCTGGCCGGGCACAACAAGAATTCGATCACCGACCTGGCCAAGCTGGAACGCGAGCTGAGCCTGGTGAAATCGCGCGGCTACGCGCGCGACAATGAAGAGCTGGAGCTGGGGGTGCGCTGCATGGCCGCCGGCATCCACGACGACAGCGGCAAGCTGATTGCCGGGCTGTCGATCTCGGCGCCGGCCGACCGTCTGCAGGACGAGTGGCTGGACGACCTGGTCACGACCGCCAACCAGATCTCCGCCACGCTGGGTTACATCCCGGTCGAATAAGACGGGCTGCTGACCAGGGTTGCAGGCTTCAACGCCTCCAGCCACTTGCGCATGCGGCCGGCATCGGCCGTACGCGACTGCTTGCCCTTGGAATCCAGGAACACCATGATCACCGAGCGGCCCTCGATCACGGCCTGCATCATCAGGCAGCGGCCGGCTTCATTGATGAATCCGGTTTTCTGCAGGCCGATAGTCCAGTCCGGGCTGGCCACCAGGTGATTGGTGGTGCCGAACTGCATCGGACGGCCATTGGTTTCGATCATGGCCTTGGCGTCGGTGGAGTACTGGCGCAGGATGGGCTGCTGATACGCCGCCATCGCCAGCTTGGCCAGGTCGCGCGCGCTGGCCACATTCATTTTCGACAGGCCGTTGGAATCGACGTAGTGCGTGTCGACCATGCCCAGCTCGCGGGCCTTGGCGTTCATCGCTTCGACAAACGCGGCTTTGCCACCCGGATAGTTGCGGCCCAGCGCGGACGCTGCGCGGTTCTCCGAACTCATCAGGGCGACGTGCAGCATGTTGGCGCGGGTCAGCTGGGAGCCGACCTTCAGGCGCGAGCTGCTGAACTTCTCGCGGTCGACATCCTCGTCGGTCACGGTCAGCACTTCATCCATGTCCTGCTTGGCTTCCACCACCACCAGGCCGGTCATCATCTTGGTGATCGAGGCGATCGGCAAGGCGACGTTCGAATTCTTTTCAAACAGCACTTCGGAATTGGCCTGGTCCAGCACCAGCGCGACGTTGGACTTGAGGTCCAGCGGATCGTGGGTCATGTTCAAGCCGGCCAGGTCGCCCATGGTCGGCACGGCGGGCGCGGCCACCATCATGCGCTGGTACACCACCTTGCGGCGGCCATTCACCTTGATGACGCGCTTGATCACCCGCTCGCCGGTATCGGCGGCGGCGATGCGCAGAGGCTGGCGGACCTTGCTCTTCTTGGTCTGATGTTTCTTCGGCGCGGCATCGGCGTCCGTCGCAGCCGTCGCGGTCACCGCCGTGGAAGCGAACATCAGTGAAATGAGCGCACTTAAAGCTAATTTATACATTCATATCCCCGGAAAAGAGCAATACCACGAAAGCGAAGCACCTGTTGCAGTGTAGCAAAACGCTGCACGAGCGCAAGCATATTTAACATTGAACGCATCATTGGTTGCAATGACGCAATACGGTTTTAACAAGCTAGTTCTAATCGACAAATTTAACAAATTCTTCAACCCGCATACGGTCTGTGATCAAAGTATTCTCAATCTTTGTCGGATCAGCCACACCAAGCGCCATGCCGCACACCACGATTTCATTTTCCGGCAAGTCCAGCACTTGTCCGATGACTCGATGATACTGGGTAAATGCCGCCTGCGGACAGGTATCGAGCCCGCGCGCCCGAGCCGCCACCATGATGTTCTGCAAGAACATCCCGTAGTCCAGCCAGGAGCCCTGCTCCATGATGCGGTCCATTGTGAAAATCAAGCCGACCGGGGCGCCGAAGAATTCATAGTTGCGGCCGTGCTGGGCCGCCATGCCGGCCTTGTTGTCGCGGGTCAGCCCCAGTAGTGCATACAAGTCCCAGCCGACCTTGCGCCGGCGTTCGATGAAAGGTGACACCCATTCGCGCGGGTAGTACGCATATTCCTCGGTGTGCAGTTTCGCCTGCTCTGGATCATTATGTATGGCCAGAATCGCAGAACTCAACTGTTGTTTGCGCTCGCCGTCGAGCACGTAGACTTTCCAGGGCTGGGTATTGGTGCCGGACGGCGCCCGCGCCGCCACCCGCAGGATCTGCGCCACATCCTCGCGCGCCACCGGCTGCGGCAGGTAGGCGCGGATCGAGCGGCGGGAGGTGATTGCCGCATCGACGGCTTGCTGGTCGGGAGTAGAAATCATGAAGCCTCGCTTATTTTGGTTTTTTGACGACGAATACCACGCCTGTCACCGCCAGCACCATTCCCAATATGCCGAGGGCGTTGAAAGCTTCACCAAACATCAGCCAGGCCATGATGGCGGTGGTGGGCGGCGTGAGATACAACAAACTGGTGACCTGGGTGGCGTCGCTGCGGCGTATCAGCGCGAACAGCAGGAAAATCGCGCCGATCGACAAACCCAGCACCGACCACAGCAAGGCGCCGATGAAGCGCGGCGTCCACTGCACCGCAGCAAAATCCGCGCCCAGACCTTCGAATATGATAGCCAAAGGCAGCACGACGACCAGGGAGGCGGCGAACTGGATGACGGTGCCGGTGCGCAGGTCGAACTGCGGGCAATGGCGTTTTTGATACAAGGTGCCGACGGTAATCGACAGCAGCGCGAACACGCACAGCAGGATGGCCTCGGTCGACAGGCCGGCCAGCTTGATCTTGGCGGCCACCACCAGCCCCACCCCGACTATGCCGAACAGCAGACCCAGCCACTGGCGCGGACGCACTTTTTCGCCGATCAGCGGCGCCGCGAAGGCGGTCAGGATGGGCTGCATGCCGACGATCAGCGCCGTCAAGCCGGCCGGCATGCCGAGCTTGATCGCGCACCAGACGCCGATCAGGTAGCCGGCCTGCACCAGCAGGCCGGCCAGCGCGATCTGCCAGATCCGGCCATGCGGCCAGGGCGCCTTCAGCAGCAGCACGGCCGGCACCAGCAACAGCAGCACGCCGGCGAAGCGCATCACCAGGAAAGTCAGCGGCGGCGCGTACGGCAGTCCGAACTTGGCGACGATAAATCCGCTGCTCCACAATAGTACAAAAAACAACGGTAGCGGCGACAGGAAGGTGGCGTGCTGCGCGGTCGCTGCGGCCTTGGTGGAGTTGGGCATATCGGCAGGAATATTCACTAGCTAAATGAAAGTAAATCGGCGCCGCATTGGGGCGCCGACTGTGGATGAGGCCAGTCTATCACGGCGGCCCGAATGCCATCGGCGGCGGCCCCCAGTGTGGATGTTTCTACAAGAAAACACTTTGCTTTGGATAGAGTCCATTCTTTGATGCAACGCACAAAAAATCGCTTGACTTAATTTCTGAAGGCCGTAAAATCGGGTTTGTTGCGTTGCACAATATGTTCGGTCTGAAACGTGGGTTCTCTGTTTCTCGCCGACGGTTAGAAACGGCAGTACTTAATCAATGACTACTTTCCTGGAGATTTATATGTTTTCGATTCCTGAGCAATTTTCCAATGCGACCAAAGCTAACTTCGAAGCTCAATTCGCGATCTTCTCGGCCCTGACCAACAAAGCGTTCGAAGGCGTGGAGAAGTTTGTCGACCTGAACCTGACCGCTGCCAAGGCATCGCTGGAAGAGTCGTCGATCACCACCAAGCAACTGCTGTCGGCCAAGGATCCACAAGAATTCTTCTCGCTGGCTTCGGCACAAGCCCAGCCTAGCGCAGAAAAAACCATCGCTTACGGCCGTCACCTGGCGACCATCGCTTCGAGCACCGGCGCTGAATTCAGCAAAGCTGCAGAAACGCAAATCGCTGAAACCAACCGCAAAGTCATCTCGCTGGTGGAAGAAGTGAGCAAGAACGCCCCAGCTGGTTCGGAAAACGCTGTTGCCATGCTGAAATCGGCAATCGGCAACGCCAACGCCGGCTACGAGCAGTTCACCAAGACCGCCAAGCAAGCTGTTGAGTCGATCGAGTCGAACCTGAGCTCGGCCGTGAATCAGTTCACCGCTGCCGCCGCCAAGGCTGCTCCAGCGAAGAAGTAATTAAGGACGTCCGGCACGGTAGGGTGCCTGTTCCTGTGAAAAAAGCCCGGTCATCACGCCCGGGCTTTTTTTTCATTTGAAACATTGACTAGCCTGTTGAATTCCAACATCGCAAAATTCACACGAGACGATTCGGCAGCATCGAGAATATTTTCGCCGCAGGCCGGACACAAGTCTGCCGTGACCGCACGAATCACAATAGTTTCACCTTTATATGTATAGGGAATGTCGCGCGTGCCGTGTATCAACTCAGCTTCGCCGCAGATAGGACATTTCATCTACAACTCCTTGAATGACACAATCAGTACATCATCAATGACTGTAAGCTTCAGATAGACTTTACCGGCCGTTGTCACCGGACGATAAACATCTTGCCAGACGCGATGGTCTGCATAGGTGGTCATGCTTTTATGAAAATCTCGCGGCCTAAGCGCCATCACAACTTCAAGCACCTCCTGGAAGTTGAATCCAAGCGCCGCCGCGCCTGCCAGTGCAGAAAAAGTAGCCTTGACTCTTCCGGCAGCAATCAGGGTTTTGACGACCGACAATCTGCAATGGGGCGTGCGCTCTTCCATGCAATCTTAACCTACCGGGCTAAATTCGACAGGGGAATCCTGCTAGTCATTAGCGCACGAGCACATGCAAACATCTTGCGGACAAACAGCCGCAAGCATAAAAAAACCGGAGCGAGCTCCGGTTTTCTCTAAGCAGCCAGACTCATTCGCCGAGGTAGGCGGCTTTGACGCGGGGATCGTCCAGCATGTCCTTGGCGTTGCCGGTCATCGTGATGTGGCCGGAGTCCATGACGTAGCCGCGGTGCGCGGCCTGCAGCGCCAGCTTGGCGTTCTGCTCCACCAGCAGGATCGTGATGCCCTCTTTCGACACGTTGCGGATCACTTCGAAGATCTTCTCGACCATGATCGGGGACAGGCCCATCGACGGCTCGTCCAGCAGCAGCAGGTTCGGATGCGACATCAGCGCGCGCGCCATCGCCAGCATCTGCTGCTCGCCGCCCGACAGCGTGCCCGCCATCTGCGCCGCGCGCTCCTTCAGGCGCGGGAACACATCGAACCACTTGGCGATGTCGGCCTCGATGCCGGCCTTGTCGTCACGGGTGTAGGCGCCCATCATCAGGTTTTCCTGGATCGACATGCGGGTGAACACGCCGCGCCCTTCCGGCACCATCGCCAGTTTCTTCTCGACCAGGTGGAACGACTTGCTGCCCTTCAGCGATTCGCCCTGGTAAGTCACCGTGCCTTCGACCTTGCAAGGCGGCAGCGTGCCGGTGATGGCTTTCAAGGTCGTGGTCTTGCCGGCGCCGTTGGCGCCGATCAGCGCGATCAGCTCGCCCTTGTTCACTTCCAGATCGATACCCTTGACGGCCTTGATGCCGCCGTACGCGACTTTCAGTCCCGATACTTTAAGAACATTGTCGCCCATTAGTGCGATCCTCCCAGGTAGGCGTCGATAACCGCCTGATTGCTTTGTATTTCCGCCGGCAGACCCTCGGCGATCGGCTTGCCGTATTCCAGCACCATCAGCCGGTCGCACAGGCCCATCATCATCTTGACGTCGTGCTCGATCAGCAGCACGGTCTTGCCTTCGTTCTTGATCTTGACCAGCAGCTCGCGCAGCGCCAGCTTCTCGGTGGCGTTCATGCCGGCCGCCGGTTCGTCGAGCGCCAGCAGTTGCGGATCGGTGGCCAGCGCGCGGGCGATCTCCAGCCGGCGCTGGTCGCCGTACGACAGGAAGCGCGCCGTGCGGCTGGCGAACTGGCCGATGCCGACGAAGTCCAGCAGCTCCTGCGCGCGCTTGCGGATCGATGCTTCCTCCTCGCGCGCGGCCTTGTGGCGGAACACGGCGCCGAACACGCCCTGGTGCGAACGCACGTGGCGGCCGACCATGACGTTTTCCAACGCGGTCATCTCGCCGAACAGGCGGATGTTCTGGAAGGTGCGGGCGATGCCGGCCTTGGCCACCTCATGCGGCGCCGACGGCGAGTACGGCTTGCCGGCCAGCTCAAAGGTGCCGGTGTCCGGCTGGTACAGGCCGGTGATGACGTTGAAGAAGGTGGTCTTGCCGGCGCCGTTGGGGCCGATCAGGCCGTAGATCTGGCCCTTCATGATCTTGATGCCGACATCGGTCAGCGCCTGCAGGCCGCCGAAGCGCTTGTTGACGCCGGCGATGTGGAGAATTACCTGTTCACTCATTTCTGTCTTCCTCAAGCCGCCACGGTGCCGGACGATTGATCTTTGGTATCGGAGTCGCCGTCGGGACGGTCTTCATGCTTGGGCGCGGGCCACAGGCCGGCCGGACGGTTCAGCATGATCAGCACCATCGCCAGGCCGTACAGCAGCTGGCGCAGCACTTCGGCTTCGATCAGCACGTGGCCGAACAATTTTTCCTGCAGCGGCTCGACCACGTGGCGCAGCACTTCCGGCAGCGCGGCCAGCAGCGCGCCGCCCATGATGACGCCCGGGATGTGGCCGATACCGCCCAGCACCACCATCGCCAGCACGGCGATCGACTCGGTCAGCGAGAACGATTCCGGCGACACGAAGCCCTGGAACGACGCGAACATGGCGCCGGCGACGCCGCCGAACGAGGCGCCCATCGAGAACGCCAGCAGCTTGACGTTGCGGGTGTTGATGCCCATGGCCTTGGCGGCGATCTCGTCTTCGCGGATCGCGACCCAGGCGCGGCCCAGGCGCGAGTGCTGCAGGCGCGAGGTGATGAACACGATCGCCACGCACAAGATCAGGAACAGGAAGTAGTAGGCATTCACCGACGGCATGGAGAAGCCGCCGATCACCACATTGGCGCGCGAGCCCGCCTCGCCCGCCAGGTTGACGCCGAACACGCGGATCGGGTCGATCAGGTTGATGCCCTGCGGACCGTTGGTGAAGTTGATCGGCTCGTTGAGGTTGTTCATGAAGATGCGGATGATCTCGCCGAAGCCCAGGGTCACGATGGCCAGGTAGTCGCCGCGCAGCTTCAAGGTCGGCGCGCCCAGCAGGGCGCCGAACAGGCCGGCCAGCGCGGCCGCCAGCGGCACGATGGCCCATACCGACAGGTGGATGCCGTTCTGCTGGATGTCCGGTCCGAGGATGGCCACCAGCGTGTTGCCGATGGCCGGGTATTCATTGATCAGCGATTCCAGCAAGGTGGCGAACTGCGGCGATGCCAGCAGGCCGGTCATGTAGGCGCCCACCGCGTAGAACGCGATGTAGCCCAGATCCAGCAGGCCGGCAAAGCCGACCACGATGTTCAGGCCCAGCGCCAGCATGATGTACAGCAGCGCCATGTCGATGATGCGCACCCACGAGTTGCCGAACTGCGCGGCCACGAACGGGAAGATCAGCAGGCCGATCAGCACGACGGCCATGCTGCTGTAGGCCTTGCGCGGGTTGCGGGTGGTGTCGAAATTCAGAAGTGCCATATTGTTCCCCTCTTATGCACGGTCCGCGACGCGTTCGCCCATGATGCCGGACGGGCGCACCGTCAGCACGATGATCAGCACGACGAAGGCGAAGATGTCCTGGTAGTGGCTGCCGAGGAAGCCGCCGGTCAGGTCGCCGATGTAGCCGGCGCCCAGGCTCTCGATAATGCCGAGCACGATACCGCCTATCATCGCGCCGTAGATGTTGCCGATGCCGCCCAGCACGGCGGCCGAGAAGGCTTTCAGGCCGGGCACGAAGCCCATCGCGAACTGGATCGACGCGTAGTTGGCGCCCCACATCACGCCGGCCACGGCGGCCAGTGCCGCGCCCAGCGCGAAGGTGGCGACAATGACCTTGTTGGAGTCGACGCCCATCAGGCCGGCGACGCGGGGATTTTCCGCCGTGGCGCGCATCGCGCGGCCCATCTTGGTTTTTTCCACCAACAGCACCAGGCCGGTCATCGACAGCGCCGCCAGCACCAGCAGCAGGATCTGGGTTTGCGAGATCAGCGCGCCGCCGATGGTGATCGGCTCGGACGACAGTAGTTGCGGGAAGGCCAGCGGGTTGCGGGTCCAGATCATCATGGCGAAGGTTTGCAGCAGGATCGACACGCCGATGGCGGTGATCAGCGGCGCCAGCCGCGGCGCGTTGCGCAGGCGGCGGTAGGCGACCCGCTCGATGATGATGTTGACCAGCATGCAGACCGGGATGGCGCCGCCGATGGCGATCGCCAGCTTGACGTAGCCGGGCAGGTCCGGGGCGTATTCGTTCAGGTATTTGAGAATGGTCAGGCCGGTCATCGCGCCTATCATCAGCACGTCGCCGTGGGCGAAGTTAATCAGGTTCAGCACGCCGTACACCATGGTGTAGCCCAGCGCGACCAGTGCGTACATGCTGCCGAGCACCAGTCCATTAATAATTTGTTGGATAAAAGTATCCATTAAGAGCCTTTACTTTTTGTGTTATGCCTGCACAGACGAATCAAGTAACAAAAACGGCACCCGGGGAGGTTGTCCCCGTAGTGCCGCCGTTGACTACGCGTTCATGATGCAAGTATCGTGCCTGAACCGGTATCATCTCCTGCGCGCCGCCCTAAACATATAAGCCTAAACGACAACTTTTTTAGAGCGAGGCAATGATAGCGAGAATTTCGGAAAACGAACTGCGGAATAACGCGATAGGTGCTGAATTAAATTCCGTTTATTCAAAAAGTCGTTAAACCACGCCCCTGGCTGGTCCAGCTTTTGGGCCGTCCAATCCCTTGGGCAGCGGGAAAGTGACCGATTCTTCCACGCCGTCCAGGGTGCGCACGCTGCGCGCACCCAGCTCTTTGAGGCGGTCGATGACGGCTTGCACCAGCACCTCCGGCGCCGATGCACCAGCGGTGACACCAATGCGCTGCTTGCCTTCCAGCCAGAGCGGGTCGATCAGCGTGGCGTTGTCGACCATGTAGGCGGGCGTGCCCTTCTTTTCCGCCACTTCGCGCAGGCGGTTGGAATTCGAACTGTTCGGGCTGCCGACCACGATCACCAGTTCCACCTGCGGCGCCATGAACTTGACGGCTTCCTGGCGGTTGGTGGTGGCGTAGCAGATGTCGCCTTTTTTCGGCTCGATAATCGCCGGATATTTTGCCTTCAGCGCCGCGATGATGTCGGCGGTGTCGTCTACCGACAACGTTGTCTGGGAAACGTAGGCCAGCTGGTCGGGTTTGGCAACGTTCAGGGTGGCCACGTCGGCCACCGTTTCGACCAGGTACATGCCCTCTTCCGTCTGGCCCATCGTGCCTTCTACTTCCGGATGGCCGTCGTGGCCGATCATGACGATCTCACAACCCTGCTTGCGCATCTTGGCCACTTCGACGTGGACCTTGGTGACCAGCGGGCAGGTGGCGTCGAAAATGCTCAGTCCGCGCGACTCGGCTTCCGCGCGCACCGCCTTGGACACCCCGTGGGCTGAAAACACCAGCGTATTGCCGGCCGGTACGTCGTCCAGTTCTTCGATGAAGATGGCGCCCTTGTTGCGCAGGTCGTCCACCACGTAGGCGTTGTGGACAATTTCGTGGCGCACATAAATCGGCGCGCCGAACTGCTGCAGCGCGCGCTCGACGATTTCAATGGCGCGGTCGACGCCGGCGCAAAAGCCGCGCGGCTGGGCCAACAGGATTTCTTTATCGCTCATCTGTTCCTCACAGCACGGAGATCAGTTTGACTTCGAATTTCAGCGGCTGGCCGGCCAGCGGGTGGTTGAAGTCGAACAGACAGGTTTCGTCGCCCAGCTCGCGCAGGATGCCGGCAAAGCGGCCGCCGCCCGGCGCGGCGAAGTCGACCAGGTCGCCTACTTTATAGTCGGCGCCCGGCACCGAGTTCTCGTCCAGCGTGGCGCGCGTGACTTCACGCACCAGTTCCGGATTGCGCGGACCGAAGCCGATGCCCGGTTCCAGGTCGAAGGTCTTGTGCGTGCCTTCAGGCATGCCGATCAGCAATTCTTCCAGCACCGGCGCCAACTGGCCCTGGCCCAGCATCAGCGTGGCCGGATTGCCGCTGAAGGTAGTAACGATATCCGTACCGTCCAGCGAGGCGAGACGATAATGCAGGGTGAGATAAGCCGATTTGGTGACGACAGCAGGTTGCGCGTTAGACATGACTTGGGGTTCGGTAAGCTGGCAAAGGCTCTATTGTAAGCCACCTTGCCCTTCGCGCCCCGCCGGCATGCCGCTTATCATATGCCGATTGACTGAAAACGTTTTCAACGGCATATTGGAAACGATCTCATCTCAAAAAGGAGAGCGTGTTCCATGCATGAGGTTTCCCGAACCGGCCGCATCGCGGCGATAGATTTGCTGCGCGGACTGGCGGTGATCGGCATGATACTGGTGGCCTATGCCGGCGACTGGGAGCATCGCTTTCGCGTGCTGACGCATGCCGACTGGCGCGGTTACGCCCTGGCCGACATGATTTTCCCCTCGTTTTTATTTTGCGTCGGCGCGGCCATGCCCTTTTCCCTGCTCAAGCGGGCCGGTGAGCGGCCCGCCGCCGGAGTCATGCTGTATCTGGCGCGTCGCTCCGCGGCATTGTTCGCGCTCGGCCTGCTGCTTAATCTGCTGCCCTATTTCGACTTCGCGCACGTGCGCCTCCTCGGCATACTGCAGCGCATCGGCATCTGCTATTTCATCGCCGGAACGATAGTGCTTGCGCTAGGCCGGCCATCGGCGCAAGGGTACCGGCTGCCGCTAGGCCGCGTGATCGGCGCGGCCGTGGCGCTGGGGCTCGCCTATGCGGCCCTGCTGCTGGCGTGGGATGCGCCGGAGTGCGGACGCGGCTGCTTTGACTCCGCCCATTCGCTGCCGACGGTTATCGACCGCGCGGTGCTGGGTGTCCAGCACTTCTGGCCTTACGGCACCACGGACGGCCGGGTGACCTACGAGCCCGAAGGCTTGCTGTCCACAGCCGGAGCGCTGATCAACGTGTTGGTGGGGTTGTCCGCGGGTCTGGTCCTGCACCGGGACGGCGACGCCGCGGACGGGCGCTGGCTCAAGCTGGGCCTGGCGGGCGCGGCGCTGCTGGCACTGGGTTTCGCGCTTGATCCGGTGCTTCCAGTGGTCAAGAAGATCTGGACGCCAAGCTTCGCCTTGCTGTCGTCCGGATTTTCCCTGCTCGCGCTTTTACTGCTGAAATCCCTGCCCGAGCGCGCCCGGCCAACTCCGGTCCTGGCGTTTGGCGCCAACGCCACGCTGGCCTTCATCGGCATCAGCTTGATGGATTGCCTGCTCCAGCTGCCGTTCGGAACAGCCAATCCGCGGAGCTGGCACGACCGTCTGGCGCAAGAACTCGGCAACGCGATCGCGGATGCGCGTGTTGCCTCCGTCACCTACTCGGCGGGCCTGGTGGTCGTGCTGGGTACGGCACTGTTGCTGCTCTACCGTAGAAAGCTGTTCTTCAGGCTTTGATCAGTACCGCCCCTGACGGCGCGTCGATAATAAGCATGCGATACACCGACATACGGAGAGATCGATGCCCATCAACGACTGGCCGCTGGAGCGCCGCCCGCGCGAGCGCCTGATACGGGACGGCGCGCCGGCGCTGTCGGACGCCGAATTGCTGGCGGTGTTCCTGCGCGTCGGCGTGCGCGGCAAGGACGCCGTACAGCTGGCGCAGGACATGGTGCACCATTTCGGTTCGCTGCAGGGGCTGTTCGGCGCCAGCCTGGCGGAGTTTTCCGCGATCAACGGGCTGGGCCCGGCCAAGTTCGCCCAGCTGCAGGCGGTGATGGAGCTGGCGCGGCGGGCGATCCTGGAGGAAATGAAGTCCGGCCAAACCCTGGGCTCGCCGCACGCGGTGAAGGATTACCTGCGCATCATCTTCCATGGCAAGACCTTCGAAGCCTTCTACGTGCTGTTCCTCGATGTGAAAAACCGCCTGATCGCGTCCCGGGAAATGTTTCGCGGCACCTTGACCCATACCAGCGTGTACCCGCGCGAGGTGGTCAAGGCGGCGCTGGACTGCAACGCCGCCAGCGTCATGCTGGCGCACAACCACCCGTCGGGCACGCCCGATCCCAGCGAGTCGGACCTGGTGCTGACAAGGGCGCTGGTGCAAGCCCTGGCGCTGGTAGACATCCGCATCCTCGACCATTTCGTGGTTGCCGGCCACCGGGTCCACTCGTTTGCCGAGCATGGACAGCTGTGAGTTTACCCCTGTCGGCTCAAGGGTTTACCGAGTGTAAACACCCGGAATTCACAATTGTTAAATTTATTTAGATTTCTAAGACACAATTGTTTTTCACAAGTCATTGAAAAAGCTGAGTTTTTTGGATATACTCTTGTTTTTCCAATTGTGGAATGTCTTTTAAGGAGTGCGTTATGGCACGTGTTTGCCAAGTTACTGGGAAGAAGCCGATGGTCGGCAACAATGTTTCCCACGCAAACAACAAAACCAAACGTCGTTTCCTGCCTAACCTGCAGAACCGTCGTATTTTTGTTGAATCTGAAAACCGCTGGGTCTCCCTGCGTCTGTCCAACGCTGGTCTGCGCGTAATCGACAAAGTCGGCATCGATGCCGTACTGGCCGACATGCGCGCCCGTGGCGAAAAAGTCTAATTAGGGAGCTACCATGGCAAAAACTGGCCGCGACAAAATCAAACTGGAATCGACCGCAGGTACGGGTTTCTTCTACACCACCACCAAGAACAAGCGTACGACCCCTGCGAAAATGGAGATCATGAAGTTCGATCCTAAAGCTCGCAAGCACGTCATGTTCAAAGAAACCAAGATCAAGTAATCCGGTCTTCGTTCTCAAAAAAAGCCGCTCAGCTCACGCTCAGCGGCTTTTTTTATCCGGGGTCAGATTGAGGAACCCCGGGTTTCATGGACACTCTAACAGAGGTCAGCATGCCTCGGGAGGATAGCCATGGAGAACGAAACAGCCAGACTGCGCACAGTGTTCTCGGATGAGTTTAAGCGGCAGGCGGTCGTTAGGTTGCGGCAACGAGAGCAAACTGCGACCGACCTGGCACTGGAACTAGGTATTCGCCGTAACCTGCTCTACAAATGGGCCAGGAAATTTGATCAGCTGGTTCCGGATGAGAAATTCCGAATCCCGGGGCGTCCACGCTTGGACGAGGAGGATGAAGTGACGCAACTGCGGCGCCGGTTGGCTAAGGCCGAGGAAGAACTGGACATCCTAAAAAAGTTCGATGCGTACTTAACTCGCCTAGCGAAGTGAAGTACGCCTATATCGACCGCTACCGCCGCGAGTTTGCCGTCAAGTCATTGTGCCGGGCGCTAGACATCAGTCGTAGCCGTTATTACGCCTACAAGGCGGCGCCACAGAGCTTGCATAGCTTGGAAGATATGGCCTTGCGGCAGGAGATTGTTCGCGTGCACACGGAACACCGCTGGATTCCGGGTTCAGTCAAGACCTGGCGCCTGCTTAATGGGCAAGGCGTTCGTTGCGGCAAACACCGCATTGCCCGGTTGCGTAAGCTCGACGGGGTGAAATCCAACCGCAGCCGTCGTGCTCACTCCAAACAAGCCAAGGACTGCTCGCAGCCACCGGCCCCCAATCTGGTGCAGCGTCGCTTTCAGGTTGGGCTGCCGAACCAGGTCTGGGTTGGTGACATGACGATGATACGCACCAAAGAGGGATTCCTGCATCTGGCGGTAGTCTTAGATCTGTTTGCGCGTCGGGTAGTGGGCTGGTCGATGCATGATGCCCCGGTCGTCGCGTTGCCGACCGCAGCACTTCAGATGGCTATTGATCAAAGAAAACCTGCACCGGGCCTCATCTTCCACAGTGACCAAGGCAGCGCCTATGGATCGCACGACTATCGAGAGTTGATGGGGCGACATGGCTTGCAGGCCAGCATGAGCCGCAAAGGAAACTGTCACGACAATGCCGTGGCCGAGAGTTTCTTTTCAAGCTTGAAGAATGAACTGATACACGACCGGATCTTTCCGACTCGCGCTGAGGCGGCAGCGGTCGTCAACGACTACATTGCGGTGTACTACAATCAAATGCGTCTGCACCAAACCTTAAGGTACCAGACACCGGTAAAAGTCGAGGCACAATTCTGTGTGCCTATTTAACTGTCCGGGAAATCCGGCATACCTCAGATCCGACATTCGGACACGAGCTCTGCTGTAGCGGCTGCTACAGCAGAGCTCGTGTCCGAATGTCGGATCTGACCCCGGATTTGCTTACAGGCAGCCTTCGATGTACTGCACTTCCTTCCAGGCGCCGGCGTAGATGGCGCCGACCTTGCCTTTGCTGGTGTCGAAGCGGATCGCGTACTGGCCGCCGCCTGCCTTGATGGTCAGCGTCTGTTCGCTGTCGTCGTAGGCTTGCGGCGTCGTCACCACCGCTTCGCCGTAGCCGCGCCGGATCTTCTCGACCGGGTCGCCCAGGCCGATGCCGCGTTCGGACTGGATGCCCTCTTCCATCACGTCGACCCGCTTCAGCACGTCGTCGACAAACATCAGCAGCAGGCCCGGCTGGTGGGCTGGCTCCAGCTGAAAGCAGTTGGCGTTGCCGCGCAGCTCTTTCGGCGTGCGCTCCATATGCTCGCCCAGCACCTTGTTGACGGTGTCGAAACGCATGCCGATCCTCAGCGGGCCGGCGCCGTCGAAACGCACGGTCCAGCCGGCGGCATGGGCACCGCACAACGGCAATGCCAGCGCCAAGGCCATCAAATGAGCTTTCATAAGGTTCCCGGAAATGAAAAACGGCCCCGGAGGTTCACCACCCCGGGGCCGTTTTATTGTATCAATACTTGCTTAAGCGTAGCTACGCAGGCGCAGCGAGAAGTCCTGCAGCGACTTGATGCCCGACGCTTCCGCGCGGTTGCACCAGTCCTGCAGCTTGTGCAGCAGCTGGTCGCGGGTGAAGTGCGAACGCTCCCAGATCACGCCCAGCTCCACGCGCATATTGTGCATGGTTTCCAGCGCCTTGCTGTGCTGGAACAGCTCAACCAGTTGCTGTTGCTGCGGCGCTTCCAGCTTGCCCGGCTCGCGCTGCAGCAGCTTGCGCGACGATTTCAGGAAGCGCGATTCCAGCTGGGCCTTGTCCTTCAGGTGTTCCAGCTCTTCTTTCCAGGCATGCTTGACCGATTTGGCGTACTTGGCCATCACGTCGTAGCGGTTGGCGATCACCGACTGCAGCGTGTCAAAGTCGGCTTCCACCTTGTCTTTGGCGAACTTCGGCGCCGGCGCGCGCTTCTTGACCTTGGCCAGGCCCAGCATTTCCAGGCCGCGGATGTAGCCCCAGCCGATATCGAACTCGTACCATTTCGACGACAGCTTGGCCGAGGTGGCGAAGGTGTGATGATTGTTGTGCAGTTCTTCGCCGCCGATCAGCAGGCCGAACGGAATGATGTTGGTCGCCGCGTCCGCGCAGTCGTAGTTGCGGTAGCCCCAGTAGTGGCCGATGCCGTTGATGATGCCGGCGGCCGTCACCGGGATCCACATCATCTGCACCGCCCACACGGTGATGCCGATGACACCGAACAGCATGAAGTTGACCACCAGCAGCGCCGCCACACCCTGCCAGCTGAAGCGGGTGTACACATTGCGCTCAATCCAGTCGTCAGGCGTGCCATGGCCATACTTTTCCATGGTTTCCAGGTTTTTCGACTCGGCGCGGTACAGCTCGGCGCCTTCCCAGAACACTTTCTTGATACCGCGGGTCACCGGGCTGTGCGGATCTTCCTCGGTGTCGCACTTGGCATGGTGCTTGCGGTGGATCGAGGCCCATTCCTTGGTCACCTGGCCGGTGGTCAGCCACAGCCAGAAGCGGAAGAAGTGGCTGGGGATGGCGTGCAGCTCCAGCGCACGGTGCGCCTGGTGGCGGTGCAGGTAAATCGTCACACTGGCGATGGTGATGTGGGTGACGGCCAGCGTATAGAAAAACACTTGCCATGCGGTGAGTCGGGTGACGCCGTTAGACAAAAAATCCACTACTGCATTTAAACTAAAAGTCATTACTACTCCAAAGAGGGCGTGTCTCGCGTCGCGGTGGTTCCATCAATGTTGCGCTTTTGACAGGCGCAGGAAGTCCGTCGCTGTTACTTTTGGACGTTATTGTACGCTGATTTGGGGGTGATTTGCGGAAGGATTTCCTCCGGTTACCGCCTATTCCTTCGGCACGGCCGTGCTTTCCTGCGGTAACAATTGCTCCGGCACGGGACCGAGGATGCGCATTTCCCTCTGCGGGAACGGCACCGAGATGTCGTTGGCCTTGAGCGCGCGCCAGATCGCCCGGTTGACGTCCGAGATCACGCCGCCGCGGCCGTTGTGCGGATCATTGATCCAGAAATTGACCTGCAGGTCCAGCCCGTCCGCGCCAAAGCTCAGCAGCTGCGCCGACGGCAGCTTGTCTTCCTTCAGCACCCGCTCCACCGTCAGCGCGGCTTCTTCCAGCAGCTTGAGCACCATGTCGACGTCGGTGTCGTAGGCCACCGACACCTTGGTCGAGATGTTCAGCATGCTGCTCGACAGCGACGAGTTCTGCACCGCGCCCGACACCAGCATCTCGTTCGGCACGATCGATTCCATGCCGTCCAGCCCTTGCAGCACGGTGTAACGGGTATTGATCTGCGTCACACGGCCGCTGTACTTGTCGACGGTGATCATGTCGCCGATGGTCAGGCTGCGGTCCAACAGGATGACGAAACCGGACACGTAGTTGCTGGCGATTTTCTGCAAGCCCAGACCCAGGCCGACGCCCAGCGCGCCGCCGAACACCGACAGCACGGTCAGGTCGATGCCCACCAGCGACAGGCTCATCAGCACGGCCACCAGGATCAGCACCGCGCGCGCCGTGCGCGACACCACCACCCGCAGGTTGGTGTGCATGCCCTGCACCTTCATCAGCTGCTCTTCCAGCGCGGCGCCGGCCCACAGCGCCAGCATCAGCAGCACGATCACCGAAATGGTCGCCTGCAGGATGTCGGCGATCGACACCTTGTATTTACCGATGGGGAGGATGGTGCCGTCGAGGTACTCGAACACGTCGACCCACAAGCCGGTGATGTAGAGCACGAACGCCAGCCACACCAGCAGCTGGAACACCTTCTCGAAGGCCAGCATGGTGGCGCTGACCTGGCCATGGCGCGCGAACACGCGGCGCAGCAGGTAGAAGGTGAAGCGTATCACCGCCAGCGAGCCGAAGATGGGCAGCGCCACCTTGATCAGGTTGACGTGGAAGTGGTACTTGACCAGCACCACGCGCGCCAGCGCCAGCAGGCCGACCACGGCCAGCGGCGCCATCACGCGGCCGAAGCTCTCGACGCCGAAACGCATCATGGTGCCGTGCGTGTCCTGGCGGCCGAAGCGTTTCTTCAGCAGCCGCGCCAGCCCGAAACCCAGCACCACGGCGGCGACGATGGCGCCAAGCTGCCACAGCAGGCTGGGATCGTTGATATCGCCGGTGAGGTCGTCGATCAGGTTGAGCAGTGGCTGTTGATTCATCGTAGGGACGGGCTGAGTGGCTGAGATGCGTAGATTAGCGTAAAAAAGGCCGGTAGGTGGAGACACCAGCCGGCCGTTGCGATGCGTTCAGGGAAGGATTATTCCTCGACGGCTTCGTCCTCGTCCTTGACGACGACCTTCTTGGCCATCGGCTTGCGCTCGAACACGGCGGCGAAGAAGCCGTCGGTCTGGTGCTTGTGCGGCAGCAGTTTCAGGTAGTCGCCCATGTCCAGCTCGATCTTCTGCTCGGCCAGCACCTTGTTCATCGGCACCAGCTCGAAGTCCGCATGGGTTTCCAGGAACTGCTTGGCGATGAATTCGTTCTCGTCGTCCAGGAAGCTGCAGGTGGCGTACACCAGACGGCCGCCGCCCTTCAGCAAACGGGCGGCGCCGGCCAGGATCGCGGCCTGCTTGACCTGCAGCTCGCCGATCGCGCTTGGCTGCTGGCGCCACTTGACGTCCGGATTGCGGCGCAGGGTGCCCAGGCCCGAGCATGGCGCGTCGACCAGCACGCGGTCGATCTTGCCGGCCAGGCGCTTGATCTTGGCGTCGCGCTCGTGCGCGATCTGCACCGGATGCACATTGGACAGGCCGCTGCGCGCCAGGCGCGGCTTGAGCTTGGCCAGGCGCTTCTCGGACACGTCGAACGCGTACAGGCGGCCGGTGTTGCGCATGGTCGCGCCCAGCGCCAGCGTCTTGCCGCCGGCGCCGGCGCAGAAGTCCACCACCATCTCGCCGCGCTTGGCGCCGACGATGGCCGACAGGATCTGGCTGCCCTCGTCCTGTACCTCGATATGGCCTTCCTTGAACAGCGGCAGGTTTTGCAGCGCCGGCTTTTGCAGCACGCGCAGGCCCAGCGGCGCGAACGGCGTCGGCGTGCTGCGGATAGGCGCTTCGGCCAGCTTGGCGGCCACTTCGTCGCGGGTCGCCTTCATCGCGTTGACGCGCAGGTCCAGCGGCGCCGGCGCGTTCATGCCATCGGCCAGCAGCAGGGTCTCTTCCTCGCCCATCTGCTCGACCAGCTTGTCGAACAGCCACTTCGGCATGTTCGAGCGGCTCGACTTGTGCATCACCTTGCGGTCGATCTGCAGGATGCGCTCGACCCACGTCACTTCCTCCTCGGTCAGGCCGCCCAGCGCCTCGACGCCGACCGCGTCCGCCATGCCCAGCAGGGTCAGGCGGCGCATGGTGGCGCCGCCGCCCGCTTCGGAGAAATCGGTATAAAACGATTTGCTGCGCAATACGTTGTAGATGCACTCGGCGATGGCGCCGCGTTCGCGGCCGCCCAAGCGCGGGTGGTCTTTAAAATAGCGCGACAGGGTGGTATCGGCAGGCGCGGCAAAGCGCAAAATCTCGCGCAACACTTCTTCGGCGTTGGCGAGTATCGCTGGTGGCAATCTCATGAAAATCCTTGGTTAGTTTTACTGTGTGTGGTCCACGTGGACCTCGCCCTGCGCTATCGTCAACCTGCCCTCGACAAACCAGCGGATCGCGCGCGGGTAGATGACGTGCTCCTGCTGCAGCACGCGGGCGGACAAGGTTTCGACCGTATCGTCGGGCAGCACGGGCACGGCGGCTTGCACCACCATCGGCCCGTGATCGAGTTCGGCCGTCACGAAATGCACCGTCGCACCATGCTCCTTGACGCCGGCGGCCAGCGCCTGCGCGTGTGTCGCCAGGCCGGGGAACAGCGGCAGCAGCGATGGATGGATGTTGAGCATGCGGCCGGCATAGTGCGCGACAAACTGCTCCGTCAAAATCCGCATGAAACCTGCCAGCACCACCAGATCGGGCTGGAAGCCGTCGATCACGGTTTGCAGGGCGGCGTCGAAATCGGCGCGGCTGGCATAGTCTTTATTGGCAACAATAGCCGTCTCGATTCCGTGTTCAGCAGCGAAAGCCAGGCCCGGAGCGTCGGCGCGGTTGCTGATGATGGCGGCAATACGGGCCGGCCACTGCTCAGCTTGCGCCGCGCGGACTACCGCTTCCATGTTACTGCCACGACCGGAAATAAGAATGACGATGTTTTTCATAGGCCGACATTGTACCTTGTTCATGCGGGCGGGACTACAAATGAACAAGGATTGTTGCAATGCAGCAGGACGCCGTGGGCCGCACCGGACCCGCTTCCACGCAGACGCGGGAAGGCCTCCGGCTTACTCGAAGGAGTAAAACACCCGGAACGGAACTTTCTTGTCGGCCCAGTAGTCGGCAGCGTCGCGGAAGACGTCCAGCAAGGTTTCCCTTGCTTCCTTGTCAAATTTTTGAGTATTCGGCAATTGCTCGAGCACCACCAGGAAACCTTCCTGGGGGCCGGCGTTGGCCATGGTTTCGGTCAAGGTTGTCCGCAACCCATCGAAATTCTTGCCTATACCCTTGGGAAACAGGAACGATTCCGCAATGATGCCCAGGACCTGCTGCTTGGTCGCGCCGGCGATGCAGTGCGCGTACAGGAAGTGCTGCCCCAGGCGGGCCGCTTCCTCCTGCAGCTCGGCCACGCGGAAGGCGCGGATCGACTGCACGAGGTTGGGCGGCACGGTCATTAGCAAACTCATGGTTCCCTCAATTTGACCTGGCATGTACGGTGTGTCCACTTTACTGTCGAGAGTGCCTATCTTGTGAATTAATGAATAAATAATTTGAGCACCTGTCCACTTAACACGGCAAACTGGTCTGCGTCGGCCGTGGCTGATTCAACGTGTTTCTCGAATCCCATACGCATATTAGGGTAACGTGTTGTTCCTTCCAGATCAACACGAATGTGATGCCTCACGCAATATTTGTTAAAAACAGAACATTTTGTAAGTGTTTTAGGGGCTAAATCGGCACAGTTCGCTCTGCAAAGGCGGCGACGGGTCGTCGTGTCCGCTGTTACAATTTGTTGCCACAGATACCTGTTCAGGGCTGGTTAAGGGCTCTTGGCGGGATTACCATACTAAGCATGCAATATCAGAATCCCTGATAAGACATCCAACTGAAACGAGGTCTCAAATGAACTTGCAAGCCAAACTGATCGCATCCGTACTTTGCGTAGGCTCCCTGCCTTTCGCCGCTCAAGCAGCCGATTTTGAAGATTTCGGCCGCGTGGTTCGCGTCACCCCGCAAGTGGAACAGATCAACCGTCCGCGCCAGGAGTGCCGCACCGAAGTCGTCCAGGTCCAGCAGCCGGCGCCGCAGCGCGGCGTGGGCGGCGCCATCATCGGCGGCCTGATCGGCGGCCTGGCCGGTAACCAGGTCGGCGGCGGCACCGGCCGCTCGGTCGCCACCGCTGCCGGCGCCATCGCCGGCGCGGTCGCAGGCGACCGCATCGACAATGCCAACACCCCGAACGGCGGCGGCGTGCAGGAACAGCAAGTGAAGCAGTGCCGCACCGTCGATCACTGGGAATCGCGCACCTCCGGCTATGAAGTCACCTACGACTACCGCGGCCGCAACTACACCAGCGTGATGTCCTACGATCCGGGCGAGCGCGTGCGCCTGCGCGTGGTCGTCGAGCCGATGCAGCGTTAATCCGCTTCAGCCCTCCCCCAGCAATGCCGGTCCCGCGACCGGCATTGTTGTTTTCCGGCTTGCCTTAGAGTAAGGCAACGCGGGATAATGGCCGTTCACCTCCTGTTTTACCTTCCCCATGCTGATCAAACGAAAATCCATCGAACAAGAAGAATCCTCCCGCCCGGCCCGCAAGCCCAAGTACGCGCCGGTGACGTTGTCGGAGCAGGACGGCGTGCGCTATCTGCATTTCGGCACGGAGTGGGTGCAGGGCGCGATGCGCATCCGCAAGCCGAACTGGCCGGAGCTGGAATACGCGCAGCAGATGATGACGTGGATGCTGTGGCGGCAAAAGCCGGCCCACATCGCCCAACTGGGGCTGGGCACGGCCACGCTGACCAAGTACTGCTACGTCACCTTCCCCGAGGCCGCCGTGACGGCGGTGGAGCTGAACCCGTCGGTGATCGCCATCTGCGAGTCGATGTTCAAGCTGCCGCCGAACGACGCCCGTTTGCGCGTGGTGGAAATGGACGCGCTCGATTTCGTCAATGATGAAGCCAACGCCGGCACGCTGGACGTGCTGCAGGTCGACCTGTACGACGCCACCGCGCGCGGCCCGGTGCTCGACAGCGCCGAGTTCTACCAGTCCTGCAACGCCTGCCTGACCGACGACGGCATCATGACGGTGAACCTGTTCGGCGACCATCCCAGCTATGCGCGCAACATCAAGGCCATCAAGTTCGCTTTCGAGCAAGTCATTTGCCTGCCGCAGGTACATGATGGTAACGTGGTCGCGATCGCCTTCCGGCGCAAGCGCGCGATCGACCTGGAGGCACTGGCCGGGCGCGCCGCGCAGATCGTCGCCGAGACCAAGCTGCCGGCCAAGAGCTGGGTGAAGGGTATAACAGCGGGTATCACGTCGCTGTAACGACTTTTGAAAGTGGCCTCCACGATGTCCGCAACGTCCGCACAACCTACGCCGAAACCAGCGCCGCTGGATCTGCAGCAGATCTACACCTGGCTGCTGGCCGACGGCATGATACGCAAGGCCGAAGTCAAGGAGCTGTACGCGCAAAGCCAGGGCATCCTGAAGAACACCGTGGGCCACATGCATCCGCTGTGCGCGGTCGCGCATGCCAAGCTGCTGTCGGCGCAGCCGCCGCACCGGCTGCTGACCCTGGACGCGCTGTGCGAATGGCTGGCGGCGCGTTCCGGCCTGGCCTTCACCCGCATCGACCCGCTGAAGATCGATTTCACCCGCGTGGCCGACGTGATGTCGGCCAACTACGCGGCGCGCTTCAACATCCTGCCGCTGGAAATCAGCGGCGACACGCTGGTGGTGGCCACCGCCGATCCGTACGCGGTGGAATGGGAGGCGGAGATCGCCAAGATCTCGCGCCGCACGATACGCCGCGTGATCGCCAACCCGCTCGACATCGCGCAATACATCACGCAGTTCTTCAGCCTGGCCAAGTCGATCAAGAAGGCCAACAAGTCCAACAGCAACGACCTCGCGCTGCGCAACAACTTCGAGCAGCTGGTCGAGATGGGCAAGACCAACAAGCAGGTCGACGCCAACGACCAGCACGTGATCAACATCGTCGACTGGCTGTGGCAGTACGCGTTCGAGCAGCGCGCCTCCGACATCCACCTCGAACCCAAGCGCGACATGGCGGCGATCCGCTTCCGCATCGACGGCGTGCTGCACCAGGTGTACCAGGTGCCGGCGGTGGTGATGATCGCGATGACCGCGCGCATCAAACTGCTGGGCCGCATGGACGTGATCGAGAAGCGCCGCCCGCAGGACGGCCGCATCAAGACCCGCACCGCCGGCGGCCAGGAAATCGAGCTGCGCCTGTCGACCCTGCCGACCGCCTTCGGCGAAAAGCTGGTGATGCGCATCTTCGATCCGGACGTGGTGGTCAAGACGCTGCCGGAGCTGGGCTTCCCCACCGACGACGCCGAGCGCTGGGACGCGCTGACCAGCCGTCCGCACGGCATCATCCTGGTGACCGGGCCGACCGGCTCCGGCAAGACCACCACCTTGTACACCACGCTGAAGGCGCTGGCCACGTCGGAGGTCAACGTCTGCACGGTGGAAGACCCGATCGAGATGGTGGAGCCGGCCTTCAACCAGATGCAGGTGCAGCCGGGCATCGAGCTGTCGTTTGCCGACGGCGTGCGCGCGCTGATGCGGCAGGACCCGGACATCATCATGGTCGGCGAGATCCGCGACCTGGCCACCGCCGAGATGGCGATCCAGGCCGCGTTGACCGGCCATCTGGTGCTGTCGACCCTGCACACCAACGACGCGCCGTCGGCCGTGATGCGCTTGCTGGAGCTGGGCGTGCCCTACTACCTGCTGGAGGCGACGCTGATCGGCATCATGGCGCAGCGCCTGGTGCGCACCTTGTGCACCGAGTGCAAGAAGGACGACGGCGAGCTGAGCGACGATATCTGGCACAGCCTGGGCGGCGCCTGGAATCTGCCCAAGCCGGACAAGATCTACCGCGCGGTGGGCTGTCCCGAATGCCGGCAGACCGGCTACCGCGGCCGCACCGGCATCTACGAGCTGCTGACGGTGACCGAGGGTTTCAGCGACATGGTGCGCGAGGAAACCGACATCCAGGCGCTGCGCCGCCAGAGCGCGGCAGACGGCATGAAGCCGCTGCGCATCGCCGGCGCGATGAAGATCCAGGAAGGCGTGACCACGGCCGACGAGGTGCTGAAGGTGACGGCGGCGCTGGGGATGAAATAAAAACAACGCCGGGAAAGGCTAAATTGTTTTCACAAAACCCTTTGCAGTTTCCGGCGTGGTGTATATAATACGGCCTCTTTCGGGGGTCGTTAGCTCAGCTGGTAGAGCAGCGGACTTTTAATCCGTTGGTCGCAGGTTCGAATCCCGCACGGCCTACCACCGAATTCGCAGGACTAAATCAAGGAGTTACGAGCAATCGTGACTCTTTTTTTTATGTCCGCTCCAATCTTGTTGCCGGCGGGCGCCAGGCGCGCGGCAGTCTTGCGCTTGGCCGGCTCATCGGCAAGAACAAACACGCTCATCGAATTCTGCAGCGTCTGCGCCTGTTCCTGAAGGCTGGCCGAGGCCGCCGCCGTCTGCTCGACCAGCGCCGCGTTTTGCTGGGTCATGTCGTCCATCTGGGTAATCGCCTGGTTGACCTGCTCGATGCCGGCGCCCTGCTGGCCCGACGCGACCGCGATTTCCGACATGATGTCGGTAATCTTCCTGACGCTGCTGACGATTTCCCCCATCGCCAGGCCCGCCTCGTCGGCCAGGCGGTTGCCCACTTCCACCTTTTCGACGCTGGTGCCGATCAGCTCCTTGATTTCCTTGGCCGCGCCGGCCGAGCGCTGGGCCAGATTGCGCACCTCGCTGGCGACGACCGCGAAGCCGCGGCCCTGCTCGCCGGCGCGCGCCGCTTCCACCGCCGCGTTCAGGGCCAGGATATTGGTCTGGAAAGCGATGCCGTCGATGACGCCGATAATGTCGACGATCTTGCGCGAGCTGTCGTTGATTTCACCCATGGTCTGCACCACCTGGGTGACCACCGAGCCGCCCTTGGTCGCCACGCTGGACGCGTTGATCACCAGCGCATTGGCCTGGCGCGCGTTGTCCGCGTTCTGCCTGACGGTGGAGGTCAGCTCCTCCATCGACGAGGCGGTTTCCTCCAGGTTGGAGGCCTGCGATTCGAGCCGCGCCGAGACATCGGCGTTGCCGCTGGCGATATCGCGCGTGGCCGCGCTGATGTTGTCGATGCCTGTGCGCACCCCGTTGACCAGGTCGCGCAGGCTGTCGTTCATTTCCTTCAGCGCGCGCAGCATTTGTCCGATTTCATTGGGCACCCCGACATCGAAATCATTGACCAGATTGCCGCGCGCGACGTTTTGCGCCACTTCGATGGCATTGTGCAGCGGAACGGTCACCGAGCGCGAAATGAGCATCGAGATATAGCAGGCCAGCGCCAGCAACCCGGCCATCGCCGCCAGCATGGTCCAGCGCGTCTTGTAGAACGCGGAGATTTTATCGGACAGGATGGTATCGAGCTCCTTGCTGGCCGCGGCGTTCAGCTTGAACTGCAGGTCGATCGCCTGGGTCGACAGGGCCACGTATTCCTCGGGCGAGTAGGTCAGCGTGTCGGCCTGGATAATTTGCGCCAGCGCCAGTGCGGTAATCTTGCTGGCCGCCTGCGCCGCCTCCTGCATGGCCGGCCCCAGCTTGGCCTGGAACTCGGGATTGGCCGAACCGGCTTTGTTGAACGCGGTCAGGGTCTGGTCGAGCCGGTCGCTGACGCGGGCCACGATGGACGACAGTTGCAGGCGGTCGTCGGCGGTGATGTCCTTCTTGGTCAGCAGGCCGGCGCCTTTGGCGCGGGTCTTGCCCAACTCCTCGCTGAGGTAGGGCAGCTGGTAGAACATCGCCTGGATCAGCTGGTACGTATCCCGGTCGGGGTCGAGGCTCAGGCCGTAGTAGTCGCCGAGCAGGTCATTTACCTTGAGCAGCTTCGGTACCAGCGCGGTGTGCGCGGCATAGCTTTGCGGCACGGATATGCGTTTGCCGCTGACGTTACCTCGCAACGTCTCCCAATCGCGCCGGGCTGTTTCCCAGGCGGCGTCAAGATCCTTGTTGTGCAGGTTCTGGACGATGGCGTCGACCTCGGCGTACGCCGCGTCGGCCTCCTTCTGCTTGGCTTCGCGCTTGTCCTGCGCGGCGCTGACGCCGCCGAGTACCAGCGCCGCCAGGCCGCGGTGCTGCTGTGTCAGTTGGACCACTCTCAGGCCCGTCAGCACGGCCGGCAGGCCCTGCTGCTCATCGAGATAGGCATCAAGCCCTTTGGCCGCCTCGCGCATGTACAGATAGGTTGGGATGACAGCGATGACCACCGCGATCAAGCTCAGGATCAAAAACTTGTGCCATAACTTCATGGGCGAACGCGCTGAATAGGTATCCATGCCAGTCCCCTCGTTGTCGCGCCTGTGCAGGCTATTTCATCATAGACTTATCGAAGCGTTGCCGTATAGAATTTCCAATGCATTTGCAATATTTGGTGAGTTTTCGCCACACTCTGCCTCGGAACGGCTACTGGTGTAAGCTAGCGTCAAGAGCGCACAGCGCATGGCTGAGGATAGCAGATGGCAGGAAGGCAGGTCGGATGGCAACGGCTGTTGTGTGCGGCATGCTGCGGCACGCTGCTGGCCGCTGCCTTGCCTGCGCGGGCGGTCACGCTGCGCACCGCCGCCCAGGAGGGCACCGAGCCGAAATTCATCGCCGACGGACCGGACCGCATCGTCGGCCTGTGCATCGATATCATGCGCGCCATCGAGCAGCTCGATCCCAAACTGCAGTTCATCGGCGACCAGCGCTGGAAGCCTTTGATACGCGCCTACTCCGAACTGGAGAGCGGCCAGCAGGACGTGCAATGCGCGGTCCAGCGCACGCCGGACCGCGAGCCGCGTTTTCATTTCCTCGGGCCGGCGCTGTACACCATCGAGTATCACTTCCTGGCGCGCATGCAGGACAATGTGGCGATCCATAGTTGGGAAGACGTGCGCCGCCTGGCGCCGGACAACGTCGTGCTGGTCAACCGCGGCTTCGCTGCCGGCAACATCGTGGCGGCGATGGGCGGCATCGTCGTCGACGCCAACTCCACCAGCCCGCAGCACAATCTGCAAAAACTGATCGCCGGGCGCGGACGCCTGTTTTTCCATCGCGGCCCCGGCTTGAATAAACTGCTGGAGCGCACCGGCACCGCCGACAAGGTCCGCATCCTGCCGCAGGTGATGTACAGCGCCAAGCTGTACTTCGCCACCAGTAACAAGCTGACCGGCGATATCAACGCGCGGCTGGAGCAGGCCTTGTACACGCTGGAGAAAAACGGCGAACTGGAACGCATGATGCGCAAATGGGATTGAACTTGAAGCAGCTGGCGCGCGCCCTCGCTGCCTTGCTGCTGGCGGCGGCATCGGGCGCGGGCGGCGCCGCCGACATGCAGGCGGCACTGGTGGTGACGATGCCGCCGCAGCAGGCGCAGCGGACGATACTGCAGGCGGTGCGGCAGCTTGCCCCCCAGCGCGAGGAGCACCGGCGCTACCGCATGGCCCTGCCCTTCGGCGCGCCGTTGTTCCCGCCCGACGCCGATTTCGCCGCGCCGTCAACCGCCGCATCAACCACCGCGCCGGCACTTGCCGCCTGGCTTGCCCTGCCCGCCGCGCAGCGCCGGTACGACGTCCTGATCACTCCCGACGTCGACTACTACTGGAACGCCGAGGGCCGCCAGTACAGCTGCCAGTTCATCATCCACGTCCAGGCCCGGGGTGGCGCCGGTTCGCAACTGGCGCTGCTGCAGGTGCGGCCCACCGAGTATGCCGGCAAGCACTTCGACCTGCTGGGCCGCACCGGCCCCGGCCGTTACATGGACTTGCGCCCCGCCGCGCCGTCAGCGCAGACCGAGGCCGAACTGCGCGCCTTCCTTGCGGCGGCGCTGGCACACCCACAATAGCACCAGGCCCAGCACCAGCAGCGGCAAGCTGCCCGGCAACGGCACGGCGGTGATGCCGGCCACGTCCAGCGAGAACGGCGACACCACCACGTCGGCCGCCTGCAGGAAGGTGCCGCCGGACAGCGGATCGCCGCTCCACCATTCGCCGGACAGGCTGAAGCTGCCGCTGTCGATCTGCCCCGGCAGCGCGAACGGGAAGATCTGCACGCCATACAGGCCGGTGTGCAGAGCCGCATCGAACGCGACGGTCGCGGCGGCGCCCGGCACCAGGATGGGGAAGTCGAAGTAGCTGGCGTCGGGCGAGCCGATGCTGAACGACGATGCGCTCAGCTGGGTCGGCACGAACCAGTTCAGCGTGTCGGTGTTGACCAGCTCGTAACCCCAGCCTACCGTCTCCCCCGGCAAGCCGCTGATCGACCCGCCGGCCGGCTGGGCGGCAAACGTGAACGTGAACGGCAGGGCCTGCACGGCCGGCGACCAGCACAGCACGGCAAACAGCAACGCGAACACGGCGTACAAATGTCTGAGTTTCATGGCGGCTGCTCCTTATTTTGGAATGATGGATTGCGCCTGCGAGTAGGCGTAGATCACGCCGTCGAGGTCGCTCACACTGCCGTTTTCGCTGACGCTGAAGCGCTTCACGGTGGACGGCACGTTGAAGGTCAGGCGCACGGTATAGAAACTGCCCACGTCGACATTCGGCGTGACGAACGGCAGCGCCGGCGACAGGGCTGCGTTCAGCGTGACGACGCCGCTGCCGGACAAGGTATGCATGGACAGCGAGGACAAGGTCATGTCGCGCGCGGTGCCGACGCCGGTATTGGTGAGGCGCACATCGACACCGACCACGCCAGGCGCCACATTTTCCTGGCCGACGATCTGGGCGACGAAGTCCGGCCGCCCCGGCAGCTGCACGGCGCCGGTGACGAACACCGTCAGCGATGCGCTGTTGTGGACGGTGATGACGCTGCTGCTTTGCGCCGTCACCGTGATGCTGTCGGAGCTGCCGATGCGCGCGCCGGCCGGCGGCGCCAGCGTGACGGTGACGTTGGCGGTGGCGCCGCTGGCCAGGGTCAGCGTGGTGGGCGAGACCGAGGTGATGTAATGCTGGTCGTCGGTGGCGCTGATGCCGAAGGTGCCGGCGGGGCCATCGTTACGGATCTGGTACGTCAGCGTGGTGGTGACGCCGGGACGCAGGTCCTGCCGCGACGGCGGCGTGACCGACACCGTTTGCGGTTGCACCAGCACGCTGACCAGGCGCTGATACGGGAAGCCGGAACTGTCGGTGCCGGTGGCGTAGGCGACGAAGGCTTCATTGGGCACGGTCAGCGCGCCGAAGAACTTGCCGTTGTCGGTCTGGTCCTGTTCCAGCGCCAGCGGCGACAGCAGCTCGAAGTTCTTGCGGCGCAGCTGGAACTGCGGCGCGCTGGAAATGCCGGTCAGCGCCGCGATCGCATACAGCGCCTGGCCCGGCCCCGGCTCGCCATCGATCGCCAGCAAGCCCTGGTGCGGCGGCATCGCGCCGAAGCGGGCCAGCTTGAACGAGCTGAACGCGAGGTCGGCGATGCCGTTGACGTTGACATAGGTCTGGTCGGACGAATTGCCGACGGCCAGGGTCCAGGCGCCGCGCGGCGGGTTGTCGATCGAGATGATGACGCCGCTCGACAGGCTCAGGTATTTGGTGGCATTGGCGAGGGTGACCACGACGCCGTCCGGCCGGGTCAGGGTCACCGTCGGCTGCATGCCCTGCAGCGTGCCGCTCACCGACACGGTCAGCCGCGTCATGCTGCTGTCGACCGGCACCGTGTAGCTCTTGGTGCTGGCGTAGGTATCGACCGTCGACAGCAGCTGCACCACGTTGTTGCGGCCGACCAGGTCGGCCAGCTGGGTGACGGTGCCGGCTTCGCTGCCGAACAGGAAGAACACTTGCCCCCCGGTTTCGGCGGCGGCCTGCAGGTAGCCCGGCGTCAACGGCGAGCAGCTGCCGAACAGCATCGGATAGATCTTGATGTCCTTGCTCTTGGCCAGGCTGATGACGGCGCCGGCCAGCCCCGCGTCCTTGGCGGTGGCGTCGGTGTACATGAACAGGTCGCCGCCGGGATCGGCCAGCGACAGGCCGTTGTACATGCCGGTCATCGCCAGTTCCGGACAGTCGCCGCCGCCCGAGGCGCCGAGTCCGCCGATGAAGCTCTTGAACAGCGCAGCGTCGTTGGTGGCGACGGTGGGACCGGTGGACGGGTCGTTGAACGGCGCCAGCACATACTGCAGCGGTTCCTCGTCGGTGCCCAGGCGGGCGTCGACGATGCTGGTGGCCGAGGCGCGCACGCCGGCGATGATGCCGCCCATGCTGCCGGTGGTGTCGATGGCAAAGGCCAAGGTCGGGCCTGCGCCCAGCAGCGCTTTCAGCTGGGCCGGCGTGACCTCGGCCTTGATGTCTTCGATGAACTGCTGGGTGCCGGCGATGGCGGCGGCCGCGGCCGTGCCGTGGTAGCTGCTGTGCGGCGAGATGTCGCAATACAGCGTGTCCTTGTTGATGCCTTCGCGGAAGTAGCCGACCGGGTCGCTGGACGGCGAGCTCTTGTCCAGCGGGCCGCCGTGGCTGCACTTGAAGGCGCCCGGCTTGACGCGGTCCTCGCCGCCGTAATAGCCGCTGGTCAAGAGCGAGCCGATGATGTTGGACGAGTTGGCGCAGGTCAGGCCGGTGTCGGTGAAGCCCGAGCAGGTCGGCGTGGCGGGGCCGGCGAACGGCAGCGCGCCGGGACGGCCGACGCCGGGATGGGCGGCGCTGTTGCCCTGCTCCACCCAGTTGCTGTGCGAATAGAAGTCCTGGATGGTGTGCAGCGCGCTGCCGAGGTTGTCGCGCGCGCCGGTGGCGTTGATCGGATCGCTGCGCAGCGCGTCCAGCACGTTCTGCTTGAGCGTGGCCAGGCGCAGCTGGGCGCCGGCCGCGTTCTCGCCGTCGAAGTGCTTGGCCGAGCTGGTCTGGTCCTCGTCGACCTTGGCGTCCGCTTCGATGATCTGGTCCAGCGCCTTCTGCATCGACGCGGTCAGCTTGGGCACGGCGAAGTAGCGCTTGTCGAGCGCCTCGATGCCGCGCTGGGTGATGTCCTGGTGGGTCAGGCTGCCGGCCGACTTGGAAGTGATGAAACAGACAAAGCCGTTCTTGGGACAGAAGGCCTTGCCGGGAATGCTGGCGACCAGCAACAGCGACGCCAGCAACAACGAGGGAGCAATGCGCATACGATTTCCTTTCCCATGCGTGGATACACCAGCCCGCGCAATGGCGGGCACCGGCGGTGTAACGCATTTATCGTGCCGTGCTCTGCCTTTCCTTTGAAATCAGGTGATTAGCGCGCGCCGGACGGACGGCGCGCGGATGACTGTCAAGTTCGCCGACAGTGCTACAGCGGCGCGCCCAGCAACTTCAGATGCTGTACCGCATTGTCGTTCTTCGGATCGAGCTTCAGCGAGCGCCGGTAGTGCTCGATCGCCTGCGCCTTGTCCTGCGCCGTCTCGTAGGCTTCGGCCAGGCTGTCGTAGGCGTTGCCGCTGTCCGGATGCAGCACCGTCACGAGCTTCAGGACGGCGATCGCGCCCTGCGTGTCGCCGGCGCGCATCAGCCCGTAGCCCCAGTTGTTCATGTCCGATTCGGACAGCTCGAATTTCGGGTCGGCCTTGCGCAGGCCTTCGTAGACCTGCTGGACGTCGGCAAAGCCGCTCTTCGCCGATTCATGCGCCAGCATTTCCATCGTCGGCGGCGCTCCGCTCGACAGCGTTTTGCTCACCGTCAGCAAATGGTCCGGCACCCCGTTCTTCTTCGGCTCGTTGTCGAGGAAGGTCTTGGCCGATGGCTGCTGCTTCAAATAGGCGTCCAGGTATTCCAGCACGTAGCGCGCCATCCAGCTGTGCGACTGGCTCACCTCGGCCGCGCTGTACTCGCTGTAGGCGCTGGACGGCATGAAGCGCAGCGCGTCCGAGGAGAAAGCAAAGTGCTCCATCGCCGGCAGCGTGACGATGCGCACGTCGGAATACTTCATCTCGTTGAGGAAGCTGGTGACCGGCTTGCCGCGCTTGGCCAGGTCTTCCAGCGAACGCGGGCGCGCGGCCAGGAACAGCATCGGCACTGTCAGGCGCGACGGCTGCACGTACTTGGCCTCCTGGATCCGCTCGGGCCAGTAGCGCACCGAGCCGTCGAGGTTGACCAGCGCCTTGACGCGGTTGTCGCGCGCGGCCACGAACACGTTCGAGATACCACCCCAGCTGTAGCCGGCCACCGCGATATTGCCGGTGTCCGCCTGCGGCAGCGTATGCGCATAGCCGATCAGGAAGGCGATGTCGGCCGCCTGCGCTTCGATGCCTTCGACGTCGTCGGTCATGGAGCGGCCATGCGCGCCCATGCTGGGGCTGGCGATGACGACATAGCCGTGGCTGGCCAGGTATTCGCACAGGTCGGCGTTCTCATAGGAATGGGCGCCGAAGCTGGGCGCATAGATCACCACCGGAAACTTGCCGGACGCCGGTTTGGCGTCGCGCACGGCCCACATGCGGCGCGCCATTTCCTCGCCGGCGTGTTCCTTGCCGCCGGGCGTGCCGTTCAGCCTGGTGGCCAGTTCGGCGTTGATGACGGCGTCGCCGCGGCCGAAGCGTTCCTCGCTGGCGGCCAGGCGGAAGTACTCGCCGTAGCTGACCGGCTTGCCGGACTTGGCGGCCGGATACCAGATCACCGTCTGCATGGGGCGCGCGGTCTCGCCGCTGACCGGCTTGCCGGTGACGACATCGTATTTGCCGAGGTAGGAGCGGGCATAATCATATTGCTCCACCACGCGCAGGCCGACGCCGTGTTGCCCCGGGGCGACATCAAAGCTGAAATTGGACGCGGCCTGGCTCAGGCCCGCCACGCAACATAGAATAACGGTGAGTAGTTTGCGCACTGATATACTTTCCATGATAAAAATACAAGTATATAGGCAACCAACACGCAAGGGGTGAAATGAAATTGCTGAGGCCGTTCTGGCTGGTCATGCTGGCTTGTACGCTGTTGGGCTCGCCTGCGCACGCGACGCAGGTGACCTTGCGCGTGGCCGCGCAGGAAGGCACCGAGCCCAAGTTCATCGCCGCCGGCAAGGATCGCATCGTCGGCTACTGCGTGGATTTGTTCCGCACCATAGAACGCATCGACCCCGGGCTGATCTTCGTCGGCGACCAGCAATGGCTGCCGTTGGTGCGCGCGCATTCGGAGCTGGCCAATCACCAGCACGACGCGCTGTGCGCGGTACAGCGCACCGCCGAACGCGAGCGCCAATACCTGTACCTGGACCTGCCGCTGTTTCCCCTGCAGTACATGTTGCTGGCGCGGATCAACGACAAGGTGGTGATCAACGGCTGGGACGATGTGCGCAAGCTGGGCGCGCAGGGCGTGGTGCTGGTCAACCGCGGCTATTCCACCGCCGAGATGCTGGAGCAGTTCGGCGGCTTGCGCATCAATTCCAGCGCGACCAACCCGGCCATGAACCTGCAGAAGCTGATCGCCGGACGGGGCCGCTTCTTCCTGCACCGCGGCCCCGACCTGCAAGGCTTTCTGGCGCGGGCCGGCATGGCCGGCCAGGTCAGGATACTGCCGCATGTGATGTACACCACCAACGTCTACATGGCGATGGGGACGCATGTCGATCCGGCGGTGGCGGCGCGCGTGCAGCGGGCGCTGGAGCAGATGGAAAAAACCGGCGAACTGGCGCGGCTGCTGAAGAAGTGGAACGGCAACGGCGACTGAATAAGCTTGATTGACAGCAACGTCGGTTTTGGCCACTATCGTTGCTTCACCGATTTTCAAGCACACTCGCCATGACCATGCCACGCCTCTCCCTACTTGCCCTGCTGATGTCGGCCAGCCTCGGCGCCGCCGCTGCCGATGCTCCGCCAGCCAAACATGCGATCACCCACGAAGACGTGTGGCTGGCCAAGCGCGTCGGCGCGCCGCTGCCCAGCCCGGACGGCAAGTGGGCGGTGTTCTCGGTCACCGAGCCGGCCTACGACAGCAAGGAGCAGTGGTCGGACCTGTGGATCAAGTCGCTGACCGACGATACCCCGCCGCGCCGCCTGACCTTCAGCAAGGGCGGCGAAAGCGCCGCCAACTGGTCGCCGGACAGCCGGCAACTGGTGTTCGTGGCCAAGCGCGATGGCGACGATGCCGGCCAGATCTACCGCATCGACGTGGCGGCCGGCGGCGAGGCCCAGCGCCTGACCACGCTGACCCTGGGCGCGCGTTCGCCGCGCTTCAGCCCGGACGGCAAGCAGCTGCTGTTCGTCAGCGATATCTTCCCCGGCAACACGAGCGAGGAAGACGTCAAGAAAACCGCCAAGGAGCGCAAGGACCGCAAGTACACGGCCCGCGCCTACGAAACCTTCCCGCCCCGCTTCTTCGACAAGTGGCTGGACGACAAGAAGGTGCGGCTGTTCGTCATGGATGCTGACGCCGGCGCCAAGCCGCGCGACCTGCTGGCCGGCAGCCAACTGGCGGCGATGCCGGGCTTCGGCGGCGGCCAGGGCGACGAGGGGCAATCGCTGGAAGCGCTGTGGGCGCCGGACGGCAAGTCGGTGCTGTTCTCGGCCTCGACCAACCGCGACGAGGCGGCGCGCGCATCCGGCTACACGCAGATCTTCAGCGTGGCCACGGCCGGCGGCGAGCCGCAACAGCTCACCCGGGACAAGCACAGCTATCACAGCCTGCGCTTCAGCGCCGACGGCAAGACCTTGTTCAGCCTGACCGAGGCGGAGGAAGAAGGCAAGGTCTATGACGTCACGCGCCTGGCCCGCTTTGCCTGGCCGCTGGCCAACCCGGCGCCGAAGATATTGACGGCCGCGCTGGACCGCTCGATCTCGCGCTACGTGCTGCCGAACGGCACCGGCCGGGTCGTGTTCAGCTTCGAGCACGCCGGCCTGGAGCAGCTGCATTCGATCAACTACGCCGGCGGCGACCTGCGCGACGAGGCTTCGCCGCCGACCGGCAGCATCGGTTCGCTGGCGTCCGGCGGCAAGGCCATGGTCGGCGTGTGGGAGTCGTCGATCAATCCGCCGGAGGTGTACGCCTTCGGCAACGGCGCGCCCAAGCGGCTGACCTCGTTCAACACAGAGCGCGCGGCAGCCATCGACTGGCAAGCGCCGGAGCACTTCTGGTTCAAGGCCAGGGACGGCCGCATGATCCACAACATGATCGTCAAGCCGGCCGGCTTCGACCCGGCGAAAAAATATCCGCTGTTCGCGGTGATCCACGGCGGCGCGGCCAATATGTGGCGCGACCAGTTCGTCATCCGCTGGAACTACCACCTGCTGGCGCAGCCTGGCTACGTGGTGCTGCTGACCGACTACAAGGGCTCGACCGGCTACGGCGAGGAATTCGCCCGCGCGATCCAGGGCGATCCGCTGAAGGGGCCGGGCGACGAGGTCAACGAGGCGGTCGACGAAGCGGTCAGGAAGTACAACTACGTCGACGGCGGCAGGCTGGCGGCAGGCGGCGCCAGCTACGGCGGCCACCTGGCCAACTGGCTGCAGGCCACCACCACGCGCTACAAGGCCATCGTGTCGCACGCGGGCGAGATGGACCTGGTGATGCAATGGGGCAGCAGCGACAGCATCCACGGCCGCGAAGTCAACAGCGGCGGCCCGGTATGGGGCGGCCAGGCCGTGTGGCGCGAACAGAGCCCGGTGATGCAGGCGGGGAATCACGACAAAGGCACGGGCTTCACCACACCCATCCTGATCTCGGTCGGCGAGCTGGACTACCGCGTGCCGGCCAACAATGCGCTGATGAATTACGCGACCCAGCACCGCCTGAACGTGCCGGCCAAGCTGCTGGTGTTCCCGGACGAGAACCACTGGATTTTGAAGGGCGACAACAGCCGCTACTTCTACAGCGAAGTGCACGGCTGGCTGGCCAAGTACCTGCGATAATCCGTTGGCGCTAGGCGGCGTCGGCGCGCTGTCCCGCGCGCCGGCGGCTCCAGCACAGCGCCGCCCCGCCGATGGCCAGCAGGGCCGTGGTGGCGGGATCGGGGACCCGGACGAACAGATTGTCGAGTTGCGAAATGCCGATCTGTACCGTACCGCCGCCAGTGACCCGCATCGCGCTACCGTCTACTGCTTCAGACACATGGAAGGTTTCGCTCGGCAGGAAGTTCACGGCGTCTGTCACCGTCGCGCCATCGCATTCGGCAAAAGGCAAATTGGCGCCGGCACAAGTTGCCGCCATCGCAGCGGGCGCGACCGAGATCTCCTTCTGCGCGCCCAGCGTATTGTAGAACCCGCCTGACACATTTTCGATAAACGTGGCGGCCATTTCGGCGCCGCCGACAAGGAGTCCTCCCAGCACGTTGGCATCGTAATCGATCAGCTCACCGAAGGCGGCGGTGGACGAAGGGGAGGAAATCGGAACTGCCGCAAACCACGGGTTCAGCGCCGGATCCAGCGGCGTGAAGCGCAAGCCCACGGGGGTGCCGTTGCCGGGGGAATCGATAGGCGTCACCTTGATCGCCCCGCTGCCAATGAAGTCGAAATGATTAAACACCACCTGGTCTATATTGATGAACGCGCTGGGGTTGCTCAATTCGGCCAGCGTACAATATTGATTGACGGCGGCACAACCTGCGGTAATGAACGACGCATTGGCGTTGTTGAGAGTCAGCAGCCCGGTAGCCAACACCAACTCAAGTGTCCAGCGGACACAATTCCTCCTGAAGTTTCTCATGATGCTATCCTTTTCATCCGATACGTGGATCGTCCCGCGGCGCGGTCAGCCGCAGTGGCGAGAACCACCACGGCGTGCCGGAGCAAGCCGCATGCCCGATGAAAAAATCCTTATGAAACAAAGGGGAAATCAGGGTCAGCAGGCGCGGTGTAAAAGTCGCCGACGTTGAAGGTGGATGACGGGCGAAATATTGAACATAACGAGGAGACTGTATGACGATTGCAAACTGGTGCGTGCTTGTCGCATGTTTTTTGCCGACCGCGACCATCGGACTGGCCAAGCTCGCGTCGGCCCGGATGCCGCGCGGCGAAGGCCGCTACGACAACCAGCGTCCGCGCGAATGGACGGCGAATCTGACCGGCTGGAAGGCGCGCGCCAACGCGGCGCAGATGAACGGCTTCGAGATCCTGCCGCTGTTCATCGCGGCGGTGGTGCTGGCGCAACAGGCGCACGCGGACCAGGGGCGGATCAACCTGCTGGCGATGAGCTTCATCGGCTCGCGCATCGTGTACATCGCGCTATACCTGGCCAACATCGACACGTTGCGCACGCTGGTGTGGCTGGCCGGCGTGGGCGTCAGCATCGCGCTGATGGCGATGAGCTGACGCCCCCTCCCCTTAGTTGAAGCTGAGCCCGCTGCTGCTGGCGTTGCTCAGCGTCTTAGCTTTCAGGTCGATCGTGAAGTGGTCGCTCGGCTTGCCCGAACCCAGGCCCTTCAGGATTGCGAACACCTGCTTGAACTGGTTCTGGAACAGCACGTGCACCGGGTTCTGGTCCGACGGCTGATCGCCGATCCTGGCGATGGTCGCAGGCGATGCAGGGAACGCCGCCATCAACACCTTGTACTGCGCCACGCGCTCGGCGCCCATGTCGCGCAGCGCCAGTTCGCCGGCGTACACCGTGCGGTGGAAGTCGCCGTAAAACTCGTAGGCGCTGATCTTGGCGAAGTCGGCCAGCTTGAGGTTGGCGGCGGCGGCCAGCTGCTCGGCCTTGGCTGTGGCCGCGGCCCAGTCAGCGGTCAGCTGGCTGGCGGCGACGCCGCCGTCGGCGACCGTGCCCTTGGCGGCGCAGGCGGCCGTGATCGGCAGCACGCCGGGATTGTCCTTCAGCTGCGCCAGCGTGACCCTGGTCTGCAGCTGCGACAGTATCAGCATCTGGCGCGCGTCCAGCGACATCGCCGCTTCCTTCATTTCGCACGGCCAGTAGTCGCCCATGAAGCGCAGGCGCGACAGTTCGCCGAAGTAGGTGCGGGTGAATTCGCCATACGACCTGGTGTCGAGGATGCCGCGGTTCCAGCGCTTGGCGACATCGCTTGCCAGCACGCTGCCCTGCAGGTAGTCGTACTCGGTCTGGTACAGCGGGAACAGCTCGTTGTAGCGCGGGACGCTGTTCAACGCCACGGTCTGCACATCGATCTGGTCCTTGCCCTGGTAGCTGACGATCTTGTAGGCGGCGCCGAACACGGCCAGCGACGGCGACTGCACGTTGACCAGGTAGTTGCCGGCGGCATCCTTGTAGTCGTTGGTGCCGTTGAAGTGCATGTGGCCGCCCATGTGCAGCGGCAGGCCGGTGGCGGCCAGCGCGGCGGTGGTGGCAGCGTCCGGCATGCGCGTGATCTGGAACGCGCCGGACTTGAAGACGGCCTTCATGGCGCTGGTCTGGTTGGCGTAGAAGTCCATCGTCGGATAGTGCGAGAAGGCCATCAGCTGCTTGCCCTGCGCCTTGGCGCGCTCGGTCACCGACTTGATCCATTCCATCTGGTGGATCTTGTGCGTCAGCACCTTGTTCCAGCCCGCGTCACCGGCGCCGTCATAGCCCTTGAAGGAGGTCGGATTGGACGGATCGAACTTGGCGTTCGGAATGTGGACGTTGGCGTCCAGCGCCAGCAGCCAGATGCCCTTGACCGGCTCGACCAGGTAGCTGGCGTCGATGATGTTGCCGCAGCGGGTGTAGGCCTTGCCGAGCTTGGCTTCGCCGGCGGCCTTGTAGCTGCCGCCCTCGCCTTCGGCGCAGATCTCGAATTGGCGCTTGCCCAGGTCGGCGGCGGCGACGGCGGCGCTGTAGCTGTACTTGCCGTCGGCGTATTTGGTGAACGGGGTTTCCCAGTAGATGTCGTTCTGGTTCGGCGTGTAGCCGAAGTCGCCCAGCTTGGTCAGCAGCTTTTCGTAGCCCTGTTCCATCAGCTGGTTGGTGCAGATCACGGCCGGGTCCTTGGCCTTGCAGGCGGCGGCACCGGTGGCGTAGATTTTCTGCTCCTTGCCGTCGCGGGTCAGGAAGTCGTTCTTGCCGGCTTCGTCATCGTCGAACGGCTCGTTCGGATCGTGGTTGCCGGGGGCGATGAAGAAGCGCATGCCCTTGCCCTGGTATTCGTGCAGGATGTCGGCGATGCCGTCGATGTTGATCGGCTGGGCGTCGTCGGAAATGTCGCCCGGCAGCGCGACCAGGCGGATGTTCTTGCTGAAGGCGTCGTCCAGCGCGGCGCGGAAGGCGAAGTAGTTTTCGTTGAACAGCCGGGTCGAGGTCAGCTCGGCATACATGGTGCGGATGGTGGCGTTCTTGCCGTCCTTGGTCGGGATGCCGGCGAAGTTGGGGTTCTTCAGGTCGCCGTAGATGTTCTCGAAGTGGACGTCGCTCATGAAGGCGACGGCGGTCGAGTTGTAGCCGTTGCCGGGATTGGTCTCGGTGATCGGCAGGCCGTCGCTGCCGCAGGCGGCCAGCAGCGAGGTCATGGCGGCGGCCGCGATCAGCGGGCCGCCGGGGAAGGCTAAGCGCATACAAAACTCCATCAGGCTGTTAAGGTCGAGCGCATTGTTGCATCGACACGTGACAGCCTGATTACATTTTGGGAGCGCTTCCAGTTTCCTCTTTTATGCCGCCTTGGCCGGGGCGACGGTGCCTGCCGCCGCCGCGACCGCCGGCTTGCGTATCAGCAGGATGATGCCGGCGGCCACCAGGCAGGCGGCGCCGGCGGCAAACAGCGCCGGGTTGTAGGTCAGCATCAGGGTGCGCACTCGGCCGGCGCCGTACGCGGCCACGGCGGCGCCCAGCTGGTGGCCGGCGAACACCCAGCCAAACACCATGCCGGCCTTCTCCTTGCCGAAGGTGGCGCCCGCCAGGCGCACCGTCGGCGGCACGGTGGCGATCCAGTCCAGCCCGTAGAACATGGCGAACAGCGACAGGCCGTACAAGGTGAATTCCGAATACGGCAGCCAGAACAGCGACAAGCCGCGCAAGCCGTAGTACATGAACAGCAGCTTGCGGTTGTCGTAGCGGTCCGACAGCCAGCCCGAGGCGATGGTGCCGACCAGGTCGAACGCGCCCATCATCGCCAGCACCGAGGCGGCCGGCACGGCCGACAGGCCGGCGTCGCCGCACAGCGAGATGAAGTGGGTCTGGATCAGGCCGTTGGTGCTGAGGCCGCAGATGAAGAAGGTGCCGAACAGGATCCAGAACACGCGGTTGTTGGCGACGCCGGCCAGCACCTTGAACGGCGTGGCGAAAGTCACTTTCATCGGCGGCGCGATGGGGGCTACCGGCGTGCCGGGCGCGGCGCCATACGGCGCCAGGCCGACCTCGTTCGGACGGTTACGCATCAGCAGGAACACCAGCACGGCGACGATGGCGCAGGCGGCGAACACGGGGATCACCGCCATGCGCCAGCCGAAGTGCTCGATCAGCCAGGCGCCGACCGGCAGGAAGATCAGCTGGCCGGTGGCCGAGCTGGCCGTCAGCACGCCGACCACCAGGCCGCGGTGGGTGTCGAACCAGCGGGTGGAGACGACGGCGCTGAGCACCAGCGCGGTCATGCCGGAACCGATGCCCAGCATGATGCCCCAGAACAGCACCAGGTGCCAGAACTGGGTCATTTGCGTGGCCAGCGCCAGGCCGGCCGCCACCAGGGTCAGCGCGGTGACGACGACGTTGCGCAGGCCGAAGCGCTCCATCAGGATGGCGGCAAACGGCCCCATCAGGCCGAACAGCACGAAGCGCACGGCCAGCGCAGACGATATCTGCTCGACGTCCCAGCCGAATTCCTTCGACAACGGCTGCAGCAGCGCGCCCGGCAGGCCCAGCGCGGCCGACGAGGTCAAGGCGGTCAGGAAGGTGATGGCGACGATCACCCACGAAAAGTGCAGGCCGCGCTTGTGCAGCCAGTTGGATAAGCTCAGGGCTAACATGATGTCCTCACGATGGCGATGCGTGCGGGAAGGCACGCTATGTCGCCACTTTACATGATGATCATCATGAATACAAGGAAAATAATGGGCCGCTGGGAGGCGGCCCGGAAAGACGGCTTACTTGATGCGCAGCGAGCTTTGCACCTTGTTCACGCCCTTGACGTTGCGGGCCACATCGACCGCCTTGTCCACTTCAGCCTGCGACGGCACGAAGCCGCTCAGCATCACGGTGCCGTTGGTGGTTTCCACATGCACATCCAGCGACTTCAGCGCCGGCTCGGCCAGCAGTTCGGTCTTGACCTTGGTGGTGATCACGGAATCGGCGACGGTGTCCTTGGCCATGGCGCTTTTCTGCTTGGTTTCGCAGGAAGCCTTGTCGGTGCCGGTCAGCGTGCTGCAATCGATGCCGGTCTGGGCGACGTCGGCCATTTGCTTGCCGGCCTTGGCGTCGTTGATGGCGGCCACGTGCATCGACTTGGCGGTGCTCTGGCAGCTATCCTTGTCGGCGCCGGTCAGCGGCGAGCACTTGGCCTTGGCCAGGCTGTAGTTGGCGTCGGCCACTTCGGTCTGGGCTTTCTGGATGGATTTCTTATCGTTCTTGTACTGCATCGCGGCGGTCGCCTCGGCGTTGGCGCGGGTCACCTTGGCCTGTTCGACGCAGATATCCTTGGCGTTGCCCGATTGTCCATCGCAAGCGGCCTTGGCGGATTTATAGTCGATTTCAGCCTGCTTGGTCGCGGCCTTGTACGCCACCGTGTCGTTATTCGGGGTGGTGGCGGCGAAGCTGGCGCTGGCCGCGGTGGCCATGACGAAGAAGAGTAACTTGTTCATGATGTGTCCCTTTTTGTGGTGGTTGGCTAGGAACACATTAAACGCCGGGCGGCGCGGATACTCTGTGCGCAAACGTACACTGTTCGGCAATTGCCTGCGGTGTGGTTTATTCGTCGCGCAACAGGCCCTGGCGCCACAGTTTGCCGGCTTGTTCGAACAGGGGCAGGTCGCCGGCAAACGCGGCGCCGGTGGGCGCCAGCTGCAGCCAGGCCAGCGTGCTGTGCGAGCGGGTGGCCGGCGACGGCTGGCGCACCTTGGCCATCCACGCGGCGACGTCGCCGTACTGCGCCGGGTGGCGCTGCTGGATCCAGGCCAGCGCGACCAGGTCGGCGAAGCCCTCCTCGCGGCGGGTTACGCGCAGCGCCTGCAACTGCTCCTGCGTCGCGTCCGGCGCCGCGGGAGCGCTTTCCTCGAAACCGGCCGGCAGCACGTGCCAGATGCCTTGCGCGTAACGCCAGCAATGGCCGATCTCGTGGGCGACCATCGCCTCGATCATCAGCGGCTGCTGCGCGGCCGGTACCGAGGACAGGATGTCTTCCGCATTCGGATTGCCGCGCATCGACAGCACCAGCTTGCAGCGGCCGTCCTGGAAGCCCAGCGCCAGCGGCACGTCGTTGGCGCGCGCCTGCGGTTGCACGGTGATATCGATCGGCAGCTTGAGTTCCTGCTTGGCGTAGGCCAGCACGGCGGAACCGGCGCTGAGCCAGCGGGTTTCCATCTCGGTCAGCTGGGCGGCCGACGCGAGGCTGGATGACAGGAGCAGCAGGAGGAATAAGGTGCGCTTGATCATGGTGATCAAACTGTAGCATGCTGACGGCAATAAAAATTGCCCTATAGAAGGTTCTACAACACTAAATTAATACGTAGAAAAAGTTGAATCGTTGAAGTTTTGAAAGCAATCCGGGGTCACAATCCGGGGTCAGATCCGACATTTGGACACAAGCTCTGCCGTAGCAGTCGCTACGGCAGAGCTTGTGTCCAAATGTCGGATCTGACCCCGGATTTTTTATTTACCCAGCAGCGTATTGGCGGTCTTGAATTCCGGGCGGATGTCGTTCGGAACTGTTTTCATTTTATCCAGCGCTTTTTGCACGTCCGGACGGATCACCACGTACTTGGCCATCATGTCCTTGGCGCGGGCGTAGTCGCCGGTCGCTTCGATGGTCAGGAACTCGCGGTCCAGGTCGATCACGGCCTGCTTGATCTTCTTGAAATCCACCGCGAAGGTGCCGTCGCCGTGCGAGATGAAACCTCCCTTGTCGAGGATGTAGTTCATCTGGATCGCCATCCCGCGCGCGTGCGAATCGGTCAGGCCGAAGTGCAAGGTGCGGAAAGCCGATGCCAGGAAGGTGGTGTACAACTTGCGCTCGGCGGCGGCGCCCTGCCCCAGCGTGCCGGCCAGCTGCCCCTTGTCCATCATGTAGCCCAGCGCGTACAGGCCGGTGATGTCGGCCTTGGCTTCCTCGATGGTCGAATAGGCTTCCTTCAGGTCCTGGCGCGGCGTCGATTCGGCGCCGTTGTTTTTTGTGATGTGCGGACCCAAGCCATGGGTGATTTCGTGCGCCAGGATGTGGGTGAAGAAGGAATCGAAATCGACGTCTTTCTGATCGGCCGGCTTCAGCACCAGTTTGGAGATCGGCGTCAGCGTGGACTTGAATTTGGCCTGCTGCACATTCTTCAACATCACGCGCTTGGAGCCGCGCTGGCTGATGATGCGCTCGTCGTTCGGCAGGTTGTAGGCGGCCGTCTGCACGCCCATGTTGCCGTCGCCGGCGCCGTACACCTGGTTGACCACCACCATCGGCGCCAGCGCGCCGACTTTCGGATTGCGGTATTGCGCATCCAGCGGCAGGTTGTCTTCCAGCTCCTGCATGTGCTTGGCGAAGAAGTCCAGCTTCTGCGTTTCCTTCTGGTCGCGGATGTTGACGTAGGCTTCAAACGCGGCCTTGTAGCCGAACAGCTCGTCGTTGTAGGTTTCGTATGGGCCGATGGTGATGTCGACCGGCGCGTCCAGGTCCATCCAGGCAAAGTCGGAGGCCAGGTAGTCGTTGCTCAGGAAGGCATCGGCGCGCAGTTCCAGGAATTTCTTCAGCGAGGCGTTGTCGGTTTCGGCAGCGGCCTGCTTCAGCAGCGCGGCGGCCTTCTCCAGTTCCGGCTTGTATTCGTCGGAGTATTTGACGGTCTTGAACTGGCCGTCGGCGTTTTTGCGGATGGTGGTGAAGAACCATTGCGCCTGCTCTTTGTCGATCGCCGGCAAGGCGTTCATCCAGGTTTCCAGCGCCTGCTTGCTGACGCCTTCAGGATAGAAATTGCCGGCTTCGGGCTTCTTGGCCGGCACGGCGATGCCCGACACTTCGGCGGGCAGGAAGCTTTGATGGTCGTCCAGGATCGACCACGGGCCCTTGTTGAGCCAGAAGTAGTTCAGGCGCGCCTTGCCCAGCGGGGTCTGGTCTTTTTGCAGCGCGGCCCACAGGGCCTCGTTGCCGGACCAGCGCTGGCGTAGCTGCAGCACGTCGATGATCTTGGCCGCTTCGATCAGCTTGGCGATGGCCTTCTTGTCGCCAGCAGAGAGTTTGCTGGTGTCGGCGGTCAGCGCGATCGGCGCGAACCGCTTGGTCATCTTGTCCAGATCGGCGAGGCTCGCAGGCGCGGCGAAAGCGGAGGCGCAGGCGGCTGCCAGGGCCAGAGGGAGCAGTATTTTTTTCATTGGATCCTCGGGTAGAGTGAGGCCCACATTATACGATCACCGCTCCCGCATGCCTCACCAGGCCCTGTATATCCGCCCCGTTTCCGCGCCATCGACGCTGCGGGCGTAGGACAAGGCGGCGCGGCTGCCCTCGATCGGCTCGAAGCCGGTGAACAGGTCGCCGAACAGATGCGCCGACTCCTGCAGCACCGTCGGGCTGACGGCATTGATGCGCAAGCCGCGCGGCAGCTCGATCGCGGCCGCCCGCACGAATCCCTGCACCGCCGCATTGGCGGTGGACGCCGCCACCGCGCCCCGTATCGGATGCTCGGTATCGACACCGCTGGTCAGCGTGATCGAGCCACCATCGCTGAGAAACTCCTGCGCGACCAGCACCACGTTGACCTGCCCCATCAGCTTGCCGTTCAGACCGACGTAAAAATGCGCCGGCGTCAGCCCGGCAAGCGGCCCCACATGCAAAGCCCCTGCCGCCACCACCACCGCGTCGACGCGGCCGACCTTTTCAAACAACGCCCGTACCTGCGCGATGTCCTCGATATCGACCTGATACTGCCCGCCGCGCGCGCCGACCGTCACGATCTCATGCCGCAGCCCCAGCTGCTCGACAACGGCCCGGCCGATGGTCCCGCTCCCGCCGACAACGACCACCTTCACGCCGCGGCTCCCCACGCGCGATACACCTGACCAGTCTGCGCACCGTCAACGCTGCGCGCATAAGACAGCGCCGCGCGGCGCGCCGGCACCGCCTCGAAACCGATGAAGAACGGACCATAGCTGCCCATCGATTCTTCCAGCACCGTCGGGCTGACTACATTGATGCGCAAGCCGCGCGGCAGCTCGATCGCCGCGCCGCGCGCAAAGCCTTCGATAGCAGAATTGACCATGGTGGCGCTGACGCCGTTGCGGATAGGCTCATCGGCCACGATGCCGCTGGTCAGCGTGATCGAGCCGCCGTCGTTAAGGTATTCCTGCGCCACCAGCGCCACATTGACCTGCCCCATCAACTTGCTGTTCAGGCCCACATAAAACTGCTCCGGCGTGAAGCCGGCCAATGGCGCGAAATGCAGAGCGCCCGCGGCCACCACCACCGCGTCGACGCGGCCGATCTGCGCAAACAAGGCCCGTACCTGCGCGATATCCGCGATGTCGGCCTGATACTGCCCACTGCTGGAGCCGACGGTGACGATCTCATGCCGCTGCCCCAGTTGCTCCACAACCGCCTTGCCAACCGTGCCCGCTGCGCCAATAACGACTACTTTCATGATGTTCTCCTTGTGAGTGATGGGATGAACGCCAGTATCCACCTCAACACCAAAGGAATAAATGAGCTAACATGAAGATCATTACTAACTCATACTTAGCAATAACATGGACAAGCTGCGCAGCATGGAGATCTTCGTCGCCGTCGTCGACGCCGGCAATTTCACGGCCGCCGCCAGCGCCTTCCAGCTGTCGCCGGTGATGATCGGCAAGCACATCGCCCACCTGGAGGCCACGCTGGGCGCGCGCCTGCTGACGCGCACCACGCGCCGCCAGAGCCTGACCGAGATCGGCGCCCAGTACGTCGAGCAGTGCCGCGCCATCCTGGCGCAGATCGCCGCCGCCGAAACCGGCGCCGAGGCGATGCGCAGCGTGCCGCGCGGACGGATACGCATCACCGCGCCCTTCTCCTTCGGCAGCGAGTGGCTGGCGCCGGCGATCACCGACTACCTGCGCCTGCACCCGGAAGTGAGCGTGGATCTCAGTCTCAACGACCGCATGGTCGACATGGTGGAGGAAGGCTACGACGCCGCCGTGCGCATCGGCGCGCTGGACGACTCCGGCATGATCGCGCGTCCGCTGTTCAACTACGCGATGGCGATCTGCGCCTCGCCAGCGTATCTGGCGCGGCATGGCACGCCGCAAACGCCGGACGACCTGGCCGGACACGAATGCCTGGATTTCATGGTGGGCGCGGTGGGCGTGCGCTGGCGCCTGCAGTCGGTGCATGACGTGCGCGGCAAGCGCGAGCTGCCGGCCAGCCGCTTCCGCACCAACAGCGGGCAGGCTTTGCGCATGGCCGCGCTCAAGGATTTTGGCATTGTGATGCAGGCCGAAGTGCTGCTGGCGCAGGACATTGCCGCCGGACGGCTGGTGCCCATCCTGTGCGGCCACCTGCCACCGGCGCGTCCGATGAACCTGGTCTACCCGCGCGACCGGCGGGCCACGCCCAAGCTGACCACTTTCATCGACTTCGTGGTGGAACGCTTCGGGCCAGCGGCAGGGTTGCCGCTGGCCTCATCCGCGTAAAGGGTAACGTCAGTTGGCCAGCGGCTTGATGGCGCCGTTCTGCGCCACCGTCGCCAGTTGTGCGCTCGGCTGCCAGCCCGCGCCCAACGCGCGCGCCACCGACACCGCCGCCAGCAGGCGCTGGGTGTTGATCTGCACCGCCGCGCGGTCGGCCGCCAGCGCGCTGCGCTGCGCATCGGTCACGTCGAGATAGGTCGACACACCGCGCTCGTAGCGCGCACGCGCCACCAGGTAGCCGCGCGCCGCCGCCACTTGCGAGGCTTGCTGCGCCTCGCCCTGCAGCTGGCGTTCCTGCACGTCCGACAGCGCGTCTTCCACTTCGCGCAGCGCCGTCAGCAGCTTGGTCTCGTGGTTGGCGATCGCCTCTTCATAGCGCGCCTTCGAGATCGCCAGGTTGGCCTTGTTGCGGCCACCGTCGAAGATCGGCAGCGACAGCGCCAACGGGCCGACGCTGAACTGGCGCGAACCGCCCTTGCCCAGCTCGCGCAGGCTCTCCGACGCATAGCCGAAGTTGGAGGTCAGCGTCAGCGACGGGTAAAACGCGCCTTCGGCCACGCCGATCTGCGCATTGGCCGCGCGCAGGTTGGCCACGCTGCCCGCCAGGTCCGGGCGTTGCGCCAGCAGGCTGGCCGGCAGGCCGACAGGAATCGCCGGCGGCAGCGGCAGCACGGCTGGATCGGCCTTGGCCGCCGTCAGCATCGCCGACGGCGAAGCGCCGACCAGGGTCGCCAGGCTGTGCTCGAGCAGGTTGCGCTGACGCTGCACTTCATGCAGGTCGGCCTGCGCGTTGGCGCGCTCGATGCGCGCGCGCGACACGTCCAGTTCATTCGACAGGCCGGCGTTGAAACGCGCCGTCACCAGCTCCTCGGTTTCGCGGCGGGTGTCGAGCGCGCCGTTCAGGATCGCCATCTCGGCGTCCAGGCCGCGCAGCTGCCAGTAGGTGGTCGCCAGCTGCGACGACAGCAGCAACAGCACGCCGTCACGGTCCGCTTCGGCCACCAGCGCCTGAGCGTCCGACGCTTCGACCAGGCGGCGCACGCGGCCCAGCAGATCGAGTTCGTACGACATCGAGGCGCCGATCGCGTAGTTGTTACCCTTGATCGAACGCCCGCCCAGCGCCAGGCCCTGCGACGTTTCGGCCGAGGTGCGCGAGTTCGACACCGAGGTGCTGACGCTCAGCGACGGCTGCTGGTTGGCACGCGACACGCCGGCCTGCTCCAGCGCCTGCACCAGCCGCTGCGCCGCCGCCTTCACGCTCGGGTTGTCGCGCAGCGCGGTCTGTTCGAGACGGTTCAGCGTATCGTCGTTGAATACGGTCCACCACTGGGCGGGCAAGTGTGCCTCGCTGGCGCCGGCTTGCGGCAGATGGCGGAACGACGCGTCGGCGACGTTTTTCGGCGCGGAGAAATCGCTGCCGACGGTGGCGCAGCCGCTGATGGCCAGCGTAACGGAGACAGCGAGCGTCAGGCGCTTCAAAGCTGAATTCAACATGGTGTTACCTCACTTAATATTTTAGATTGAAGGCCGGCGCTTAGTGCGCGCCGCCGCCACCGCCCGACGAAGGGGCTTTGACTTTGTCCGAGAACCACAGCACGCCGATGCAGCCGAACAGCACCGCCGCGACCAGGAAGAAGCCGTCGTTGTAAGCCATCACATACGCCTCGCGCCGCACGATGCCGTCAACCGCCTTCAGCGCCATGTCGGACGCGCTGGTCGCATCGAAGCCCTTGCTCATGAAGGACTGCGTCAGCGCCGCCAGGCGTTCCTGCGTGGCCGCCGCGAAGCCGGTCACCGATTCGCCGATGCGCTGCGAGTGGAAGTGCTCGCGCGAAGTCAGCGCGGTGGCCAGCAGCGCGATGCCGATCGAACCGCCCAGGTTGCGGGTCATGTTGATCAGGCTCGATGCCGACGGCATGTCCTTGGGCTCGATGCCGTTCATCGCGAAGTTCGACAAGGTCAGCATGACGAACGGCTGGCCCAACGCGCGCACCACCTGCGACAGCAGCAGCTGGTCGTAGCCGGTGGAAGCGTCCATGTAGGCGTTCATCAGGCAGGAGCCGCCGAACAGCAGCAGGCCGAAGGTGCACAGGATGCGGTTGTCGATCTTCGACGACAGCTTGGCCACGAACGGCATGATGAACAGCTGCGGCAGACCGGCCCACATGATCACTTCGCCGATCTGCATCGGCGAGTAGCCGGCGATCTGGCCCAGGTACAGCGGCAGCAGGAAAGCCGAGCCGTACAGGCCCATGCCCATCGCCATCGACAGCGCGGTGGCCGCGAAGAAGTTGCGGCGGCCGTACAGTCCCAGGTTGACGAAGGGCTGGGCGCGCATGGCGCTGGTGACCACCCAGCCCAGCAGGCCGACGATGGCCAGCGCCGCGAAGGTGATGATGAACGACGAATCGAACCAGTCCTTGCTGTTGCCCTCTTCGAGGAACACCGTCAGGCTGCCCAGGCCCACGGCCATGAAGGCGATGCCCAGCCAGTCGGCGTTGAGCAGCAGGTTGAGCTGACGCTTTTCCTTGTCCAGGCCGACGGCGATGCCGCCGATCAGCAGCAGGCCGGGCACCCAGTTGATGTAGAAGATCGATGGCCAGCCATACAGCTCGCTCAGGTAGCCGCCGAAAGTCGGGCCCATCGACGGCGCCAGCGTCGCCGTCAGGCCAAAGATGGCCATGCCGGCCGCGCGCTTGGACGGCGGCAGCTGGGTCATCACCAGGGTCATCGCCATCGGAATCAGCGCGCCGCCGGTAAAGCCCTGCAGCATGCGGAAGGCGATCATGCTTGGCAGGTTCCAGGCGAAACCGCACAGGGTCGAGAAGCCGAGGAACAGCGCGGTGGTGCCCATCATGTAGGCACGGACGCCGAACACGCGCGACAGCAGGCCGGTCATCGGAATGACTATGATCTCGGCCACCAGGTAGGCGGTGGCGATCCACGAGCCCTCTTCCTGCGTGGCCGACAGGGTGCCGAGGATGTCCTTCAGCGACGAGTTGGTGATCTGGATGTCGAGCACCGCCATGAAGGCGCCCAGCATGCCGGCGGCCACCGCCATCCAGGTGCGGCCGGAGACCTTCTCGCCCGGCACGGCGGGCACGAAAGGCTTCCCGGCGGCAGGCGTATCGATTGTGGTGCTAGCCATGGCGCGTCCTTAGTGCTGGTTGATCGCCACTTCGGCGATCGCCGACATGCCCGGCACCAGGCGACCGCTCAACGCTTTCACGTCTTCCGGCTTGAAGGTGATCTTGACCGGCACGCGCTGGACGATCTTGGTGAAGTTGCCGGTGGCGTTATCGGCCGGCAGCAGCGCGAACTGGGCGCCCGAGGCCGGGGCGAAGCTGTCCACCTTGCCGATCAGTTCACGGCCCGGAATCGCGTCGATGGTGACTTTGACTTCCTGGCCCGGCTTCAGGCCGGCCAGCTGGGTTTCCTTGAAGTTGGCGGTCAGCCAGACGTTTTCCTGCACGATGGCGGTCAGCTGCTGGCCGGCCGTCACGCGCTGGCCCACTTCGATGGTGCGCTTGCCGATACGGCCGCCGACCGGCGCCAGGATCTTGTTGTAGGCCAGCTGCTGCTCGGCGTCCTTCAGCTGCACGCGCAGCACGCTCACCTGCGCCTTGAGCACGTCGCGCGCCGAACGGGCGGCGTTGATCTGGGCCTTGGCGGCGGTGGCGCTGTCCTTGCGCGCGGCCAGATCGGCCACGGCGCTGGCGCGGCCGGCGACGGCGGCGTCCAGTTCCGCTTTCGACACGGCTTTCATCTGGCTGTTATACAGCTGGCCGTAACGTTCGGCGTCCTGTTTGGCGCGCACCAGCTGCGCTTCCGACTGCGCCACCTGGGCGGCGGCGCCGCTGGCCTGGGCCTGCACCTGGGCGATCTGCGCGTCCGACTGCAGCACCTGCTGCTCGGCGCTGGCGATCTGCGCCTGGATCTGCTCCACCTTGACGTGCTGGTCGAATGGATCCAGTTCGGCGATGACATCGCCTTCCTTGACGATCTGGTTATCGTCGATCAGCACCTTGGTGACCACGCCGGAGATGCGCGCCGACACCGGATGCACGTGGCCGGCCACATAGGCGTTCTCGGTCTCGACGAAATAATGGCTGCGATACCACATGCGGCCACCGGCTGCCAGTGCGGCCAGCGCGACGATCGCGGCGATCACCAGCACGCGGCGGTTGGACTTGGCCGGCGCTGCCGGGGCGGCCGGCGCCACCGGAGCGGCTTGGGCGGCGGGAACGGCGCTGAGCACTTTCTGTTCTTGGTTGTGCTGGGTGGACATGTGCGGCTCCAAAAGAGAAATGAAATGGAAGAAGTGCATTATTGGCCGGTTTTTCGTCAAAGTCAAGAAATGAAACGATTGCATTTCATTTTATTTTGGACTACGATGTCGGCATCCATTACCATAAGCAACCATGAAGATCACCGCCGCCAACGCCGAGGCCCTGCAGGAGCAAGACTGTCCTGAAGGCGCCGCCAACGACTCCCCCGACTCGCCCTGCTACGGCAAGGCCGCCGGCCGCCCGCGCGCAGCCGACAAGGAAGCCCGCCGGCAGGCATTGCTGCACACGGCCGCCACGCTGTTCCTGGAAAAGGGCTACAGCAAGGTCAGTCTGGAGATGATCGCCCGCGAAGCGCACGTGGCGGTGCGCACGATCTACGTCAAGTTCGGCGGCAAGTCCGGTTTGCTGAACGCCGTCATCACCAACGGCCGCGAGCACTTCTTCGCCGGCATGGACAACATGGAAACCGACACCCGGCCGCTGCAGGACATCCTCAGCGACTTCTCGCTGCGCTTCCTCGAGCTGATCTCGATGCCGGCCTTCTGCAGCCTGCACCGCATGGTGGTGGCCGAGGCGCGCACCACGCCGGAGCTGGCCGAAACCTTCTTCAAGGCCGGCCCGCAGCGCACGCGCGAGGAGCTGGGCCGCTTCTTCGCCCGTCCCGACATCCGCGCCCAGCTGCGCGCCGACCTGCCGGTCGACACGCTGCCGGTATTCCTGATCAACTGCATCATGGGCGACATCATCACGCGGCTGCTGTTCCCGACCGACCAAACGCGGTCGACCGAAGAGTTGCGCACGCAGGCGAAGGAAGGGCTGGACCTGTTCCTGCGCGGCGTGCTTCGTTAGACGCTGTGCAAGTTTGCCATTTGCTCTATACTGGATTTTTCGAACACGGAGCGCACATGAGCAAAACGAATCGACTGGACTGGAGCAAGCAGATAACGCTGATGAACGAGCGCATCAAGAACTTTCAGGCCAACCCGGGCCAGGAACAGCTGGACGCGGTAATCCAGCAGCTGCAAGCCTACGCCGAAGCCGCGCGCAGTGGCGGCATCGAAATCCCCACCCTCTTCACCGTCAACTAAGCCCCGGGGTCAGTGCCGACATTTGGACACGAGCTGATCCGTAGTGCGGAAATATGAGACGATGGCGGTCTGCCAACTTGATGTCGGACTGCTATGAAACTGCTACGCTGGCTGTTGATCGTGATCGTGCTTGCCGGAGGCGGCGCCGCCGGTTATTACCGCTACAAAAATCCCGAAACACTCACGCTTGATGACCAGGCCCGCAACAGCGCGGGCGCGCGCGGCGCCTTCGTCGCGCTGAGCGGCGGCGTCACGCACTACGAAGCCGCCGGCCCCGCCAACGGCCGCGTCGCGCTGCTGGTGCACGGCTTCTCGGTGCCTTCCTACATCTGGGACCCGACCTTCAAGGCGCTCAACGAGGCGGGCTACCGCGTGATCCGCTACGACCTGTATGGGCGCGGCCTGTCCGACCGTCCCGACGCCGCCTACGACGGCGCCTTCTACGACCAGCAGATCGACGACCTGCTCAAGGCGCTGCAAGTGAGCGGGCAGGTGGACCTGTTCGGCCTTTCGTTCGGCGGCTTCGTCACGGCGCACTACGCGTCCACGCATCCGCAGCGGATCCGCACGCTGACCCTGGTCGATCCATCGAACGCGCGGCCGACCATCCCGTGGCAGCTGCAAGTGCCGCTGCTCGGCCCCTATCTGTTCCAGGTCGCCGCCGTGCCGACCATGGCCGACAACCAGGCCACCGACTTCCTGCACCCGGAGCAGTTCCCCGGCTGGGCCGACCGCTATCGGCCGCAGATGGCGTTCCGCGGCTTCGGCCGCGCGCTGTACCGGTCGCGGATGCAGCTGGCGCAGGTCGATTTCGACGCCATGTACGCCACCATCGCCAAGGCAGGCCTGCCGGTGCAGCTAATCTGGGGCAAGCAGGATCCGACGATACCGGTGGCGCAATCGGCCCACATCCGGCGCGCGATTCCCGCCGCCGAATACGTCGAGATCGACCAGTCCGGCCACCTGCCGCAGATGGAACAGACGGCGATCTTCAACCAGCGCATGCTGGCCTTCCTCGACACGCATCCTTGAGGATCCGCTCCTACATTCCCCTGAAGCGATGCTGGAATCGCTGACTCACGGGCAGGCGGGATGCATGACCGCGCAGGCTTAGCCACAGCGCCCCGTCGGCATCCCGGTTCACCGCCTCGATGCGCTTGACCGCGACCAGATAGCCGCGATGTATCTGCCAGAACCCCGCCTCCTCCAGTTGCTCCGCCAACTCCTTGAGCGGCGTGCGGATGTGGGCTTCCATCTGGTCGCTGACCAGCCGTGTGTATTTGAACTCGGATTCAAAATAGATCACATCGTTCAGATCGATGAAGTGGATCGTGTTGCCAACGCTGGCCTGAAGCCAGGCCGGAGGCTTCTTCGGCGCCAGTTGCTGAACCAGGCGCGCCAGGTCAGGCGGGGGCGTTCCCAGCCGGGCACGCAAGCGCTCGATCGCCCGTGTCAGGCGCACCGGATCAATGGGCTTCAGCACATAGTCCACCGCGCCCTCGTCGAATGCGGCAAGCGCATGCTCCTGGTACGCCGTCACAAAAACCACATGCGTGCGCGAACCAAATGCGCGGGCCACTTCGAGGCCGCTCAATCCCGGCATGCGAATGTCCAGGAAGGCGACATCGGGCTCCAGCTCGCGGGCCAGCCGCAACGCCTGCGCGCCGTCGGTGGCTACGCCTACCAATACCGCCTCTGGCCATAAGGAGGCCAGGGCGGCCCGCAATTCAGCGTGCAACAGCGGCTCGTCGTCAGCAATCAGGATGCGCGGGGAGACGATAGTCATGTTTTTAACTGGAACTGGTTAATGAAAACGGCAGTGTCAACTCCGCGGTGGTCCAACCATCCGCCCCCATGCTCAGGCGCAGATTGGCGGCGGGCCCATACAACGCGTCCAGGCGTTGCCTGACATTGCGCAGGCCCACGCCGCTTCCCAGCACGGCGTTGCCGACGCCTGCACCGTTGTCCCGAACCATAACCTGCACGCGGTCCTGGGTGCGCTGCGCGGACACCGCAACCGTCACCGGCCCCGCATGCGGCTCCACGCCGTGCTGGACGGCGTTTTCCACCAGAGGCATCAGCATCAGCGGCGGCAACGTCAAGCCTTGCACATCATTGTCGCAATGGACTTGAACACTCAGGCGCTCGCCATAGCGTATCGCCATCAATTCGAGGTAATGCCCAGCCAGTTCGCACTCGCGGCCCAGGGTGGACATAGGACTGCGCAGATCAGGCAAGACACTGCGCAGATAGGCGATCAGGTGGTCGAGCATCTCGACCGCCCGTTCCGGCTGATGACGTACCAGGTAGCGCGTATTGGCGAGCGTGTTGTACAGGAAGTGAGGCTCAATCTGCGCCTGCAGCGCCTTCAGGTCTGAAGCCAGGGCAGCCTGCGACAATTGGGCCAGGCGCAACGCGCGCGCATGATGTTGCGACATCCAGAGCGGCAGCAAAAGCAGCAGCATGATCAGCGCCGCTTCCGCCGCCATCACCTGGCGTTCGTTGAGGACATCGATTCCGATCTGCGACAGGCAAGCCGCGTAGATCCAGCCGGCCGACACCGCACTGACAGGCACAAACACCATCAGGCTGGCCCAAACTGCGCCCCATGTCCGTGTCGCCGGCCAGCTGCTTTGCATCAGCAGCAACAGCCCGGCAGTGCCTCCCAGCGGCACAAGCAAAGCCGCGAACAGGGCCAGCCAGGTGTAGGCCCGCAGCTGGAAAGCCAGGGTCGACGTCAATCCGACCAGCACCACGCTCAGTCCCAGCTGGCGCGGCGAGCACCCGGCATGCTGCCTCACCGCCTGCGCGGCGCCGCCAGGGTCGGCGCCCATCCACGCACGCAGGCCGGTCATAGCGTGGGCTGCTCCGGCAGATGGGTGGGAGGCATCACATCCACCGGCAAGGCGTTGCTCACCACCTCAAAGGACAGTTCATCTATCCACACCTGGCCGCTGCCGGAATTGATCACGCCGAAGGCGATGCTGACGCCATCTTCCGGCACATCCAGCGTGACGCTGCGCAGCTGCCAATCGGCGTCGCCTTTGATGGGCTGATCGCTGCTGTTATAGAAGGCGGCGTTGGGACGCTGTTTTGCCTGTACCTGCATCCACAAGCCGGCCCAGTTACTCACACCACGGGTCTTGATTTTCGCGCGGAAGCGTACCCGTTGGCCGACATAGCGCTGGGCCGAGATGACTTGGGTCAGCGCTGCGAAACCCTTGCCGTCGCCCTGGGTATAGCGCAAGAACTTGGCCCCCCTGCCGCTGGCCGTTTCCACATTGTCTATGCCAGCCTGGTAAGAGCTGATACGGTCGCCCGACACAAACCATGGAGACGGCAGCTTTCCAACCGATTCCGCCGCCACGACCCACAGGGAGGTCGCGGTCAGCACGGTGGCGATCACGTGCAGGGGTTTCATATGGCGTTCAACCTTACAGTACGGGTTCCGCTGCCAACGGACCATGTCCGGGGTACACGTCCACGGGAATCTCCGGACCGACCACCTCCAGTGAAAGCTGGTCTATCCAAACCTGTCCCTTGCCGGCATCGATAACGCCAAAACTCAATGCCGCCGCGTCTTCCGGGACATCCAGGGTCACGCTGCGCAACTGCCAATCGGTGCTGCCAGCGATGGGCTTATCCTGGCTGTTATAAAACGCTGCGTTGCGGGGGCCCGGGCTGTCTATACGCATCCACAAACCAGCCCAGTTGCTGACGTCGCGGGTCTTGATCATCGCCTGGAAACGAACGCGCTTGCCCTGATAATTCTTGGCGGAGATCTGCTGCATCAGCGTGCCGAATGCGTTGGCATCACCGTCGACATAGCGTATGTAACGCGCACCCTTGCCGCTGACCGTCACATTGCTGTCCTCGCCGATTTCATACGATTTTGGCTTCCCGCCGGTCAAGAACCAGTTGCCTGCCGTCGCCGCAGATGCCGCGATGCCGATGGACGCCAGCAGTATCACAATCAGGATTTTGAATTTCATATCAATTCTCCGTGGTCATGACGGATTGTCATGGCATCACTATGCATCCTGAAACGAGCGCCGGGGCAGGCTTGCGACAAACGCAGCCAGGCGCCGACGAACGCCACCCTTCGCGGATAAACGCAAACCGCATCCGACCTGGAAGTCTATTCCGCCGAATCGATCGCCTTGCGCGCCCACACCAGCATCTGCTCGGGATCGTCCAGCAGGAACTCGGGCGCCGTGTAGAATTTGCGGACCTGCACCGTGCCCTTCTTCGTCTCGTAGGAAAACGGCTGCGCGCCTTCGGCCTCGAACCCGGCGCGGGTGGCGTCGCCGACACGCAGGTAGAGCGTGCTGCCCATCACCCACGCGAACTGCTTGCCGTGATAACTGAACGCGCGTCCGCCGAAAAAGACCGCATCCGACACCGCGCCACCCAGCGGCGCGAACTGCTCGCGCATCCAGCTCACGAACTCCTTGTTCGCCGCCACCTTATTTGCGCGCCTGCGCGACCAGCGCGTCCAGCACCTGCAAGGTCGCCTGGTCCAGCTTCTGGCGCGGGATGCCAGGATTGCTGGCGTCGACCATCGACGGATTGGTCGAGTAGCGGCCGCCGACGATCAAGGTCGGTGTACTCGTGACCTCATACGTGCCCGCCACGCGGCCGGCGTTTTTCAGCTTGGTGACGATCGAGAACGAGTTGTACACCGCCAGGAACTTGTCCTTGTCGATGCCGTTCTTCACCGCCCAATCGAGATTGTCCGCGTCGCTTTTCAGGCGGCGGCGCTCGACGTGCCAGGTGCTCAGTATCTTGGCGTGCAGCGACTCTTCCAGCTTCATCGCTTCCAGCGTCAGGAACAGGTGCGCCTCCGGATCATTCTCGCCGGTCAGCGGCAGATGAATGCGGCGGAAGACGATGTTATCGCCCTGCTTCTTGACCCACTCCAGCATCGCCGGCTCCAGCGCGTAGCACGCCGGGCAGTGATACATGAAGAACTCGATCACCTCGACCTTCTTGCCCTGCGCCTGCACCGGCTGCGGCGTTTTCAAGGTGGTGTACTCGGCGCCGTTGCGCGGCGCGGTGGGCGATGCAAATGCAGCGCCGGCCAGCAAGGCGACAGCGGCGACTGCGAGTTTCAAGCGTAGCATGGATGTCCTTTATCAAAAATCGGCACTGCGAATATACCAGCTTCGCTACTGCTGCGCCGGACGCGCCTCCAGCCCGGCGATGTCCTTCATCAGCGCGATCAGGCGCCGCGCACCGAGGCCCAGCGGCTGGTCGTTGAGCCACACCACGTCCACCCACAACTGCACCTGGTTGCTCATGTGCGAGAAGCCGATGCCCAGCAGTTCGCCCGAGTCCAGCATCGGCGCCGCCAGCCTGCGCGGCAGGTAGGCCCATCCGACGCCCGCCTGCACCAGCCGCAGCGTGGCCAGATGGCTGTCGGTGCGCCACAGCTTGCGCGAGATGAGCACCCGTTCGTCCTCCATCCGCGCGTCGCGGCTGACGATGGCGATCTGACGGATATCGACCAGGTCTTCCAGCCGGAATTGGCCGTTGCGCTCGCGCGCCTGCGGATGCCGCGGCGAGATCACCGCCACCAGCACCTCGCTGCCCAACTCCTGGAAGCTTTCGCGCTGGTCGGTCTGCGGACGCTCGTAGATCAGCGCCAACTGCGCCGAGCCGTCGTGCAGCATGCGCAGCGCGTCGTTCTGCGGCGCCGACAGCACGTCCACCTCCAGCGACGGGAACTCCTGCGCCAGCCGCGCCAGCGGATCGCTCCACGGCGCCGACAACAGCTCGGGCGCGATGGCCAGCGTCAGCCGCCGCTCCAGCCCCTGGTGCAGCGACAGTGCATGCGCCTGCAGGCGGCGCAACTGGCCGGCCATCTGCCGCGCCTCGGCCTCCAATGCGCGCGCCGACGCGGTCGGCCTCACTTCGCGCGAGCTGCGCTCGAACAGTTGCAGGTCCAGCTCCGCCTCCAGGTTCGCAATGGCCATGCTGACGGCGGACGGCACCCGCCCCAGCGCCCGCGCCGCTGCGGAAAACGAACCGTGATCTAGCACGGCGAGAAAGATGGCGATGTTATCGCTGGAGAAGGCCATGCCTCATGCTGTCAGAAAAACTGATAGCTGTCGACTTTTTCGATCAGAAATAGTCGATTACCATGGTTGCATCGTATTACGGAGGAAACATTATGCAAGGACTGAAACGCAAGGTCGTCTATATCTCATTGTTTGAACTGATCGCCATCGGCCTCACCAGCAGTGCGCTGGTGTTCCTGGCCGGGCACGACGCCGGACATGCCGGCATCGCCGCCGTGGCCTCGTCGCTGGTCGCGGTGGTGTGGAATTTCCTCTACAACGGCATGTTCGAAGCATGGGAAGCGCGCCAGGCCAAGCGTGGCCGCAGCTGGCTGCGCCGCATCGCGCACGCGCTGGGTTTCGAGGGCGGCCTGGTGATCATCCTGGTGCCGCTGTTCGCCTGGTGGCTGGATGTCTCGCTGTGGGAAGCCTTTGTGCTGGACGTGGGGCTGGTGGTATTCTTTATGATTTATACCTTTCTCTTCAGCCTCGCTTTCGACCGCATCTTCGGTCTGCCCGCGTCGGCGCAAGCTTGAGATTCAACTTCCGGAGTCCACATGGTATTGAAACCGTACGCGTTCGCAGCACTGATGATGACGTTGAGCGTGGCGCATGCCGCCGAGCTTTCGCCGGTTGAGCAGAAGATTGTCGCCGAAGTGAAGGCGCATTCCGAGCAGGGCTTGCAGTTGCTGGAGCGCTCAGTGAATATCAACAGCGGCACCATGAACCACGAAGGCGTACGCGAAGTTGGAAAGCTGTTCCGCGAACAGTTCGATCAATTGGGATTTGCCACGCGCTGGATCGACATGCCGCCGGCGCTGCAACGCGCCGGCCATCTTGTCGCCACACGCGAAGGCAAGCAAGGCAAGCGCCTGCTGCTGATCGGCCACCTGGACACCGTGTTTGAAAAAGACAGCAAGGTACAACTGTGGAAGCGCGACGGCGCACGCGTGCGCGGCCAGGGCGTCAACGACATGAAAGGCGGCGACGTCATCATCGTCGAAGCCCTGCGCGCCTTGCAGCGCGTGGGCGCGCTGGATAATACCAATATCACGGTGATGTTCAGCGGCGACGAGGAAAGCGCCGGCCATCCGATCGAGATTTCTCGCGCCGACATGATCGCAGCCGCCAAACGCAGCGACATCGCCCTCGCCTTCGAGGCCACGGTGCGCGACAAGAACGGCAAGGACACCGGCACCATCGGCCGCCGCGCCTCGTCGTCGTGGGAACTGGAGGTGAAAGGCAAGCAAGGCCACTCCAGCGGCATCTTCACCGAAGGCGCCGGCTATGGCGCGGTGTACGAAGCGGCGCGGATACTGGACGGCTTCCGCCAGCAGGTGATCGAGCCTGACCTGACCTTCAGTCCCGGCCTGATCATGGGGGGCACCGACGTCAGCGTCGACGCCACAGGCACCAACGGCCAGGCTTCCGGCAAGGGCAACGTGATCGCCAAGACGGCCACTGTGAAAGGAGACCTGCGCTATCTCAGCTACGAGCAGCGCGACCGCGCGCACGCCAAGATGAAAGCCATCGTCGCGCAGAACCTGCCGGGCACCAGCGCCAGCATTGTGTTCCACGAATCGTATCCGCCGATGTCGCCGACGCCGGGCAACCTGGCGGTATTGAAAACCTATTCGCAAGCCAGCAGCGACGCCGGCCTGGGCGAGATCCCCGCCCTGCCGCCGGGCCAGCGCGGCGCCGGCGACGTGCAGTTCGTGGCGCCGCTGGTCGACAGCCTCGACGGCCTGGGCGCCACCGGCAACGGCGCCCACTCGCCGGATGAAGACCTGGAAATCGCCTCCATCGAACGCGCGACGATCCGCACCGCGATCCTGCTCTACCGTCTGACGCGCTAAGTCATCAGCCGCGCAGCGCCACCATCGCCACGCCGGCCAACAAGCCGAGTGCGGCGATCAAGCCATAGGCGATCAGCGCCAGCATGGCTGCGCCCTTGCTGCCCTGCGGTTCGCCGCCGGCCGTGCGCGCGCGGGGCGCCAGGTACCAGGCGCCGATGCCGACCTGGATCACCATGCCGGCCGCGATCGACACGGCCAGCGGTATCGCGTTGCCCGACAAGCGGTTCAGCAGCGTGCCGGCGCCCAGCACCATCAACAAGATCAAGCTGAAGATGCAGGCGTCGCGCCAGCTCAGCAGCGCGCGCCTGTACAGGAAGGCGGCGAACTTGACGATGCTGGTGTACAGCGCGATCGACAACAGCAACGGGATAAACGACAGTATGGAAGACATCTTGAAACCCCGGCTATAAAAAAACCGGGAACAAGTCCCGGTTTTGTGATGACACTACGCTTAGCGCTTGCGTGGTGGAGGCAGGTCGGTGCAGACGCCTTCGTACACTTCGGCGGCCATGCCGATCGACTCGCCCAAGGTCGGGTGCGGGTGGATCGTCTTGCCGATGTCGGTGCCGTCGCAACCCATCTCGATCGCCAGCGCGATCTCGCCGATCATGTCGCCGGCGTGCGTGCCGACGATGGTGCCGCCGATGATGCGGTGCGTTTCAGCATCGAACAGCAGCTTGGTGAAGCCTTCGGCGCGGCCGTTGGCCACGGCGCGGCCGCTCGCTGCCCAAGGGAAGTGGCCCTTCTCGACCTTGATGCCCTTGGCTTTCGCTTCGTCCTCGGTGATGCCGGCCCATGCCACTTCCGGATCGGTGTAGGCCACCGATGGAATCACCTTCACGTCGAAGTGCGACTTCTGGCCCGCTGCGGCTTCCGCCGCCACGTGGCCTTCGTGCACCGCCTTGTGCGCCAGCATAGGCTGGCCCACCAGGTCGCCGATGGCGAAGATGTTCGGCACGTTGGTGCGCATCTGGCTGTCCACGGGGATGAAGCCGCGATCGGTCACCGCAACGCCGGCCTTGTCGGCGGCGATCTTCTTGCCGTTCGGGCTGCGGCCCACTGCGACCAGCACCAGGTCGTAGACCTGCGGCGCTGGCGCGGTGGCGCCGGCTTCCGCCGCTTCGAAGGTGACCTTGATCCCTTCCGGCAGCGCTTCAACGCCAACCGTCTTGGTCTTGGTCATGATGTTGTCGAAGCGCTTCTCGTTGAACTTCTGCCAGACCTTGACCGCGTCGCGGTCGGCGCCTTGCATCAGGCCGTCCATCATTTCGACCACGTCGATGCGCGCGCCGAAGGTCGAGTACACGGTGGCCATTTCCAGGCCGATGATGCCGCCGCCGATGACCAGCATGCGTTTCGGGATCTGACGCAATTCCAGCGCGCCGGTCGAATCGACGATGCGCGGATCTTCAGGCACGAACGGCAGCTTCACCACGGCCGAACCGGCAGCGATGATGGCCTGCTTGAACTGCACCACCTTCTTCGTGCCGTCGCCGGCGGTGACTTCGATGTGGTTCGCGCTCAGGAACTGGCCGACGCCGGTGACGACCTGCGTCTTGCGTGCCTTGGCCATGCCGGCCAGACCGCCGGTCATGTTCTTGATGACGCCTTCCTTGTACTTGCGTACCTGGTCGATGTCGATCGTCGGTTTGGCGAAGGTGACGCCGGTGTTGGACATGTGCGAGGTTTCGTCGATCACGGATGCCACGTGCAGCAACGCTTTCGACGGGATGCAACCCACGTTCAGGCACACGCCGCCCAGCGTTTCGTAACGCTCGACGATCACGGTGTTCAGGCCCAGGTCCGCGGCGCGGAACGCGGCGGAGTAACCGCCTGGACCGCCGCCCAGCACCATCATGTCGCAGTCGATGTCGACCTTGCCGGCGTAGCTGCTGCCGGCTGGCGCGGCGATCGGTGCGGCCGGTGCCGGCGCAGGGGCCGGAGCCGATGCGGCGGCAGCCGGTGCAGGGGCTGCGGCTGCCGGAGCGGCGGCCGCGCCAGCGGAAGCGTCCACCACCAGCATCAGCGAACCTTCCTTGACCTTGTCGCCGACCTTGACCTTGACTTCCTTGACCACGCCGGCGTGCGAGGACGGAACCTCCATGCTGGCCTTGTCCGATTCCACGGTGATCAGCGACTGATCGACCTTGATCGTGTCGCCAACCTTGACCATCACTTCGATCACTTCAACTTCTGCGAAGTCGCCGATGTTCGGCACTTTCACTTCTGTGCTCATAGTCGCTCCTTACAGCAGAATTTTGCGCATGTCGCCGAGCACTTCGCTCAGGTACACGGAGAAGCGAGCACCCATCGCGCCGTCGACCACGCGGTGGTCGTAGGACAGCGAGGTACCCATCATCAGGCGAGGCTGGAATGCCTTGCCGTCCCAGACCGGCTTGATCGAGGCCTTGGACAGGCCCAGGATCGCCACTTCCGGCGCATTGACGATAGGCGTGAAGTGCGTGCCGCCGATGCCGCCCAGCGACGAGATGGTGAAGCTGGCGCCTTGCATGTCGGTCGGTTTCAGCTTGCCTTCGCGCGCCTGCAGCGACAGGTCGGTCATTTCCTTGGCGATCTGCGAGACCGATTTCTGGTCGGCGTTTTTGATCACCGGTACAACCAGGCCGTTCGGCGTGTCGGCGGCGAAGCCGATGTTGTAGTACTGCTTGAGGATCAGGTTTTCACCCTTCTCATCCAGCGACGCGTTAAACGACGGGAATTTCTTCAGCGCGGCGACCGATGCCTTGATGACGAAGGCCAGCATGGTCAGCTTGGCTGCGTCCTTGTTCTTGGCATTGGCGTTGTTGGTCTCGACGCGGAACGCTTCCAGGTCGGTGATGTCGGCATCGTCGAACTGCGTGACGTGCGGGATCTGGACCCAGTTGCGGTGCAGGTTGGGACCGGAGATTTTCTTGATGCGCGACAGCGGCAGCAGTTCGGTCGGACCGAATTTGCTGAAGTCCAGCGACGGCCATGGCAGTACGCTGAAGTTGCCGCCGCCACCAACGCCCGAACCCGCGGCTGCGCCGGCAGGCGCCGATGTGGTGCCGGCCATCACGCCCTTGACGTAGTTCTGCACGTCCAGCTGGGTGATGCGGCCTTTAGGACCGGAACCAGGCACTTTGCCCAGGTCGACGCCCAGTTCGCGGGCGAACTTGCGGATCGACGGCGATGCGTGCGCCAGCTTGCCGGTCTGGACCGAGCCTTGCGATGCGCTTGGCGCAGCGGCGGCAGCGGCCGGAGCCGGCGATGGAGCGGCTGCGGCCGGAGCGGCTGCAGCTGCTGGCGCGGCGGCGGCTGCAGGGGCAGCTGCAGGTGCGGCAGCGCCGCCCGTAGCTTCCACCACCAGCACGACCGTGCCCATGGCAACCTTGTCGCCAACCTTGATCTTCACTTCCTTCACCACACCAGCGTGCGACGAAGGGATTTCCATGCTGGCCTTGTCCGATTCAACGGTCAGCAGCGACTGATCGACCTTGATCGTGTCGCCAACCTTGACCATCACTTCGATGACTTCCACTTCCTTGAAGTCGCCGATGTCCGGCACCTTGACTTCGACCGGGCCGGACGAAGCGGCGGCAGCCGGCGCGGGCGCTGGGGCAGCGGCAGGCGCCGGTGCGGGAGCCGCAGCGGCCGGTGCGGCGGCAGGAGCAGCGGCCGCGCCGGCGCCATCAGCCTCCAGCAACAGCAGCAGCGAACCTTCGGCCACCTTGTCGCCGACCTTGACCTTGATTTCCTTGACCACACCAGCGGCGGACGAAGGAATCTCCATGCTGGCCTTATCCGATTCAACGGTAATCAGCGACTGGTCCACCTTGATGGTGTCGCCGACCTTGATCATCAACTCGATGATTTCAACTTCCTTGAAATCACCGATATCCGGGACTTTAACTTCCACAATGCTCATAGCGTTTGCTCCGTTTCTTTTTTCTTAGCGGATTATTGGGTCACCGGATTTGGTTTGTCGGCATTGAGGCCGTACTTGACGACTGCCTGTTCAACCACCTTGGCGTCGATCTTGCCTTCTTCCGCCAGCGATTTCAGCGCGGCGACCGTGATGTAGTAACGGTTCACTTCGAAGAACTCGCGCAGTGCGGCACGGGTATCCGAACGGCCGAAACCATCGGTGCCCAGCACGCGGTAGGTGCGGTCTTTAGGAATGAAGGCGCGGATCTGTTCAGCAAACGCACGCATGTAGTCGGTCGTCGCAACGATAGGGCCGGAGGTATCCTTCATCAGCTGCGCCACGTAAGGCACGCGTTGCGGCTTGGTCGGATTGACCAGGTTCCAGCGCTCGGCGTCCTGGCCTTCGCGCGCCACCAGCGTCAGCGACGGAGCGGACCACACGTCGGCGGCGATGTTCCAGTCCTTCTGCAGCAGTTCGGCGGCGAAGATCGATTCGCGCAGGATGGTGCCGGAGCCGATCAGCTGCACGCGCTGCTTGGCTTTCTTGTCGCCTTCCTGCAGCAGGTACATACCCTTCAGGATGCCCTCTTCCTGGCCCGGCTTGATGCCTGGGTGCGGGTAGTTCTCGTTCATGATGGTGATGTAGTAGAACACGTCTTCCTGGTCTTCCACCATGCGGCGCATACCGTCCTGGATGATCACTGCCACTTCATGGCCGAAGGTCGGATCGTAAGGCATGCAGTTCGGTACAGCCGCTGCGAACAGGTGGCTATGGCCGTCTTCGTGCTGCAGGCCTTCGCCGTTCAGCGTGGTGCGGCCGGCGGTGCCGCCCATCAGGAAGCCACGGGCGCGCATGTCGGCGGCGGCCCAGACCAGGTCGCCGATACGCTGCATGCCGAACATCGAGTAGTACGTGTAGAACGGGATCATCACGCGGTTGTTGGTCGAGTACGAAGTCGCCGCTGCGATCCACGAGCTCATGCCGCCGGCTTCGTTGATACCCTCTTGCAGGATCTGGCCGGCCTTGTCTTCGCGGTAGTACATCACCTGGTCTTTATCGACCGGCTCGTACAACTGGCCTTGCTGGTTGAAGATGCCGACCTGGCGGAACAGGCCTTCCATACCGAAGGTGCGCGACTCGTCGACCAGCACCGGCACGATACGCGGACCGACGCTAGGGTCTTTCAGCAGCGTGGTCAGGATACGCACGTAGGTCTGGGTGCTCGACACTTCACGGCCTTCGGCGGTCGGGTCCAGCACGTTCTGGAACGCGGTCAGCGGTGGTACGGTCAGCTTCTCGTCGGCCTTCATGCGGCGGGCCGGCAGGTAGCCGCCCAGCGCGGCGCGGCGCTCGTGCAGGTACTTGATTTCCGGCGCGTCGTCGGCAGGCTTGTAGAACGGGATGTCTGCCAGCTGGTCGTCCGGGATAGGGATCGAGTAGCGGTCGCGCATTTCACGGATCGCTTCGTCGGTCAGTTTCTTGGTGTTGTGCGCGGTGTTGCGTGCTTCGCCGTGCTTGCCCATGCCGAAGCCCTTGATGGTCTTCACCAGCAGCACGGTCGGTTGGCCTTTGTGTTCCTGCGCGACCTTGAAGGCGGCGTAGATCTTGTGCGGATCGTGGCCGCCGCGGGTCAGGCGCCAGATGTCGTCGTCGGTCATGTTGGCGACCATTTCCAGCAGCTTCGGATGCTTGCCGAAGAAGTGCTTGCGCACGTAGGCGCCGTCCTTGGCCTTGTAGTTCTGGTATTCGCCGTCGATGGTGTCCATCATCACCTTGCGCAGGATGCCGTCCTTGTCCTGCTTCAGCAGGGCGTCCCAGCCCGGGCCCCAGATGACCTTGACGACGTTCCAGCCGGCGCCGCGGAAGTCCGCTTCCAGCTCTTGAATGATCTTGCCGTTGCCGCGCACAGGGCCGTCCAGGCGCTGCAGGTTGCAGTTGACGACGATGACCAGGTTGTCCAGCTTTTCACGCGCGGCCATGCCGATCGCGCCCAGCGATTCCGGTTCGTCCATCTCGCCGTCGCCGCAGAATGCCCAGACCTTGCGGTCGGTGGTGTCGGCGATCGAGCGCGCGTGCAGGTACTTCAGGAAGCGGGCCTGGTAGATCGCCATCAGCGGGCCCAGGCCCATCGACACGGTCGGGAACTGCCAGAAGTTCGGCATCAGTTTCGGGTGCGGATACGAGGACAGGCCCTTGCCGCCGACTTCGCGACGGAAATGGGTCAGCTGCTCTTCGCTCAAACGGCCTTCCAGGAACGCGCGGGCGTAGACGCCTGGCGACGAGTGGCCCTGGATGTACAGCAGGTCGCCGCCATGGCTGTCGCTAGGCGCTTTCCAGAAGTGGTTGAAGCCGATGCCCAGCATGTTGGCCAGCGAGGCGAACGAGGACAGGTGGCCACCGAGGTCGCCGTCGACGCGGTTGGCCTTGACGACCATCGCCATGGCGTTCCAGCGCATCCACGAGCGCAGCTTCTCTTCGTATTCCAGGTTGCCGGGGCAGTGGGTTTCGAGGTGGGCGGGAATGGTGTTGACGTAGGCGGTATTGGCGGAGAACGGGATATCCGAGCCGCTTTGGCGGGCCAGGTCGATCAGGCGCTCCATCAGGTAGTGAGCACGTTCAGGGCCCTCTTGTTCCAGCACTGCAGCCAGTGCGTCCAACCATTCTTTGGTTTCCTGCGAATCAGGGTCGGTGTTTGCCGTAACCTGGTCAAGTTGAGCTGACATGTATTAAGTCTCCTGAGTTTGAGTGCTGACGTAACGCTGATTATTTACCAATACTTCAATGCCGTGTGCGATTCTAACAGCAGTTTTCTTATTTTTCAAATTACGATACGTCATTTCGTATTATGAAATTTCCCTATGAGAATCTTGTGCGACGCAACATCACTAAACCGTGGGAAACGAGGCGCAGCGCGCGCTGCGGCTTTATAATCCTGCTTTCCTCTCCAACCTGGTTAAATCATGCCTGCACAACTGATCGACGGAATCGCCCTCTCCCAAAAACTGCGCACGGAAATTGCTGCACGTGCTGCCGCCCTCACCGCCCAAGGCAAGCAGCCCGGCCTGGCCGTGATCATCGTCGGCGACGACCCGGCCAGCCATGTGTACGTGCGCAACAAGGTCAAGGCTTGCGAGGACGCCGGTTTCTATTCGTTGAAGGAACAATACCCTGCCGACATGACCGAGGCCGCCCTGTTGGAGCGCATCGCCGCGCTGAACGCCGATCCGGCCATCCACGGCATCCTGGTGCAAATGCCGCTGCCCAAGCATATCGACCCGCACAAGATCATCGAGGCCATCTCCACCAAGAAGGACGTGGACGGCTATTCGGTGCTGAGCGCCGGCGAGCTGATGGCCGGCCTGGACGGCTTCCGCCCGTGCACGCCGTACGGCTGCATGAAGCTGATCGAAAGCACCGGCGTCAGCCTGCGCGGCAAGCACGCGGTCGTCATCGGCCGCAGCAACACCGTCGGCAAGCCGATGGCGCTGCTGCTCTTGCAAGCCAACGCCACCGTCACCATCTGCCACAGTGCGACGCCGGACCTGGGCCTGTACACCCGCCAGGCCGACGTCGTTGTGGCCGCAACCGGCCGCCGCAACACGCTGACCGCTGATATGGTGAAGCCGGGCGCGATCGTCATCGACGTCGGCATCAACCGCGACGAGGCGGGCAAGCTGTGCGGCGACGTGGATTTCGCCGGCATCAAGGAAGTGGCTTCGCACATCACGCCGGTGCCGGGTGGCGTGGGTCCGATGACCATCACCATGCTGCTGATGAACACCGTCGAAGCGGCCGAGCGCACTTAAATAAACCGTATCGTACCTATTGGACTCAAGATGACTGACCAAAATCCCCTGCTGGACTTTTCCGGACTGCCGCGTTTCGATGCGATCAAGCCAGAGCACGTCACCCCTGCCATCGACGATCTGCTGGCCAAGAGCCGCGCCGTGGTCGAGCAGTTGCAGGCGCCGTCGGAGCAAGTGACCTGGGACGGCTTCGTCACCCCGCTGGAAAACGCCACCGAACTGCTGGGCCGCGCCTGGGGCATCGTCAGCCATCTGAACAATGTGGTTGATACGCCTGAGCTGCGCGCCGTCTACAACGAGAACCAGCCCAAGGTCACCGAGTTCTGGACCGAGCTGGGCCAGAACGAGGCGCTGTTCGCCAAATACAAGGCGCTGCGCGCCTCGGCCGAGTTCGCCACGCTGGCGCCGGCGCGCAAGCGCATCATCGACAACGCCGTGCGCGACTTCCGCATGGGCGGCGCCGAACTGCCGGCGGATAAGAAGGAACGCTTCGCCGAGATCCAGGAAGAGCATGCGTCGGTGTCGACGCGCTTCTCCGAAAACGTGCTCGACGCCACCAACGACTACAAGCTGCTGGTGGCCGATGAAGCCGACCTGGCCGGCCTGCCCGCCGACGTCAAGGCCGCCGCCCGCGCCGCGGCGGAAAAGGAAAGCAAGCAAGGCTACGAATTCTCGCTGCACTTCCCGTCCTACTTCCCCATCCTGCAATTCGCCGACAAGCGCGAGCTGCGCGAGACCATCTACCGCGCCAACGCCACCAAGGCGTCCGAGCAGGGCGAGGTGTTCAGCAAGAAGGAAGACTGGGACAACACGCAAAACATCGTCACGCTGCTGAAGCTGCGCGACGAGGAAGCCAAGCTGCTGGGCTATAAAAACTTCGCCGAAGTGTCGCTGGTGCCGAAGATGGCCAAGTCGCCCGACGAAGTCATCGCCTTCCTGGAAGACCTGGCCAAACGCGCCCGTCCGTTCGCCGAGCAGGACCTGGCCGAACTGAAAAAATTCGCGCAGGACGAACTGGGCATAGCCGAACTGAAAGCCTGGGACATCCCCTACGCGTCCGAGAAACTGCAGGAGCGCCGCTACGCCTTCTCGGCGCAGGAAGTGAAGCAGTACTTCCCCGAGCACAAAGTGATCGACGGCCTGTTCCGCCTGATCCAGCAACTGTTCACCGTCGAGATCAAGCCGGACACCGCGCCGGTCTGGCACAAGGACGTGCGCTTCTTCCGCATCGAACGCAACGGCAAGCTGATCGGCCAGTTCTACCTCGACCTGTACGCGCGCGCCGGCAAGAGCGGCGGCGCCTGGATGGACGACGCGCGCGGCCGCCGCGCCGACGACAAGGCGGTGCAGACGCCGGTCGCCTACCTGACCTGCAACTTCACCGAGCCCGCCGTGGTCGACGGCAAGGTGCAGCCGTCGCTGTTCACGCACGACGAAGTGACCACGCTGTTCCACGAGTTCGGCCACGGCCTGCACCACATGCTGACCCAGGTCGACGAGCTGGGGGTGTCCGGCATCTCCGGCGTCGAGTGGGACGCGGTCGAGCTGCCGTCGCAGTTCATGGAAAACTTCTGCTGGGAGTGGGAAGTGCTGGAACACATGACGGCCCACGCCGTCACCGGCGAGCCGCTGCCGCGCGCGCTGTACGACAAGATGCTGGCCGCGAAGAATTTCCAGTCCGGCCTGCAGACCCTGCGCCAGGTCGAGTTCTCGCTGCTCGACATGCACCTGCACTACGACTACGACGCCAGCACCGGCAAGACCGTGCAGCAAGTCATCGACGAGGTGCGCGCCAAATTCGCGCTGGTCATTCCGCCCGCGTTCAACCGCTTCCAGAATTCCTTCGGCCACATCTTCTCCGGCGGCTACGCGGCCGGCTACTACAGCTACAAGTGGGCCGAGGTGCTGTCGGCCGACGCCTACGCGGCGTTCGAGGAAGCGCAGACGCTGGGTCCGGACGCCGTCTCGGAAACCGGCAAGCGCTACCTGCGGGAGATCCTGTCGGTCGGCGGTTCGCGCCCCGCGCTGGAATCGTTCACCGCCTTCCGCGGCCGCGAGCCGAGCATCGACGCGCTGCTGCGTCACAGCGGCATGGCGGCCTGAGCATGAAGCGGCCGGCCGTGCCCGTGCTCGCCCTTGCGCTGCTGTGCTCAGGCACGGCCGGCGCGCAGGTCTTCAAGTGGAAGGACGACAAGGGCGTGACGCACTACAGCGACCAGCCGCCGCCGCCGAGCACGCCGGCCAGGACCAGGGTCGAAGTGAAATCGTTTACCACCGGCGGCGCGTCGGTGGAACTGCCGCCGGAACTGGCCGACGCCGTCCGCAATCGCCCGGTCACGCTGTACACCACGGCGGACTGCGGCGGCTGCAGCAACGGCCGCGCCATGCTGATGGCGCGCGGCATTCCGTTCCGCGAAAAAACCGTCGCCACGGCCGACGACCAGGCGGCCTTGAAGAAGGCCGGCAGCAACGGCCAGTTGCCGCTGTTGCTGGTGGGCCGCAGCAAGCTCACCGGCTTCGAGCAGGGCAGCTGGGACGTGCTGCTGAGCGAGGCCGGCTATCCGGCCGAGAAGACCCTGCCGGCGACTTACCAGTACCCCGCGCCGGTCCCTGCGGCGCCGCCACCGCCGCCTCCACCGGAGCAGCCGACACGCACAGAAATCGACGCTGTCAAGCCTCCGCCGCCGGTCAATGCGCCGCCGGGCTTCCAGTTCTAAAAATCGGCGCACGGTAGCAACATCGGTGCCAGCGGTAACAATCAATTTCGAATAAACTGGAATCAAGCGGCGCCACGCCGCATGCACTTCCCTCTACAGAGCAGACCAGACAGCCATGACACGCATCGATTTCCACACCAACGTGCCGGACAAGATCGCCTATGCCTGCCGCCTCGTGCGCAAGGCATACGCGGCCAACAACCGCGTGGTGCTGATGGCCGAAGATGAGGCGCAACTGGCGGAACTTAACGCGGCGATGTGGACATTTTCCGCGACCGGCTTCCTGCCGCACGTGCTTGCCGGCGATGCGCTCGCGCCCCATACTCCAATCATTCTCACCGACAACGATGAGGCGGAATTACCACACAAAGAATTATTGGTAAATTTGTCGCGCCGCGCACCTTCCGGGGTCGCGCAATTCGAGCGCATGATAGAAGTGATTTCCTCCGACGAGGATGATGCGGCTGCCGGCCGCAAGCGATACGTCGCATACAAGCAGCAAGACTACCCACTTACCCACTTTGTCACAGGAAAATCATGAGCCAAGCCCAATCGTTTGACGCCAGTATCCCTGTATTGACGGAAGTCCTGAAAGCCGAGCCGCTGGGCGAAGACCTGCTGCCAGGCGAGGCCGCTTCCGGCACACGCTCGACGCTGTCCAAGCGTTCCGAAATGGCCGCCGAGCTGGAGGCCGAAGCCATCGACGGCTGGAGCGAGGCGGAATGGGCGATGATGGAACACCGCCTGTCCGAGCGCATCATGCACCAGCTGCAGTCGCGCGTGGACTTCGTGCTGGAGCAGCGCATCAAGGACAGCATGGCCGAGGTGCTGAGCCACGCGCTGCACGACCTGACCAACGAGATCCGCATCGGCCTGCACGACACCATCGAAAAAATCGTCGCCCGCGCCGTGTCGCAGGAACTGACGCACCTGCAGGCGCAAAAAAAGTAGTTTCCCCGCTTCCTCCTCCTTGGCGGTTACCCCCGGTAACCGCCAAAAGTTCAATTCCCTGCAATTCTCCCTTTGCGTGGCGAATAATTTGTTGTACCTTTTGGCCTTGCAGAAAAAATTCTGCGGCGTTCACGAGACACCGTTATTCAACCATTGGAGAATGTATATGCTGTTCAAGACGAAGTTCATTCCACTCGCCATCGCCCTGGCTTTCGCTGGCAGCGCCGGTGCGCAAGAAGTGATCAAGATCGGCCACGTCGCTCCGGTCTCCGGTCCTTCCGCTCACCTGGGCAAGGACAATGAAAACGGCGCCAAGATGGCGGTTGAAGAGTTGAATGCCAAAGGCATCAAGATCGGCGGCAAGCCGGTCAAGTTCGTGCTGGTGCTGGAAGACGACGGCGCCGATCCGAAACAGGGCACGGCGGTCGCGCAGAAGCTGGTCGACGCCAAGGTCAACGGCGTGATCGGCCACCTGAACTCGGGCACCACCATCCCCGCCTCGAAGATCTACTTCGACGCCGGCATCCCGGAAATCTCGCCGGCCACCACCCAGACCAAGTACACGCAGCAGGGCTTCAACTCGGCCTTCCGCGTGGTCGCCAACGACGCCAAGCTGGGCAGCGCGCTGGGCAGCTACGCCGTCGGCAAGATGGGCATCAAGAAAATCGCCGTCATCGACGACCGCACCGCCTACGGCCAGGGCGTGGCGGAGGAGTTCATCAAGGGCGCCAAGAAGGCGCTGCCCGGCGTGCAAATTGTCGGCAAGGAATTCACCACCGACAAGGCCACCGACTTCAACGCCATCCTGACCACCATCAAGGGCAAGAACCCCGACCTGGTGTTCTTCGGCGGCATGGACTCGGTAGGCGGCCCGCTGCTGCGCCAGATGAAGGCGCTGGGCATCCAGGCCAAGTACATGGGCGGCGACGGCCTGTGCACCGAATCGCTGCCGAAGCTGGCCGGCGAAGGCGCGGTCAAGGTCGTCACCTGCGCCGAAGCGGGCGGCGTCTCGCCCGAGCTGCAGAAGAATATGGACGACTTCCACGCCCGCTACAAGAAGAAGTACAACATGGACGTCCAGCTGTACGCGCCGTACGTGTACGACTCGGTGATGACGATGGCCGCCGCGATGCAGGCCGCCAACTCGGCCGAGCCGGCCAAGTACCTGCCGTTCCTGCAGAAGATCAAGTACCAGGGCGTGACCGGCCTGATCGAGTTCGACAACAAGGGCGACATCAAGGACGGTGCGCTGACGCTGTACAACTACGACAACGGCAGCAAGACCCGGATGTCGGTCATCAAGTAAGCCTCCTCGCCCCAACGAAAAACGCGCCGGGTTCAGTCCCCCGGCGCGTTTTTTTTTGCGGCTGCGGCGTGAATTATTTCTGCGCCAGCACCCATTTCACCAAGGTTTTGGCTTCGGCGTCGCTCACCTGCGGATTGGCCGGCATCGGGATCGCGCCCCAGGCGCCGGAACCGCCTTTCATCACTTTGGTGACCAGCTTGGCTTCGGCGTCTTTCTGGCCGGCGTATTTGGCGGCCACATCCTTGTAGGCCGGGCCGACCAGCTTGGTGCTCACAGCGTGGCAAGCCAGGCAGTTCTTGGCTTTCGCCAGGTCCATGCCGGCATCGGCCATTGCGGCCTGCGACGCGAACGCCGACGCGACAACCATCCCAACCATCATCAAATTACGTTTCATTGTCTTCTCCATGGTAAGTCCTACTCAATTCCGCCAACAATTCTACCGTGTTTTTCCCCTACGCATTTAACGCCATATGGGATATCCGCGTTGACCGATAATGGAATATTGCTCCCTGCAAAGGCATTTTCTTTGTAAGATGACGTAACTGAAGGAGATGACCATGCCTATGATCCTGTTGATCGTGGTCCTGTGCGGACTGCGTTATTTTGAAGTGTGGAAGTTCGCCCTGCTGTCGTGGTGGTGGATTATCGGCCTGATGGTGTTTGCCTTCGCCTGGTTCGAATTCCTGGAACCCATGTTTGGCCTGGACAAACGCAAGGCCCACGACGAAGATGAAAAACGCCGCAAGGCGCGGGTGAAGCAAAACTTCGACAAAAAGCCCTGATATCGCCACACGGCGGGCGCTTTTACAATTCCATACAAATCTATTTCAGCCTACCTCTATGCAAGCCGCCGGCCGGTCCGGCAGGCCATCTTCCCGCCGCCGCACTATGAAGAAAAGCGAATTAAACTTTCCACACATCAACGTCAATCCCTAATTTGGCTGTTGCATCCGCGCCCTATGTGATTTTTGGGGAGTTTGTTGCTCGCTTCCGGTCACTAAGATAGGTTTGCTTATGCGGACTTCGCATTTGCTTATCTGAATCTTGGTGTCGGATCGTCGGGGGGATGTATGAAAGGTTTGACAATTGCAAAACGGCTGGGCATGGGTTTTGGCCTGGTGGCGGTGTTTCTGCTGGTGGTTATCGCGCTGGGTCTGACCAGCATGCGGCAGATCCAGGACCGCATGGATGAAATAACCAAAATCAACGGAGTCGAGACCAAGCTGGCCCAGACCATGGACCTGACGGTGACCGAACGGGCGCTGGCGATGCGCAACCTGATCCTGCTGAAGGAAGACAAGGAAATCCAGATCGAGATCAAACGCATCGCCGAGCAGGAAAAGAAATATGCGGCGGCGCAAGAGCAGCTGGGGCAAATGTTCCGGACGCAAAAGGAAACCTCGGACGAGGAAAGAACCCTGCTGGAACAGATCAGCAAGCAGGCCGTGGTGGCGGGCCCGTTCATCCAGCGCGCCGCAGCGCTGGCGCTGGAGCAAAAGCAGGACGAGGCGTACAAGCTGTTGCGCTATGAGTTCCGGCCGGTGCAAAAAGCCTGGTGGGAGCTGCTGCGCAAGCTGATCGCCGTCGAGGAAAAACAAAACATCGAAGGTACCGAGGCCGCGGCCGAAGCGTACCAGCAGGCCCGCACGGTGATGCTGATCATCGGCTCGCTGGCCCTGATCACCAGCGTGATCGCTGCGCTGCTGATCACCCGCGGCGTGGTGCGCCAGCTCGGCTGCGAACCCCACGAAGCGGCGGAAATCGCCGGCCAGATCGCCGCCGGCAACCTGGCGGTGCACATCGACATCCGCCAAGGCGACAAGACCAGCCTGCTGTTCGCGATGGAATCGATGCGCGAAAGCCTGGCGCAGATCGTCAAGCAAGTCCACACCAGCACCGAGACCATCGCCACCGCCGCCGGGCAGATCGCCTCCGGCAACCTGGACCTGTCGTCGCGCACCGAGCAGCAGGCCAGCACGCTGGAGGAGACCGCGTCGTCGATGGAAGAACTGACCAGCACCGTGCGCATCAACACCGACCATGCGCGGCAAGCCAACGGCCTGGCCGAATCGGCGTCCGACGTCGCGGCCAAGGGCGGCGCCGTGGTGGCCCAGGTGGTCGACACGATGGCCGCCATCAATGTCTCGGCGCGCAAGATCGTCGACATCATCGCCGTCATCGACGGCATCGCCTTCCAGACCAACATCCTGGCGCTGAACGCGGCGGTCGAAGCGGCCCGCGCCGGCGAACAGGGCCGCGGCTTCGCCGTGGTGGCGACCGAGGTGCGCAACCTGGCGCAGCGCTCGGCGGCGGCGGCCAAGGAAATCAAGGACCTGATCGGCGATTCGGTCGACAAGGTCGAAGCGGGCAACCGCCTGGTCGAGCAGGCCGGATCGACAATGCACGAGGTGGTCACGAGCGTCAAGCGCGTCACCGACATCATGTCCGAGATCATGGCGGCCAGCCAGGAGCAATCGGCCGGCATCGAGCAGATCAACGACGCCGTGACCCAGATGGACGACGTGGTGCAGCAAAACGCCGCGTTGGTCGAGGAAGCAGCTGCCGCCGCGCAGGCGATGCAGGAACAGGTCAACAGCCTGAACGAAGTGGTCGGCATCTTCCGTACCGACGCGATGGCCACGGCCGGCGCGCGGCGGCCGCTGGTGACAATGAGGGCGCCCGCACCTGCACCGCGCCTGACCAACAGCGCGGCACGCAAGCCGGCCGTGCGACCCAGGGCGACCGCACCGGCGGCGGCCGAATGGGAACAGTTCTAAGCCGCAGCGGGAGCCAACATCATGGGTAAGTTAGACAAAATCGGCGCTGACAGCGAGGCCGGGACGCCGCACATCTTCTGGCATGCCAGCCAGGTCACGGCGGAGACCCGCCTGCACCATGTCGGCCAGCATGCGGCCACCGTATGGCTGACCGGCTTGAGCGGCGCCGGCAAATCCACGCTGGCCTGCGCGCTGGAACGCCGGCTGATCGCCGACGGCCGCATGGCCTATGTGCTCGACGGCGACAACCTACGCCACCACCTGAACCGCGACCTCGGTTTTTCGCCGACCGACCGGCAGGAAAACATCCGCCGCAGCGCCGAGGTGGCGCGGCTGATGAACGACGCAGGCCTGATCGTCATCTGCGCCTTCATCTCGCCGCTGCGCAGCGACCGCGCCATGGCGCGCGACATCATCGGCGAGGAAAACTTCGTCGAGACCTACGTCAGCACGCCGGGCGCGGTGTGCGAGGAACGCGATCCCAAGGGCTTGTACAAGAAGGCCCGCGCCGGACTGATACCCGAATTCACCGGCATCTCGGCGCCGTACGAGGTGCCGCTGGAGCCGGCGATGTCGCTCGACACCGGCGAACTGTCGCTGGAGCTGGCCTGCGACCGGCTGTTCCAGCATCTGTCCCACCGCTTCCTCTGACGCCATGGACCAGCATCACTCCAGCACCGTTGCGGCGGTGGCTTATGACGTCTTCAACGGCGACGCCGACGGCATCTGCGCGCTGCACCAGATGCGGCTGCACGCCCCGGCCTACACGGCGCTGGTGACCGGCGTCAAACGCGACATCGAGCTGTTGCGCAAGGTGCCCAGCCACGCCTGCGCCGGCGCCAGCGTGCTGGTGCTCGACATCTCGCTGGACGCCAACGCCGGCGAGCTGCGGCGCGTGCTCGACGCCGGCGCGCGCGTCGAATACTTCGACCACCATTCTGCCGACCAGGCATTCCTTCATCCCGCGCTGCGCCTGCATTGCAACGCCGCGCCCGACGTCTGCACCAGCATCCTGGTGGACCGCCACCTGGGCGGCCGCTATCGGCGCTGGGCGGTGACGGCGGCCTTCGGCGACAACCTGGAACCGGAGGCGCGGCAGCTGGCGCAAAGCCTGGCGCTGGACGACGCGGCCACCGCCGCGCTGGCCCAGCTGGGCCAGGCCATCAACTACAACGCCTACGGCGAATGCCTGGAAGACCTGCATATCGCGCCGGCCGCGCTGTACCGGGAGCTGAGCGGCTACGAGGATCCGTTCGACTTCATCGCCGCCAGCGACGCCTATCGCGGCCTGCTCGACGGTTATCGCGCAGACTGCGGCCTGCTGCGCGAACTGCGCCCGTACTGGGAAGAGCCGGGCGGCGCCATCTACGTGCTGCCGGCGGCGGCCTGGTCGCGCCGCATCAGCGGCGTGCTGGCCAACAGCCTCGCCGCGCGCCGCGACGGCTCGTCGTTCGCCGTGCTCAACGAGCGGACGGACGGCTCCTACCTGGTCAGCGTGCGCTCCGGCGCGCCGGCGTTGTACAGCGCCTGCGGCCTGTGCCAGCAATTCGAAGGCGGCGGCGGCCGCGTTGCCGCCGCCGGCATCAACAGCCTGCCGCAGGGGGAACTGGGCCGCTTCATGGACCGCTTCCGCCATTACTTCGGCCTCTCGGCCGCACCTGCCGGCGACATCGGCCATGCATGCTGAACGCCATCCGCTGACAGCGGCCGAACCGCGCGCCGCCGGCCAGCATCCGCCGGCACACCAGGTGAGCCTGGCAACGCTGGCGCTGCTGTTCCTGCGCATCGGCTGCACCAGTATCGGCGGCTTCATGGCGATGGTGTCGATGACGCAGCACGTCATCGTCGAGCGCCGCCGCCTGCTGCCCGCCGCCGACCTGCTCGACGGCCTGGCGATGGCCTCGGTGCTGCCAGGTCCGGTGGCGATCAACGTCGTGGCCTACACCGGCTATCGGCTGCGCGGCGTCGCCGGCGCCTGCGTCGCCATGCTATGCGCGGTGCTGCCGGCCTTCGCCTGCATCGTCGCGCTGGGCAGCCTGTATTTCCGCTTCGGCAGCATGGACATCGTGCGGCCGCTGTTTCAAGGGATCACACCGGCCATCGTCGCCGTCATCCTGGCCGCCGGCTGCCGCCTGTGGCGCGGCGCCGTGCACGACGGCCGCCAGGCCGCGCTGGGCATAGCAGCGGCGCTGGCGCTGACCATCGTGCCCGGCCTGCCGACCACGCTGGCCGTGATGGCGCTTGCCGCAGCGACAGGCTACATCTGGCGTCCGGCCGCGGTTGCGCCGGCGCCGTCCGTTGCGGTGCGCCCGGCCGATGGCGGTGCGTCGTCGGCACGCGGCATCGGCGCCGCACTGGCGGCGCTGCTGCCGCCGCTGGCTTGGCTGTCGTCGCAGGGCGCGCAATCGGCCCTGCTGTTCAAGCTGGCCGCCGTGTTCGCCGGCATGAGCCTGATGACTTTCGGCGGCGGCTACGTCTTCATTCCGCTGCTGCAGCACACCGTGGTCGATACCTACGGCTGGCTCGACGCGCGCCAGTTCGTCGACGGCCTGGCGCTGACCCAGCTCAGCCCCGGCCCCGTGATGATCAGCTCCGCCTTCGTCGGCCTGAAGGTGGCCGGCGTGGCCGGCGCCGCCGCCGCGAGCGCCGGCATGTTCATCCCCAGCGCGGTGCTGATCATCGCAGCCAGCGGCGCCATGCAGCGCGTACGCCATTCGCCGGCGGTGCAGGCCGCGCTGTCCGGCGTGCGGGCGGCGCTGGCGGGCATGGTGTTTTCCGCGGCCGTCTCCATCGCCCGGATGGCCGCGCCGGCATGGATATCCGTTTTGATCTGCGTGCTGGCGCTGGTAGCGCTGGTACGTTTTCGTGTGGACGCCGCCTGGATCGTCGCTTGCGCGGCGCTGGCAGGTTGGCTGGTTTTTTGAAAAGGGAAATGGAATGACTATCACGAATACCGCCATGAACAATGCCTCGAACACCCAAGGCGCCCGCCCGCGCCCCGTGATGATGATCCCGCTGCGCCGCTGCGGCAGCCACGCGCTGCGCCTGCGCCTGAACATGTCGCCGCAGTTTTACTCGCCCTACCCGCTGCACATCGTCGACTTCATGCCGCTGGTGCCGCACTACGGCGACCTGCGCGACGACCGCGCCTACTTCCGCATGGTGACCGACGTGGTCGGACTGCAGGCGGTCAGCATGGTCAAGTGGCCGGGAACGGTGTTCGATCCAGTGGAGATATTCGAAGCCATACGCCACCAGCCGCGCAGCGTGCACCGCGTGGTGTGGGAACTGCTGCTGCGCGCGGGCGAACGCCAGCATGCCGGCGTGGTGATGGACAAGTCGCTCGACAGCGTGCACTACGCCGATGAGCTGATGCAGCTGTATCCCGACATGCTGTTCGTGAACGTGGTGCGCGATCCGCGCGCGCAGGTGGCGTCGATGAACCGCGCCATCATCCACGACTTCGACACCATGCTCAACGCCCAGACCTGGGTGGCCGCGCACCGCGCCGCCGACCATGTGCGCCAGCGCTGGCCAGACCGGGTGCTGACGATACGTTATGAAGACTTCCTGTCGCGCCAGCAGGCGACGCTGGAAGCGGTATGCGGCTTCCTCGGCATAGACTTCCTGCCGCAGATGCTCGACGTCGCCGGATCGCAGGAAGCGAAGCAGATCTCGCAATTGTCGGCGCTGTGGTCGTCCAACTGCTATCCGCCCATCGTCGCCAACATCAACAAGTTCAAGCAGCAGCTGACGACGCCGGAGATCAACGTCATCGAAACGCTGGCCGGCGACTACATGGACCGCTACGGCTACACGCGCCTGACCGACGGCGACGCCGTCATCACGCCGGAGCTGACGACGCAGGCCCGCCTGCGTTCCGGCGAGGGCCGCGAGCGCGCCTGGCGCGAACTGGAACAGGATAATTTCCGCGACTATGTGCTGCGTCGCTGCCGCGCCGACTACCTGGCGCAGTTGAACGCCAGGTTAAGCCTGCAGGCGTCGCAGCCGGGGCGCAATGCGATCGTCACGCTGGACGAACTCGACCCGGCCGCTTTTGAAGTGACGGATTAGCGCTTCAGCTGCGACAGGTCGCGCACGGCGCCGCGATCGGCCGACGTGGTCAACGCCGCGTAGGCCTGCAGCGCCTGCGAGACATAGCGCTCGCGGTTGACCGGCTTCCAGGCGGCGTCGCCCTTGGCTTCCATGGCCGCGCGGCGCGCCGCCAGGTCGGCATCGCTGATGCGCAGGCTGATCTTGCGGTTCGGGATGTCGATGTCGATCATGTCGCCCTCTTCCACCAGGCCGATGGCGCCGCCCTCGGCCGCTTCCGGCGAAGCATGGCCGATCACCAGGCCCGACGAACCGCCCGAGAAGCGGCCATCGGTCAGCAGCGCGCACGCCTTGCCCAGGCCCTTGGACTTGATGTACGAAGTCGGATACAGCATCTCCTGCATGCCGGGGCCGCCCTTCGGACCTTCGTAGCGGATGATGACCACGTCGCCTTCATGCACGGTATCGCCCAGGATGCCTTCAACCGCCGCGTCCTGGCTCTCGAACACGCGCGCCTTGCCGCTGAACTTCAGGATGCTTTCGTCCACGCCGGCCGTCTTCACGATGCAGCCGTTCTCCGCCAGATTGCCGTACAGGACCGCCAGGCCGCCGTCCTGCGAATAGGCGTGCGCCTTGTCGCGGATGCAGCCGGTGCTGCGGTCCAGGTCCAGCGCGTCGTAGCGCTCCGACTGCGAGAACGCGGTCTGCGTCGGCACGCCGCCAGGCGCGGCGCGGAACAGCTGGTGCACGGCCGCATCGTCGCTGCGCTTGACGTCGTTGCGTTCGATGGCGTCGCCCAGCGTCGGCGCGTGAATGGTCGGCAGCGAGGTGTCGAGCAGGCCGGCGCGTGCCAGCTCGCCCAGGATGGCGACAATGCCGCCGGCGCGGTGCACGTCCTCGATGTGGTATTTGTCGGTCATCGGCGCGACCTTGCACAGGCATGGCACCTTGCGCGAGATGCGGTCGATGTCGCCCATGTCGAAATCGACTTCGGCTTCATGCGCCGCCGCCAGCAAGTGCAGCACGGTGTTGGTGGAACCGCCCATCGACACGTCCAGCGCCATGGCGTTTTCAAACGCGGCCTTGGTGGCGATGGAGCGCGGCAGCACCGAGTAGTCGTCCTGCTCGTAATGGCGCTTGGCCAGTTCGACGATCAGGCGGCCGGCGCGCAGGAACAGCTGCTCGCGGTCGGAGTGGGTGGCGACGATGGTGCCGTTGCCCGGCAGCGCCAGGCCCAGCGCCTCGGTCAGGCAGTTCATCGAGTTCGCGGTGAACATGCCCGAGCAGGAACCGCAGGTAGGACAGGCGGAACGCTCGATCTCGGCCACGTCGGCGTCGCTGACGCTCTGGTCGCCGGCCTTGATCATGGCGTCGACCAGATCGAGCTTGATGATCTTCTGCTTGCCGTCGACCACCTTCAGCACCTTGCCCGCTTCCATCGGACCGCCGGAAATGAACACGACCGGAATGTTGAGGCGCATCGCGGCCATCAGCATGCCCGGCGTGATCTTGTCGCAGTTGGAGATGCAGACCATCGCATCGGCGCAGTGGGCGTTGACCATGTATTCGACCGAATCGGCGATCAGGTCGCGCGACGGCAGCGAGTACAGCATGCCGCCGTGGCCCATGGCGATGCCGTCGTCGACGGCGATGGTGTTGAATTCCTTGGCGACGCCGCCGGCTTTCTCGATCTCGCGCGCCACCAGCTGGCCCAGGTCCTTCAGGTGCACGTGGCCGGGCACGAATTGGGTAAAGGAGTTCACCACGGCGACGATAGGCTTGTCGAAGTCGCCGTCCTTCATGCCGGTCGCGCGCCACAGGGCGCGGGCGCCGGCCATGTTGCGGCCGTGGGTGGTGGTGCGGGAACGGTATTGCGGCATGATGTTTCTCCAGTGATAAAGGCTAGCTTAAGCTTGCTGGCTTAGCATGACAGATTGCCTCCACCACGCTCCCATGTCAAATATATGATTTCCGGCCCTGTGAGTCGTATAAAATATCACAAGTCTGAATTTGAATAGTTAGCCATATGAATCTGGAACTGCGTCAGCTGCGCTATTTCGTCACCGTCGCCGAGGAACTCCACTTCGGCAAGGCGGCGCTGCGCCTGCACATGACGCAGCCGCCGCTGTCGCAGACAATCCAGGCGCTGGAGGAGCTGCTGGGTGCCGTGCTGTTCGAGCGCAACCGCCGCAGCGTGGCGCTGACGCCGGCCGGCCTGGCGCTGCTGCCGGAAGCGCGGCGCATGCTGGCGCAGTCGCTGGAGCTGCCGCAGCTGGTGCAGCGCGCCGCCGCCGGCGAGGTCGGGCGGCTGACGCTGGCCTTCGTCTCGTCGGCCGACTACAGCGTGCTGCCGCCCTTCCTGCGCGCCTACCGCGCCGCGTATCCGCAGGTGCAGATCACGCTGCAGGAAGCCACGTCCGACCTGCAGCTGGACGACCTGCTGCAGAACCGCATCGACGCCGGCCTGCTGATCCCCCCGCTGCCGGACAAGGCGAAGCTGGAACTCGACTACCTGCCGGTGCTGAACGAGCCGCTGGTGCTGGCCTTGCCGGCCGGGCTGCCGGCGCTGAAAAAGAAGGGCAAGCTGGCGTTGGCGGCATTGCCGCCGCTGCCGCTGATCGTCTTCCCCCGTGCGATCTCGCCGCCGCTGTACGACGCCATTCTGTCGGTGTTCCGCGACGCCGGCATCACGCCGGAGATCGGCCAGCAGGCGATCCAGATGCAAACCATCGTCAGCCTGGTGTCGGCGGGGATGGGCATGGCGCTGGTGCCGCAATCCGTGTCCAACCTGATGCGGCCCGGGGTAGAATACCGGGCGCTGAGCGACGCCACGCCGCTGGTCGAAACCGGCCTGGCCTGGCGCCGCGACAACGCCTCGCCGGTATTGCGCGGCTTTTTGGAACTGCTAAGAAAAGAAATAGGAAAGAACGCCTTATGCTGATACACCCGATGCCCGATCCGATCGCCGTCCATCTTGGACCGGTGGCGATACATTGGTATGGCCTGATGTACGTCCTCGCCTTCGCGCTGTTCATCACGCTGGGGCGCGTGCGCATCAAGCAGCCGCACATCGCCGCGCAGGGATGGCGGAAGGAGGACCTGGACGACATGCTGTTCTACGGCATGCTGGGCGTGGTGATCGGCGGTCGCTTGGGCGAGGTGCTGTTCTACCGTCCCGATTTCTTCTTCTCGAATCCGATCGAGATCTTCAAGGTCTGGCATGGCGGCATGTCCTTCCACGGCGGCTTCCTCGGCGTGCTGATCGCGATGGCGCTGTGGGCGCGCAAGAGCGGCCGCAATCTGCTGGACGTCTACGACTTCATCGCGCCGCTGGTGCCGCTGGGTTACGCCGCCGGCCGCCTGGGCAACTTCATCAACGCCGAACTGCCGGGCCGCGTGGTGACGGACCAGTCGCTGCCATGGGCGATGATGTGGCCGGACACGAACTACCCGCTGTCGCCGAATCCCGTGTTCCTGCAAGGCCTGCGCCATCCGTCGCCGATCTACCAGTTGCTGATCGACGGCCTGCTGGTGTTCGTGATCCTATGGCTGTTCTCGCGCAAGGAGCGCCCGCGCCTGGCGGTCGGCGCGATGTACACGCTGCTGTACGGCTGCGCGCGATTCTTCACCGAATACTTCCGCACACCGGACTGGGAGACCACCATCCTCGGCATGCCGATCACCTCCGGCCAGGTGCTGTCGCTGCCGATGATCGTCGGCGCGCTGGCCATGCTGGTGTGGGCTTACAAGGTCAGGCAGAAAGGCCGCGCGCCGCTCTGAAAAATCCGGGGTCAGATCTGACATTTGGACACGGGCCCTGCCGTAGCTGCGGCTACGGCAGGGCCCGTGTCCAAATGTCAGATCTGACCCCGGATTTATAGCGCCTTGCGCAGCATGTAGGCGGCGAGGCAGTAGAGCACGATCGCGAAGATTTTCCTGAGGGTCTGTACCGGCAGCTTGTGCGCGGTGCATGCGCCCAGCGGGGCCAGTGTGACGCTGGCCGCCGCGATCACCACCAGCGCGGGCAGGTAGACAAAGCCCAGCGAATACACCGGCAAACCCGGCTCGCCCCAGCCGTAATAAATATTCGACAGCGTGCCGGCCAGCGCGATCGGGAAGCCCAGCGCCGCGCTGGTCGCCACCGCGTTGTGGATGCGGACGTTACACCAGGTCATGAACGGAATCGACAGGAAGCCGCCGCCCGCGCCCACCAGCCCCGCCACCAGGCCGATCACGATGCCGGCGCCGAACATGCCGCCGCTGCCCGGCAGTCCACGCTGCGCCATACCTTCCACAGCTGCGGGCTTCTTCGCCAACAGCATCTGCGTGGCGGAGAAGGTCAGGAAGATGCAGAACAATACAGCCTGTCCCGCCGAACTCATTTGCTTGGCGATCCACGGCCCGCACCACGCGCCGAGCAGGATCCCCGGCGCCAGCAGCAACGCCACCCGCCACAGCACCGCGCCATGCTGGTGATGCGCGCGCACCGACGACATCGACGTGAACAGGATCACGCCCAGCGACGTCGCCACCGCCATGTGGATAATCGCCGCCTCGGGAAAACCCTTGGCGCTGAAGATCATCGTGATGAACGGCACCAGTATCATGCCGCCGCCTATGCCCAGCAGCCCCGCCGCGAAGCCGCCGATGGCGCCCATCAGCAGCAATATCAGCACCAGGCCGATATCCATCAGCCGCCCTTCTTCAGCAGCTTGACGATGGCGTTCCACTGCCCCGCCGTCACCGGCGTGATCGACAGGCGGCTGCCTTTTTGCAGCACCACCATGTCCTCCAGCGCCGCTATCGTGCGCATCTCGGCCAGCGGCAGCAGACGGGTTTTCTGCGTGCCCTTGACGTCGACCGAGATCCAGCGCGGCTGTTCCGGCGTGGCCTTGGGATCGAAGTACTTGCTGTCCTTGTCGAACTGCGTGGCGTCCGGATACGGTCCGCCCACCACCTTGGCCAGGCCGGCGATGCCCGGCTCCGGGCAGCTGGAATGATAGAACAGCACACCGTCGCCGTCCTTCATGCCGTCGCGCATGAAGTTGCGCGCCTGGTAGTTGCGCACGCCGAACCACGGCGTGGTCTGGTCCGGCGACGCCATCACGTCGTCGATGCTGACTTCATCAGGCTCGGATTTCATCAACCAATATTGCATGAGCATCTCCAAACAAAAACGTCCAGACGAAAAAAAGCGGCTGCGCACTCACATGCTTGCAACCGCTTCTTATGGATAAGGCCCCGCCTGTGCCGTCTTTGCCGGCATCCCGAACCAAACGGTTCAAGGTGGTCACAGTTAGTTCAATTTCGGGTTCATCGGACTAGCGACGCTCACGCCCATCGAACAAAATTCCGCAACCGGTGCACATAAATGGTTCAAGGAATATATGGCAATCGCGAACACCGCAGGGTGAAACGAAGTTTACTCTCTTGTCCGCCGCAAAGGAAGAAGTTTAGCGAATTAAAACAGGGTTTCTTGTGGAGTCAGCGCGCCATCGAGCACTTTGTGCATGGCCGCGATCTTGGTCTGCACTTCCAGTATAGACATGTCCGACAACGGACCTTGCGGCGCCTTCACCGACAGGAACTCCGCCGCCATGCCCAGCGCCGCCATCACGGCGATGCGGTCGTTGCCTTTGACCTTGCCGGCGTCGCGGATGCTGGTCATCTTCTTGTCCAGGAATGCGGCGGCCTCGCGCAACGCGCGTTCCTCGTCCTCTTTGCAGACCAGGCGATACGACGCGCCCATGATGGTGACATCCAACTGTATCATCGTACATCCTCGTTTTCAGGCTGGTCGTCCTCTTCGGCGTCGCCGTCGAGCGCGGGGATTTTTTCCAGCAAAGCCTCGATGCGGCTGGACGCTTCGTCCAGCTTGCGCTGGTAGCCCATGTTCTCCACCACGAGGGCGGCATTGGCTTGGCGCAATTGCGCGTTTTCCCGGCGCAGTGCCACGGTCATCTCGGCCAGCTGGTCGATTTTGTCGGATAGTTCTTGGAATTCTGAAATCATCCCGCCACTATAGGGAGCGCGCGTTACGCCGTCAACAGAATCGCACGCTTGCCCGGAATATTTGGCGGGCAAGCGGCCGATTTATTTCCTCGCTGCCAATGTCGTGGCGAATATTGCTACTTTGCCAGCAAGCGTGGCGTAATACTGACAGCGCCCTCGATGCCGCTGGCCTGCCCCGGTTCCGCCTCGACGATGACGTTGATGTCGCGCTTCCCCGGTCCGGCCGGCAGCGGCAGGTCCAGCGCCGCCAGCGCGTAGCTGTCCTTCTGGCCGAGCAGCTTGCCGTTCAGCCAGACCTCGGCCTTGCCGCGTATGCCGGCAAAGTGGATCTGGCCGCTGCCGTCCGCCAGATTCTTGCGCGCCGTGAAACTGGCACGATACAGATGGTATCGGCCCGGCTTCTCCGCGCCGGCGATCATCGGCGGCGAGCCCCAGCCCCAGGTGTTCATGTCGAAGCCGGCCAGCTGCTGGTTCGGATCCGGACGCTGGTCGCCGTCCGGCGCGATGCGCCAGCTGCGCACGAAGGTCAGCGGCGCTTCGGCCGCCGCCACGTACGGCTGCTCCGGCACGGCCTTGACCGGAATGCTGATGTGCGCTGGCGCCAGTCCCGGCGCGGTGGCGACGACGTCGATGGCGTCCTTGCCGGCGTAGTCGGTCTGCACGATCAGCTGCGCCAGACCGTTGAACAGGCGCCGCATGGCGCCCTTCTCGTCTTCATGCGAATTCGGATCGCCGTTGCCATGGCCGATGGAACGGCCGCCGCCCTTCACCGCGAACGTCACCTGCGCATCGGCCAGCGGCACCGCGCGGCCTTGCGCATCGAGCGCGCGCACGGTGATCGGCATCGCATCGCGGCCGTCGCCGGCCAGTTGCGCGCGGTCCGGCACCAGTTCCAGCGCGACAGCGGCGCCGGTGGTTTCCACCGAGGTGCGCGCCACTTCCTTGCCGCCCCGGTAGCCGATCGCCTCCAGCTTGCCCGGCGCATAGGCGACGTTGAAGAAGTTCATCCGGTACGGATCGACCTTCTGCTCACCCAGCGAACGGCCATTGAGCAGCAACTCCACGCGCTCGACGTTGGCCATCACCATCACGCGGATGTCCTTGCCTTCGCTGCCGCTCCAGTTCCAGTGCGGCGCAATGTGGATCAGCGGCCGGTCCTTGATCCACTGTACCTGGTGGATGTAGTAGGCGTTCTTCGGAAAGCCGTTCAGGTCCATGATGCCGAACACCGAGCTGACCGACGGCCATTCATTCGGCGTCGGCTCGCCACGATAGTCAAAGCCGGTCCAGACGAAACCGCCCGCCACATAAGGACGCGTGGCGATGGCTTCCCATGCGTCGCGGTGCGTGTTGCCCCACTCGGCCGCGTCGTCGTCGTAGCTGGCGATCAGGTTCTTCTCTCGCACAGTCTTGAACTCGCCCCGAGTCATGAAGGCGGAGGTGTCCTCCGAGCTGGTGAACGGCTTGTCCGGATGCGCCTTGTGATAGCGGTCGTAGTCCGGCACCTGGTAGTTGGCGCCGACCACGTCCACCGCGTGCGACACGTTCAGCTCCGTCAGGAAGCCGCCGTTCATCGCGGCCGTGACAGGCCGCGTGTCGTCCAGCGCCTTCACCGCGGCCGACATGCGGCGCACCATCTCATAGCCCACTTCGGTGGCCTGCACCGGCTCCTCGTTGAATACCGACCACAGGATCACGCCCGGATGATGGCGGTCGCGCTTGACCATCCATTCCAGCTGCTTCATGTAATCCGGCGACGGATTGAAGTTGCGGTTCTCGTCCATGACGAGGAAACCCATGCGGTCAATCAGGTCCAGCACCTCCGGCGCCGGCGCGTTGTGCGAGAAGCGTATCGCGTTCACGCCCAACTCCTTCAGGCGGCGCAGGCGATACTCCCAAATGGAGTCCGGCACGGCAACACCAACGCCTGCATGATCCTGGTGGATGCACACGCCCTGCAGCTTCATATGCACGCCGTTCAGGAAGAAGCCCTGCGCCGCGTCGAAGCGTATCGTGCGGAAGCCTGTATGCAGCGATACCTCATCGAGCGCCTCGCCGTCCTGCAGCACGCGCGTGGCGACCCGGTACAGATTGGTTTTCTCCAGCGACCACAAGGCCGGGTTGGCGATGGACAGCGGCACCTGCACGGTGCTGCTGGCCAGCACCCCCAGACGCGCGGCGACGCTGCGGCGCGCCACCTGCTTGCCGGCCGGGTCGAACACCGTCACCTCCACCGTCACGGCGGCGGCCTGCTTGCCGCTGTTGTCCAGCGTGACCTCGACCGGAATGGTCCACTGCCCATTCTTGCCGGCGCGCGGGGTGGCGTGCACGCCATCGGTGACCACGTGCACCGGATTGCGCTTGACCAGCCAGGCATGGCGGTACATGCCTGCGCCCTCGTACCACCAGCCCTCCATCGCCTCGGCGTCGGCGCGGATGGCGATGGTGTTGGTCTCGCCGCCGTAGCGGAGATAGGGCGTGATGTCGATGTAGCTGGCGTTGTAGCCGGACCAGTTGCGGTTCACCACATTGCCGTTGACCCAAACCGTGGCATGGGTGGCGATGGCGTCGAACTGCAATTCAAAATGGCGGCCGCGATCTTTCGGATCGACCTGCAGATAACGGCGATACCAGCCGATGCCGCGCGGGCGGTAGCCCTGCGACACGTTGGCGTTGGGGTCGAACGGGCCTTCGACGGCCCAGTCGTGCGGCAGGTCGAGGTGGCGCCAGCCGGAGTCGTCGAATTCGTTGCCGGCCGCGCCGCCGGCGTTGCCGGCCTTGGCATTGCCGTAGGATTCGCCGTGTCCCTTGATTGGGGGTTCGACGATGTCGCCCAGATGGAACAGCCAACCGCGGTCCAGCGACAAACGCTCGCGGCCCGGCGCCGCATGAGCACAAGCGCACGCCAGCAACAGCACTGCGGCGCACAGGCGCCGCCAATTCAGCATCAATGGTTTCAATCCGACCTCCCGAAGTAAAAAAAACGGAGCAGCGCCGTCACGCACCGCTCCGCCAAACCACGATAAAACTCGATTACAGCTTGAACGAAAGACCCAGGTTGAAGCGGCGGCCGAACTCCGTCACTTCCTGCTGCACAGGGATGTTGGCGCTGGTGTAGACAGCCTTCTGGTTGGTCAGGTTGTCGATGCCGAAGCGCAGTTGAATCTGCGGCGTCAGTTGCTTGGCCAGGTTCAGCGTGACGTAGGTCTCGGCTTCGTTCATGATCAACTGGCCGGCGCCCCAGGTCGGGTTGCGCACAAACGCGCTGTGATAGTTGGCCGAAACGCGCGCTTCGTAGCCAGCCTTCTCGTACCACAAGGTCACGCCGCCGTTGCTCTTCATCAGGCCTTCGATCGGATATGGATTCACCGCCGGCGTCTGCTCATGGATGTTGCTGGTGGTGTAGGCGTAGTTGCTGGCGATGCCCAGGCCGTCGAAGGGCGCCGGCAGCGACGTGAAGGCCTGCTGGTACACCAGCTCCAGGCCGCGGATATCGCCGCCGTTGCCGTTGACCGAACGGGTGATGGTGGCGGCACGGCCATTCAGGATCGCACTGTTGTCGCTGGTGATGGCGATATAGCGCGAGACCTTCTTGTAGAACGCGCCGGCCGACAGCAGCGAACCTTTGCCGAAGTACCACTGGTACGCCAGGTCCACCTGGTTGGCCATCATCGGCTTCAGCTCGGGATTACCGGCGCTGCCGGTGACCGGCTGGGACGTATCGGTCACCAGGTTCAGATTGCGCGATGCGCGCATCTCGTCCAGCGGCGCCCGCGACATGGCGCGCGCCACGCTGAAGCGCACCTGGCGTTCCTGTGCCTCGTCCATGTTGAAGATCAGATTCATGCTAGGCAGGATCTCGTTGTAGGAAGTTCCACCCTCCACCGCCGTTGCCGCGGCGCCGTTCAGCGACTGCATGCCGTAGCCGGTCTGCGAGGTGTGCACGAAGCGCACGCCGACGTTGCCGCGATAGGTCTTGCCGAAGGCTTCGCCGTCCAGGTCACCCTGCACAAAAGCCGAAGTGCTGCGTTCCTTGACCTTCCAGCCGGCCAGCAGATCTTCCTGCGACTGCGGGCGGCCGTCAGGATTGAAGGCGTCCTTGCCGAAGGCCGCAGCGGTCGAAGCGCCAAAGTCCTTCAGTGCGATAAACGAGGGGAAGCCGCTGACGTAGACCGTCTCGTAGGCCGATGCCGGAATCGCTGCGGTGGGGTTGATCTGCCAGGTGGTCTGGCGATAGCTCTTCTCGCGGTCGGTGGCACGCAAGCCCACCTTCAGGCGGCTGATGATGCTGCCCTCGATAGGACGCGAAGCGCTCAGGCTCGCCGCGTTCAGCAGGTCCTTGATATGGCCGTCGGTATTGACATACAGCGTCGGCGCGCCGAAGTTGGCCGGATTGCCGGTGTCCATGCCGAAGTTGTAGCTCTGGTGCTCGTCGCCGGTGAAGTCCCAGGTGATGGTGGTCGGGTTGTTCGAATACTGGCGCACGTCGCCCCACTGGCTGCTGCGCATCGCGTGGGAACTGGACAGATCGGTTTCCACCTTCCAGTCGCCGACGTTGAACTTGCCGTTCACGCCGCTGGCGGCAACGCTGGTGTCCTGTATCCACAGATAGTCGTTGGTGACCAGGCTGGTGTTCGACAGCGTGCCGCCCGCCACGTAGCCGTTGCGGATATCGAGCTTGCTGAAGTTGCCGGATTCGTAGCCGTCCCAGTTACCCAGGTCGCCGGTCCAGTGCTGCAGGCCCGGTTCGCGGATCGCGGCCTTGGCGTAGTACGTATCGGCGGTGATCAGCGCGTCGTTCGACGGTTTCCATTCGACCTTGCCCAGCAGGCTGGTACGCTTGTCCTTGCCGCGCTTGACCTCGTCCTGGAAGCCCCACGGCGTCTTGTCGACCTTGCCGTCGCCATTCAGGTCGGCGGAATGGTCCTCGTTGAAGCCCCAGTGGCGCACGTTCTTTTGCAGCGAGGGCTGGTCCTGGTAGCTGAAGGCCAGCGCCACACCCAGGGTCTTGTTGTTGAACTGGTCGATGTAGACCCCGCCCAGGCGCGGCGCGGTCTTGTCGGCGCCGCCGATGTCCTTGGCCAGCGCGTAGTACAGCGCGTCCGCCTTCAGCGACACCTGGCGGCCGTTGTACTTCAGCGGCGAGACGGTTTGCAGGTCGATGGTGGTGGCGACGCCGCCTTCCACCAGCTCGGCGTTCTGCGTCTTGTAGACGGTGGCGCCGCTCAGCGACTCCGACGGAAACTGCTCGAAGCGCACCGCGCGGTTGGGTTCCGACGACGCCAGTTCGCGGCCGTTCAAGGTGGCGCCGATGAAGCGCGGGCCCATGCCGCGCGCGACGATCTGGCTGGCGTTGCCGCGATCCAGGCCGGACGACAGGCCTGGCAGGCGCGCCAGCGATTCGGCGATGGTGGTATCCGGCAGCTTGCCGATGTCTTCCGACGACACCACTTCGACCATCGAGTTGGAGGCTTCCTTGGCGGCCAGCGCGTTGCGCACCGAGGCGCGGATGCCGGTCACGTTGACTTGCTGGATATCGCCGGCGGCCGCGGCTTCCTGGGCCAGCGCTTGTTGTACGAGCAGGGGGGACGTGAAAAGCGTGGCGATGAGCCAGCTCATTTTTTTATGTTTCAATTGCATCTCCAGTGTTTGTTTTGGCTTCGTCTCTTTGTTCTTGGACGAATAACTGGATGCTAACGAAACAAGTTTGCGCATTCCAATAGCTTATTGCGCATGGGCCATACCAAGATCGTATATCAGGACTGGAGAGGCTTCCGATAATGCGGGTACATGCTGGCTGCGGCGTCGCGCAAGGCGAGCAGCATCGCATCCGCACCAGGCGAGAGCTGGTGTCGTTTGCGCGTCACAATGCCGAACGAATCCATGCTGACGCCGAGGTCGAACGGCAGCACGGCCATCAGGCCCGCGTCCAGATACGACTGCACGGCGTCGTACGGCAGCGCGACGATCATGTCGCTGCCCATCAGCAGGCTGGCCACGACAGGCAAGTCGAGCGTCTCGACCGTTTCGGCGGGCTGCTCCAGGCCGTGCGACAGGAACAGCGCGGTCAGGCGGTCGCGCAGGATGCTGCCGGCCGGCGGCAATATCCAGCACTGCTCCATCAAGTCTTCCAGCCGCAGGTCGGTGCGGCTGGCCAGCGGATGGCCGGCGCGCGCGATCAGCAGGTGCGGCTCGTCGGTCAGCGGTTCGAAATTGAGTTCGTCGGCGGCGGCCGTGTCGAGGATGCGGCCGACCACCAGATCCAGGTCGCCGCTGCGCAGCCGTTCGACCAGCCCTTTGCTGGTCGACATGCTGACCGAGACGTGCACGCGCGAGTGGCGCGACTTCAGCAGGTTGATCGCCTTCGGCACCAGGCCGGTGGCCGGCGCCAGCACCGTGCCGATGCCCACGCGTCCGCGCAGGCCGGACAGCAGCTCCATCACTTCCTGGTGCGCCGCGTCCATCTCCGCCAGCGCTGCGCCGGCGCGGCGTATCAGCACCTTGCCGTACCAGGTCGGCGCCACGCCGCGCGACAGGCGCTCGAACAGCTGCACGCCGAGGGCGTGTTCCAGCTCGCCCAACAGTTTGGACGCGCCGGGCTGGGTCAGGTTGGCCGCCTGCGCCGCGTGGGCGATCGATCCGTGCCGGCCCAGTTCGACCAGCAAGACCAGATGGCGGGTTTTCAGGTGGGAGCGGACGAAGCGGTCGGAGCTGGAATCAGTCATAGGGGTGATTTTTTTGATCGCCCATCATAAGGGCGGGCTGGTGCAGCGTCAATCACCGTGGCGCTGGCGTTGGGAATCGGCGACTCCAGGCCTTGCAGGACGACTCAAGCGAGGCTGTCGTCGAACAGCGTATCGGCGACGCCCGGCGCCAGTCCCGCCGCCAGGTCCGGCGGCAGGCCGTACAAGCCGCCGCGCGCGCCCAGCAACAGCAGCTGCTTCAGGTCGGCGCCGCCGAAAGCCACGCTGGCCGCCGCCTCGCGCGCCAGCGCGATCTGCTGGCGCACCTGGCCCTCGGCGTCGTACTGCACCAGCGCGCCGCCCTGCACGCTCCACAGCATGTCCTCGCTGTCGACGACGGCGGCGCCGGCGCCCGGCTCGACCAGCTGCGCAAAGGCGCGCACGTCGCCGACCTTGGCGCGCTCGGCGTCGTAGCTGCATTGAAGGATGTCGCCGCCGGCGGCGTCGGCAAAGAACATCCGCGTGCCGTCGGTGCTGAAGGCGATGCTGCCCGCCGTGACCACCACCGGCAGCGCCAGCCGGCGCAGGCCGTGGCGCTGCGAATATTGATAGAAGCTGCCGATCGGCCGCTGGTCGGCGCCGGTGTTAGCGGTACCAAAGACGAAATGGCCGTGCCGGTCCGCGCAACCGTCGCTGATGATCGTGCGCGGTTCGGCGGCGTCGATGGTGACCAGCACCTGGGCCTGCAGCGGACGGCTGGTCTGCCCGGCCAAGGGCAAGTCGACCATGCCGAGGCGCTTGCCAAGGCCGAGCAGCACCCGGCCGGACGCCGTGCACGCCATGACGCCGGCGCTTTCCTGCAGGCGCACGCCGCTGGGCATGCCGGCCGGCGCCGGCCAGGCGTACAGCTGGCTGCCTTTCGGGTCCGGCCAGCGCCAGCAGCTGCATGTCGCGTCCCAGCGCAACGCGCTGCCGGCCTGGCCGACGCGTATCAACATGATGCCGGGAGTGGAGGCGACGGACGTACTGGTAGGACTCATGCGGCGGGTGCTCCGGAAAAAGTAGTGGCTATGCGCAAGTCTAAGCGCCCCCCGCCATCCGCAGATATGAATAAATCGCCCGCTGCCATGCCGATATCTGATAGCTTGTGGAAGCGCTCCCTCTGCTATCCGATATTGATATGGCTAGTTTCGAATTAATCATATTTCCGGTCTAGCGACCCGGCTTAGACTGGACGCTGTTCCTGAACTCACCTCCTCTCCTATGAAAATCATCAAACTGACGACCTACCGTGTTCCTCCGCGCTGGATGCTGCTCAAGATCGAAACCGATGAAGGCGTCGTCGGCTGGGGCGAGCCGGTCATCGAAGGCCGCGCCCGCACCGTGGAGACCGCGGTGCAGGAAATGGAGCCGTTCCTGATCGGCCAGGACCCGGCCCGCATCAACGACCTGTGGCAAACCATGTACCGCGCCGGCTTCTACCGCGGCGGCCCCATCCTGATGAGCGCCATCGCCGGCATCGACCAGGCGCTGTGGGACATCAAGGGCAAGGTGATGGGCCAGCCGGTCTACGAACTGCTGGGCGGCCTGGTGCGCGACCGCATGAAGACCTACAGCTGGGTGGGCGGCGACCGCCCGGCCGACGTCATCGAAGGCATCCGCGCGCTGCGGGTGGCCGGCTTCGACACCTTCAAGATGAACGGCACCGAGGAAATGGGCATGCTCGATACCGCCGCCAAGGTCGACGAGGCGGTGGCCCGCGTGGCCGAGATCCGCGAAGCCTTCGGCAATACAATCGAGTTCGGCCTGGACTTCCACGGCCGCGTGGCCGCGCCGATGGCCAAGACACTGATGCGCGAGCTGGAGCCGTATCGCCCGCTGTTCATCGAGGAGCCGGTGCTGGCCGAGCAGGCCGAATACTACCCGCGCCTGGCCGAAATGACGTCGATACCGATCGCCGCCGGCGAGCGCATGTACTCGCGCTTCGAGTTCAAGAACGTGTTCGCCGCGGGCGGCCTGTCCATCGTTCAGCCGGACCTGTCGCACGCCGGCGGCATCACCGAATGCATGAAGATCGCCTCGATGGCCGAAGCCTACGACATCGCGCTGGCGCCGCACTGCCCGCTCGGCCCGATCGCGCTGGCGGCCTGCCTGCACGTGGACTTCGTCTCGTACAACGCCGTGCTGCAGGAGCAAAGCATGGGCATCCACTACAACCGCGGCGGCGAGCTGCTGGACTACGTGGTCAACAAGGAGGATTTCAAGATCACCGACGGCTACATCAAGCCGCTGTCCAAGCCCGGCCTGGGCGTGGTGGTGGACGAGGAGCGCGTGATCGAGGCCAGCCGCAATGCGCCCGACTGGCGCAACCCCTTGTGGCGGCACGCCGACGGCAGCGTCGCCGAGTGGTAAGCGCGGTACAGCGTCCACAATAATAACGACACTGGAGACGACATGTCCTTGATGTTATGCCGGTTACGCCGCCGTTCTAGCGCCGGGCTGCTGTTCGGCGTCCTGGCGGCCAGCATGGCGGGCGTGGCCAACGGGGACACGCTGTCCATCGACGCCAGCGCGCCTACGCCGGCGCCGCGCGCCGCCGCCCTGCGCATGGGCAGCGCCGTCGCGCCCAACGGCGACAAACTGGGCGCCAACGCGCGCTACCTGACCCGCAACGGCGCCCCGTGGCTGCCGGTGATGGGCGAATTCCACTATAGCCGCACGCCCGCCTCGCAATGGGAAGCGGAGCTGCGCAAGGTGAAGGCCGCCGGCATCGACATCGTCTCCAGCTACGTGATGTGGAACCACCACGAGGAAATCGCCGGCAAGTTCGATTGGAAGGGCGAGCGCGACCTGCGCCGCTTCGTGCAGCTGGCCGGCAAGGCCGGGCTGGACGTGGTGGTGCGCGTCGGCCCGTGGGCGCACGCGGAAGTGCGCTTCGGCGGCGTGCCCGACTGGGTCGTCAACGCGGTACCGACCCGCTCCAGCGATCCGCAGTACATGGCGCTGGTGGAGAAGCTGTACGCGCAGATCGGCGCGCAGCTCAAGGGGCAGTTGTGGAAGGATGGCGGCCACGTGATCGGCATCCAGCTGGAAAACGAATACAACATCGACGGCCCGGGCAAAGGCGCGGCGCACATCGCCGCCCTGAAGCAGCTGGCGCTGAAGGCGGGCATGGACGTGCCCTACTACACCGTGACCGGCTGGGACGGCACCATCTATCCGAGCGGCGAAGTGACGCCGGTGTTCGGCGGCTATCCCGACGAGCCGTGGGGCATCAGCACCGCCGAGCTGCCGCCGAAGGAAACCTATGCGTTCCGCTTCGACACCCGCGTCAGCGGCGACCTCGGTGCGCAGACGGCGGCCCATGCGCCCGGCACGGCGGAGACGGACAAGGACGTCACGCCCTTCCTCGGCGCCGAATACGGCGCCGGCCTGCCGTTCATGTACCGCCGCCGCACGGTGGTGTCGGCCGACGATATCGCGTCGATGCTGCCGGTGCAGCTGGGCTCCGGCCTGAACATGATGGGCTACTACATGTTCCATGGCGGCCGCAATCCGATGGGCCTGGGCGGCACGTCGATGGAAGAAAGTACGCTCAGCGGCGGCTACAACGACACCACCATGATCAGCTACGACTTCCAGGCGCCGCTGGGCCCGGACGGCCAGCAGCGCAAGGTGCTGGAGAAGCTGCGTCCCTTCCATTTGTTCCTGCACGATTTCGGTTCGCGCCTGGCGCCGATGACGGTGCGCAAACCCGATGCCGCGCCGGCCACGCCGGACGACCTGAAGACGGCCCGCTTCGCGGTGCGCAGCGAAGGCGATCGCGGCTTCCTGTTCGTGAACAACCATGTGCGCCAGTATCCGATGGCGGCACAGCAGGCGACGCAGTTCTCGGTCAAGCTGCCGGGCCAGCGCATCACGCTGCCAGGCAAACCGGTCGACATCGCCGACGGCGCCTATTTCATCTGGCCGCTGAACCTCGACCTCGACGGCGTCAACCTGGTCTACGCGACGGCGCAGCCCCTGGCGCTGCTGGACCAGGGCAAGGCGGGCCTGGTGGCGGTGTTTGCCGCCGGCGCGGGTATCCCGGTGGAGCTGGCGTTCGACGCCGCGCTGGCGCCGCAGATCAAGGCCGGCGGCGCGCAGGTCGCCATGTCTGAAGGCCGCGCGCTGGTGAGCGGCGTGCAGCCCGGCGCAGGCGCCGCGCTGACCGTGCAACGCAGCGGCAAGCGTCCGCTGACCGTCGTCGTGCTGACGCCGGAGCAATCGCAGCAACTGAGCGTGGCGGACCTGGCCGGCCAGCGCCGCCTGATCCTCAGCGCGCAGCAGACCTGGGTCGGCGACGGCGCGCTGCAAATGCGCTCGGCGGGCGGCAACAAGTTCCGCTTCGCGGTCTACCCGCCGCTGTCCGCGCAACCGAAGGCATCGGCCGGCAACTCCGGCACCACGCTGCGCGCCGCCGGCAACGACGGCATCTTCCAGGCCTTCGAGGCGGAGCTTCCCGTGCGCGACCTGAAGGCCACCGTCACGCAAACGCGCGCGGCGCAGGAAGCGGCGGCCATCGTCATCGGCGGCGGCGCCAAGGCCGCCATGCAGCCGGCGCCGGAAAACTTCAAGGCCGCGGCCAGCTGGCGGATCGACGTCCCGCGCGAACTGCTGCGCGGGCTGGACGACGCGCTGCTGCAAATCGAATTCGTCGGCGACATCGGCCGCCTGTACTCCGGCACGCGCCTGCTGGACGACTGGTACTACAGCGGCTACCCATGGCAGTTCGGCCTGCGCCAGGCCGGCGCCCTGCTCGACCAGCCGCTGACCGTATCGGTACTGCCGCTGCGCGCCGACGCCCCCATCTACTTGCCCAAAGAGGCGAGACCAAACTTCGCTGGCCAAACACAATTGGCCACGGTGCGCAGCGTCAGCGTGATACCCGTGTATCAGCTGCGCGTGACGCCATAAATAACAATATCAACCGGAGATTCAAATGAAACGCACCTTGCTGGCCACCGCAACACTCTGCCTGATGGCAGCCGCCCACGCCGCCGAACCGGTCAAGATCGGCTTCCTCGTCAAACAGGCCGAAGAACCCTGGTTCCAGGACGAATGGCGCTACGCCGAACAAGCCGCAAAGGACAAGGGCTTTACGCTGGTGAAGATCGGCGTGCCGAACGGCGAAAAAATGATGGCCGCGATCGACAACCTGGCCGCGCAAAAGGCGCAGGGCTTCGTCATCTGCGCGCCGGACGTCAAGCTGGGCAAGGCCGTCGAGCGCTCGGCCGCCCGCAACAACCTCAAAGTCATCTCGGTCGATGACCGCCTGGTCGACGGCAGCGGCAAGCCTATCGCCTCGATCCCGCACATGGGCATCTCCGGCTACGCCATCGGCAAGCAGGTCGGCGAAGGCATCGCCGCCGAGATCAAGGCGCGCAAATGGAACATGGCCGACGTCGGCGCGATCCGCGTCGCCTACGACCAGCTGCCCACCGCCAAGGAGCGCACCATGGGCGCGGTCGACGCGCTGAAAGCGGCCGGCTTCCCGGCCGCGAACATCATCGACGCGCCGCAGGCCAAGACCGATACCGAAAACGCCTTCAACGCCGCCAACATCGCGCTGACCAAGAACGCGCGCTTCAAGCACTGGGTCGCGGTCGGCCTGAACGATGAAGCGGTGCTGGGCGCCGTGCGCGCCGCCGAAGGCCGCGGCATCAAGGCCGACAACATGGTCGGCGTCGGCATCGGCGGCGCCAAGGCGGCGGAGAATGAATTGAACAAGCCCGCGCCGACCGGCTTCTTCGGCTCCGTGATGATCAGCGCCAAGGAGCACGGCTACCAGACCTCCGTCAACCTGTACAACTGGATCACCGGCAAAGGCGTGCCGCCAGCCGAGGTGCTGACCAAGGGCATGCTGATGACCCGCGCCAACCAGGCCGACGTGCGCAAGCAGATGGGCCAGTAAGATGACCGCGTATCTTCAATTTGACCAGGTCAGCAAGGTCTTCCCGGGCGTGAAGGCGCTCAACGGCGTCAGCTTCGCCGCGCACGCCGGGCAGGTCCACGGCCTGCTGGGCGAGAACGGCGCCGGCAAGTCGACGCTGCTCAAGATCCTCGGCGGCCAGTACAAGCCGGACGGCGGACGCCTGCTGGTCGACGGCAAGGAATGCCGCTTCGGCAGCTCCAAGGACGCGATCCAGGCGGGCGTCGCCATCATCCACCAGGAACTGCAATACGTGCCTGAACTGACGGTGGCCGAGAACGTGCTGCTGGGCCGCATGCCCACCCGTTTCGGCCTGCTGGACAAGCCGAAAGCCTACCGTATCGTGGCCGAGAAGCTGGCCGCCATCGGCGTCGACCTGGCGCCGGACGCCAAGCTGGCCGACCTGTCGATCGCGCAGCGCCAGATGGTCGAGATCTGCAAGGCCATCATGCAGGACGCCCAGGTCATCGCCTTCGACGAGCCGACGTCCAGCCTGTCGCACCGCGAAACCGAGATCCTGTTCCGCCTCGTGAAGGAACTGCGCGCCGCCGGCCGCACGCTGATCTACATCTCGCACCGCCTCGAAGAGCTGTACGAACTGTGCGACGCCTGCACCATCTTCCGCGACGGCCGCAAGATCGTCACCCACGACGTGATGGCCGACGTGCCGCGCGAGCGCCTGATCAGCGACATGGTCGGCCGCGAACTGAGCGACATCTACGACTACCGCGCCCGCCCGCTCGGCGAAGAGCGCCTGAAGATACAAGGCCTGGCCGGCAAGCACGTGAAAGGCCCGCAAAGCTTTTCGGTGCGCGGCGGCGAGGTGCTCGGCTTCTTCGGCCTGGTCGGCGCCGGCCGCAGCGAGTTGATGCGCCTGTTGTACAACGCCGATGTGCGCAGCGCCGGCAGCGTGGTGCTCGACGGCCAGACCGTGTCCACCGGCGGCCCTTCCGCCGCGATTGCCGCCGGCATCGTGCTGTGTCCCGAGGACCGCAAGGAGCAAGGCATCCTGGCCACGGCCTCGGTGGCGGAGAACATCAACATCAGCGTGCGCCGCAACGATTTGCGCGCGGGCCTGTTCCTGCGCCACAAGCAGGAAGCGGCGCTGGCCGAGGAGTACATCGCCCGCCTGCGCATCAAGACGCCGAACCGCCAGCAGGAGATCCGCCTGCTCTCCGGCGGCAACCAGCAGAAGGTGATCCTGGCGCGCTGGCTGGCCGAACCCGGCCTGAAGGTGCTGATCCTCGACGAGCCGACGCGCGGCATCGACGTCGGCGCCAAGAACGATATCTACCGCATCATTCACGAAGTGGCGGAGCGCGGCTGCTGCGTGATCGTGGTGTCGAGCGAGCTGCCGGAGGTGCTGGGCATCTCCGACCGCGTGATCGTCATGCGCGAAGGCGAAATCTGCGGCGAACTGCCGCGCGCCCAGGCCAGCGAGACCGAGGTGCTGCGCCTTGCGCTGCCCGATTCGGTCATCCCCACCCCTATTGAAACTCCCGCACTTCCCACACGGAGCATCGCATGAACGTCTCACAATTGAATCCCGCCGCGCCGTCCGCGGCGTCCAACGCCCAGCGCCAGTGGCTGGTGGAATACAGCATGCCGCTGGCCTACGTGGTGCTGTTCGCCGTGCTGGCGGTCACCGTTGAGAACTTCTTCTCGCTGACCAACGTGGTCGGCCTGATGCTGTCGGTGGCGCAGATCGGCATGGTCGCCTGCACCATGATGCTGTGCCTCGCCTCGCGCGATTTCGACCTGTCGGTCGGCTCGACCATCGCCTTCGCCGGCGTGCTGGGCGCCATCGTGCTGGAGCAAAGCGGCAGCGTGCTGCTGGCCGTCGGCGCCGGCCTGGCCGCCGGTGCGCTGATCGGCGCCTGCAACGGCGTGCTGATCGCCTACCTGCGCGTCAACGCGCTGATCGCCACCCTGGCGACGATGCTGATGGTGCGCGGTCTGGCCTTCATCGTATCAAAGGGCCAGGCGGTCGGCATCAGCAACGACGCCTTCATCGACTTCGGCGACACCCGCGTCTTCGGCCTGCCGCTGCCGGTGCTGGTGTGCGCCTGCTGCTTCCTGGTGTTCGGCGTGCTGCTGAACCAGACGGTATTCGGCCGCAATACGCTGGCCATCGGCGGCAATCCGGAAGCGGCGCGCCTGGCCGGCGTGCGCGTCGAGCGGCTGCGCGTATGGATCTTCCTGCTGCAAGGCCTGGTGACCGCGATGGCGGGCCTGATCCTGGCGTCGCGCATCACCAGCGGCCAGCCGAACGCGGCCCAGGGCTTCGAGCTGGACGTGATCTCTGCCTGCGTGCTGGGCGGCGTGTCGCTGCAGGGCGGCAAGGCGCGCATGTTCGGCGTGCTGATCGGCGTGCTGATCATGGGCACGGTGGAAAACGTCATGAACCTGCTGGACGTCGACGCCTTCTACCAGTACCTGATGCGCGGCGTGATCCTGCTGGCCGCCGTGCTGCTGGACCAGCTGAAAACGCGCGGCGAACGCCGCTAAACCGGCCGGGACGCGGCGGCCAGCCGGCGCTGCCGCTCCAGGTTAGCCCGAACAACGCGGGCATGCACCTCATGCCCGACCGCCAGGCGTCGCAGCGTCGCGATCGCGATGAGTGAACCCAGGATCGGCACGCCAAAGGCAAGCAGCTTCATGCCCTGGATGACGGCGTCGGATTGCGCGACACCGGGTACGTAACCCAGCTTTCCCAAGGTCCAGCCTATGGCGACCGCGGATCCCACGCCGCCAGCCTTGAGCAGGACAAGCACGGTGGCGAAAGTGGCCGTCTCGCGCCGCTCGCCATGGCGGAATTCGGCGAAATCCGTCATGTCCGCCAGTATCCCCCAGGGCAGCATGAACACGCCGCCGAAGCCGACGCCGATCAGCGCCGCCGAAGCCGTCAACCACCACGTGTGCTCTCCCGCCATCGAGAAAAGCCAGACGCCGCAGCCGGCCATGCCGTGGCTGGCAGCGAGCAAGACGGTCTTGTCGCGGGAGCGGACGAGGAATATCCATAACGCGGCGCCGGCCAGCTGGCCCAGGGTGATGGTCAGTAAAATCCGACCGGCGAAACCCGGCTCCTTCAACACATACGTCGATATGTAGAGCATCATTTTGGAGAAAACCGGGGTCGCAAATCCGGTGACCAAGGCGACGATGGCGAAGGCCCCGAACAGCCGGTCCAGCTTGGGCAGGATGACTATCCTCGCGGACGGCCGCACCTGGCGCTCTCCGCGGCCGTCCTCTTCCTGCGCCGACCAGGCCGCGAACCACATCGCCGCGCAAAACACCGTCCCGCCTGTCACGCCCAGCCGGGACAACTGGCCGGCGGTGGCGGGCTGGCCGGCGGTGACCATGAATGGCACCAGCACGGTAGCGATGAGCGCGCTGGCCGCCGAGCTGAACACGGTGCGATATCCGGATGCGCGCCCGCGCGCGCGGCTGTCGGCGGCGACACGCGCGAGCAGGCTGTTGTGGGGGACGTCGATGACCGCGTACGCCGCGCGGAAAAAGATAATGACCAGGGCAATCGCCGCGATACTCTTCGCCCCCAGCAACGGCAGGCTGTAGATGAGCACAAACGCGGCGGCACACGGCAGCGTGCCCAATACGATCAGGCGCCGGTAGCCCGTGCCCCTGTTTTGCGCCCAAGCCGCCAACCAGCCCGCGCCCAGGTCAAGCACCAGGTCAGCGCCGAAGACCAGCAGCATCAGCAAGCTGACGCTTTGCGGGTCGATGCCAAGCAGGTCCGTCAGCAGAAACAGCAGCGTCACGTCTACGCTGCCAAGCATCAGGTTCTTGCCGAAATTGCCGCTCGAATAGCCGATCAAGTGCCGGTCCGCCTTCATCCTGTCGAGATAACGGCCCATGATCGCCGGTCCCCTACCAGAAGGAAACCGCGGTGGACGCGTGTATCGGCAACAGCGCGGCGCCCAGTGCGATCGAACTGCCGCCGAGCCGCGACACGCGGATTTCGGTAGCCTGCCGGTGCTCGGGCCAGCGCAGCTGGCCCCGGTTCAGCCTGGCGGCGAGGCGGACCATGATGGATTCCGGCAGCGGACTGGAAAAGATGATCTCGCCCGGATCGAACCAGGAGATCGCGCTGTTGACCACCGATTCCAGCTGCCCGGCCGCCCGGTCCAGCCAGCGTTCGATCAGCGCTTCGTGGCCGACGCTGGCCTCGTCGAAATGCGCGATGGACTGGATCGGACAGCCAGCTTCGCGCAGCACCGACAGCAGGTCCATGGTGGTGGGGCGCGGCCGGTCCATCGGGTACAGCCCGCCAATGTCGCCGGCGCTGCCGAACTCGCCCTTGAGCAGACGCCCGTCCTCGATGACGCCCGCACCGATGCCGTACCCCAGCAAAAACACCACCACCGTCGAGGAGCGCCGTATCGTGTCGTTCAGGTAGTACTCGGCCAGCGCGGACGCGTTGGCGTCATTTTCCAGCATGGTCGGCAAGCCCAGCGCGTTGTCCAGTATCTGGCGCAGCGGGACATTGCGCCATCCCGGCAAGTCATTGACGATGTTCCACTGTCCACCGTCGCGGCCCCGGGGCGGCCCCGGCAGGCCGACGCCGACGCCGAGAAAGCGTCCGCCGAGAAGCCGGTGCTTGGCCGACAGTTCGGTGATCCGCTGCTCCAGCAGTTGCGCGAAACCGAGCGGGTCGGGCGCGCCGACCGCCTCGCTGGTCAGCGCGATGATGCCACCGGCGTAGTCGACCAGCGCGATTTCCAGCACGCCCTTGTGCACCGTCGCACCCACCGCGAAGCCGCCTGCGGCCGAGATCGTCAACGGCACGGTTGGGCGGCCGCGGCCGCTGGTATCGGACGAGGCCTGCTCCTCGACCAAGCCCATGCTGATCAGGTTGCGCGACAGCTTGGTCAAGGCCGAATTGCTCACCTGCAGCGCCATCGACAGTTCGGTGCGCGGCAGCGGTCCCTTGGTCCGAAGCTGCCATAACAAACGTTTTTCTTCTGAAGACAGTTTTAGACGCGCAATTTTCATACATTCATTTATATAAAGGCAATTCTTGTCACACGCCTGTCATATTCTATTTATTTTACAAGTAATAAATAATTATACCAAAAGGCCGTGGCTATACTCCGGCTCGACAGCTGCCCCCATCCATTTTCAACCGGAGAAATATGATGAAACGAAAAAATACGCTCGCCCACGGCTGGGCGATCGGCGCCCTGTGCGCCATGGCCGGCCCGGCGTTCGCCCAGGCTGTGCCGGCGGAATCCGGCCCCGCGCCGACGGCGCAGCCGGGTGAGGAAGCCGACATCGCCAGCGTGGTCGTTACAGGGTCGGCCCGTCCCCAGCGCCGTTTCGACGTGTCCTATGCGGTGAACTCGCTGTCGCAGAACGATGTGCAAAAACTCGCCCCGCAAAACATGGCCGACCTGCTGGGCAAGCTGCCTGGCATCCAGGTCGAGGCCACCGGGGGCGAGGTGCAGAACATCACCCGCGTGCGCGGCATTCCGACCGACGATGGCCTGGCGCTGTTCCAGCAGGACGGCCTGCCGCTGTTCACGGAAATCAACGGCTTCTTTTTCCGCGGCGACAGCCTGAACCGTTACGACCTGATGACCAAAAACCTGGAGGTGGTGCGCGGCGGACCGGCCTCGATCTACGCCAGCCAGGCGGCGGCCATCGTCAACAGCGGCACGGTCACCGGCACCGAGACGACCAAGGGCAAGGCGCAGGTGACGCTGGGCACCACCGGCCTCGCGCGCATCGACGCCTACCAGGCGGGCAAGATCGACGACAAGACTTTTTACGCCGTCGGCGGCTTCGTGCGCCAGGATGACGGCCATCGGGACAACGGCTTCCCCAACGACCGAGGCGGCCAGATCCGCGGCAACATCAAGCGCGTGCTGGACTCGGGCACGCTGACGGTCAGCGCCAACTACCTGAACGACCACAACACCTTCTACCTGCCGATCCCGATCTCCGATCCGCGCAACCCGGCGGTGTCGCTCGACAAGTACATCGATTACTTCGACGGCACGATGAATTCGCCGTCGCTGCGCAGCGTGCCCCAGAAATACCTGGACGGCGCCGGCAAGCTGCAGACCGACACGCGCGACCTGGCCGATGGACGCCACCTCGAATACGGCAATATCGGCGTGCGCTATGAAGGCGATCTCGGCAAGTGGCAGCTGTCGGCCAAGGGCGGCATGACCAAGGGCACGCTGGACTTCGACGCGTTTTATTCCACCTCGAACCCGGCCGACGCCACCCAGTTCGCCGGCGGCTTCATGAACGCCGCCAAGACCGCGTTCGGCGCCGTCGACCATCTGGCTTACGCGATCGCCGGCACCAACGGCACCCAGGCTTACAATCCCGCGCTGGCCTCCGGCCTGGTGATGCAGGCGCAATACCGGGCCGCCGGTTCGGACTTCTACTCGAATCAGGCCGATATCAATATCACGCGAAATTTCCAGACCGGCCTGGGCAACCACGACGTCAAGATCGGTTTCTACGGCAGCACCTACGGCCAGACCAGCAAGTCGGTCTACAACGACATGCTGATCGAGGTGCAGGGCAAGCCGCGCACCCTCGACCTGGTCGCCTACTCCGCTTCCGGCGCGGTGCTTGGCTACGTTACCGACAAGGGCGTGCTGCGCTACACCACCACGCTGAACCAGGGCGACATCGACGCCAAAATGGGCGCGCTCTATGTCAACGATACGTGGGAGGTGTTCGACGGGCTGCGCCTTGACGGCGGCGTCCGCAAAGAGCGTTATCACTACGACGGCTACGCCTTGCTGACCAAGCAGCTGAACCTGGGTGATCCGGCCACCCTGGCCGACGACACGACGCGCGCCTTCACCGGCGACAGGCAGGCGCACAAGTACAACACCGACACCGTCAACTGGACGCTCGGCGCCAACTACGATTTCTCGCAGCGCTTCGGCGGCTACGCCAGGGTGTCGCACCTGGAGGTGCCGCCGTCGATGCAGGTGGCAGCCTCGGTCGATCCGCTGGTCCTGACGACCAAGGCGGATCAATATGAGGTGGGTTTCAAAATGACCGCCGGCCGCTCCTATCTGTATGTGACCGGCTTCTACACGCAATTCGATCCGCTCAACGCCTCCTTCATCGCCTTCAACCCGGTGACGGGGCGCAACGATCAGACCGTGCCGTTCTTCGGCAAGGCCGTGGTGCGCGGCGCCGAGTTCGACGGCGCGCTGCACTTGACGGACCGCTTCTATATCAACGGCTCGCTGACGCTGCAGGATCCGCAATACCGGAACTTCGTCAGCGCCACCGGCGCCGATCCTTCCAAGGTGGTCGGCAACCAGATCATCCGCGAGCCCAGGGTATTCGGCAACATCCGCCCGAATTTCAATTTCAATGTAGGCGACAACCTTGTCGAGCTGTACGGCAGCTACTCGTACACGGGCAAGCGCTACGTCGACTTCTTCGAGGCCACCGCGATGCCTGCATACCACGCCCTCGGCGCGGGCGCGTCCGTCAGCCGCGGCAACTGGAGGCTCCAGGTCGTCGGAGACAACCTGACCAACGCCAAGGGTCTGACCGAAGGCAACACCCGAACGGATACGCTGGCCGGACAAGGCAGCAGGGAAGCGATTTACGGACGTCCCGTGTTCGGCCGCAATTTCCGCCTGGTGCTGAGCAAGGCATGGTGAGTCATATGATCAAGAAGACTGTCATCGCCCTCTCGCTGCTGCTGGCGCAGCAGGTCCATGCCGCGCCGGTGCGCGACCAGCACTGGTCGCTGCTGGCCAACCGGCTGTTTCCGGCGCTGGTGGACATGGGGACAGCCCGCCCCGGCACCGCCGTCCTGGCCGGCCGCCGCGCACGCATCGACGCATGCAAACAGGAACCGGGCTGCGTGCTGAATGCCGGCCTGTGGACCGACGCGGAAATCGAAGCCATCGCGGCGGCCGCCGCCAAGGCGCCGGCGTCATCCTGGAGAAAAGCGACCTTGGCCGACGATGGGGCGCAGGCCCAGGTGGCGCGCGAGCTTCGCGGCCTGAACAGCATCATCCAGGTGTACGGCCTGGGTATGGCGCCACACTATCCGCTCATCGACGGTCCGATCGATGCGGCCGGCAGCGCGCGTTTCAACGCGACGGTCAAGGATGCGGTCTGGCTGGCCGAGGCTGGCGAAGACGATCCGGTGCCGAGCCTGGATCCCAGCCTCAGACTTGCGATCGCCTTGCTTGATGTAAACGACCGCAACGACGCCGTCGCCTTCGAGCCGCTCGACATGGCCCACAACGCTGCAGCGCTCGGGCGCGCGCGCATCATCGACTGGAAGCTCTATCGCTATACGGCGATTATCATTCCGGGCGTCGGTCCGGAAACTCTTTCGATGGCGTTGAGCGCGCGGGGCAAACTGAACGTGCGGATGGCCGCCAAGCGCTTTGCGGACGGCGAAGCGCCTTTCGTGATCCTGAGTGGCGCCTCGGTGCATCCGAAAGGAAGCCGGTTTGTCGAGGCGGTTGAAATGCGCAGGGCCCTGATCGAACGTTTCGGCGTGCCGGCGGAATCCATCATCATCGAGCCGTATGCCCGCCACACCACGACGAATTTGCGGAACGTGACGCGGCGGCTGGCCGCGATGGGGGCGCCGCTGGACAAAGACAGCCTGATCATCACCAACGTCGACCAAAGCCGCTACATAGAAAGTGCGGAGTTCGCCGCGCGCAATCAGAAAGAGCTGGGTTACCCGCCCGGCACCGTCGGCACGCGGCTGTCGCCCACCGAGCTGACCTTCCGGCCGTCGGCCAAGTCGCTGCGCATCGACCCCGCCGATCCGCTGGACCCCTGATCTTTCCAGGAATGCCGGGCGCCCAGGCGCCCGGCGCATCAAAACGTAGTCATATCTGCATCATTCCCCCTCTTTTTTGCGCACACGCAAACAGTTCGCCTTGAAATACCCCAAGGTCGTCCCTATAATTGGCACTCGTTCCAAGGGAGTGCTAACAGCGCTCTCGGCCAAACTTTCCGTTGTAATAAGATTACTGATACAACAACAAACTGTACCATTGTTAAATTTAAGGAGTTTTGTATGAACCTTCGCCCTTTGAACGATCGAGTAATCGTCAAACGCCTCGACCAGGAAACCAAAACTGCGTCCGGCCTGATCATCCCTGATGCGGCTGCTGAAAAACCGGATCAAGGCGAAGTGCTCGCCGTCGGCAATGGCAAGATTCTGGAAGACGGCAAAGTCCGTCCGCTGGATGTCAAGGTAGGCGACCGCGTCCTGTTCGGCAAATACGCCGGCCAAACCGTCAAAGTCGACGGTCAGGAACTGATGGTCATGCGCGAAGAAGACATCATGGCAATCGTCGTCAAATAATTGACCGCATTGCACTAGTAGTTTGCACTAGCAATCACCTAATTCTGGAGAAACAACATGGCAGCTAAAGAAGTAATTTTCGGCGACGCAGCGCGCGCCAAAATGGTTGAAGGCGTCAACATCCTCGCCAACGCAGTCAAAGTCACCCTGGGCCCTAAAGGCCGCAACGTCGTGCTGGAACGCTCGTTCGGCGCCCCTACCGTCACCAAGGACGGCGTATCCGTTGCCAAGGAAGTCGAACTGAAAGACAAGCTGCAGAACATGGGCGCGCAAATGGTCAAGGAAGTTGCTTCCCGCACCAGCGACAACGCCGGCGACGGCACCACCACCGCCACCGTGCTGGCCCAGGCCATCGTCCGCGAAGGCATGAAGTTCGTTGCCGCCGGCATGAACCCAATGGACCTGAAGCGCGGCATCGACAAGGCGGTTGCCGCTACCGTCGAGCAGATCGCCATCATCGCCCGTCCATGCACCACCACCAAGGAAATCGCCCAGGTCGGCTCGATCTCCGCCAACTCGGATTCGTCGATCGGCGACCGCATCGCTGAAGCGATGGAAAAAGTCGGCAAGGAAGGCGTCATCACCGTGGAAGACGGCAAGTCGCTGAACGACGAGCTGGACATCGTTGAAGGTATGCAGTTCGACCGCGGCTACCTGTCGCCATATTTCATCAACAACCAAGAGAAGCAAGTCGCCATCCTGGACAATCCATTCGTCCTGCTGTGCGATAAGAAAATCTCCAACATCCGTGACCTGCTGCCGGTACTGGAACAAGTCGCGAAAGCCGGCCGTCCACTGCTGATCATCGCCGAAGACATCGAAGGCGAAGCGCTGGCCACCCTGGTTGTGAACAACATCCGCGGCATCCTGAAAACCTGCGCAGTCAAGGCCCCAGGCTTTGGCGACCGTCGCAAGGCCATGCTGGAAGACATCGCGATCCTGACCGGCGGTCAAGTGGTTGCTGAAGAAGTCGGCATGACCCTGGAAAAAATCTCGCTGGAAGAGCTGGGCCAGGCCAAGCGTATCGAAATCGGCAAGGAAAACACCATCGTCATCGACGGTGCTGGCCAGGCTGCCGCCATCGAAGGCCGCGTCAAGCAAATCCGCGTGCAGATCGAGGAAGCGACCTCGGACTACGACCGTGAAAAACTGCAAGAGCGCGTGGCCAAGCTGGCCGGCGGCGTTGCCGTGATCAAAGTCGGTGCAGCCACCGAAGTTGAAATGAAAGAGAAGAAAGCCCGCGTTGAAGATGCACTGCACGCTACCCGCGCTGCCGTGGAAGAAGGCATCGTGCCAGGCGGCGGCGTAGCCCTGCTGCGCGCTCGTGCCGCTCTGAACGTCAAAGGCGACAACCCGGACCAGGACGCAGGTATCAAGATCGTCCTGCGCGCCATGGAAGAGCCACTGCGCATGATCGTGCAAAACGCCGGCGAAGAAGCTTCGGTGGTGGTTGCAGCGGTTCTGGCAGGCAAAGGTAACTACGGTTACAACGCCGCCAACGGCACCTACGGCGACATGGTTGAAATGGGCGTGCTGGATCCAGCCAAAGTCACCCGCTCGGCACTGCAGAACGCAGCGTCGATCGCCGGCCTGATGCTGACCACCGACTGCATGATCGCTGAAGTCACCGAAGACAAACCAGCCGGCGGCATGGGCGGTATGGGTGGCATGGGCGGCATGGGTGGTATGGACGGCATGATGTAATTGCCGGCATAAGCCTCGCTGTACAAGAAAGCCAGCTTCTTCGGAAGCTGGCTTTTTTTATGGGTGCAAGCCGCGTTCGATTGAAAAGTCAAAATTGATTTAAATACAATCAATCTCTACAATCGATGTTCCTCAATCACCTTCGGACGTCACCCTATGCGCGCCTATAGCCTTCTGCCGCTGCTGCTTTGCGCCGGCTTCGCTTCCCTCGCCCACGCCCAGATGCCGACGCAGGACACTGTCAAGGGCGGCAAGGACCATCCGCTGCTGTCCCGCTTTGAAGGGTCGAAGATGGTCGGTTACGGCATCAAGGAATTCGACGAAGTGATGCTGCCTTCCGGCAAACGCGTCGAGAACAAGGGCGGTCAGCTGGCGTTTGACAGCGCGCTGCAGCTGGAAGGCAAGTACACCCGCATCGCCTACAACTATCCGAAGGAGCGCTCGGCGCTGGAAGTGATGCGCAACTATCAGGCTGCGCTGGACAAGGCCGGACTGAAAACCGTGTTCGCCTGTGCCAAGGAAACCTGCGGCAAAAACTTTGGCGAGTTTTTCCTGGAGAAGCGCGTTGGCGACAATTTCGTCAAGGGAAGCTCCGACTACTGGTCGCCCTTCAACTACGGCCGCGACGACGAGCGCTACCTGCTGGCCAAGGGCACCCGCCCCGACGGCTCGCTGGTCCACGTCGCCGTGTATTCGGTGGCGCCGGTGCAGGACAAGAACGGCGGCATCTACGTCGAGATCGTCGAAGCCAAGGCGATGGAAACCGGCAAAGTCTCCGCCAGCCTGAACGCGGCGGACATGGCCAAGGGCATCGCCGCCGATGGCAAGGTGGCCGTCTACGGCGTCTACTTCGACACCGACAAGACCGACGTCAAGCCGGAGTCGAAAACCGCGCTGGCCGAGATGGCCAAGCTGCTGCAACAGGACCCAAAATTAAAACTGTACGTGGTCGGCCACACCGACAACCAGGGCGCGCTGGCGCACAACGTCGACCTGTCGCAGAAGCGCGCGGAATCGGTGATCAAGGCGCTGGCGGCCGACTACAAGGTCGATGCGAAACGGCTGAGCGCCAAAGGCGTGGCGTCGTACGCGCCGGCGGCGTCGAACGATGCCGAAGCCGGACGCGAAAAGAACCGCCGCGTCGAGCTGGTCAAGCAATAAAGCCGGGCCCGGCAAGGGCCATTTCATGTCTGCTAAACTCGGCGTTTGTCCTTAGCCCAGCCAGCTCATGAAATCAGATGCGTCAACCCGCCGCCGTTCGCTGTTCGCCGCCTGCACGGCGCATGCCGTCCACGATGGCCTGACCGATCTCATCTACGTGCTGCTGCCGATCTGGCAGGCGCAGTTCGCCATCAGCTACGCGGTGGTCGGACTGCTGCGCGCATCCTATTCCGGCGTGATGGCCAGCTTCCAGTTGCTGGCCAGCCGCCTGGCGAAGCGCTGGGGACGGGAACGCATGCTGGTGGGCGGCACCGTGCTGGCCGGAATCGCCTACCTGATCGCGGGCCAGGCCGGCGGCCTGGCGATGCTGCTGGTGGCGCTGATGCTCGGCGGACTGGGCGCCAGCACGCAGCATCCGCTGGCCTCGTCCATGGTCACCGATGCGCACGCGGCCGGCGGCGGCGTCAAGGAAGCGCTGTCGCAATATAACTTTGCCGGCGATATCGGCAAGACGCTGATTCCGGGCCTGACGGGCTTGCTGCTGGTGGTCGTCAGCTGGCAGGCCAGCGTGACGATGATCGGCCTGCTCGGCCTGACCGCGGCCGGGCTGCTGTGGTGGCTGATACCCGCGCGCGGCGATTTCGCGCCCGGCAAGGCCAAGTCCGCCAAGGACGGTGGCGGCAAGGGTTCGGCGCGCGGCCTGCGCGCACTGCTGCTGACCGGCACGCTGGACAGCGCCGTGCGCATGGGCTTCCTCACCTTCCTGCCCTTCCTGTTGAAAGGCAAGGGCGCGGGGACAGCCGGCATCGGTTTCGCTTTATCGCTGCTGTTTGTCGGCGGCGCGTTCGGCAAGCTGTTCTGCGGCTACCTGGGCGCGCGCATCGGCATGATGAAGACTGTGTGGCTGACCGAGTCGCTCACGGCACTGTGCATCGTGCTGGCGGTATGGCTGCCGCTGGCCGGCGTGATGGCGATGCTGCCGCTGCTTGGGCTGGCCTTGAACGGGACTTCGTCGGTGCTGTATGGCGTCGTCCCGGAACTGGCCGCCGAGGGCAGGCATGAACGGGCTTTCGCGTTGTTCTACACCGGCACCATCGGCGCCGGCGCGCTGTCGCCCGTATTGTTCGGCGGCCTGGGGGACGCCACCAGCGTGCCCGTCGCCTTGATCGCGTTGGCGGCCATCCTGCTGTTCACATTGCCGTTATCGTGGCGCGTGCAACAGGAGTTGAACGGCTTGTGCGCGCCGAATTAATGGGTTCTACGCCGACAGCGAAGCGGCCCAGGGCGTCCTGACCGGCCGCCATCATCTGGCGTTCCAGGCGCGGGACCGCGCCATGGTGGACGCGTTCCACAAGGCGGCGCTGGCCAACGGCGGAGCGGACAACGGCGGCCCCGGCGAGCGTGCCTATCATCCAGGCTACTACGCAGCCTTTGTGCTGGACCCTGACGGCAACAATATCGAAGCCGTCCACCACGGCGCCGCCCAGCGCAGTGTGCCGTCGGTAAAAATCACGTTCTAGGCGACTATTTGGCTGACGTTATCCCGGTTTGTTATGATGACCGCATCGACCTCGTTCAGAATTCAGCCATCATGATCTTCCGCCAGCTTTTCGACCCCACCTCCTCCACCTACACCTACCTGCTGGGCGATAGCGGCGAGGCCTTACTGATCGACCCGGTGTACGAGCAGGTGCCGCGCGACCTGGCGCTGCTGCAGGAGCTGGGCCTGCGCCTGCTGGCGACGCTCGACACCCATGTGCACGCCGACCACGTGACCGGCGCCTGGCGCCTGCATCACAGTTGCGGCAGTGGCATCGCGCTGGCGAAAGTGGCCGGCGCGGAACTGGCGGACCGGCCGCTGGTGCACGGCGACCGCATCGACTTCGGCAGCCGCCACCTGACCGTGCGCGCCACGCCCGGCCACACCAACGGTTGCCTGACCTATGTGCTGGACGACCAGAGCATGGCCTTCACCGGCGACAGCCTGCTGATACGCGGCTGCGGCCGCACCGACTTCCAGCAAGGCAGCCCGCAGCAGCTGTTCGCCTCGGTGCACGAGCAAATCCTGACGCTGCCCGACACCTGCCTGCTCTATCCGGCGCATGACTACCGCGGCATCACCGTCACCAGTGTGGCCGAGGAACGCCGCTTCAACCCGCGCCTGGGCGGCGATGTCGACGTCGGTGACTTCAGCGGCTACATGAACCATCTCAACTTGCCGCATCCAAAATTGATGGATGTGGCGGTACCCGCCAACCTGCGCTGCGGCAAACCCGAGGGCGACACGCCCGCGCCCGACTCGCCCACCTGGGCGCCGCTGACGCTGCGCTTCAGCGGCGTATGGGAAATCGAACCGATGGCCCTGCTGGAGCACGCGGCCAAGGTACAGATCGTCGACGTGCGCGAAGCGCCGGAATTCATCGATCGCCTCGGCCACTTGCCGGGCGCGCAGCTGGTGCCGCTGTCGCAGCTGATGGACCGGCTGGGCGAACTGGACCGCGACCGGCCGGTGGTGGCGGTCTGCCGCTCTGGCGTGCGCTCGGCCCAGGCCAGTGTGCTGCTGGCCAAGGCCGGATTCAGCCAGGTCGCCAACCTGGCCGGCGGCATGCTGCGCTGGAAGAGCGAGGCGCTGCCGGTGGCGTCGGACAGCCTCTAGGCGCCAGGAAATCCTCGGCCCCTATTGCTGGCGGGTAATTGCAAATACGCAACAACAGATATATTTCTTGCATCTCCTTGGCGGATCGTGCTATCTTACGCTTGTGATTCGGAAACATGTGTTGCCGATCGAGCATTAATCCAGCCTCCCGTCAGGAAAAAATTATGAAGAACATCGTCAAAGTCGCACTGCTGAGCGCCATATTGGCAGCCGGCGCCGCTCATGCCGCCTCGCACCCTGGCCCTGGTTCGTCCAGCGCCAGCGATGTCAAACTCAGCACGGATGCTGCCGATAAGTTCCTACTGATCCAGAGCAGCAACATCAACCCGATCCAGTCGACCGCAGGTTTCGCCAGCCAGTTCGCCGCGACGTCCCTGACCCAGTCCACCGGCTGGACCTTGGCCGAAACCGTCCAATCTGACAACGGCGTCCTGACGCTGACGGACAAAGCCGCCCTCGATGGACTGAGCTTCTCGTTCACCCAGGCAGCCAGCCGCACCACCGGCACCTGGTCGGTCACCAACACCAACCTGACCAAGAACACCACCGTCGACCTGACGCTGTCCTTCCACGCTGGCAACAACGTCGGCAGCTTCCTGTTCGACAACCAGGCGGTATCGGCAGGCCAAACGCTGACCGGCACCTGGGCCATCAAATGGCTCAACAACGCCAACAGCGCCAGCAGCATCCCGCTGTTCTCGAACGTGGGCATCTACACCGGCCAGCGCTCGCTGACATCGGCCGTTCCAGAACCGACCACCTATGGCATGATGCTGGCCGGCCTGGGCCTGGTGGGCTTCGTCGCGCGCCGCCGCAAGTCCAGCTAAGCAACCCGCGCAGTCATCAAAAACGCCGGCAATCATGCTGGCGTTTTTTTATGGCGCCCCGATTGCGGATTGCCGGAGCTCAGGCGTCGCGGAACTCCGCTTCGATTTCATCGCGGCGCGGGGTGTCGGCGATGTGCAGGACCAAGGTTTCGCGCAGCTCGTGGGCGGGATGCACGGCGCGGTGCTTGGCAAACCAGAAGACCTCGCCCAACTCTTCGTCCTCGTGCGCGGTGGTGACCACCAACTGCTCGTCGGGAACGTCTTCGTAGTCGGACGCTTCCAGGCTGGCGTCCTCCACCGCTTCGCGCCAGGCTTCGCATTGGCTGCCCCATGCCAGCGCATACACGCAGCCCGACGCCACCAGGGCGCGGCTGGTTTCCCACATCGTCATCTCCGCCACGTCGGCCTCGACGACCAGCACGGCTTTGAATGGAGACAGCCCCTCCAGTACGGGAAGATCGCTGTCCGGAGCGAGATGTAAATAACGGATGACGGGTTTCTGCATGATGGAACCATAGATGACGATTCCCGGATTTTAACAGGGAGGGGCAAGCCCCTCCCCGCGCTCACGGTTTAAAACGGATCCAGCGCGACGGTGAACTTGCCGCTCGCATCAAGCGCGCCCATCGTATAGCCCTGCCAGCCCGGATACGCCTGCGGCTCCCAGTAGAACACGCCCAGCCCGTTCGAGCCCAGCGCCTTGGTCTTGGCCAGCAGATCGGCCAGCATCGCCTTGGTGGCGGCCGTCTGCGTCCAGTCCATGCCCACTTCCGACACGATCACCGGCTTGGCATAGCGCGACACCATGTCCCACATATTGGTCGAGATCTTGTTGTTGTAGTTGGCCCAGTCCGATGCCGGCGGATAGTGCGACATGCCGATCACGTCCCACTTGGCGCCGGCGTTCTTGACGCCGTCGAAGAACCAGCGGTACAGCGCGTTGTCATAGCCGTTCGACAGATGCAGGATCACCTTGGCGCTCGGATAGACCGCCTTGGTGGCGTTGTAGCCGCTGTTGATCAGGCCCGCCAGGTTGCTGAAGCTGGTGGTCTTGCCCTCCGGCCACAGCATGCCGCTATTGATCTCGTTGCCCACCTGTACCCACTCGACCGTGATGCCGTTGGTCTTCAGGTAGTTCAGGATGCCTTGCGTGTGGCTGTAGACGTCGTTATTGAGCTGCGCCAGCGTGTGGCTGCTCCAGGCGGCGGGCTTGGTCTGCTGGCCGGGATCGGCCCAGCTGTCGCTGTAGTGGAAGTCGACCATGATGCGCTGGCCTTGGGCGGCCGCGCGCTTGGCCTTGTACAGCACGTCGGCGCCGTCGTTCCAGCCGACGCTCGGGTTGACCCACACGCGCAGCCGGATCGCATTGACCTGCAGGTTTTTCAGCAGCACAAACGGATCGGTCTTCACGCCGCTGCTGTTATAAAACGAGTAGCCGCTGGACTCCTGCTGGCTGACCCAGCCCACGTCGGCGCCGTTGGCGAAGGTGGCCGAGTACGCGGCCGCGCTCAACGCCAGGCCGAAAAATGCGAACAGCAAATTCTTGAGTTTCATGTAGTCTCCAGTGTTTTTATGGTTTGAATGACACTCGCTGCGAACCGCCTGTGCGCACCTCCCCCCGCCGCGTCGCGCGGCATGTCAAAAACTGAAGCTCGGAATTGAAGCGTTAAACCGCGTCGCTAGCCGAAGCGCGCGGCGGGAACGCCGGCCACCTCGACCTGCACGGCGAACAGCGCGCCGGTCAGCGGAAACTCCTGCAACTGCTCCGGCGTGTTGTCTTCACGCGCAGTGGTGATGAACAAGGTCTTCAGGTCGGCGCCGCCGAAGGTGCACGAGGCGGGATTGCGCACCGGCACGCGGATGGTCGCCAGCAGCTCGCCCTCGGCCGAGTAGCGGCAAACGCGGCCACCGCCCCACTGCGCGATCCACACGCAGCCTTCGCTGTCGACCGTCATGCCGTCCGGCGAACCCTCGCCTTCGCCGAACTGGCGCCACAGGCGCGGCGCGCCCAGCGTGCCGTCCGCCGCCAGCGGATAGGCGTAGGTGCGGTCCTCGTAGCTGTCGGTGTGGTACATGGTGGCGCCGTCGTTGCTGAAGGCCGGGCCGTTGCAGATGTGATAGCCCTCGTCCGCCACCGTCAGAGACAGGTCGGCATCGAGGCGGAACAGCAGGCCGATCGCCTGCGCGTAATCGGTGTTGTGCATGGAGCCTGCCCAGATGCGGCCGGCGCTGTCGGCCTTGGCGTCGTTCATGCGCAGGCCGCTACCGGCCGGGAATGGGCGGTGCAGGTATTCGATGCGCAGTTCCGGTTCCAGCCACACGCGGGCGATGCCGTCGCGCAGGCCGGCCATGAAGCCGTCGCCGTCGCGGCGGGCGACCAGCCAGCAGATGTAGTCCGGCATGGCCCAGCTGCGGCGCGTGCCGCTTGCCACGTCCAGCGCATGCAGGGCCTGGTTCTTCAGGTCGACAAAGTACAAGCGGTTTTGTTCCGCTACCCACAACGGGCCTTCGCCCAGCTGCGCGTTGGCTTCCCACAGGCATTGCACATCGGGTTGCACATCTTGTTCGCTCATCAGTTCTGCTCCGAGTCTGGAATCCCGCATCATACTTTCAAGGCACGCCACTTGGCGACATAGGCCGCCGCGCGCTGCGCCAGTTCGTCGAGCGTGGTGCCCGGCGTGTACAGCTGGCCGCCGATGCCGAAACCGGTGGCGCCGGCGCGCACCCAGCCTTCCATGTTGTCGGGCGTGATGCCTCCGACCGGCCACATCGGCGTACCGGCAGGCACCACGCTGTTGAAGGCTTTCAGGCCTGCGTGGCCGACCATATCGGCGGGGAACAGCTTGAGCGCGTCGGCGCCGGCGTCCAGCGCGGCAAACGCCTCGGTTGGCGTGGCGACGCCCGGAGCGCAATACATGCCCAGATCGGCGGCGCGGCGTATCACAGCCGGATTGCAGTTCGGCGACACCAGCAGGCGGCCGCCCGCCTCGTGCACCGCGTCGACGTGGGCGACGGTCAGCATGGTGCCGCCGCCGACCAGCGTATCGGCCAGGTTCAGCTTGACCAGCGTGGCGATGCACTCGATCGCGCCGGGGCGGTTCAGCGGCACTTCCAGCGCGCGGAAGCCGGCCTGGTGCAGCACCTTGCCGACATCGGCAGCTTCGGCGGGCGCCAGGCCGCGCAGGATGGCGACCAAAGGCGTGGCGGGGTGGGATTGGTTCATTGTGGACCTTTGAGGAATTGGGAGATCGCGGTGCAATAGACCCGGTGCGGGTCGAGCACCTCGCACTGCAAGCCGAAATGCGCGGCGGCGACGGCGTAGCGGGCCGCCAGCGCCGGCGAGCCGATGACGGTGATGCCGCCGGCGCCGGCCTGCGCGCGCGCGGCGGCGAATTCGGCGCCGATCAGCAGGCCGCTGACCACGGCCGGCGCCTGCTGCGCCGGCGCGGAGCGCGACACCACGCCGGCGCGCACGCGGAACAGCGTGTTCGACAGCGGTTCGTTCCTGCCGGCCTGGTTCAAGCCGATGGCAAAGCCTTCGGCATCGGCCGCGTCGCCGCCCATCATGGACGACAAGGTGCCGCCGGCCGACAGCATGGCGAACAGCTCGCCGGTCATGTAAGTGGACAGCGACTGGATCACGCCGTCGCGCAGCAGCACCCATTTGCTGTGGGTGCCGGGCAGCACCAGCCAGCCGTCGCGATGGCCCAGCGCGACCGCGCCCAGCAGCTGCGTTTCCTCGCCGCGCATGACGTCGACGTCCGAACCGCTGCGATAGCAATAGCCGGGCACGATGCGGCAGCGGCCGGCCCAGTCGGGATCGGCGACCGGCGCCAGGTGCGCGGGCAGCTGCCGCAACGGCACCGAGGCGTCGAGATAGCCGACTTCCTGCCAGCCGGAGGCGCTGCCGACCATGCCGGACATAATCACCGGCACGTCGGCGGCGATGCCCATGGCAGCGAGCAGCCCGGCCAGCGATGCGCTGAAATGCTGCTGTCCGCCGACCGCCAGCATGCCCTGGCCATCCTCGTGTTCGGCCACGCAGGCGCCGGTTTGATCGATCAGATAGGCGCGCCGGTTGCTGGTGCCCCAGTCTATTGCCAGTATGTTTTTGTCCACTATGACGGAATCCTTTGATTGTCTGCCATGATGGTACGAAAAAGCCCGCCCCCACTCCAATGAATTATCACGCCGGAGTAATACAAAAATGATATAGCCAGTCACCGGGAAAAGTTGCCCGATAGATGCCTTTGGTTTAGTATGGCCGTCAAGAAAATAGTCCAGGCAACTCCCCCTATGGAATCTCGCACCCCGTCCCCCCGAAATCTGTACCTGGCAGGCGCCGTTGCCGGCGCCCTGCTGCTGGGCGCGGCCGCGTATTTCGCCAGCGTCACGCCGGCCGAGTCGCAGGTGATGCCGGCGTCGGCCAAGGTGCCGGCCAGCGCCAGCGCGTCCGCCTCGGCCAGCGCCAAGGCCGTCGTGGCGCCGCGCGCTCCCGCCGCCGCCAATGTGGCGCCGGTGGTGCCGGCGGAACCGCAGCATCTGCGCAGCAAGGAGCAGGCCGCCAGCGCGCTGATGGCCTTGCCGGAACTGCAAGCCTGGTCGGCCATCGTCGAGAAGAATTCGGGTGGGAAATCGCACGGGGCGCTGATCGAGTACGACCCCGCCCCACGCAAGCTGAACGGCAAGAACTACTGGCAGTTCAGCTTTGTGGAAAACAGCGCGGAAGCCGCCCAGCGCTGGGAAAGCTTCCTGGTATCGTCGAGCGACGAAGAGATCCTGGTGGAAGACGCCAGCACCGACGAAGTCATCAGCCTGGCGCGCTGGCGCCGCGAAAAACACCCCGCCAAGCGCACCGGCATCGATAACTAGTCAACTAGGCCGCCTGGCGCTCCCCGGCCGGCGCAGCGGCAGCCGTCGTTGCGCCTCCCACCTGCCCTATCCACAGTACCGAGAACAAGGTCAATCCTGCGGCGATCCAGCCGTTCAGGCTGTAGCCGGAGATATGCCCGGCAGCATCGGTATGCAGCCACAAGCCGCCCACCAGCGCGCCGACGCCGCTGCCGATCTGCTGGATCGCCGAATTGGCGCTGAGGAAGGCGCCCCGTTTGGCCGGCTCCGGCACCGTCGTCATCAGCGCCTGCATCGGAATGTTGCGGCCGGACAGAGCCGTCATGAAGAACGGGAAGAACAGGATCACCGCGTACAGCGGCATCTGCGGCATGTGGGTCATGAACATCAGCGGCAGGATCGAGAACAGCGCCACGTAGCGGTAGACCTTGTGCGCCCCGACCCGGTCCGACCAGCGGCCCAGCATGCGCGCCGTGAACAAGGTCGCCACGCCGCCGGCCAGGTAGACAAAGGTGATCTCGGCCGGCTGCACGCCGATGTTACTGACCAGCACAGGCGAAATAAACGGAATCACCATCATGCCCGTCATCATGTTCACGCCCGACAGCAGGAAAGCCTTCAGGTGGCCGCGCACCTTGTACAAGCCGATCAGGTCGGGCAGCACCTGGGCCAGCGGCACGCGCCGGCCCAGGTGGCCATCCAGCGACGGCAGCACGCGCCAGGCGCCGAACCAGATCAGCAGCGAGAACAGCACCAGCAGGTAGAACGGCGAGGCCCAGCCGTAGTGCGCGGCCAGCATGACGCCGGTCGGCACGCCGGCCACGGCCGCCAGGCTGAACGAGGTCATGACGATGCCGGTGGCCGCGCCGCGGCGGTGGGCCGGAATCAGGTCGCCGATGATGGCCATGATGATGGACGCCAGCACGCCGCCGGTCAGGCCGGCAAAGGCGCGCGACAGCACCAGCACATGGAAGTTGGGCGCGACGGCGCACGCCAGGTTCGACAGCGTGAACAGCGCGAACATAGCCAGCAGCAGGCGCTTGCGGTCGAAGCGGTCGATGTACATCGACGCCAGCAGGCCGGAGATGCCGGCGCACCAGGCATAGGCCGACACGGCGCCGGACACGGCCGCCGGTTCGATGGCGAAGGCGCGCATCAGCTGCGGCGCCAGCGGCATCATGACCATGAAGTCCATGATGACGGTGAACTGCGTCAGCGCCAGCAGCCACAGCACGAGGCGCTCGCGCGCCTCGGGCAGCGGTACAGCGGGAGGGACGGTTGATTGCATATTGTTGTTTCCCTTCCGGGGTCAATCCAGCGCCAGGATCTCGGCGGTGGTGCGGCGCAGGATGGCACGGATATGCTCCAGCTTGGCCGCGCTCGGGTGGTTTTCCAGGCCCTGGGCGATCACCGCGTGCTTCAGCTCATGCATGATGTTGCGCAGGTCGTCGCGCGATTCGGCCGGATCGCTCATGCGCGCCACGATGGCGTCGACAAACTGGCGGTTCTCGGCCAGGAAGGCCTCGCCCTCCGGCGTGATGGTGTGCAGCTTCTTGTTGCCGTCGGCGGTGGCGACCACGTGGCCCATATCCAGCAGCATCGACAGCAGCGGATAGATCGCGCCGGGGCTGGGCGTGTAGCCGCCGCCGGAGCGCTGCTCCAGCTCCTTGATGATCTCGTAGCCGTGGCGCGGCTTCTCGGAAATCAGCTGCAGCACGATATAGCGCATGGCGCCGGCATCGAACATTTTCGGACCACGGCCACGGCCGCCGCCGCGATGGTGGTGATGGTCGCCGTGCGGGCCGTGCGGACGGTGCTTATGATGTAAAAATCCAAACATGAGTCTCTCCTTCGATATGACAAGTTAAGATATAACTTATTAAGACATATCTTAACTTGTTTGCGGACGAGTTCAAGCAGGAATTTGTAACAGGCAAAAAAAAGGCAGACCGCGCGGTCTGCCTTTTTTGCCCGGTCCGGACGGCTTTAACTGTCCAGGTGGGAAATCAGCAGGCGGCGGTTGTCGGCGTCGCCGCTGGATTTGTGTTCGACCACCAGGCGCGAGTTCTGCGTGTCCAGCGAAATGCCGACCGACAGGATGTCGATCAGCAGCAGCTGCAAGATGCGCGAAATCATCGACAGGAAGGTCGTGCTGTCCTCGCTGTGGTCGACCGCCAGGCAGACCGTCGCCTTCTTGGCCAGCGGCGAATTGCTCGACGTGATGGCGATGACGTCCGCCCCCGCCGCGCGCGCCGCGTCGACCGCCGCCAGCAGATCTGGCAGCTTGCCCGAATTGGAAATCGCGATCACCACGTCGCCCGGATTCAGCAGCTCCGCCGCCAACGTCAGCAGGTGCGAGTCGCCATAGGCCGAGGTCGGAATGCGGAAGCGGAAGAACTTGTGCTGGCCGTCCAGCGCCACCACGCGCGAATTGCCCATCGCGTAGAACTCGACCCGCTTGGCCTTGGCCACCAGCGCGATCGCCTTGTCCAGCGAACGCACGTCCAGCTGGTCGCGGAATTTCAGAATCGCGGAAACGGTATTGTCGATCACCTTGGCGCTCAGGTCGTGCGTGCTGTCGCTGACGCGCACCTGGCTGTGGCGCACGGGAATCGCGCCGGTCAGGCTGCTGGCGAACTTCAGCTTGAAATCGGCCAGGCCGAGGAAGCCCAGCGAACGACAGAAGCGGATCACGGTCGGCTGACTCACCTCGGCCAGGCGCGCGATGTCGGCGATCGGTTCGTTCAGCACCAGGCGCGGCTGCTCCAGCACCAGCTGCGCCACGCGCTGCTCGGCCGGCGTCAGCTCGTGCTGCAGATGCTGGACGCGTTCCATCAGCGTGTTGGCGCCGCTGCGTCCGCGCAAGTGCTCGGACAGGATGGTCGCCACACCGTAGAACGCCGGGTTCGGCGTGGTGATGACGTAAGTCGGAATCTCGGACAGGTAGCTGGTGAAGCGTCCCTTGGCTTCAAAGCGGGTGCGGAACGGCGACGAGGCGAACCACTCGCCCATGCGCGGCACGATGCCGCCGCCGATGAACATGCCGCCGAACGCGCCCAAGGTGACGGCCAGGTTGGCGGTGGCGCCGCCCAGCATCGCGCAGAAGCATTCCAGCACTTCCAGGCACAGCGGATCCTTGTCGGTCAGCGCGCCGGCCATGATTTCCTGCGACGTCAGGTCGCGCACCTGGCGGCCGTTGCGCTTGGCGATGGCGCGGTAGATGATCTCCATGCCGGGGCCGGAAATCAGCCGCTCGGTCGACACGTGCGACCAGGTCTGCCAGGCGTACTGCAAGATCGAATATTCGCGCTCGTCGGCCGGCGCGAAGTTGGTGTGGCCGCCTTCCGAACCGAGCGTGACGAAACCGTCGACGGTCGGGATCACGCCCGACACGCCGAGGCCGGTGCCCGGCCCCAGCACGCCGATGACCGAATTGGACGCCGGCTTGCCGCCGCCCACCTGCATCAGGTCGGCCGGCTTCAGGCCCGGCAGCGACATCGCCAGCGCGGTAAAGTCGTTCACCACCAGCAGCGTGTGCAGGCCCAAGGCGCGGCGCACTTCGTCGGTGGAAAATTCCCAGTCGCGGTTGGTCATGCGCACGTGGTCGCCGCTGACCGGGTTGGCCACCGCCAGCGCCGCGTGGTTCAGCGTGATATCGGAATGATCCGACAGATAGGAGCGCAGCATCGCCACGATGTCGGTGTAGTCGTCGCACTTGAGCACGCGCACCGCACGGAACTCGCCGGGCGCGGTCTGCAGCGCGAAGCGGGCGTGGGTGGCGCCGATGTCGGCCAGCAGGCGCGGGCCGTCGGCAAAGGCGGTGCGATTCAGTTTTTGATCCACTTCAGCTTGTTTCATCGTCGATTCAGTCAAAACAGTTGGCGGAAGCATACCCGAAATACGTAATGTTAAGAAGGAAACGATGCGAAAACGTGGCGCTCCCTTCCTTTATCTGGCGTAGCCAAACCACGCGCCGAAGGCCGGCAGCTGCACCTGGCCGTCGGTCACCGTGCCCGGCAGGCCGTAGCCTTCCATCTGCTCGGCGCCCACCGCTTGCGGCAGTGCGAAGCTGGCCGGCTCGGCGCCCAGGTTGAACACGGCGATGATGCCGCGCTCGCCCTCCGCATCGCGGCGCAGCGCCAGCACCGGTTCCGGCGTGTCGAAGAACTGGATCGCGCCGCGCGTCAGCTGCGGCAGCTTGCGGCGCCAGGCGATGAACTTGCGGGTAAATTCCAGCGACGATCCGGCATCGCCTTCCTGCACCGAGGCCGCCTTGGCGATGTGGTCCGGCGACACCGGCAGCCACGGCTTGCCGCTGGTGAAGCCGCCGTTCGCTTCGGCGCTCCACGCCATCGGCGTGCGGCAGCCGTCGCGGCCCTTGAACTCCGGCCAGAAGGTGACGCCGTACGGGTCCTGCAGCAGTTCGAACGGCACGTCCGCTTCGGCAAACGCCAGCTCGTCGCCCTGGTACAGGCACGGCGTGCCTTTCAGCGACAGCTGCATCGCCAGGATCATCTTGGCGAAGGCCACCGGCGCCGCGGGGCCGCCCCAGCGGGTCGCCACGCGCTGCACGTCGTGGTTGCCGACCGACCAGGAAGCCCAGCCGCCCTTGACGCGCGCCTCGAAATTCTCGACCTGCTTGCGGATGTAGTGCGAGGAGCAGGTCGGCACCAGCAGGTTGAAGCTGTAGGCCATGTGCAGCTTGTCGCCGTCGGCCGTGTACTCGGCCATCACGGCCAGCGAATCGTCGGCGCCCACTTCGCCGATGGCGACCGCCTTGTATTCGTTCAGCAGCGCGCGCAGCTTCTGCAGGAACGGCAGGTTCTCCGGACGGCTCTTGTCGTAGATGTGCGCCTGCATGCCGTACGGGTTCACGTCCGACACGGTGGCCGTGTCGCGGTTGGTGGCCGGCGGATTGCTGCGCAACTCCAGATCGTGGAAGTGGAAGTTGGAGGCGTCCAGGCGGATGCCGTCGACGCCGCGCTCCAGCCAGAAGCGCAGCGCGTCCAGGTGCGCCTGCTGCACTTGCGGATTGTGGAAATTGACCTGCGGCTGGCTGACCAGAAAATTGTGTAAATAGTATTGACGACGGCGGGTATCCCACTGCCACGAGGAACCGCCGAATACCGACATCCAGTTGTTCGGCGGATTGCCGTCCGGCGCGGGATCGGACCACACATACCAGTCGGCCTTGGGATTGTCGCGGCTGGAACGGCTCTCCTTGAACCACGGATGCTCTTCGGCCGTGTGCGCCATCACCTGGTCGATCATGATCTTCAGCCCCAGGCTGTGCGCCCTGGCGATCATCGCGTCGAAATCGGCCAAGGTGCCGAACATCGGATCGACGTCGCAGTAGTCGGAAATGTCGTAGCCGAAGTCCTTCATCGGCGACTTGAAATAAGGCGAGATCCAGACGATGTCCACGCCCAGCGATGCGATATAGTCCAGCTTTGCCGTAATACCAGGTATATCGCCGATGCCGTCACCGTTGGTATCGTTGAAGCTGCGCGGGTAAACCTGGTAGATGATCGCTTCGCGGTACCAGTCCTGGGCGTGCGGGGAGACTTGTGTAAGTTGTTTAGTCATAAGAAAATCCGGGGTTGGCAAAACTGGATATAGGTTTGTAGACAATATACATCACGAATATGGAATTTTCAATCCATGAGGCTCTTGCGGATTAACACGATTAATCCATAAAAATCAATATCTTACGTATTTTTATAAAAAATCGTCAGGTAAAAATAGTAGTCAAACTACACAAAATTGGGAGAGAAAATAGTGAGCAACACCGGCAACGGGCCGATGCCCCGGCAAATTCCATACATCATCGCCAACGAAGGCTGCGAACGTTTCAGCTTCTACGGCATGCGCAACATCCTGACGCCCTTCCTGCTCAGCACCCTGCTGCTGTTCGTGCCGCTGGCAGACCGCGCCAGCGAGGCCAAGCACGTGTTCCACACCTTCGTCATCGGCGTCTATTTCTTCCCGCTGCTGGGCGGCTGGCTAGCCGACCGCTGGTTTGGCAAGTACAACACGGTGTTCTGGTTCAGTTTGATCTACGTGGCCGGCCACGCCTGCCTGGCCATCTTCGAGGACAACCTCAAGGGCTTCTATTTCGGCCTGTTCCTGATCGCCTTCGGCTCGGGCGGCATCAAGCCGCTGGTGGTGGCCTTCGTCGGCGACCAGTTCGACCAGACCAACAAGAACCGCGCCAAGGTAGTGTTCGACGCCTTCTACTGGATCATCAACTTCGGCTCCTTCTTCGCCTCGCTGCTGATGCCGGTGTTCCTGCGCGACTACGGCCCGGCCGTGGCCTTCGGCATTCCCGGCGTGCTGATGGCGATCGCCACGCTGGTGTTCTGGCTCGGCAAGCGCAAATACGTGCACGTGCCGCCGGCCGCGCCGAATCCGGACTCCTTCAGCAGCGTGGCGCGCACCGCCTTGATGACCAAGGTGCCGGGCCGGTCGAACCCGGGCCTGCTGATCGCCGGCGTCGGCGCGCTGGGCGCGGTCGCGGCGCTGGTCATGACGCCGCAATGGGGCTTCGTCATCGCCGCCTGCACGGCGCTGGTGCTGCTGCTGGCGTTTGGCGGCATCGGCGTGTCGCTGCAGCTGGACCGCGCGCGCGGACTGCATACCGATGAAGCGGTTGAAGGCGTGCGCGCGGTGCTGCGCATCCTGATCGTGTTTGCGATGATCACGCCGTTCTGGTCGCTGTTCGACCAGAAGGCCTCGACCTGGATCGTCCAGGCCAATTCGATGGACAGCCCGCTGCTGTCGATCTTCGGCTGGGAATTCAAGCTGCTGCCGGCGCAGATGCAGGCGGTCAATCCTATCCTGGTGATGCTGCTGATCCCGTTCAACAACCTGGCGCTGTTCCCGATCATGCGCCTCATCGGCATCACGCCGACGCCGCTGCGCCGCATGGGCATGGGCATCGCGCTGTCGGCGCTGGCCTGGGTGGTGATCGGCATGATCCAGCTGAAGATGGATGGCGGCGACAAGGTGTCCATCCTGTGGCAGCTGCTGCCGTATGCGCTGCTGACTTTGGGCGAGGTGCTGGTTTCGGCCACGGGCCTGGAGTTCGCGTACAGCCAGGCGCCGGCGTCGATGAAGGGCATCATCCTGAGCTTCTGGTACCTGGCTGTCACCATCGGCAACCTGTGGGTGCTGATCGTGAACGCCGGCGTGAAGAACGAGGCTGTCAGCGCCTACATCGCCGGCAGCGGCGTGAGTCTGATCGGCTTCCAGATGTTCTTCTTCGCCGCCTTCGCGCTGCTGGTCGCGGCCATCTTCGCGCTGTACGCATTGCGCTACAAGATGGTGGACAACTACCGCAGCGAAGGCGCCGCAAACTTGTGTTACCCAGCTACCGCGAAGGATAAGTCGTAGGTCAAAGTATCAAAACTACAGATTTTGGATTACCATAACCGGCAAATTCAAGGGTATTTGCTGGTTTTTTGTAGCCACACTACCTAAATCTATAGTTTTGGAGGCGGCACATGGCGGGGAATCGGATTGCTGGAATTTCTATTGGCGGCGCGCTCGCGCTGAGCTGTCTGGCCGCTGCGGCCGCCAATCCGCCCGCCGGGCCGACGCTGGATGCCTGCGACGGGCCGTTTGCCACCGTCCTGCGGCAGGCCTCCGCCGCCGACGCGCGCGCCTACTGGCTCAATCGCCAGTTGATCAAGTGGCCGGGCGCCGATGCCGCCGGTGGCGCTTTCAAACTCTATTACTCGTCTTCCGCATCGCTGCATGCGACGCCCGGTGCACGCGTGTCCGGTGCGGACGGCTCGCTGGCGTTGGTACGCTTCGATGGCAGCTTGCCGGCGGATGCCGCGCAGCGCTTCAAATTTGTCGGCAATGGCACGGTGCTGGCACTGGCGCCTGCCGACGGAGCGCGCCTCGGCGGCGTGCTGACGCGGCAGGTGATGCTGGTACACGAGGCCGACGACGGCACCGTGCGCGATGCCACTACGCTGCAAATCGCCGGCGCGCTGGACGACCTGTATGCTGGCGCCGCCAATGCGCGCGATCTCGGCGTGACGGTCGGCGCGGCGACCGGCTTCAAACTTTGGGCGCCAACCGCGCAGCGCGTAGCGCTGTGCACCTACGCCAGCGGCTCCGGCAAGGCCAGCGCCATCACCGCCATGCAACGCGACGACGCCACCGGCATCTGGTCCGCGCGGCTGCCTGGCAACCAGTCCGGCCACTACTACCAATACCTTGTGGACGTCGTCGCGCCGTCAGCAGGCCTGGTGCGCAACCTCGTCACCGATCCCTACTCGATCAGCCTGACCACCGATTCCAGGCGCAGCTACATCGCCGACCTGAACGCCGCCCGCCTGAAGCCCGCCGGTTGGGACAAGACGCCGGCGCCGAAAAAAGTCGCCGCCCAACCCGACATGACAGTCTACGAACTGCACGTGCGCGACTTCTCGATCAACGACAGCACCGTCAGCGCCGCGCACCGCGGCAAGTACGCGGCCTTCACCGAGGCCGGCTCCAACGGCATGAAGCACCTGGCAGCGCTCAGCAAAGCCGGCATGACCGACATCCACCTGCTGCCGGTGTTCGACATCGGCAGCGTGCCGGAGCAAGGCTGCGCCGTGCCGGACGTTGCCACCCTGCCCGGCCTGAAACCGGACGGCGAGGAGCAGCAGGCGCTGGTCGCAAAAACCCAGTCCGCCGACTGCTACAACTGGGGCTACGATCCGTACCACTACAACGCCCCCGAAGGCAGCTACGCCACCGATCCCTCCGACGGCGCCAAACGCATCGTCGAATTCCGCCAGATGGTGCAGGCGCTGCACAAGACCGGCCTGCGCGTCGGCATGGACGTGGTCTACAACCATACCTTCATCGCCGGCCAGCACGAGAAATCCGTGCTGGACCGCGTGGTGCCCGGCTACTACCACCGGCTGAACGCCAAAGGCGAGGTCGAACGCTCGACCTGCTGCGACAACACCGCCACCGAAAACCTGATGATGGCCAAGCTGATGATCGATTCGGTCGAACAGTGGGCCGTTCAATACAAGATCGACTCGTTCCGCTTCGACCTGATGGGCCACCAGCCGCGCGCCGCGATGGAGCAACTGCAGGCCCGCGCCGACCGCGCCACCGGCCGCCACGTCAACCTGATCGGCGAAGGCTGGAACTTCGGCGAAGTGGCCGACGGCGCGCGCTTCGTCCAGGCCTCGCAGCTGTCGCTGAACGGCAGCGGCATCGGCACCTTCAGCGACCGCGGGCGCGATGCGGTGCGCGGCGGCGGCGCGGGCGACAGCGGCGTGCAGATGATCACGCAACAGGGCTACATCAATGGCCTGGTGTACGACGCCAATGCGCAAGCCGGCGTCCGCCCCGCCGCCGACCTGCTGCACGCGGCCGACCTGGTCAAGGTGGGCCTGGCCGGCTCGATCCGCAGCTACCCGTTGACCATCGCCGATGACCGCACCGTCGCGCTGCAGGACATCGTCTACGGCGGCAACCAGCCGGCCGGCTACGCCAGCGAACCGGGCGAAGTGGTCAACTACGTCGAGAACCACGACAACCAGACGCTGTTCGACATCAATGTCTTCAAGCTGCCGCTGGCCACCACCAGCGCCGAGCGCGCGCAGGTGCAGATGCTGGGCGCCGCCATCAACGCCTTCAGCCAGGGTGTGGCTTACTTCCATGCCGGCTTCGACATCCTGCGTTCCAAATCGCTGGACCGCAACAGCTTCGAGTCGGGCGACTGGTTCAACCGCCTGGACTGGAGCTACCAGGACAACTACTACGGCATCGGCGTGCCGCGCGAGGAAGACAACGGCAAGGACTACGCCCTCATCAAACCGCTGCTGCGCAACGCCGCCATCAAGCCGTCGCCGAAAGACATCGCCTACGCGCGCGACGCCTTCCGCGACCTGCTGGCGATCCGCTCCAGCAGCACGCTGTTCCGCCTGCGCACCGCCGCCGACATCAAGCAGCGCCTGCGCTTCCACAACACCGGCAGCGGCCAGGTGCCGACAGTGATCGTCGCGCACCTCGACGGCGCCGGCTATGCCGGAGCCAATTTCAAGTCCATCACCTACCTGATCAACGTCGACAAAGTCGCGCAACGCGTCACCGTGGCGGAAGAGAAAAACCGCCGCTACCAGCTGCATCCCGTCCACACCAGCATGGCCGCAGCGGACAAACGCGTGGCCTTGGAAGCCAAATACGACAAGGCCTCCGGCACGTTTGCAATTCCGCCACGCAGCGCCGTGGTCTTCGTGGAAAAGTAGGAAAGACCATGCTATCTTTTCGGCTCCCTATGGATCCGGAAAGAGATCATGATGAACCGCCTCCCCGCCGCGCTACTCCTCCTCGCCTTGGGCGCCTGCGGCGGCGGAGGCGACTACACCACACCGGCCAATCACGCGCCGGTGGCCATCGCCGGCCCGGCACAAACCGTCCCGGCGGGCAGCTCGGTCAAGCTGGCCGGCAGCGGCACCGATGCGGACAAGGACATCCTCGGTTATTCGTGGACGCTGACCAAACCGGCGGGCAGCACCGCGACGCTGCTGAACTATCACGTCGCCACGCCTACCTTCTTTGCCGACCTGCCCGGTACCTACGCCGCCACGCTGATCGTCAACGACGGCACGCTTGACAGCACACCATCCACCGTCACCATCACCGCGCAATAGGCCTATGAAACAGCTACTCGCTCTGCCAGCTTTATTGTTAGCGTTATCCGCGTACGCTGCGCCAATTGGCGATCCCGTCGAATGGATCAATCCCCTGATGGGCACCGCCAGCAAGCCGGAACTCTCGAACGGCAACACCTACCCGACCATCGCGCTGCCGTGGGGGATGAACTTCTGGACGCCGCAGACCGGCAAGATGGGAAATGGCTGGGCCTACACCTACGACGCCGACAAGATCCGCGGCTTCAAGCAGACGCACCAGCCGTCGCCGTGGATGAACGACTACGGCCAGTTCGCCATCATGCCTGTCACCGGCAAGCTCAGATTCACACAGGACGACCGCGCCAGCTGGTTCTCGCACAAGGCCGAAGTGGCCAAGCCTTACTACTACAGCGTCTACCTGGCGACGCCGATGTGACCACCGAAATCGCGCCGACCGAACGCGCCGCGCAGTTCCGCTTCACCTTCCCCAAGACAGACGAAGCCTGGGTGGTGGTGGACGCCTACGACAAAGGCTCGTACATCAAGGTGATCCCGGCCGAGCGCAAGGTGATCGGCTACAGCACGCGCTACGCGCGCGGCCCGCTGCCGAAGAACTTCAAGAACTGGTTTGTCATCACCTTCGACAAACCATTCGCCTCCACCCGCATCTGGAGCGGCGACAAGCTGGCTGGCGACATGATGGAGCTGGCCAGCGACCATAGCGGCGCGGTGCTCGGCTTCAAGACCGAAAAAGGCGAGAAGGTCGGCATGCGCGTGGCCTCCTCCTTCATCAGCGCGGAACAGGCGGAACTGAACCTGAAGCGCGAACTGGCCGCCGACAGCTTCGACACCACCGCGCAAAAGGGCAAGGACGTCTGGAACAAGACGCTGAGCCGTATCAGCGTCGAAGGCGGCAGCGTCGACCAGACGCGCACCTTCTATTCCAGCCTGTATCGCATGCTGTTCTTCCCGAACAAGCTGTACGAGATCGGTGCGAACAACCAGATCGTCCACTGGAGTCCCTACAACGGCCAGGTCCTGCCCGGCTATATGTTTGCCGGCACCGGCTTCTGGGACACCTTCCGCGCGCTGTATCCGTTCCTGAACCTGATGTACCCGTCGATCAATCGCGAGATGCAGGCGGGCCTGGTCAACGACTACAAGGAAGGCGGCTGGCTGCCCGAGTGGTCCAGTCCAGGCCTGGCCAATGTCATGATCGGCAATAACTCGGCGTCGGTGGTGGCCGAGGCCTACGTCAAGGGCCTGCGCGACTACGACATCGACACGCTGTGGCAAGCGCTGAAGCACGGCGCCGACAACGAAGGCCCGATGACTGCCGTCGGCCGCGCAGGCGTCAAGTACTACAACGAGTTGGGCTACGTGCCCTACGACGTCAAGATCGACGAGAACGCCGCGCGCACGCTCGAATACGCGTACGACGATTTCGCCATCTACCAGCTGGGCAAGGCGCTCGGCAAGCCGCAATCGGAGATCGGCATCTACAGGCAGCGCGCGATGAACTACAAGAAGCTGTTCGATCCGGAGACTGGCCTCATGCGCGGCAAGAACCGGGACGGCAGCTTCCAGTCGCCGTTCAATCCATACAAATGGGGCGACGCTTTCACCGAGGGGAACAGCTGGCACTACACCTGGTCCGTGTTCCAGGACGTGAACGGGCTGATGGACCTGATGGGCGGCCGCGACAAGTTCGTCGCCAAGCTCGATCAGGTCTTCACGCTGCCGCCGACTTTCGATGAAAGCTATTACGGTGAAGTGATCCACGAGATCCGCGAAATGCAGATCGCGAACATGGGGCAGTACGCACACGGCAACCAGCCCATCCAGCACATGATCTACCTGTACGATTACGCCGGCGCCCCGTGGAAGACCCAGTACTGGGTGCGGGAGGCGATGAACCGCCTGTACAAGGCCACGCCGGACGGCTACTGCGGCGACGAGGACAACGGCCAGACCTCGGCCTGGTATGTGTTCTCGGCGCTGGGCTTTTATCCGGTCACGCCGGCGGTGCCGCAATACGTGGTCGGCGCCCCGCTGTTCAAGAAGGTCACGCTGAAGCTCGAGAACGGCAAGACGGTGGTCATCAACGCGCCGGCCAACAGCGACAGCAAGCGCTATGTGAACGCGCTCAAGGTCAACGGCAAGCCTTATTCGAGGAATTGGCTGGACCATACTAGCTTGATGCAAGGCGCAATCCTGGATTTTGACATGGCTGAAAAGCCCAATATCCGCCGCTCCACCTCTGCCGCCGACGCGCCATACTCCCTGTCGGCCGATCCGCAACACTAGTCAATTGTGATCGAGCAATGAACCGGAGACCGTGCTATGCTATGTTTTTCCTTTCGGCAATTTAAATCATAAGTTGCGCCCCGGGAGCCCCACCCCGCTCCCGCTGCAGTCCTCCAGTGCCCAGTCCCGCATTGAATAGCCCTTGTCAGAGAACCGCGTTACCACGCAAAGACCAGATCATGACTATTTCTTGCACACTCGCCGAAGCACGCCGCATGGACGCGCTCAATAAATTGAACCTGCTGGACACGCCGCCCAGCGAAGCCTTCGACCGCATCACGCGCATGGCGGCCCGGCTGTTCGACCTGCCGATCGCCGCCGTGTCGCTGACCGACGCCAACCGCCAGTGGTTCAAGTCGCGCGTGGGCGTCGAGCACACCGCCATCCCGCGCATGCGCGCCCCCTGCGGCAGCGTGGCCGACAGCGGCGACCTGCTGGTGGTCCCCGACCTGCTGGAAGACGAATATTTTCGCGACAGCCCGCTGGCCGCCAGCGGCGTCCGCTACTACGCCGGCGCGCCGCTGACCACCGCCGACGGCCACTGCCTGGGCGCGATGTGCGTGCTGGGCATGCAGCCGCGCCAGACCACGCCCGACGAGATCAGCGCCTTGTGCGATCTGGCCAGCATGATCATGTCGCAGATCGAACTGCAGCACGCGCTGGGCCGCATCGATCCGCTCAGCGGCCTGCCGAACCGCAACCAGTTCATGGAAGACTTCCAGGACCTGCAGTACGACCGCCCGGCCGGCGAACAGCGGCTGGCGGTGCTGATCAACCTGTCGACGCCCGACCAGCTGGGCCATGCGGCGCGCGCGATGAGTCCCTCCTATCTCGACGAACTGGTGACCGACGCCGCGTGCTGGCTGCGCGCGATGGCGGGTGCGGGCCGCATCGTGTACCAGGTGTCGAGCACCCAGTTCGCGCTGATCGCGCCGCCCGGCGCGACGGTCGCCACCTATGTGCCGCTGCTGGAGCAGAAAATCGCCCAGGCACAGTGCATCGCCAAATCGCGCTACGTGGCCACGCCCACGGTCGGCGTGGCGCCGTTCGAAGTGGGCGCCTCCGATTGCCTCAGCGTGCTGCGCCAGGCGCAGAGCGCGGCGCAGGACGCGATCGACACGCCCACCCATATCGCGGTGTATTCGGAAGCGGAGGATGCGCGCTACCGCCGGCGCTTTGCCCTGCTCAACGATTTCGGCGCGGCGCTGGAAAGCCCCGGCCAGCTGCGGCTGGTGTTCCAGCCGCGCATCGACCTGATCACCGGCATGTGCACCGGCGCCGAAGCGTTGCTGCGTTGGCAGCATCCGACGCTCGGCGCGGTGGGGCCGGCGGAATTCATACCGGTGATCGAGCGCTCCGGCATGGCGCAGGCCGCCACCGCCTGGGTGCTGGCGTCGGCGATGCGCCAGCAGCGGCTGTGGCGCGACCAGGGCTTGATATTGCAGCTGTCGGTGAACGTGTCGGCGGCCAATCTGCTGGAACCGGATTTCGCCACCGCGTTGGAAGCGGGCTTGCTGCAGCATGGCCTGGAGGCCGCCTGCATGGAGCTGGAGATCACCGAAAGCGCCATCATGGCGCAGCCGGTCAAGGCCCACGCGATGCTGGAGGCCATCGCCGCCACCGGCGTGCGGCTGGCGATCGACGACTTCGGCACCGGCTACAGCAGCCTGTCGTATCTGCAGCGCATGCCGGCCGACGTGGTCAAGATCGACCAGTCGTTCATCATCGGCCTGGAGGACGACACGCGCAAGCAGGCGCTGGTGGCCACCATGATCACCTTGTCGCAGGATCTCGGCCTGCGCGTGGTTGCCGAAGGCGTGGAGTTCGACGAGGTGCGCACCTTCCTGACACTGGCAGGTTGCGACGAAGCGCAGGGCTACTTGTTCGCCCGGCCGATGGAGGCGGAAGAGTTAACCGGCTGGTGCGCCTCTTCCGCTCCCGCCATTACTCCTGGCCGATCAGCACCGTCGCATTACGCGTTCCAAATGTGACGCCGCCGCCTTTGACCACCGCAGTCTTGCCGGAGTAGTAGTCCTTCACCTTCTGGCCGTTGGCGAACACGCCGTGCAGGTCGATCTTCGCCGGCTTGTCGGTCGGCAGGTCCAGCGCGACCACCACCTTGTCGTGCAGGGCGCCCTGGTCGTATGTGCGCTTGAAGACATAAGGCTTGGCCTGCAGCTGCTGGTGCACGCCGGCGCCGACCGCCACGTGCGCCTTGCGGAACAAGCCGATCCTGGCCCAGTGCGCGCGCACCTCGGCGATCTTGTAGCCGTCGCGTTCGACGTTGCGCTCCAGCTCATCCCAGTTCATGAAGGAACGCAGCTTGGCGTCGCCCACCGCCTCGGCCACGTCCAGCTTGCGCGCGGTTTCGTCGCCGTAGTAGATCTGCGCGGCGCCCGGCGCCAGCAGCAGCTTGTTGGCGCTTTCAAAAGGCTTTTTGCGCGACGCGTCGAACGGCTTGTCGAAGTCGTGCGAGTCCAGGTAGTTCAGCACCGAGTAGCCGTCCAGCGCGCCGCCATGCAACTGCTTCGAATAGGCGCTGAACAGCGATTCGTAGTCCTTCTCCGCGTCGTACACCAGTCCGAAATTAATCAGGCTGTTGAAGCCGTTCTGGTAGTAATTGAAGGCCTGCCCGCCGCCCAGGTCGAACATCTGGCCTTGCGCGATGTTGTAGTTGAAGACTTCCGCCGTCATGTAGAACTTGTCGTCGCCGAGTTTCTTGTCCGGATTGGCGCGCTTCCAGTCGTCGAAGGCCGCGTCGGCCACGGTGCGCAGCTCCTTCCAGACCTTGGCCTCGACGTGCTTGACGGTGTCTGCGCGGAAGCCGTCGACGCCGTATTTGCGTATCCAGTCCGTATGCCATTTCATCAGATAGTAGCGCGGTGCGCGCGGATAGCCGGTGCGGGCGAAGAACTCGTTCAGCTCTTTCACTTCGCGCTCGAAGCGGCCTTCGCGCTGCCACTTCGCCGCCAGGTTTTCCGGCAGCTCCACCGGCGTGTCGCTGTCGGTGCGGAAGTCCGGCAGGTTCTTCACCAGCGTGCACTCGATGGAGGTCTTCGCGTCCTTGTAGGTGCACTGCGGTCCGGTGCGGACCCAGTCGTCCGGCCATACGTAGTCGGTCTCCGTTACCGGTCCGGTCTGGTTCATCACCACGTCCAGCAACACGCGGATGCCGTGCGCGTGCGCGGCTTCGACGAAATTGCGGAAGTCGTTTTCCGTGCCCAGGTTGGCGTCGACGGTGGTGAAATCCTTGGCCCAGTAGCCGTGGAAGCCGTAGGACTTGCCGGTGCCTTCATCGGTGCCCTCGTGGATCTGCTCCACCGGCGGCGTAAGCCAGATCGCCGTCACGCCAAGGCTGTCGAAATAGCCTTCGTTGATCTTGCTGGTGATGCCGGCCAGGTCGCCGCCCATGAAGCCGCGCAGCGGACCCGCGTCCGCCTTGCGGCCGTAGGCCAGGTCGTTGCCGGTAAAGGCGTTGTTGAAGCGGTCGGTCAGCAGGAAATAGACGGTGGCGTTCTCCCACAGGAATGGCTTGGCCGCCGGCGCGGTGGCGGGCGGCTTGGCCGCCATCGCCGGGGAATACGCGGCGCCGAGCGCCAGTGCCAGAGTCATTGCGAGGGGAGTCAATTTCATGCTGTCGTCCTTATGGTTTTATGTGGTGACGGTCGGACGCGCTCGTCCGGTCCATCCGGTTATGCCGCCGACCTGCTCGGCGATCAGTATCAACGCCGCCAAGGCCTGCTGCGTCGGCAAATGGTGATAAGTTGGATCGGCTTCGTAGCGTTCCAGATAGACGCGCAAGGTCGCCCCTTCGGTGCCGGTGCCGGACAGGCGGAACACGATGCGCGAACCGTTGGTCATGACGATGCGTATGCCCTGCTGCCGGGCCACCGAGCCGTCGACCGGATCGGTGTATTCGAAATCGTCGGCCAGGGCGACCACGTAATGGCCCAGGTCCTGCCCCGGCAGCGTGGCCAGCTTGATGCGCAGGGAAGCCATCAGCTCATTGGCGGCGTTGGTTTCCACCGCCTCGTAGTCGTGACGCGAATAGTAGTTGCGACCGAAGCGCGCCCAGTGTTCGCCCACCAGCTGCTCGACCGACTTGCCGCTGGCGGCCAGCAGGTTAAGCCAGAACAGCACCGCCCACAGGCCGTCCTTCTCGCGGATATGGTCGGAGCCGGTGCCGTAGCTTTCTTCGCCGCACAGCGTGGCCTTGCCGGCGTCCAGCAGCGTGCCGAAGAACTTCCAGCCGGTCGGCGTTTCGTAGGCGGGGATGCCCAGCGCCTCGGCCACGCGGTCGGCCGCCTGCGAGGTCGGCATCGAACGGGCGATGCCTTTCAGGCCGTCGCGGTAGCCCGGCGCCACGGTCGCATTCGCGGCCAGCACGGCCAGGCTGTCCGACGGCGTGACGTCGAACTTGCGGCCGACGATCATGTTGCGGTCGCCGTCGCCGTCGGATGCGGCGCCGAAGTCCGGCGCATCGTCGGCGGCCATGATGGCGATCAGCTCGGCGGCGTTGACGGGGTTCGGGTCCGGATGGTGGCCGCCGAAGTCCTCCAGCGGCACGCCGTTGATGACGGTGCCGGCCGGCGCGCCCAGCATGCCTTCGAGGATGGCCCTGGCATACGGACCGGAGACCGCGTGCATGCCGTCGAAGCACATGCGGAAGCCGCCGCCGAACAGCGCGCGGATCGCCTCGAAGTCGAACAGCTTCTGCATCAGTTCCGCATAGTCGGCGACGGAATCGATCACTTCGACCTCCATCTGCTCGATGCGCGTAACGCCGATGCGATTGAGGTCGACGGCGGCGGCGTCGCTGATGCGGTATTCGGTGATGGTCTCGGTGCGCTGGTGGATCGCCTCGGTCACGCTTTCCGGCGCCGGGCCGCCGTTGGCGATGTTGTACTTGATGCCGAAGTCGCCATCCGGTCCGCCCGGGTTATGGCTGGCCGACAGCACGATGCCGCCCAGCGCGCCATGCTTGCGGATCACGCAGCTCACGGCCGGTGTCGACAGGATGCCGCCCTGCCCGACCAGTACCTTGGCGTAGCCGTGGGCGGCGGCCATGCGCAGGATGGTCTGCACGGCGTCGCGGTTGTGGAAGCGGCCGTCGCCGCCCAGCACCAGCGTCTTGCCGGCGCAGTCGCCCAGCGTGTCGAACACGCTTTGCACGAAGTTTTCGAGATAGTGCGGCTGCTGGAAGACCGTGACTTTTTTCCGCAGGCCGGAAGTCCCCGGCCGCTGGCCAGGGAAGGATTTGGTGTTGACCGTCTGAATGCTCATGTTCGCTCCGCGTAGGGTGGTGACAGATTTACTGCAACGGTTTTACCTGTTCCGGCAAAATCGCGTCGCACAAGTAACTTGTCTCACGAACAATATTACATCAATGGCCGGCCGGTTCTGCGTTATCGCGCACGGCCAGCGTCAACACGCCCGCCACCACCATGCACACGCCGCCCAGCATCAGGGTCTTGACGGTATGGCCCATGAACCAGTGTTTGGTCACAAACCCCAGCAGCACGCCGCTGACGATTTGCGGAATGACGATGAAGAAGTTGAACACGCCCATGTAGTAGCCCATCCTTTTGGCCGGCAGCGCGCCGGCCAGGATCGCGTACGGCATGGTCAGGATCGACGCCCAGGCGACGCCCACGCCGATCATCGGCAGGTACAACATGCTCAGGTCGTGGATGGCGTAGATGCTGAACAGGCTGACGCCGCCGATCAGCAGGCAGCTCATGTGCACGAACTTGCGGCTGGTCTTGCGCGCGAGGACGGGCAGGATGAACGCGGCCAGCGCCGCCACGCCGCTGTACACGGCGAACATCACGCCGACGCGGTTGCCCGCCTCCTGGAACGCGGCCGATTGCGCGTCGGTGGTGCCGAACACGTTTTCGCCGATGGCGGAGGTGGTGTAGATCCACATCGCGAACAGCGCAATCCAGGCGAAGAACTGCACGGCCGCCAGCTGCACCATGGTCTTCGGCATCTTGGTGAAGCCGCCGAGGATCTCGGCGAAGGCGTGGCCCAGGCCCTTGCTGCGCTGCTGCTCGGCGCGGAACGCGGCCAGGTCGTCCGGCGGCGTTTCCTTGACGGTGACCACGGTCCACAGCACGGCCAGCATGTAGATGGCGCCGCCGGCGTAGAACGAATAGCGCACGGTGTCGGGGATGGCGCCGTTGACCGGCACGTTGCTGACGCCGAGGACATCGGCGAAGATGGTCGGCAGCAGCGAGGCGATCACCGCGCCCCAGCCGATGAAGAAGGTCTGCATCGCGAAGCCGGCAGTCTGCTGCGATGGCCCCAGCTTATCGCCGACGAAGGCGCGGAAAGGCTCCATCGACACGTTGATGGCACCGTCCATCAGCCACAGTACGGCGACGGCCATCCACAGCGCGGTGGAATTGGGCATCAGGAACAGCGCGATCGACGCCAGCAAGGCGCCGACGAAGAAGAACGGACGACGGCGGCCCCAGGTCGGGTGCCAGGTGTTGTCGCTCAAATAGCCGATGATGGGCTGCACCAGCAGGCCGGTGACCGGCGCCGCGAGCCAGAACAATGACAAGTCGTCGGGATTGGCGCCCAGCGTGGAGAAGATGCGGCTGGTGTTGGCGTTTTGCAGCGCGAAGCCGAATTGAATGCCGAAAAAGCCGAAGCTCATATTCCATAACTGCCAGAACGACAGTATGGGCTTGCTGCTGGATGGTTGCATGCTGCGGGTCCCCGATTATTTGAATTTGTAGCAAAATAACACGGCACCCCATCAGTGTCAATTGAAAGAATTACCTAGTAAAATAAAGGCTTAAGGCCATCCCAGGGACCGAATTTTGTAGTCAAATGTAGCCAAACAACAAAATCATAACAACCACCGAGACCGCATACTTTCATGAAAAGCAACTCCATCGCCACACTGGCGGCCGTACTGCCGCTGATTGTAGTCAGCCAGGCAGCCAGCGCGCAGAACGCCGACCGCAAATTCGACAGCGCCACCCGCCGCGACGGCCAGCTGGAAGTCCACACCAGCGACGGCAGCTACCTGATCAAGCCCTACTCCGCCGCCATCGTCGAAACCACCTTCGTGCCCAAGGGTGAGCAGGCCGACCCGGCATCGCATGCGGTGGTGCTGGCGCCGGCCGCAGTCAAGACCACGCTGGTCACGAAAGCCAACAGCGTCGAATATGCCACACCCGGCATCGTCGTCACGATTACCAAGTCGCCGTTCCAGATCGCCTACGCCTACAAGGGCAGGAAGCTGGTCGCGGAAAAACACGGCTACCTGAAGATGAAGGACGATATCGCCACCGGCAGCAAGGATATCAACAAGGGCGAAGCGCGCGAACTGGAAGCCATCGAGTTCGCACTGGACAAGGACGAGGCGCTGTATGGCGCGGGCGAACGCGCGGTCGGCATGAACCGCCGCGGCCATCGCTTCACCTTGTACAACAAGGCGCACTACGGCTACGGCGACAAGTCGGAGCAGATGGGCTATGCGATACCGGTGGCGCTGTCGTCGAGAATGTACGCCATCCATTTCGACAATCCGCAAACCGGCTACCTCGATTTCGACAGCAGGAAGGACAACAGCCTGACCTACGAGACCATCGGCGGCCGCAAGACCTACCAGGTCGTCGCCGGCGACACGTGGGAAGACCTGGTCGGCAACTACACCAGCCTGACCGGCAAACAACCGCTGCCGCCGCGCTGGGCCTTCGGCAACTTCGCGATGCGCTTCGGCTACCGCAACGAGACCGTGGCGCGGCAGACGGTGGACAAGTTCATCGCCGACGACATCCCGCTCGACGCCATCGTGTTCGACCTGTTCTGGTTCGGCAAGGAGATCAAGGGCACGATGGGCAACCTGGAATGGGACCAGGACAGCTTCCCCAACCCCACCGGCATGATCGCGGACTTCCAGAAAAAAGGCGTGCAGACGGTGGTCATCACCGAGCCGTTCATCCTGGACTCCTCCAGCAAATGGCAGGAGGCCATCGACAAAAAAGTGCTCGGCACCGACGCCGACGGCAAGCCGCTGGCCTACGACTTCTACTTCGGCCACACGGGGCTGATCGACATCTTCGCCAAGCCGGGCAAGGACTGGTTCTGGAATATCTACAAAGGCCTGCGCCAGCAGGGCGTGACCGGCGTCTGGGGCGACCTGGGCGAGCCGGAAGTGCATCCGACCGCCATGCGCCATGCGGGCGGCCTGACGGCGGACCAGGTCCACAACATCTACGGCCATCAATGGGCGCGGCTGGTGGCGGAAGGCTACCAGCAGGACTTCCCTACCGAGCGTCCGTTCATCCTGATGCGCGCCGGCTACTCGGGTTCGCAGCGCTACGGCATCATCCCGTGGTCCGGCGATGTGGACAGGGGCTGGGGCGGCTTGCAATCGCAGCCGGAGATCTCGCTGCAGATGGGCATGCAGGGCGCAGGCTATATGCACTCGGACCTGGGCGGCTTCGCCAATCCGGTGCTGGACAATGAGCTGTACACGCGCTGGCTGCAGTACGGCGTGTTCCAGCCGGTGTTCCGTCCGCACGCGCAGGACGAAGTGCCGTCGGAGCCGGTTTACCGCGAAGACCGGACCAAGGCGCTGGCGCGCGAGGCCGTCCGCATGCGCTACCGCCTGCTGCCATACAACTACACGCTCGGTTTCGACAACAACCAGAAGGGCCTGCCGCTGATGCGGCCGATGATCTACGAGGAGCCGGGCAACGCCAGGGTGCGCGCGATGTCGTCGACCTACTTGTGGGGCAAGGACTTCCTGGTCACGCCGGTGCTCAAGCAAGGCACCACCACGGCCGAGGTCTACTTTCCCGCACGCAGCGCATGGTTCGATTTCTACACCGGCGAGAAGCGCGCCGGCGGCGTCACCGACACGATCGCGCTGGCCGCCGACCACGTGCCGGTCTACGTCCGCGCCGGCGCCTTCATCCCGATGGTCAAGCCGGTACAGTCCACGCGCGACTACTCGACCAAGAATCTCGAGCTGCACTACTACCACGACGCCTCGGTGAGCGCCGGCGCCGGCAAGCTGTATGACGACGACGGCCTGACCGCGCAAGCCTACGAACAGGGCAAGTACGAACTGCTGCACTTCGCCAGCAAGCTGCAGGGCCGCAGCCTGACGCTGCGCGTGGAGTCGGAAACGGGCAATCGGTACCAGCGCCCCGAGCGCAGCATCGCGCTGCAGGTGCACAACGTGACCAGCCACCCATCGATGGTGCGCGTCGACGGCAAGCCGGTGATCTTCGTCTGGGACGAAGCGTCCAAGGTGTTGAACGTGCCGATGCCGGCCTCCAGCCAGGCCAGCCGCAGCGTCGCCATCGCCCTGTAAGCGTGTATCATTGCTGTCAACCCGGGGTCAGATCTGACATTCGGACACGAGCCCTGCCGTAGCGGCCGCTACGGCAGGGCTCGTGTCCGAATGTCAGATCTGACCCCGGGTTTGTACAACAAGACCACCAAGGGAGATGCCTGTGTCACCAAAACTCATCAGCACGCTGCTGGCGTTCAGCGCCATGACAGCCGCCAGTACCACCGTGCTGGCCGCCCCCGCAAAAAAACCTACCGTCGCCGAAGCCGAACGCTTCCTGGCCGACACCGAGGAACGTCTCAATAAGCTGAACAACGAACAGGCCAGGGGCGCCTGGGTCGGTTCCAACTTCATCACCGACGACACCGAGGCCATCGCGTCCTACTTCGCCGAACGCTACCTGACGGCGGCGGGCGAGGCGGCGATTGCCGCGCGCCGCTTCAACGGCTTGAAGCTGGCGCCGGAACCGGCGCGCAAGATGATGCTGCTGCAGCAGACGCTGGTCTTCGCCGACGCCAAGGAACGCGAACAATATGCGCAGCTGCAGGCCGCCATGAACGGCGCCTACGGCAAGGCCAAGTACTGCGTCAAGAAGGATGACGGCACCGGCGACGCCTGCATGGCGCTGGGCGAAATGGAGAAGGTGCTGGCCAGCAGCCGCGACGAGGCCAAGCTCAAGGAAATGTGGCTGGGCTGGCACGCGCAGTCGCCGTCGTACAAGCAGAAGTACACCGAATACGTCGCCCTGTCGAACAAGGGCGCGAAACAAATGGGCTTTGCCGACACCGGCGCCATGTGGCGCGCACAGTACGACATGCCGCCGGAAGCCTTCTCCGCCGAGATGGAGCGCCTGTGGCAGCAGGTCAAGCCGCTGTACGACGCGCTGCACACCTACACCCGCTACAAGCTGCGCCAGACCTACGGCCCGGACGTCGTGCCGCTGACCGGCCCGATCCCGTCCCACCTGTTCGGCAATATGTGGGCGCAGAACTGGAACAACTTGTATCCGCTGCTGAAACCGGCGACCGGCGCCAGCAGCTATGACCTGAGCAAGGTGCTGGAGGAGCGCAAGACCGACGCCAGGCAAATGACGCAATACGCCGAGCGTTTCTACACCTCGCTGGGCATGCAGAAGCTGCCGGCATCGTTCTGGGAGCGCTCGCTGCTGACCAAGCCGCGCGACCGCGATGTGGTGTGCCACGCCTCGGCATGGCCGCTGAACGAGAAGGACGACGTGCGCATCAAGATGTGCATCACGCCGACCGCGGAAGACTTTACCGTGATCCACCACGAGCTGGGTCACGTCTACTACTTCCTGGCCTATGGCAAGCAACCCTATTTGTTCCGCAACGGCGCCAACGACGGCTTCCACGAAGCCATCGGCGACACCGTGGCGCTGTCGATCACGCCGGGCTATCTGCAGAAAGTGGGCCTGATGGACCAGGCTCCGGACGCCGACGCCGACATCGGCCAGTTGCTGGAACGCGCGCTGAGCAAGGTCGCGATTCTGCCCTTCGCCTACTCGGTCGACAAATGGCGCTGGGACGTCTACTCCGGCAAGACCAAGCCTGCGGACTACGACAAGACCTGGTGGCAGCTGCGCGAGCAATACATGGGCATGAAGCGCCCGGCCGCGATCTCCAGCGACGGCTTCGACGCCGGCGCCAAGTACCACGTGGCGGCCGACGTGCCGTACGCTCGCTACTTCCTGGCCGACATGCTGCAGTTCCAGTTCCACCGCGCGCTGTGCCGCGAAGCCGGTTACACCGGTCCGCTGCACCGCTGCTCGGTGTACGACAACGCCAAGGCCGGCGCCAAGCTGCAGCAGATGCTGGCGATGGGCGCGAGCAAGCCGTGGCCGGAAGCGTTGAAGGCGATTTCAGGCGAAGACAAGATCGACGGCGGCGCGCTGCTCGACTACTTCGCACCGCTCAAAACCTGGCTGGATGCGCAGAACGCCGCCTTTGCGGCGGCTGAGAAGAAGTAAGGCCAGCATATCAGGGCAGCAGACCCGCTGCCCTGTATCCGGCCAACGTCTGGTCGAACACCTTCACATCATCGCACCCGCGCGCCACCAGCTGCGCGCCTTCAATCGCCGAGAACACGGCAAACGCCCATCCCTTCAACGCCGCCGGCGCCATCTTCGGCTTGCCGATCGCCAGCACCCTGGCCAGCCACTCGACGATCAATGTGGTAAACCGCTCCACTTCCGCCTTCACCTCCGGCGCCAGGCTGGGTCGCTCGGCCGCCAGCACGCCGGCCATGCACATGCGGTTCTCGCGCATCAGCGTATCGCGGAACACCGCCGCATACCTGGCGATGCACTCCTTCCAGTCCAGCCCATCGGCCAGCAAGCCTTCCAGGTAGCCCAGGAACTCCTCGGTGTACTGGCGCGCCAGCGCCGCGCCAAGGTCGCCCTTGGTCGGAAAGTAGTAATGAATGCTGGAGCTCTTGACCCCCACCGCCTCGGCCAGGTCGCGAAAACTCAGCGCGTTGTAGCCGCCGGCCTGCACCATCAGGCGCGCCGCCATCATCACTTCCTGCTTCTTGTCGCTTGCCATATCCATTCCCGGTAAAAAAAATCGCTTGACGCGACAAAACCTCCGGACTTATTATCTACCTATCGATAGATAGACAAATCCAGCTTATCGATCCATTGTAACCTATCTACCGAGAGGTAGATTTAATGAAAGATCCTATGAAAATCCACGACATCCCCGGCTTCCCCAACCCCGCACGCATCCGCATCGTCCTGGCCGAGAAAGGCCTCACCGAGCAGATCGAATTCGTCAAGGTCGACCTGTTCGCGGCCGAGCACAAGCAGCAAGCCTTCCTGTCCAAGAACCCGACCGGCGTGGTGCCGGTGCTGGAACTGGACGACGGCGTCTTCATCTCGGAATCCATCGCCATCACCGAGTACCTGGACAACCTGGACGGCAAGCCTGCGCTGACCGGCACCACCCCGCGCGAGAAGGCCATGATCCACATGATGCAGAAACGCGCCGACGACCAGCTGATCGACGCCATCGGCATCTACTTCCATCACGCCACGCCCGGCCTGGGCGAAGCGCTGCAGCCGTACAAGAGCCCCGAATGGGCGCACCGCAAGGAATGGGGAGAACGCAACCTGGAGAAATTCAAGCGCGGCATGGCGTACTTCGACAGCGTGCTGGCGACCCAACCCTACCTCGCCGGCGGGCAGTTCTCGGTGGCCGACATCACCGCCTACTGCGCGCTGCTGCACGCGGCCTTCGTCGACGTCACGGTGCCGGCAAGCCTGCCCGCGCTGGCGGCGTGGCAGGCCAGGGTGGCCGAACGGCCCAGCGTCAAGAACCGCTCCGGCCAATGACGCGGTGACCTGGCATGGCGGTCAGCAATCGCTGGTCGCCACGTTCCCCTTCTGCATCTGCTCGCGGCAGCGGGCGGAATTGCGCGCGGTTTCGCGCATGTTCTCATCCTTCAGACGCTCCGCCTCACGCGCGCGCTGCTCCAGCAGCGGCTTGGCCGCGGCCTGGTCCTTGTCCAGGCCCGGCGCATTCAATGGACGCTCGATGGTCGCGGCCAGATCGGTGCGCACCGACAGATTGGTCCAGTAAGTGGCCTTGGCGCCGCTGGTCCACACCGCCGTCACTTCCGGCGTGGCGATGCTGCTGACCGAATCGCCGAACTCATAGGTGCGCGTCACCGGCGCGATGCCGAGCGACTTGCCGCCTTCGTAGATGGTGGCGCCGGCAGGATTGCTGTCGTAGGTCAGCATGGCGGTACGCGGACCGGTGGTGGCGCAACCGGCAAACGCGGCGGACAACGAAACCAGCAGGGCCAGACGGACTATTTTTTTCATTGATATCTCCTTTTATCGTCAAATCAAACACACATTACATTTTGTCCCGCTTCGCCGCGCAGTTGGCGGCGATGTAGGCGGAATGGAGCGGCATCGCATCCGCGCAGTTCTTGATCACGCTGGTGACTTCGTCCATGTAGCCGTTGATTTCCTGCTCGCCGATCAGGTCCACCAGCGGGTTGTAGGACTTGGGGCGCAGCCGCTGCCCGTGCATCACCTGCAGCCAGTTGTTCTTGGTGAACAGCTCGCCGCCTTCGCGGAACACGCGGCCGTTGCTGCGGAACAGATCCATCTTGTGCTGCAGCAGTTCGGGCACCGCCATGTTGCGGCAGTAGTCCCAGAATGGCGTGTCGCTGCGTTCGGTGGCCTTGTAATGCAGGATCACGAAGTCGCGCGCCCAGATGTACTCGTCGTCCATCACGCGGTTGAACTGGCGGATATCGGCGGCATCGAAGCCGGCCGCCGGGAAGTAGGTCAGCAGATGCGCGATGCCCATCTGGATCAGGTGGATGCTGGTCGATTCCAGCGGCTCGATAAAGCCGCACGACAAGCCGATCGACACGCAGTTCTTGTTCCACGCCGTGGTGCGCTTGCCGGTGCGGAAGCGCACGGGGCGCGGCTCGGCCAGCGGCTCGCCATCGAGGTTGCTCATCAGGATGGAGGTCGCCTCGTCTTCGCTCATGTACTTGCTGGAGAAGACGTGGCCGTTGCCGATGCGGTGCTGCAGCGGGATGCGCCACTGCCAGCCGGCGCCGCGCGCGGTGGCGCGCGTGAACGGCGTCAGCTCGGCGGCGTTGGCGCAGGGCACGGCGATGGCCGTGTCGCACGGCAGCCAGTGCGACCAGTCCTCGTAGCCGGTCTTGAGCGCGCCCTCGATCAGCAGCGCGCGGAAACCCGAGCAGTCGATGAACAGGTCGCCGTCGATCTTGCCGCCGTCCTCCAGCACCACGGCCGCGATGTGGCCGTCGGCGTCGCGCAGCTGGACCTCGGCGATCTTGCCTTCGATGCGCTGCACGCCGCGCGCCTCGCTGAAGTTGCGCAGGAATTTGGCGTACAGGCTGGCATCGAACTGGTAGGCGTGCACGATCTGCGCCAGCGGCGAATTGGGCAGGTCGGTCTGCGCGCGCATGAACTTGTTGTGCATGCTGGCGACATTATTGAGCGAGAAATGGTCCAGCTCGGGCGCCTTGCCCGCCAGGTATTGCTTGAGCCAGTACTGGTGGAAGTCCACCGTCCACGTGTCCTGGCCGATGACGCCGAAGCCGTGGTAGTAGCGGTCGCCGATGCGGCCCCAGTTGACGAACTCGATGCCGAGCTTGAACGTGCCCTGGGTCTGGCGCATGAACTCGTCTTCGTCCAGCTCCAGCATGCGGTTGAACAGGTTGATCATCGGGATCGTGGCTTCGCCCACGCCGATGGTGCCGATCTGGTCCGACTCGACCAGCTTGATGCTGTACTGGCCCTTGAGCGACTTGGCCAGCGCGGAGGCGGTCATCCAGCCGGCCGTGCCGCCGCCGACGATGACGATATTTTTCAGTTTGCGTTGTTCCATCATCCAGACCCAGACACCATGCAAGGGGAGATGCATGGTCTTATCAGAAGTATAAAGGTAGAAAGCCCCTTGCCGGCAACATTCCGGCAAGGGGCTTGGAGGTTTCAGGCCACTGCCTTATTACATCTTGTAGCCGACCGTGAAGAACAGCGTGCGGCCGGTTTGCGTACGGGTCTTGGTGGAACCGTCAGCATTGGACTCGACGTAGTACGGGCTGTTCAGGTTGTTCGCCTCGACGCGCAGGGACAGGCCTTTGAGCGGACCTTCCTGGAACTCGTAGCCGACCTGGGCCGAGATCCACTTCTGCGACTCGATGAACACCAGCGCCGGGAAACCGCCGACGGTGTCGTTGGCCACCTTGCCGACGTAGCGCGAACGGTAGTTCTCGGCGATGAAGGCGCTGAAGCCTTTCTTCTCGAAGTACAGTTGCGCCTTGGCGTTGGTCTTCGACAGGCCTGGCAGCGGGATGCTGCCGGCGTCGGCCACCTGGTCCGGATTCTTGCCGATGATGTTAGGCAGTTGTACCGAGCTGAAGGTGGACGAATAGCTGCCGCTGGCGCCGAAGCCGTTGAGCATCGGGTGGATCATCTCGAACGGCGCCGACGCGCTCAGCTCCAGGCCCTTCAGGTCGCCACCGGTGCCGTTGGTGGTCGTGGTGTAGATGCCCTTGTTGCCGCTCGGCAGGTTAGGCAGGCCGAAGGTCGCCAGGAACGGCGTGAAGTCGAAGTCCGAGTAGGTCTGCGGAACGATGTAGCTGTTCAGCTTTTTGTAGAACACGGCGGCGCTCAGGTAGCCCTTCTTGGCGAAGTACTTCTCCAGCGACAGGTCCAGCGCGTTGGCGCGGAACGGGTTCAGGTGCGGATTGCCGGCCGAACCCTCATAACGGGCCGGCTGCGGCACGCCGTTCACGGCGGTCGGGTTGGTGTTGACCGCGAAGCTGAACGAGTTGCGCATGTCGGTCATGTCCGGACGGGCGATCTGGCGCGACAGGCCGAAGCGGGCCAGGTAGCTGTTACCCAGGTCGAAGTTCAGGTTCAACGCCGGCAGGAAGTCGTGGTACTTGGTGCCGTCTTCCGACATGCCTGGCGAAGGGTTGGTCAGGGTCGGGCTGGAGCCGACGTTGGCGCGGAAGCCGGTCGACGACTGGTCGGTATGGACCAGCTGGGCGCCGACGTTGCCGTGCACAGGGAACTCGCCGAGCTTGGTGTCGATGTCCAGGCGGGCATAGCCGGTAGTGACCTTTTCCTTCACGCCGTAGCTCTTCGACAGGATGTCGTTGTTGTACTTGCGCTGCAGCGCGGCGCCTGGAATCAGCTGTTCCTGCGGCGCGAACACCAGCATGTCGATGCCGACGCCGCCGACGTTGTGCGCCACGGACGAACCGGCCGGGAATGGAACGCGGTCGTAGCCGCCGCCGCTGGCCGAGACGATCAGGCCTTCGTCGGTGACGCGGTCCTTGGTGCGGTTGGTGACGTTGGCGCCGAACTTCAGGGTGCTGAACATCGAACCGTCCGGCAGCTCATACTTGCCTTCGGCGCGGATCGCGTTGACCTGGTCGGTCACGGTCGGGCCCTTGGCGTAGCCGGCCTGCGCCACGGAACCGCAGGCGGAGTTGTTGGCGATGCCGGACCAGCCGCACTGGTTGCGCACAGCCATGGTGTTCGGATCGGTCAGGCTGTTGCCGTAGCTCAGCTGCGGCGTACGGCCGTCCAGGCCGGTCATCGTCAGATTGGCGTTGGTCGGGGTGCCGCCGTAGTATTCGTCGTCGCGCTCGACGCGCACGGCCGAGTTGTGGCTGAAGTCAACCATCGCGCTCCAGCCGTCGGCCATTTTCAGGTTGCTCTTCCAGCCGATCGACTTGATCTTGTCGTGGTCGAAGATGCCTTCGTTGCGGTCGATCAGGCCCACGCCGGTCATGGTGGCCGAGGTGGCGACGCCGTTGGCGACGTTGGCGTTGATGAACTTGCCGGTGCCAGGGATCTGGATCTGGTCGATCTTGGTGTAGTCGTCGATCTTGGACCAGAACATGTCGATCTGGCTGTTGAACGATTTGTTCGGCTTGAACGCCAGGATGGCGGCCACGCCGTCGCGCTTGTCGGTGACGGTGCGGGTGTCGATGTTGAAGCCGTTGCCGCCCGGGACCTTGGCGTTGACGGTGGCGCCGCCTGTGGTGGTCACCGGGCCGGTGTAGTCGCCCCAGGTGCCGAATTCGAATTGGCCGGAGCTGCCCGTCTGGTGCACGTAGCCGATCGCCACGCCGATCTTGCGGTCGGCGAACTGGTCGATGTAGGTCAGGCTGGCGCGGCGGCCGGAGCCCTGCACGTCCAGGCCCAGGCCGTTCTTGGTCTTCTGCGCCTTGACCGAGATGGTGCGCTTGCCGAAGGCCAGCGGGTCGATCAGCTGCTGGTCGATGGTACCGGCCAGGCCCTGGCCGACGACGGCGGCGTCATTGGTCTTGTAGACGGTGGCGCCGGCGATCAGTTCGGCCGGGTACACGCTCAGGTCGACCGCGCGGCTGTCGCCGGTGCTGGTCTGTTCGCGGCCGTTCAACAGGTAGCCGGCGAAGTCCGGGCCCAGGCCGCGGATGCTGATGGTGGAGGCGCTGCCGTCCTTGGTACGCTGGGTGGTCAGGCCTGGCAGGCGGGCCAGCGATTCGGCGATGGTGGTGTCGGGCAGTTTGCCGATGTCTTCAGCGGAGATGGCCTCAACGATGGAGCTGGCGTCTTTTTTGACGGAGATAGCGTCTTCGATACCGCGGCGAATACCGGACACAGTCACCGTTTGCAGCGGCTTGCCATCGGCACCGACGCCCGTCGTCGCGTCTTGCGCGTACGATGGGGTGACCATTGCGGACAGCAGAATGGCGCAGCCGGCGGCAACCGGGCTCAATTTGAATGCAACATTGGTCGGCGCGGAGCCGGCACCACGCTGGTTGGCGGATTTCTTCATTAATGTCCCCTCACTCATCTAAAAATATACCCGCGACACTACAGCCAGCTCTCGCTACATCGACTACACGGGTTCCAAGGAATGCAAACGTTCTAAAAGACGTTCTACGAAGAATTTTGTACTAAAACTAGATTCCGTGTCAATTAAACTTCAATCAGCCTACGCCCGCAGAGTGGCGGCAGCCCGTAGACTCCCTATGAAAACGTTGTCCCCGTTGTATTTCGGCTACAGACCAAGGCATAGCAATGTGTAGTGGAACTACATTTTTACCTGCCATACCACTTCAGTTCGTAGCATTTCAAACTAAAAGCCACCACAAACCTTGTCGGAAAAACAAATGGCGGCGGATGCCAGCAAAAACGGCAGCTGGAATTGTATTAAAACTAGAATTTGTCGTTTGATAGCCCGTTTGTTTCATAGTATTCTCGCCCGACAAGCCTAGATAACCAACCTGTAGTCCGACTACTTGGAGACGCCATGAACCAAACCCTTGCCGCCGCGTTGCTGGCCGCCCTGCCCTTTGTCGCTCACGCGGAGCCTTACCGCATCGACCATATGGACCCGCCGCTGTGGTGGACCGGCATGCACAACAGCAAACTGCAGCTGATGGTGCACGGGCCGCGGATCGCCGACCTGGAGCCGGCGCTGGCGTATCCGGGCGTGCGCATCGCCTCGGTGTCGCGGGTCGCCAACAGGAACTACCTGTTCATCGACCTGGAGATCGCCCCGGACGCGGCGCCCGGCAAGATGGACCTGGCCTTCAAGCATGGCAACCAGGATGTCCACTACAGCTATCAACTGCTGGCGCGCGCCAGGGACTCGGCCCAACGCATCGGCTTCAGCAGCGCCGACGCCATCTATGAAGTCATGCCGGACCGCTACGCCAACGGCAATCCGGCCAACGACAACGCCGCCGGCATGGCCGACCGCGTGAACCGGGCGGACGGCTCCGGCCGCCACGGCGGCGATATCAAGGGCATCGCCGACCACCTGGACTACATCGCCGGCATGGGCTACACGCAGATCTGGCCGACGCCGCTGCTGGAGTCGAATATGCCGGACGGCTCCTACCACGGCTACGCCACCACCGACCACTACCGCATCGATCCGCGCTACGGCAGCAACGAGGAGTACCGCAGCTTCGTCGCGCAGGCGCGGGCCAAGGGACTGGGCGTGATCCAGGACGTGGTGCTCAACCACATCGGCAGCAAGCACTGGTGGATGCAGGACATGCCGGCGCCGGACTGGCTGACCTACCAGGGCAAGTACGTGCCGACCGAGCATCACCGCGTCGCGCTGCAGGATCCTTATGCGTCGGACGAGGACAAGCGCAACTTCACCGAGGGCTGGTTTGTGCAGGGCATGCCGGACCTGAACCAGGCCAATCCCTATGTCGCGACCTACCTGATCCAGAACGACATCTGGTGGATCGAGTACGCCGGCCTGTCCGGCCTGCGCGTGGACACCTACGGCTACTCCAACAACGACTTCCTCAGCCGCTGGTCCGGCAGCGTGATGGCCGAGTACCCGAAACTGAACCTGGTGGGCGAGGAATGGAGCCCGCTGATCCCGGTCGTCGCGCACTGGCAGGAGGGCAAGCAGAATTTCAACGGCTACGTGTCGCACATGCCAAGCATGATGGACTTCCCGCTCACCGACACGCTGCGCCGCGCCCTCTCGGCCGCCGACGGCGAGCAATACAGCCTGACCACTCTGTACGAAACGCTGTCGCAGGACTACCTGTATCCGAATCCGGGCAATCTGGTGCTGTTTGAAGGCAATCACGACGTGTCGCGCATCTACAGCGAGCTCAATGCCGACGACGCGCTGTTCCGCATGGCGATGGTCTTCGTCGCGACGGCGCCGCGCATTCCGCAGTTCTACGCCGGCACCGAGATCCAGATGACCAGCACCACCAAGGGCCGCGACGACGCCTCCTATCGCCACGACTTCCCCGGCGGCTGGAGCGGCGATGCCGTCAACGCCTTCACCGGCGCGGGACTGAGCGCGCAGCAGCTGGCGGCGCAGGCGTATGTGAAGAAGCTGCTCAACTGGCGCAAGGGCGCAGCCGTCATCCATCACGGCAAGATGATGCACTACGGTCCGGAACAGAACACCTATGTCTATTTCCGCTACGATGGCGCGAAGAAGGTGATGGTGGCCTTCAACAAGAACAAGACCGACACCGTGCTGAAAACCGCGCGCTTCCACGAGATGCTGGACGGCGTGCGCTCGGGCGTGGACGTCGCCACCGGCCGGCGCGTGTCGCTGGACGGCGAAGTCACACTGCCGGCGCGCTCGGCGCTGATCCTGGAGATCGAATGATGAGTTTTCGTTTGAGCCTGCTGTGCGCCGCCGTCGCGCTGACGTTGCCCTCCTTGCCGTCGATGGCGGCGACCACCGTCAGCGCCAGCTACGCCACCTACGACGGCAAGCAGGAAACCGTCCGCTACACCACGCCGGACGCCGGCGCGGCGGTGCGCAGCTACACGCAGTCGACCACGATGCGCGTGCGCGAAGGCGGCAAACAGGAAATCAGCTACCAGGAATCGGAGCACTTCCCGACCGTCCGCAGCGGCAACCTGGCCTTTGACGCATTGTTCGCCATGGCCGCCAATGAGATGCGGCTGGACTCCGTCAGTGAAATCCGCGACGGCAGCTACAACGGCGGCAACGCCATCTCCTGCAACTGCTTTGAAACGGGCGAGTTGTGGCACTACGTCTGGACCCGCGACCTGTCCTACGCGGCATCGCTGGGACTGGGCATGCTCGATCCGCGCCGCGTGCGCAATTCGCTGGAGTTCAAGCTGTCCGGCTATCGCGACGGCGTCACGCCGGGCGCGCACGTCGCCGGCACCGCCGACGGCCTGCAGATCATCCAGGACACCGGCAGCGGCGGCAGCTGGCCGGTCAGCACGGACCGCGTCAGCTGGGCCTTCGGCGCCGAAGAGGCCTTGAAGGCGCTGGCGCCCGACGAGCGCAAGGCCTTCGCGGCGACCGCGCTCAAGGCGCTCTACAACACGCTGGAAAACGACCGCCTTGCCGTCTACGACCAGGCCGACGGCTTGTACAACGGCGAGGAATCCTTCCTCGACTGGCGCGAGCAAAGCTACGCCGCCTGGATCCCGCGCGACCTGGCCAGCATGGCGACCTCCAAGGCACTGTCCACCAACGCCGGCCACTACAAGGCGCTGACGCTGGCCGCGCGGCTGGCGCGCGAACAGGGCGACAACGCGCTGGCCGACAAGTACACCGCATGGGCGGCGGACCTGAAGCGCGCCATCAACCAGCGCCTGTGGCAGCCCGACGCCGGCATGTACAGCAGCGTGACCGCCGGCCATTTCGACGGCGCGCCGCTGTACAAGTATGACTGGCTGGGCCAGACGCTGGCGATCGTCACCGGCATCGCCGACGACCAGCAGGCGCAGAGCATCCTGGCGCACTATCCGCATGGACCGATGGGCGCGCCGGTGATCTATCCGCAGCAGCCGGGCGTGGCGATTTACCACAACCGCGCGATCTGGCCTTTCGTGACGGCGTTCGGCCTGAAAGCGGCCGCCAGGGCGGGCAACACGGCGGTGGCCGATGCAGCCTACGACACGCTGATGCGCGGCGCCGCATTGAACCTGTCGAACATGGAAAACTTCGAATGGCTATCCGGCCAGCCGATGTTGCGCGACAAGCGCGCGCAGGCAGACCTGAGCGGGCCGGTGGTCGATTCACGCCGCCAGCTGTGGTCCGTCGGCGCCTATCTCGGCATGGTGGTCGGCGGCGTGTTCGGCGTGCAGACCACCGATGACGGCATCGCGCTGCAACCGTTCGTGACGGCGAAGCTGCGCCGCGAGACCTTTGCCGGCAGCGATACGGTGACGATGAACCGCCTGAACCTGCGCGGCAAGCGCATGCAGCTGCGCCTGTCGCTGCCGCCGGCCGTACGCGGCGACGGTTACTACGCCATCGAGTCGGTGCGTCTGAACGGCAAGCCGGTGAATTCCGCCACGATGCCGTGGTCGGCGCTCGCCGACGACAACGTCATCGAGATCGCGCTCGGCAAACTGGTGGCTGGCCAGCAGGCGATCCACCGCGTGAGCGCGCAACCGCTGGCGAACGATCCCGCGGTCTACTCTCCCTCCGAGCCGCGCATCGTCAAACTGGAACGCGGCACCTATGATTTCCCGACGCTGACGATAGACGGCGTCGACAAGGGAGCGGTGGTCAACATCTACCGCAACGGCAAGCTGGCGACCCAGCGCGTTACCGCCAGGACCTGGGCCGACCGCCGCGCGCCGCTGCTCGGCAAAGGCGAGAACGACAACCTGTGCTACGCGGTCGAGGCGATGTACACCGGCTCCGGCAACCGCAGCCACCACAGCGCGCCCGTATGCCTGAACACCGGCGTGGAAATCGCCGCCGCCGATATCGCCGCGCTGCCGGCTATCAAAGTCGACCGCGACGGCAGCTACGCGCTGCAGCTCAAGTACCGCAACACCGCGCACCAGATCAACCTGGGCATCAGCGGCGGCGTAAAATGGCTGACGGTCAGGGATGGCGACGGCAAGGTCGCGGCACAAGGCGTGGTGCAGCTGCCGCACTCGCCCGCCGATGCGGGACCGTCATGGTCGACGCCGGTCAAGGCCGGGCTGACGGCCGGCAGCTACAGCCTGGAGCTGTCCGACTTCTACAACATGAGCTACCTGAAGTCCAACACCAGCTATGCGGATGCGGGCGGCGTCAAGGGACCGTCGAACCGTTTCGAACTGCACGGCATCCGCGTCATGCCTCTGCCGCGCGCCGCGACCAAACCCGCCATGGCCGCCGCCACCACTGTTCCGGCCTGGGCCGCCGTGCCGCAGGCGGGCACGATCCGCATCGTCGAGCAGCTCGCCTCGCCGCAGCTGGGCAACAGCCGCAAGCTGCGCATCTACCTGCCGCCCGGCTACGACGCTCATCCGCAGCAGCGCTATCCGGTGCTCTACATGCACGACGGCCAGAACCTGTTCGATCCGAAGGATGCCGCCTACGGCGCCGCCTGGGAGATCGCGCAGACGATGGACCGGCTGATCGCCGGCGGCGCCATCGTCCCGGCCATCGTCGTCGGCATCGACAACACCGCCGACCGCCTGCCGGAATACACGCCCTGCTGCGACCCGCGATACGGCGGCGGCAAGCTCGATGCCTACATGGCCTTCATCGTCGATACCGTCAAGCCCTGGGCCGACGCCAACCTGCGCACGCTGCCCGGCCGCGAGCACACCGCCATCATGGGTTCCTCGCTGGGCGGCATCGCCTCGGTCTACATCGCCCAGCGCCGGCCGGACGTGTTTTCCATGGCCGGCGGCGTCTCGAGTTCGTTCTGGTGGAACAAGGGCGACATGACGGCCAGGGTGCCGGCGCCGTCGAACGTCAAGTTCTACCTCGACGCCGGCAGCGACGACGACGGCCTGGCCGACACGCTGAAAATGCGCGACGCCATGCTGGCCAAAGGCTACCGCCTGAATGAAGACCTGATGTTCTACCCGGCCGAAGGCGCCATCCACAACGAGCGCTCGTGGGCGGCGCGCGTGCAGCGGCCGCTGACGTGGTTCTTCGCGCCGCCGGCGGTCACGACGAAGTAAGCGCTTCCAGGCGGCGCTGGCGGCTCAGCAGCAGCGCCTCCAGCTCGTCCGGCGACACCGCCCCGCTGAGGCAGAAGCCGAAGGCCTCGTCGCAGCCCATCGCCTCCAGCTGGCTCAACTGGTCGCCGGTCTCGACGCCGCCGGCGACCACCCGCATGTTCAGCGTATGCGCCATCGCGATGATGGCGCGCACCATCGCCCCCTCGTCCGCCGTCCGGCCGTCGGCAAGGCGGTCGGTCGGCTGCCGCGCGCTGCGCCGCAGGTCGTCGATGAAGGACTTGTTGATCTTGACCAAGTCCACCGGGAAGCGCCGCAGGTAGTTCAGCGACGCATAGCCGGTGCCGAAGTCGCTGATCGAGATGCCCACGCCCAGCTGCTTGAACTGGCGCAGGATGGCGTCGCAGTTCTGCCCCTTGTCGATCAACATGTCCTCGGTGATTTCCAGTTCGATGTAGCGGCCCGGCACGCCGGCCTGCCGCAGTATCTCGCCGAAGTCGTGCGCGATATCCTTCTGGTAGAACTGGCGCAGCGACAGGTGCACCGACACCGTCAGCGGACGGCCCAGTTCCATCCAGCGCCGCGCCTGCGCCGCCGCCGTCGCCATCACCCACACGCCGACCGGCAGGATCAGCGCGCTCTCCTCCAGCACCGGCAGGAAATCCGGCGGCATCACCAGCCCCAGCTCCGGATGGCGCCAGCGTATCAGCGCCTTCACGCCGGTGATCTTCTGCTCGTTCAGGTTCAGCTTGGGCTGGTAGGTCAGCACGAACTCGTTGTGCTCCAGCGCATGCCGCAGCGAGGTTTCCAGCACCAGCCGCGAATACGCCTTGGCCTGCATGCTGGGCACGAAGCGCAGGCCGCTGCCCTTGCCGCGCTGCTTGGCCGCATACATCGCCAGGTCGGCTTTTTCCAGCAGCGCGTCGGTGTCGGCGGCGTCGTCCGGATAGACGGCGATGCCGATGCTGGCCGCCACCGCCAGCGTTTCGCCGTGGACCAGGAACGGCGCGGCGATGGCGGCGATGATCTTGTCGGCCACCTGCTGCGCATCGAGCGCGCTGTGCAGTTCGGTCAGCAGCACGATGAACTCGTCGCCACTCTGCCTGGCCACCGTGTCGACCTCGCGCACGCAACTGCGCAGGCGCTGGGAAAACTGCACCAGCACCTGGTCGCCGGCGTCGTGGCCGAGGTTGTCGTTGATGGCCTTGAAATGGTCGATGTCGATAAACAGCACCGCCAGCAGGCTGCTGTGGCGGCGCGCGTAGGCGATGCCGTGCTCAAGCCGCAGCTGGCACTGCAGGCGGTTGGGCAGGCCGGTGAGGCTGTCGTGGTGAGCGATGTAGTCCAGGCGCATTTCGGCGTCGCGGTGGGATTCCAGCGCACCCTGCAATTGGGTGCAGCGCGCGCGCAGGACGCGGGCACGTGCTTCGCCATACCACAACGCCAGCAAACAAGGTGCGATGCCGGCCAGCGCCGGCCATAGGCTGTTCATGCTGTCCCTCTCCATCCGGTGCACCGGGGAAGAGGGCATCATAGTGGATACCGGCGGACCTCGCCGGTGCTTCCAACGCACAATTGAGACGCATCAAATCGTGCGAGCCGCCTCAGGCATGTCAGGCAACCGCCAGCATCCGGCGTGACGGCCCATGCGCGGCCGGCGCGGCGCTCTGTTCCTGCAACTTGAACACGCTGACCGCCTCCGTCAGGCTGGCCGCCTGCTGCTCCAGCGCGTCCGCGGCGGCGGCGGCCTCCTCCACCAGCGCGGCATTCTGCTGGGTCACGCTGTCCATCTGGTTGATGGCGAGGCTGATCTGCTCGATGCCGTCGCGCTGCTCGCCGCTGGCGATGGAAATCTCGCCGATGATGGCCGTCACGCGCTGCACGCTGGCCACCACCTCGCACATGGTTTCGCCGGCCTGGCCGACCAGCCGGCTGCCTGCCTCCACGCGCTCGACCGAATCGCCGATCAGCGCCTTGATTTCCTTGGCCGCCGCCGCCGAACGCTGGGCCAGGTTGCGCACCTCGGACGCCACCACGGCGAAGCCACGGCCCTGTTCGCCCGCGCGGGCCGCCTCCACCGCCGCGTTCAGCGCCAGGATATTGGTCTGGAACGCGATGCCGTCGATGACGCCGATGATGTCGACGATCTTCTTCGACGACTCGTTGATCGAGCCCATCGTGCGCACCATCTGCTCCACCGCGTCGCCGCCGCGCGCGGCCACGGTGGACGCCGTATCGGCCAGCTTGCAGGCCTCGGCGGCGTTGACGTTATTCTGCTGCACGGTGGTGGTCAGCTGCACCATGGCGGCAGCCGTCTCCTCCAGCGAGCTGGCCTGCTCCTCGGTGCGGCCCGACAGGTCGAGATTGCCGGCGGCGATTTCCACCGCCGCGCCGTGGATGCTCTCGGTACCGGTGCGCACCTTGCCGACGATGCTGCACAGGTTATTTTGCATCAGCTTGAGCGCGCCCAGCAGCGCGCCGATCTCGTCGGTGCTGGTCACATGCACCTCGCTGCGCAGATCGCCGCCGGCCACCGTCTGCGCCATGCTGACGGCCTCGTCCAGCGGCACCGTGATGCTCTTGATCAGCCACACCACCGTGACGCAGCCGACCACCAGCGTGACCAGCAGCGTGATGCCCATCGCCAGCATCGCGCGCGCATGCGCGGCCTGGTTTTCGGCGTCCATTTCCTGCATCAGCCGCTGCGACTCCTTGCCGATGAAGGCGACGATGTCGTCGATCTTCTTGGTCGGTTCGCGGTCCATGCCCTTGACCAGCGCGTCGACCACGTGAGCGCTTTCCTGGTTGGCGTGATCATATTTTTCCAGCGCCGCCATGTAGCGCGTCACCAGCTGGTTCTGGGTGGCGATCGCCTCGTCGACCAGTGGCGTGCGCAGATTGAGTTTGGCCAGCAGTGCCTGCAGTCTTTGCAGTTCGGCGCGGGTGGTTTCGCCGCCCTTGACGAAGGCCTTGCTGTATTTGTCGAACTGCGCAGGATCGTTGCCACGCAACAGGGTATTTTTCCACTCCTGCACCTGGATCTTGAATTCGACCTGGGCGCTGCGCGCCACGTCGATGGCCTGGCTCAGGGTCACCGAGCGCTGCATGGCCTCGGCGCTGCGCACGTTGCTGCTCTCCAGCGCGCGCCAGCCGCCGGTGGCCACGACGGCCAGCGCAACGAAGAAGAACGCGCCCAGCAGTCCCAAACGCACACCGATCTTCAGATTGGAGAGTTTCATATTGACCCTTTCGGCAATAGGCAACTTCAGTTTCTTCAGATTCATCATGCGCCCAGCGGCCGGAAAATCCAAGGCCGTGGCATGAAAATTCTATCGAATTCTCACCCCTGCAACATATCAGCTCAACCGGGCGGGAACTCGATGCAGTAAATATTGGTAGGACGGCCATCCGGCGGCAGCATCTGCAACTCGACAAAGCTCATGCCCAGCTTTTCCAGCAGATTGATGGAATTGGTGTTGGCCGGATTGGTGATGCCCAGCAGCCGCTTCATGCCCAGCTGTTCGCGCGCGTAGCGCACCACGGCGGCGGCTGCCTCGTAGGTATAGCCCTGGCCGAACCAGGCCGGACGGATCGCGTAGCCGATGTCGACGCCGGGCAGGCTGTCGCGCTTGATCAGGCCGCACAAGCCCAGCGGCTTGCCGTCGCTCTTGCGCTCCATGACGTACAGCGAATGGCCCAGCCGCTCCTGCATCGCGCAGGGGCCTTCGAGGATGGCCGCGCGCGCGCCTTCGACGCTGCGGATGCCCTTGTCGCCGATATGCTCGAGCCAGGTTGGATCGTTGACCAGTTCGTAATAAAAGGCTGCGTCATCGGCTCCGATGGTGCGCAGCGTGAGGCGTTCGGTGTCCAGTATTTTCATGCGTCGGGCCAATGAGAGGGGTCTTCCAGCAACTGGTACATGACGTAGACGTCGACGTAGCCCAGCAGCCGGTGATGGTAAGCGCGCGGCAGGGTGCCGACGATCGAGAAGCCGAGCTTTTTCCACAACAGCACGGCCGGCGTGTTGGAGCTGACCACGTAGTTGAACTGCATCGCCAGGTAGCCCTGGCGGCGCGCGCGGTCCAGGCAGTCGCGGCCCAGCAGCTTGCCCACGCCGACGCCCTGCGCCGCCGGGCTGACCATGAACGAGGCGTTGGCCACATGGGCGCCGCGGTCGCGCTGGTTGGCGATCAGGCGGTACATGCCGACCAGCCGCTCGCCGTTGTGGATCGCCACAAAGGTTTGCACGCCGGGGCCGAACCAGTAGGCGTGGCAATCTTCGCGGCTGGTGTCGGCGGCAAAATAAAACGTGTCGCCGCTGGCGATCAGTTGCTGGAAGATGCCCCACATGGCGGCGAAGTCGGCTTCCGCCGCGGGCCGGATGGCGATTTCTTTCACGGTAGCTCCAAGCCGGTTAAACAGTGTTCGATTGTCATGTATTTCCGGTGGCAAGTCCAGCTTGCGCAGCCGTGCGGACGGCCGCGCCCGTCTCAGCGGCCGAGCCGGAAGCCGACCACCGGCGGCCGGCCAGGCAAGCTCAACTGCGCCTGCGCGCGCGGCGATTCGGCGATCACCTGTCCGCGCCGCATCACCAGCCGCCGCGCCGCGCGCAGGCGGATCGCCTCGACCGGATCGGCCGCGTCCAGCAGCACCAGATCGGCATGGCAGCCGACCGCCACGCCGTAGCCTTGCAGCCCGAGGATGCGCGCCGGCGCCGCCGTGACGGCGTTGAAGCAGGCGCGCATCGCGTCCTGCCCCGTCATCTGCGCCACGTGCAGGCCCATGTGCGCCACTTCCAGCATGTCGCCCGACCCCAGGCTGTACCACGGGTCCATCACGCAGTCGTGGCCGAACGCCACCTCGACGCCGGCCGCCAGCAGCTCCGTCACCCGCGTCATGCCGCGCCGCTTCGGATAGCTATCGTGGCGGCCCTGCAGGGTAATGTTGATCAGCGGATTGGCGATCGCCGCCACGCCCGCCTCGCGTATCAGCGGCAGCAGCTTGCTGACGTAGTAGTTGTCCATCGAATGCATCGACGTCAGGTGCGAACCGGCCACGCGGCCGTGCAGGCCGAGGCGGTTGCTGTGGTAGGCCAGCGTTTCGATGTGGCGCGACAGCGGATCGTCCGACTCGTCGCAATGCATGTCCACCATCAGGCCCTGTTCGGCGGCGAATTCGCACAGGATGCGCACCGATTCCGCGCCGTCGGCCATGGTGCGCTCGAAGTGCGGTATGCCGCCGACCACGTCGACGCCCATCGCGATGGCGCGCTTCAGGTTGGCCAGCGCGGTCGGGCTGCGCAGCACGCCGTCCTGCGGAAAGGCCACCAGTTGCAGGTCCAGGTAGGGCGCCACCAGCCGCTTCACTTCCAGCAGCGCCTCGACCGCCAGCAGGCGGTCGTCGCAGACGTCGACGTGGGTGCGGATCGCCAGCAGCCCGCGCGCCACGGCCCAGTCGCAATATTGCAACGCCCGTTCGACCAGCGCCTGCTGGGTCAGGTCAGGCTTCAGCTCACCCCACAGCGCTATGCCTTCGAGCAAGGTGCCGGAGGCGTTGACGCGCGGCAGGCCGTAGCTCAGCGTGGCGTCCATGTGGAAATGGGCGTCGACGAAGGGCGCGCTGACCAGATCGCCGCCGGCGTCGATCTCGCGCGCGGCCCGCAGCGGCAGCGCCTTGCCGATGGCGGCGATGCGGCCGTGCTCGATGGCGATGTCGACGCCTTGTTGTCCGTCGGCCAGGTTGGCATTGCGTATGACGACATCCATTCAGCGTTCTCCAGTAAGTTGTTGCGATGCACTAATTGTCTGCATTTCCGGCCGTGCGTGTTGTTATAAATCAAATTATAGACAGATAGTGTCTATGCGGCATTTTTACTTGTTGCAAGCTTTGCGCCATAGCAGAAAAAATAACTTTCCAAGCCCCACTTTCGTCGCTAGAATGGGATTATTGCATTGCATCATAATGCGCCTTCCGGGCACTGCCATACCGCGCTGCCATATCCATACGCCAATACGCACTGATCATTCTATCGCCCCAGGAGAAACCATGTCTTCGATCACCGAACAGTTTTCCGCAGCTACGAAATCCCAGTTGGAAGCCCAGTTCAACATCTTCAGCACGTTTGCCAGCACCGCCGTGGAAAGCGCGGAAAAGGTCATCGCCCTGAACATCAGCACCACCAAGGCTTCGGTGGAAAAGTCGTCCGCCGCCGCGAAGAAACTGCTGGAAGCCAAGGATCCCAAGGAATTCTTCAGCCTCAGCACCGCCGAGCCGGCCAGTTTCGACAGCCTGCTGGCCTACGGCCGCCAGCTGTACGCCATCGCCACCGACGTCCAGAGTGAACTGATCCAGACCGCGCAAAGCACCATCAAGCAAGTGACCGAGCTGACCACCGCGCCGGTGACCGCCGCCGCCAAGGCAACGCCGCCGGCGCTGGCGGCCGCCGTCTCGGCAGCGGTGGCGCCGCCTGCCACGGTCGCCAAGCCGCCGGTGGTCGCCGCCACCGCCGCCGCGCCGGCCAACGAAGCGGTGGCCGTGCCGGCCGCGCCGAAAACTCCCGCCAAGGTCGCCAAGCCGAAACCGGCCGCCGCGCCGGTGCCCGAAGCCAGCGACGTGATCGACGTCAAGGTCGCCGCCAAGCCATCGTTCCCGGCGGCGCCGCCTAAGCCGGTGGCGGCTGAAGGCAAGCCCGCGCTGAAATCCGTCGAGGCGCCGAAAGCCAAGCAGGCCGCCAAACCGGCCGGCAAGCAGCTCGACATGCTGAGCGGCGCCAAAGCCAAGAAATAAAAGTCCCGCAGCGTGCCGGGCGGATCCGGCAGCCATGTTGTATCCTAGCGGGCTAAGCGCCGGTGCTTGTCCGCCGGCCCCACGCTTCTGAGGCAACATGTCAAAATTATCCGCGTTGATCGGCGGCTTCGTCCGCCAGCACAGCCGCGCCTATATCCTGTCCGGTGCCATGCTGGCCGGCGTCGCCACGCTCACCGTCTGGGTGCCGCGCAAGGTCGGCGCCATGATCGACGGCCTGGCCGCCCACACGCTGGGCGGCAACGCGCTGCTGATGGAAATCGGTTCGCTGCTGCTGATCGGCGCCTGCATCTACTTCCTGCGCGTCGGCTGGCGCCAGATCCTGTACGGCGCCGCCTACCAGCTGGGCGTGTCGCTGCGCACCCGCCTGTACACCCGCCTGACCTTGCAAGGCCCGGCCTTCTACCAGCGCCAGCGCACCGGCGACCTGATGGCGCTGGCCACCAACGATATCGACGCGATTGAAATGGCCGCCGGCGAAGCGATGCTGGCCGGCTTCGACGGCGCGCTGACGCTGGTGATGGTGCTGGGCGTGATGCTGCTTGGCGTAGACTGGCGCCTGGCCTGCATCGCGCTGCTGCCGTTCCCGCTGATGGCGTGGGCGTTCTGGTACATCTCCGGCCATATCCACACCGCCTCCACCGATTCGCTGAAGCGCTTCAGCGCGCTCAACGACCACGTGCAGGAAACCCTGTCCGGGGTGCGCACCCTGCGCGCGCTGGGCCTCGAGCAGCGCAGCGCCAAACAGTTCGGCGAGCTGGCGCAGCACGCGTCCAACGCCAGCCTGCGCGCGCAGGTGTGGGAGGCCGCCTACGAACCGGCGGTCGGCCTGACCCTGACCGCGGCCGGCGGCCTGACGCTGGGCCTGGGCGGCTACCTGATCTGGCAACAGCAGCTGACCATCGGCGCGCTGACCAGCTTCACCATGTATCTCGGGCAGCTGATCTGGCCGATGTTCGCCGCCGGCTGGGTGCTGTCGCTGATCGAGCGCGGACGCGCGGCCTGGCAGCGCCTGCAGCCGATGCTCGACGCACCGCTGGCCATCGACGATCACGGCACGCTGGCCAGCGTCGCGCCGGGCCCGCTGTCGCTGCGCGGCGTCAGCTACGCCTACGCCGAACAAAGCATTCCGGCGCTGAAAGAGATCGACCTCGAACTGAAGCCGGGCCAGACGCTCGGCCTGGTCGGCCCCACCGGCTGCGGCAAGTCGACCCTGCTGCGCGTGCTGCTGCGCCAGCTGACGCCGCAATCGGGCAGCGTGCAATGGAGCGGCCATGCTCTGGACGAATACAAGCTGCACGCGCTGCGCGCCGCCATCAGCTGGGTGCCGCAGGAGTCGTTCCTGTTCTCGGCCTCGATCGCCGACAACATCGCGCTGGCCCGCCCCGGCGCCAGCCGCGCGCAGGTGGAGCATGCCGCCAACCTGGCCGCCATCCACGACGACATCCTGCAGTTCCCGCAGGGGTACGAAACGCAGATCGGCGAGAAGGGCATCACGCTGTCGGGCGGCCAGCGCCAGCGCGTCGCCATCGCCCGCGCGCTGTTGGCCGACAACGACCTGCTGCTGCTCGACGATGCGCTGTCCGCCGTCGACACCGGCACCGAAACGCGCATCCTGCAGCACCTGGAAGAACTGCGCCAGGCGCGCAAGGGCCGCAGCGCCGTCATCGCCAGCCACCGCCTCAGTTCCGTCGTCAGCGCCGACCTGATCGTCGTGCTGCGCGACGGCCGCATCAGCGAAACCGGCAGCCACGAACAGCTGCTGGAGCAGGACGGCTGGTATGCCAGCCAGTGGCGCTATCAACAATTGGAAGCCAGTCTCGATGCACTCTAAACCCGCCGCCTCCCCCGCAGTCTCCGCCCGCCGCCAGACCTGGCAGGCGGTCTCCCTGCTGCGCCGGGCCGCGCTGCCCGACCAGCACCATCTCGGCTGGGCCGTCATGTGGCTGGTGCTGGCCGCGCTGCTCGAAGTGCTGGGCCCCATCATGGGCAAGGCGCTGATCGACGAACACCTGCTGCCGCACCACCTGGACTGGCCGCGCATGGCCGCCCTGCTGGCCGGCGTGCTGTTCACCGGCTGGATCGCCAGCGGCCTGCGCTACCTGCAGCTGGTGCGCCTGTCCGGCCTGGCGATGCGCTCGGTGATGCGGCTGCGCGAGATGGTCTACGGCCACGTGCTGCTGCTGCCGATGGCCTTCTTCGACCGCGCCATCACCGGCCAGCTGGTGTCGCGCGTGACCAACGATACCGAAGCCGTCAAGACGCTGTACATCCAGGTGCTGTTCGTCATGCTCGACTCCTCCATCGTGCTGGTCGGCACCGTCGCCGCGATGGCCTGGCTGGACTGGCACCTGATGCTCATCGTGCTGGCGCTGCTGCCGGCGGTGCTGCTGATCGTCTGGCTGTACCAGCGCTGGAGCGCGCCGGCCGTCACCCGCGCCCGCGCGCTGCGCAGCGACATCAACGGCCAGATGGCCGAATCGATAGGCGGCATGAGCGTGCTGCAGGCGAACAACGCCGAGGCGCGCTTCGGCGCCCGCTTCGCCGACACCAACCAGCAGCACTACACGGCGCGCCTGGCCGAGCTGCGCGCCAACGCCTGGCTGCTGCGTCCCGCGCTGGACATGTTCAACATCATCCTGCTGGCGGCCGTGATCTTCATGTTCGGCAAGCGCGAGATGACCGCCACCGAAGTCGGCGTGCTGTACGCCTTCATCAGCTACCTGGCGCGCGTGATCGAACCGCTGATCCAGATCACCATGCAATTCAGCCAGCTGCAGCAATCGGTGGTGGCCACCGCGCGCGTGGCCACGCTGCTGGACGAGGCGACCGCCTACGAGCACGACGCCGCCAGCGACGCCGGCAAGGACGCCGGCCTGGCCACCGCGCGCGCCGCGGCCAACGACAGCCACGTGCCGGCCGTCGCCATCCGCCACCTCAACTTCGCCTACAACGAAGGCAACACCGTGCTGCACGACCTGTCGCTGGAGATACCGCAAGGCGCCTTCTTCGGCATCGTCGGCCACACCGGCAGCGGCAAGTCCACGCTGCTGTCGCTGCTGCTGCGCTTTTATCCGGCCAGGCATGGCAGCATCGCCATCCACGGCATGCCGCTCGACGCCATCGCCAACGAGCGCTTCCGCGCCGAAGTGGGCCTGGTGCCGCAGGACCCGTTCCTGCTGGCCGCCTCGGCCCGCGAGAACATCGACATGGGCCGCGGCCTGACGCAGGCGCAGATCGAAGCGGCCGCCCGCGCCGCCCACGCGCACGACTTCATCATGGCGCTCGACCGGGGCTACGACACCGCGCTGGGCGAAGGCGGCTCGCGCCTGTCGGTCGGGCAGAAGCAGCTGGTCGCCATCGCCCGCGCGCTGGCCGGCCGGCCGCGCATCCTGTTGCTCGACGAAGCGACCTCGCACATCGATTCACAAACCGAGCAGATCGTGCAGACCGCGCTGGACGAGTTGCGCGGCAAGGTGACGGTGATCGCCATCGCCCACCGCCTGTCGACCATCCGCGACGCCGACCGCATCATCGTGCTCAATCACGGCCGCATCGCCGAGACCGGACCGCACGAGCACCTGATGCAGATCGACGGCGGCCTGTACCAGCGTCTGTACCTGCTGCAGCAACTGGCAGCTTGAACAACATTGTCAAAACAGTAGAAATAAATGGCACGGTCGGCCACATTGTTAATTTTTTAACCACAAATACTGTGCATTTTGATGGAAAAAATCATCGCCGCGCGGGCTTTCTCGACTGCAACAAGAATATAATTGTCTAGACACTTTACAAGTGCAAACGACAATCGGGGGCGTGTGTTGGCAGGGATGAAAAATGGCTGGTTGCTGAAGCAGGCAAGGCCGCGCGCCGTCGCGGCGGGGACTTTGCTGGCGCTGTCGCTGGCACTGCCGCCGGCGCTGGCGCAATCGGCGGCGCCCATCTCCGCGGCCGACACGGCGAAAAACGAACTGTTCCACCGCATCCTCGACATCCGCGAACAAAGCCGCTTCGTGCCGGACAAGGCGCTGGCCCAGCTGCTCAAGCTGGCGCCCGAAGTGGGCACCGAAGCCCCCTACACGCAAGCCGAACTGCTGACCCAGATCAGCGCCGCGCGCATGCGCCTGGGCCAGAACGAGGAGGCGCTGGCTGCGGCCGAGCAGGTCATCAGCTACGGCAAGACGCTGCGCGACAACGTCATCATCGCCAAGGGCATGCTGGCCAAGGTCTACGTGCTGTTCGCCCAGGCCGACGTCAAGGCCGCGCACCGGCTGGCCTTCGAATCCGAGAAGCTGGCGCTCGCCACCAGCAACCTGGCCTTGCGCACGCAGGCCACCGTCACCGCCGGCCAGACCTACGCCGAGCAGGGCAACTTCCCCGATGCGCTGGTCAAGCTGCAGGCGGCCGTCGACATGTCGCGCCAGGTCAACGACGATCCGGCGATGCTGCCGGCCGCGCTCAACGCGCTGACCACGCTGTACACGCAGATGAAGGAATACGACAAGGCCTCCGCCACGCTCGACGAGCTGCTGACGGAAAGCGAAAAGCTCAAGTCGCCCGGCCGCATGGCGATCGCCAAGAATACCGAGTACGGCCTGGCCATCGATTCCGGCCAGCCCAAGCGCGCCTTGCGCGCGCTGCTGCAAAGCCTGGACCTGGAGCGCAAGCTGGGCGCCGAGCGCATGATCGGCGTGACGCTGGTGAACCTGGCCGACAGCTACCTGAAAGAGCACGACTACGCGCGCGCCGCGCAGTACGCGGCAGAATCGCTGCGCTCGACGCTGCTGACCGGCGACAAGTCCACCGAGGGCACGGCGCGCGTCAACCTGGGCCAGGCCTACCTGGGCCTGGGCCGCATCGCCGAAGGCAAGAAGAGCTACGAAGCCGGCATGGCCCGCTACGAGCAGGAGAACAACAAGCCTGACCTGCAGTCGGCCCTGCGCGAATACGGCGAATCGCTGGAACGGGCGGGCGACCTGGCGGGCGCCGTGTCGGCCTATCACCGCGAACGCGCGCTGTCGAACGAGCTGTTTGAAGCGCAGCGGCAGAAATCCGTGCTGGAGCTGCAGGAGAAATACGAAACCGAGAAGAAGCAGCGCCAGATCGAGCTGCTGAGCCGCGAGAACCAGGTCAAGGGCGCGGAGATCGACAACCGCCGGCTGCAGCAGCGCGTGTGGTGGCTGCTGGCACTGGTGTTCGCGCTGGCGTCGATCGTGGTCGGCCTGCTGTACCGCAAGGTACGCCATGCCAACGCGCAGCTGGAAGTGAAGAACATGGAACTGAAGGCGCAGTCCACGCTGGACCCGTTGACCGCGCTGTACAACCGCCGCCACTTCCAGGACTTCATGCGCAGCATGAACCTGCAGGGCGACCAACGGGACCAGCACGAAAAACGACGCGCGCAGCACGGCGACGACATCGTCGGCGCATTGTTCCTGCTCGACGTCGACCACTTCAAGCATATCAACGACACCTACGGCCACGCCGCCGGCGACGTGGTGCTCAAGATGATCGCCGAGAACCTGCGCGTGGCGCTGCGCGAGACCGACATGATCGTGCGCTGGGGCGGCGAGGAATTCCTCGCCTTCCTGCCGGCGATACCGCGCCACGGCATCGACGAAATCGCCCGCCGCATCCTGGTCGGCATTTCGTCGCAGAGCATCCGCTACCAGGAGCACGATATCTCGGTCAATGTGTCGGTCGGCTTCGCCCCCTACCCGCTGGTGCCGGCCGACGCGCCGCTGCCGTGGGAGCGCGCGGTCAACCTGGTCGACATGGCGCTGTACCTGGCCAAGGCCCACGGCCGCAACCGCGCCTACGGCGTATGCGGTTTCAACAACTTCCAGCACACCTCGATGGAAGCGATCGAGCAGGATCTGGAGGGCGCCTGGCGCGCCGGCTTCGTCGACCTGAGCGTGGTGTTCGGCGGCGAACGGGTCGAACCGCCATCGGAGCACAGCAATGTCGTGCCGCTCAAGCGCGTGCTCCAGGAACCCGGGCACTGACAGCGCATCTTTGTCAAAATATAGATCGGGGGCGTCAGTTGGAGGTTAGCAAGCATCGAGGGTGGTTGTCCGGAGCACGGTCGCTGGCGTTGGGCGCGGCCGTCCTGGCCGCGCTGGCGGCGGGACCGGCACTGGCCCATTCCGAGCTGGATCAGCGCATCCTGGACCTGCGCGAACAAGGTCGCATCGATCCCGACCAGGCGCTGGCGCAACTGCTCGCGCTGCAGCCGCGGATGGACGACGCGCCTCCGCTCACCCGGACAGAGCGGCTGGTGCAGATCGGCCTTGCACAGCGGCTCATGCGCCAGAACGACGCGGCCCTGGCGACGGCCGAGCAGATCATCGCCTACGGCCAATCCCTGCACGACGATGTCGTCATCGCCCACGGCATGCGCGTCAAGGCGATCGCGGTCGGGGCGCGCGGCGACGCGAAGGCCGCCCACCAGTTGGCCCTCGACGCGGAAAAGCTGGCTTACACCACCAACGACAAGGCGCTGCAGGCGCAGGCCGCCACCACCGCCGGCGAGATCAGCGCGCGCCAGGGAAATTTCCTGACCGCGCTGGACCACCTGCAAGCGGCGGTCCGGCTTGCGCGCCAGGCCGGCGAAGATCCGGTATTGCTGGTCAACGCGCTGCTGCAGCTGACGTATCTCCATGTCCAGACCAGCGAGCGCGACAAAGCTTTCGCCTCGCTGGACGAACTCGAGAAGGAGACGGCCAGGCTGCGCTCCACGGCGCTGTCGATCGAAGCCAAGTTTATGGAATACGAGGTGGCGAACCGCTTCGGCCAACCCAAGCGCGCGCTGCAGGCGCTGCTCGACAATCTCGATCTTGAACGCAAACTGGGCGCGCGGCGCCTGCTCGTCTCGACCCAGGTCAACCTGTCCAATCTCTATCTGAAGAACCACGACTACGCATCGGCGGCGCACCACGCGTCCGAAGCGCTGCGGCAGGCGGTGGCCAACAAGTCCCCGCTGGGCGAGTCGAAGGCGCGCATGAACCTGGGGCATGCCTACCTGGGCCTGGGGCGCGTCGCCGAGGGCAAGAAATACTACGAGACCGGCATGGCATGGCTCGACAAGAACGACCTCAAGCCCCATCTGCAGGAAGCCTTGATGGAATATGGCCAGGCGCTGGAAACCGCCGGCGACATGGCCGGCGCGGTGCAGGCGTATCACCGCGAGCGCGCGCTGTCGGACGAGATGTCGGAGGCGCAGCGCCGCAAATCCATGCTGGAACTGCAGCAGAAGTACGAGACCGAGAAGAAGCAGCGCCAGATCGAGCTGCTGAGCCGCGAGAACCAGGTCAAGGGCGCGGAGATCGACAACCGCCGGCTGCAGCAGCGCGTGTGGTGGCTGCTGGCCGCGGCGTTCGCGCTGGCGTCGATGGTGGTCGGCCTACTGTACCGCAAGGTGCGTCATGCCAACGCGCGGCTGGAAGTGAAGAACATGGAACTGAAGGCGCAGTCCACGCTGGACCCGCTGACCGCCCTGTACAACCGCCGCCACTTCCAGGACTTCATGCGCACCATGAACCTGGCCGACAGGCAGAGCGGCCAGCACGGCGACGACATCGTCGGCGCATTGTTCCTGCTCGACGTCGACCACTTCAAGCACATCAACGACACCTACGGCCACGCCGCCGGCGACGTGGTGCTCAAGATGATCGCCGAGAACCTGCGCGTGGCGCTGCGCGAGACCGACATGATCGTGCGCTGGGGCGGCGAGGAATTCCTCGCCTTCCTGCCCGCGATACCGCGCCACGGCATCGATGAAATCGCCCGCCGCATCCTGGTCGGCATTTCGTCGCAGACCATCCGCTACCAGGAGCACGATATCTCGGTCAATGTGTCGGTCGGCTTCGCGCCCTACCCGCTGGTGCCGGCCGACGCGCCGCTGCCGTGGGAGCGCGCGGTCAACCTGGTCGACATGGCGCTGTACCTGGCCAAGGCCCACGGCCGCAACCGCGCCTATGGCGTACGCGGTTTCAACAAATTCCAGCACACCTCGATGGAGGCGATCGAGCAGGACCTGGAACGGGCATGGCGTGACGGCTTCGTCGACCTGAGCGTGGTGCTGGGCGATGCGCCGCAGCCGCAGCCGCCTTCGGAACACGGCAACGTGCGGGCGCTCAAACCGGCGGCGAAGGCGGCGCCCTGATGTCTGTGCAAGCCGGCCGCCTCGCTTGGCCTTGGCGCCCGACGGTGCGGCCCGCCCTCGCCGTCATGGCCGCCACGCTGGCGCTGGCGCCGGCATCGGCGCGGCCGCTGTCCGAGATGGACCAACGCATCATCGAGCTGCGCGACCAGATCCGCATGTTCCCGGACAAGGCGCTGGCGCAACTGCTCGAGCTGCAGCCCCGGATCGGCGTCGAAGCGCCGCGCACGCAGGCTGAATTGCTGACCCAGATCAGCGCGGTGCGCACGCGCCTGAACCAGCTCGCCGCGGCAGCGGATACGGCCGATCAAATCGTCGCCTACGGGCGATCCCAGCGCGACGACGTCATCGTGGCCAAGGGCTTGCTGGCACAGGAAACGGTGGCCTACGCGCGGGACGACAGCAAGGCGGCGCATCGGCATATCTTCGAGGCGGAACAGCTGGCGCAGCGCGCCGGCGACAAATCCCTGCTGGCCCAGGTCGAGGTGGAGGCCGGTGTGGCCCGCGCCGAGCTGGGCGACTTTCCCGCCGCGCTGGCCACGTTGCAATCGGCGGTCGGCGCCGCCCGTGGGGTGGACGACGACCAGATGCTGCTGTTTTACGCGCTCAGGGCGCTGACCCGGCTGTATGTCCAGACCAAGGATCGCGCGAAGGCCTACGCCACGCTGGACGAACTGACGGCGATGACGGAAAAACAGCGCCGGCCGATACAAATGGTGCAGCTGAAAACCAGCGAATACATCGTGACGATCAACTTCGGCCAGCGCGAACGCGCGCTGCGCGCGCTGCTGGACTGCGTGGCCCTGGAACGCAAGCTGGGCGCCAGGTACATGCTGCCTCCCACGCTCAACAACCTGGCCGATAACTATCTGAAGGCGCGCGACTACGCGCGGGCCGCGCAGTACGCGTCCGAAGCGCTGCGGGAGGCGAAGGGGCTCAACCTCACCGGCAGCGACGCGGCGGCGCACTCGAATCTGGGCCAGGCCTACCTGGGCATGGGACGCATCGCCGAAGGCAAAAAAAGCTTCGAGGCCAGCCTGGCCTGGTTCGAACACGTACAAAGCAAGCCCGACATACAGTCCAACTTGCTGGAATACGGGCAGGCGCTGGAAGACGCCGGCGACATGGCCGGGGCGATCCAGGCCTATCACCGCGAACGCGCCATCTCGAACGAACTGTTCGAGTCCAAACGGCGGCAGGCCGTGCTGGAACTGCAGGAAAGCTACGCGGCGGACGAGAAGCAGCGCCAGATCGCGCTGCTCAGCCGCGAGAACCGGATCAAGGATGTCGAGATCGACAACCGCCGCCTTCAGCAGCGCCTGTGGTGGCTGCTGGCATTGGTGTTTGGGCTGGCTTCGGTGGCGGGCGCCCTGCTGTATCGCAAGGTGCGCCAGGCACACGGGCGGCTGGAGACCAAGAACCTGGAGCTCAAGGCGCTGTCCATGCTCGATCCCCTGACCGCGCTGTACAACCGCCGCCACTTCCGCGACCACATGCAGCGCCTGGCGGCCGAGGGCAACGCCGCCGAACGGCGCACGCCGCGCGACGACGACATCATCGGCGCGCTGTTCCTGCTCGATGTCGACCACTTCAAGCAGGTCAACGACCGCCATGGCCACGCCGCCGGCGACATCGTGCTGAAGATGGTGGCCAACAGCCTGCGCGTGGCGCTGCGCGAGACCGACATGATCGTGCGCTGGGGCGGCGAGGAATTCCTGGCCTTCCTGCCCGCGATCCGGCGCGGGCGCATCGACGAGGTGGCGCACCGCATCCTGGCCGGCGTTTCGTCGCAGACCGTCAGCTACCAGGAACATGACATCTCGGTCCGGGTCTCGGTCGGCTTCGCGCCGTTCCCGCTGGCGCCGGCTGGCGTGCCGCTGGCGTGGGAGCGCGTGGTCAACCTGGCCGACATGGCGCTGTACCTGGCCAAGACCGGCGGCCGCAATCGCGCCTATGGCGTGCGCGGCTTCGACAACATCGGGGCCGCCTCCATGGAGGCGATCGAACAGAACCTGGAAGCCGCCTGGCACGCCGGCCTCGTCGATTTGAGTTTGGTGCTGGGCGAGGCGCCCGGATTACCGGCCAAGCCGGTCAACGCCGGCCTGTAAAGCGCCAAGGGCGCCGCAGGGCCTACTTCGCCGGCGCGCTCGCTTCGCGTTCGCGCGCCTTTTCCTGCATCTTCTCGCCGGCCTGCTCCAGCTTCTTGCCGGCGGCCTCGGTCGCCTTGTTCAGCTTGTCGCCGGCCGCGTCGGTGGCCTTGTCGATCTGCTGGCTGGTTTCCTTGGCGGCGTCGGTGATCTGCTGGTTGGCCTGCTGCGCCGCCTCGGTCAGCTGGCGGCCGGCCTTGTCGGTGGCCTGGTCCAGCCTGCGGCCCGCCGTTTCAGCGGGGCCGGCGCCGGTGTCGTCCTTCTTCTGGCAGCCGCCCAGCAGCGCCAGCATCATCAGTACGGCGGCTGCGCCGCCCATCGTTGTTTTGCTTGTCATCATCGTCTCCAAGAGGAATGAAATATTTCCAACAGCATACAACGACGCGGCGCGACGCAGCGCACGGCAGGCTATTTGTAGATGCCGACGCCGATGACATAGTCGCCGGACTTTTCAACGTAGGTGTTTTTCTCTTCGAGGTTCTTGGTGATGGAGTTGGGCCACATGTATTTGACCCAGCCCTTGCCGGCCGGACTGGCGCCGATCTTGAGGAACTCCTTGACCGGATAGACCCCGCCCGCGTTCAGTTCCATCAGCGGCTTGTTGATCATCTTGGCGTTGTTGCCGTGTGCCAGCGCGGTGCCGGTCTTGTCGAACATGAACACGTACAAGTCGCCCTGCACGAACTCGCCCTTCTGGTCGTTGAACGCGGCGATCGCCTTGTCCTTGCCGTTCTTTTGCAGGTATTCGCTGGCGCGCTTGACCATCGCCACCGCCTCGTCGGCGGTGCCGCGCCGGGGCGCGTCCTGCGCCGTGGCGGCGCCGGTCAGGGTCAGCGTCAGCGCTGCGGCCAGCAGGAACTGGAACAGGTTTTTCATGGCGGGTCTCCTTGGTTGAAGGCGCCAGGGCAGGCGCCGATGCGGGCGCCGGGTCAGGCGATTTTCTTGGGTGGGGGCGGTGGCGTGAAGACGATGTTTTCGCCTGCCGGCGCGGTGTCCAGCGCTTCGGATTTTTCCAGCCAGTTCATCAGTTTTTCCATGCGGCGGATCAGGATGCCCTTGCTGCTGATGTAGCCGACCTGCTCGAAGTTTTCCGGCTTGCTGACCATCTTCGACACCGTCGGCAGGTTGTCCGCCAGACGCTCGAAGGCCTTGCGCGCCTTTTGCTCCCACTTCACCAGATTGGGTTCGTTGAAGCGGTTGCTCTCGTAGTAGATGGTCAGCGTGCGGTCGTGATTGCCGAAGCCGACTATCGCCGCCCCCATGCGCACCGTTTCCAGCACATCGTCCTTGATTGTTGCCGTCGGCACAAACAACGCTGCGCGCCCGGTGGAATCCGGTCGCTCCAGCGGCAAATCCTGTCCCATTAATACGCTCATCACGCTTCCTGTTCTCTACGCCGGAGTTGCTGCTAGGCTATATTTGTGATTCTATATCGCGGGTCCGGGCAATACAAGGAGAAACAGCGCCACCGTGGCGCGCCGGGTAATCGGGCTCGATGCTTACTTTATAATGTCGGCTGATCCTTCAGTCCGACACCACCATGACGTTTCCCCCCTCCGCCAGCCGTTTCGGCGACATTCCAGAGCACGCGGTCGACACGGCGGAGCGCAACGTGCGCGACACGCTGGCGCTGGCCATCGAGCACGCCGCGCCGCAGGCCGCGCTGATCGTCTACGACACCCGCACCGACCTCAACCGCGCGCTGACCGAGGCCTATCGCCGCGTGGTGCCGGACGCGCGCTTCGTCGACTTCGACACCGTCGCGCCGGAAGACGTGCTGTCCGCCTTCGCCGGCATGCACAGCGGCGACCTGGTGGTGCTGGTCCAGTCGACCAGCTTCCGGCTTGAAGCCTTCCGCATCCGCATCGAACTGTTCAAGCGCGGCCTGAAGGTGATCGAACACGTGCACCTGTCGCGCATGCCCGGCGAGCAGGGCCTGCACTACATCGCTTCGCTGGCCTACGACCCGGCCTACTACCGGGGCGTCGGCCACGCGCTCAAGGCCCGCATCGACAGCGCCCGACACGGCATGGTCGACAGCGGCAACGGCGAGCGGCTGGTCTTCGGTTCGCCGTTCGAATCGGCCAAGCTGAATATCGGCGACTACAGCGAAATGAACAACGTCGGCGGCCAGTTCCCGCTGGGCGAAGTGTTCACCGAGGCGCGCGACCTGGAGGCGGTGAACGGCCGGGTGCGGATCTTCGTGTTCGGCGACACCTCGTTCATGGTCAACAAGCCGGCCACGCCGGTCACGCTGATCGTCGAAAAGGGCCGCGTGACCGGCGCCGAAAACGCCACGCCGGAATTCGACAACATGCTGGCCATCATCCGCGCGCATGAGGGCGAGGTATGGCTGCGCGAACTGGGCTTCGGCATGAACCGCGCGTTCTCGCGCGAGTGCATGGTCAACGACATCGGCACGTTCGAGCGCATGTGCGGCATCCACCTGTCGCTGGGCGCCAAGCACGGCGTGTACGCCAAGCCGCAGTTCAAGCGCAAGGACGCGCGCTACCACGTCGACGTGTTCGCGGTCACCGAAGCCGTCTACCTCGACGACGAACCGGTCTACCGCGACGGCGCCTGGCAGGTCGCCGCGGCCTAGGCGCCAGCGCGGCTCCCCCGGACACTTGCCCCCGAAGACCCCCAAAGACTTTCTGCAATGACGTTTGGCAATATGATACTTAACTATCTTTTCTATCGAAAAAGATAGTTAAGTATCTCTGGCCAGTAGCCCAGCCGCGCGTAGCTCGCGGTCCCATGGCGGCACCGGCTGGTACTCGGCCACCAGGAAATCAATCAGCGCACGCACCTTGGGCGACGGCTGGCGGCTGGCCGGATACAGCGCGCTCAGGTGGTTCAGCGGCAGCTCCCAGTCCGCCAGCACCGGCACCAGCGTGCCTTCCATCAGGCTGCGCCACGCCAGGAAGGTGGTGTTGTAGACGATGCCCAGCCCGCGCTGCGCGGCCTGCTGCAATACCAGTCCATTGTTGGCGGTGAAGGCCGCCTGCACCCGCACCGTCTGCCGCTCGTCGCCCCGCGTGAAATGCCACGCCGTGCCGTCGGTGAGATGGCTGAAATGCAGGCAGCGGTGCTGCGCCAGGTCCTGCGGCGCCTGCGGCACGCCGTGCCGCGCCAGGTAGGCCGGCGACGCGCACAGCACCCCGCGGCACGGCGCCAGAGGCCGCATCGCCAGCGCATGCACGTCCGGTATGCCGCCGACCCGTATCGTCAAATCGAAACCGTGCTCGATCGGATCGAGCAGCGCGTCGTCCACGGTCAGCATCGGCGCCAGTTGCGGGTGCGGCAGGCTGAATCGCGCCACGGCGTCGGCCAGCCACTCGCTGCCGAAACTGGACGGCGCCTGTATCCGCAACGGTCCGGCCAGTTCGGCGCCGCCTTGAGCGGCCTGGTTGACGGCCCGCGCCGCCTCCTGCGCCTGCGACACCGTCGCCATGCACGGCGCCAGGTAGGCCAGCCCGGCATCGGTCAGGCTCACCTCGCGCGTCGAACGGTGCAGCAGGCGCGCCTGCAGCTTGTCTTCCAGTTGCAGGATGGCCTTGCTGACCATGGCGCGCGTCAGCCCCAGGCGGCGGCCGGCCTCGCTGAAGCTGCGCAGCCTTGCCACCTCGACGAAAATCTCCATTGCCCGTAACTGGTCCATGGCCCGATTGTCTCCATATTGGCGACAATGTGTCAACCTTTTGCGGATTGTTAGGCCCGGAACCCGGACTTACAATGGCACCATCGATACTTCCCATCCGGAGCCCGCCATGCTGACAGACGCGCAAAAACAACAATTCCAGGCCGACGGCTACATCATCCTGCCGAACTTCAAGACGCCGCAGGAGATCGCCGCGCTGCGCGGGCGGGCCGCCGAGATTGTCAACGAATTCGACCCGAAAGGCGCCGGCATCTTCAGCACCATCGAGCAGGAAAAGACCACCGACGACTATTTCCTCGGTTCGGACAACACGGTGCGCTGCTTCTTCGAGGAAGAAGCCTTCGGCCCGGACGGCCAGCTGAAACAGGACAAGTCGCTGTCGATCAACAAGATCGGCCACGCGATGCACGACCTCGACCCGGTGTTCCGCGCCTTCTCCACCGACGTGCGGCTGGCCGCCGTGGCGCGCGACCTCGGCCTGTCCGACGCCCAGGTCTGGCAATCGATGTACATCTTCAAGCAGCCCGGCATCGGCGGCGAAGTGCGCTGGCACCAGGACGCCACCTACTTCGACACCACGCCCGTCAGCGTCACCACCTTCTGGTTCGCGCTGGAAGACGCGACCCTGGACAACGGCTGCATGTGGGCCGAACCGGGCGGCCACCGCAGCCCGATGCGCGAACGCTTCCTGCGCAACGGCGACGACGTGCGCATGGAAAAACTCAGCGACATGCCATGGCCGGACAACAGCACCGCCGTGCCGCTCGAATGCAAGGCCGGCAGCCTGGTGTGCTTCCACGGCCTGCTGCCGCACTACAGCGCGCCGAACCGTTCGGCCTTCTCGCGCCACGCCTACACGCTGCACGTGACCGACGGCGCCACCGAATATTCGCCGCAGAACTGGATACAGCGCGACGCCGCCTTCCCGGTCCGAGGCTTCCTGTAATGCGCATCGAGATTTTTGCCGCCCACTGGGGCAACAACGAACTGGCGCCGCAGATATTCATCGACCGCGTCAAGCAGGCCGGCTTCGACGGCATCGAAATGTCGCTGCCGCTGGACGCCGCCGCGCGCGAGGACTGGACCGGCCGCATCGCCGCCGCCGGCCTCGGACTGATTGCAGCGCAGTGGGAAACGGTGTTCCATCCGACCTTCGAGCCGCACCGCGCCGCGCTGGCCGAGCTGCTGCACAACGCCTGCGCCGCCAGGCCGCTGCACGTGAACTCGCACACCGGCAAGGACTACTTCACGCCCGGGCAAAACCGCGAACTGCTGGAGCTGGCGGCCGCCATCTCGCGCGAGCACGGCGTGCCCATCGTCCATGAGATCCACCGCAGCCGCTTCAGCGGCCATCCGATGCTGCTGCTGCCCTACCTGCAACAGATGCCCGGGCTGGAGCTGACGGCCGACCTGTCGCACTGGTGCTGCGCCTGCGAATCGCTGCTGGAAGACCAGCCGCAAACGCTGGCCGCCACGCTGCCGCACGTGCGCCACATCCATGCGCGCGTCGGCCACCAGCAAGGCCCGCAGGTGGCCGACTTCCGCGCGCCGGAAGCGCAGGCCGCGCTGCAGGCGCACCTGTCGTGGTGGGATGAGGTGATACGCCTGCGCCGCGCCGCCGGCGCCGAACGCATGACGCTGACGCCGGAATTCGGCCCCGTACCGTACACGCAAACGCTGCCCTACACGCAAAAGGAAGTATCGAACGCGTGGGAGCTGAACCTGGCGATGCTGGACCTGCTGCGCCGCCGCTATAACTGAACAGCGCCGTCCGGCGCCCGCATCGGCAGCACCAGCGTGACGGTGGTGCCGACGCCCTGCACGGATTCGACCTTGATGGTCCCGCGCAGCACGCCGGTGACAATGTTATAAACGATATTCATCCCCAGTCCCGAGCCGCCCTGTCCCAGCTTGGTGGTGAAGAAGGGATCGAAGATCTTGTGCAGCGTACCGGGCGACATGCCGACGCCGTCGTCCTTGAAGGTCAGCCGCACCATGTCGCCGGCCTCGCGTCGCGCCTCGATGGCGATGGTGCCGCAATCGCGGCCGTCAAAGCCGTGCAGCAGCGCGTTGCCGATCAGGTTGGTCAGCACCTGGCTCAAGCTGCCCGGATAGGAATCGAATTCCAGCCCCTCCGGCACGTCGGCGCTGACCAGGCACACATTGCGCCGCAGCTGCGCCGCATAGGTGGCCAGCGTGTCGTGCACCACCTCGTCGAGATGGAAGCGGCGCCGCTGGCCGCTGGCCTGATCCACCGCCACCTGCTTGAACGACGTGATCAGGTCCGCCGCCCGCGTCAGCGAACTGTTCATGATGTCGCAAGCCTTGCGCGCGTCGGCCAGGTGCGCCTCCAGCGCCGAGCGTTTCAACCCGCCCTCATCCGCCAGCCGCCGCTCGAAATCGCGCACCATGTCGCTCAGGGCGCTGGCCGTCAGCAGGCTGTTGCCGATCGGCGTATTCAGCTCGTGCGCCACGCCCGCCACCAGCGCGCCCAGCGACGCCATTTTTTCCGACGTCAGCAGATTGGTCTGCGCCTGCTTCAGCGTCTCCGCCACCACCGACAGGTCGCTGCGCGCCTGCTCAACATTGCCCTTCTGCCGTTCCAGCTCGGCCAGGCTGTATTCCAGGCCGTGCTTGGCGTCGACCACGCGCCGCGTCGACACCAGCAACGCGCCGATCAGCGCGCTGATGATGAAACCGGCCACGCCGATCAGCAGCACCGGCAGCGGATTGCGGCCATAGCGCGCGCCGTCGTAGCCTTCGAAGCGCATCACCCAGCGCCGCTGGCCGACCGGCAGCATCTTTTCCGCCACCAGCCCGTCCAGCGGCGCGCCGCGCGGCTGATGGGTCTCGGCCTTGCCGTCGCTGTCGTACATCAGCGAGTCGGCGCCATGCGGCGTGGCGAGAACGTCGGACAGATAGCCGCCGTCCTCGATGCGCACGTGCAGGTGCTCCAGCAGCGACTGATCGATCACTTCGCGCATCAGCGTGTTGACGCGGAAGACGATGGCGACGAAACCGACCAGCGCCGCGCGCCGCTGTCCGACCGACTGCAGCGGCGCGCCGTTGCGGTACACCGGCGCGCGCGCCACGAATCCCGGTTCGCCGCTGGCGTCCTGCACCAGCGTGATGCGCTCGGTGGCGACGATCTCGCCGGTGTCGCGGCCCAGTTCCAGCGCCTTCAGGTGCGGCGGCAGCGCGGCCAGGTCGAGGCCGAAGGCATTCTCGTTGCCCTTCAGCGGCTTGGTGATTTCAATGATGTAGTGCTGCGGACGGCGGCTGGTGGGATGGATGTGGAAGTCCGGATAACCCTGTGCATCGAGCGTGGTGTCGCCGCGCACCGCCTCGCTGAAGGCGGCCAGCTGCGCCTCCGGCACCGTGCGCACGAACTGGATCGCCTGGAAGCCGGGATAGCGCCGGTCCAGCTGCAGCTCGCTCAGGAAGCGGTCGAAGCGCGCGCGGTCGATGCGGTCTTCCAGCGCATACATGCCCTTGATCCCGAGCAGCATGTCGAAATAGGTTTGCAGCCGGACTTCGGCGTCGCGCCGGACCTTGTCGGCGTCGCGCTGGAAATTGGCCTTGGCTTGCTGATGCTGCGCCGTCGTCACCAGGTAACAGGTCCCCACCGTCAGGCAGATGCCGACGATGAAGGCCAGGTAGCCGCGCGAGCGTAGCATATGCGGAAGCATCGCTAGGCGGGATCGCTGTAGCGCTCCGCGATCGCCATGAATTCCTCCTCGACGGTCAGCATCGCGTCCACCACGTCCGGATCGAAATGCTCGCCGCTGCCCTGGCGTATCATCTCCATCGCCGTCTCGTGCGTGAAGGCCGGCTTGTAGACGCGCTTGGAGATCAGCGCGTCATACACATCGGCCACCGCCATCAGCCGCGCCGACATCGGAATCGCGTCGCCGGCCAGTCCTTCCGGATAGCCCGAGCCGTCGTACTTCTCCTGGTGCGAATAGGCGATCTCGCGCGCGTAGCGCAGGAAGGTGTTGGTGTAGCCCAGGCGGTTTTCGACGTCGACGATGGCGTCGCGCCCATACACCGTATGCATCTTCATCACGCTGAACTCCTCGTCGGTGAGCCGGTCCGGCTTGAGCAGGATGGCGTCCGGTATCGACACCTTGCCGATGTCGTGCAGCGGCGCGGCCTTGAACAGCGCCTTGATGCTGGCGTCGCTCAGCTCCTCCGAGAAGCGCTTGTGCGTCTGCAGCTGGCGGCCCAGCGCGGCCACATAGTGCTGCACGCGGCTCAGGTGGTTCGGCGTTTCGTATTCGCGCGTTTCGGCCAGCGAGGCCAGCGCCCAGATCATCGCGTCGAGCATCTGGCTCAGTTCCAGCGTCACTTCCTCGACCACGTGCTCGAGCAGGTTACGCTGCTGCTTGAGCAGCTCGGTCGAGTGGCTCAGCCGCAGATGGGTGTCGACGCGGGCGCGCAACACGTCGCCGGCGACCGGCTTGGCGACGACGTCGGCGCCGCCCTCCTGGAAGGCGCGCGCCTCGTCGGGCCGCTGTTGCAGGAAAATGACAGGAATGCCCGCCGTGTCCGGGCTGGACTTGAGCTGATGGCACACGCTGTAGCCGCTCATGTCCGGCAGCGCCACGTCGAGCACCACCAGGTGCGGGCGCGGCACCTGCTGCATGACGTCCAGCGCGGCGCGGCCGCTGTTGGCCAGCATGACCTGGTACTGCTCCTGCAGCAGGCCGTTCATCAGGATCAGGTTGTCCGGCGCCTCGTCGACGATGAGCACGATGGCCTTTTTAATGTTCATCCGCCCCAACTCCCGATTGATTAGTTACTTCCACATCATAACCGAGCGGATTTACTCTCAAAACATTTTTTCTCTGTTAGCTTGCAATTGTATAGTGCACTACCTATACTATGGTCATGGATACCAAAACCGCCCCACACACGCCATCCGCCGCCGTTCCCCAGCTGGACGGCCAGCTTTGCTTCTCGCTGTATTCGACTTCGCTGGCGATGAGCAAAATCTACCGCAAACTGCTGCGCCCCCTCGGCCTGACCTATTCGCAATACCTGGTCATGATGGTGCTGTGGGAGAAAAACGAACTGACCGTGTCCGAGGTGGGCGAGCGCCTGTTCCTCGATTCGGCCACGCTGACGCCGCTGCTCAAGCGCATGGAGCAGGCCGACCTGCTGACCCGCACGCGCGCCGCCAGCGACGAGCGCCAGGTCATCATCTCGCTCACGCCGCACGGCGACGCGCTGCGCCACGAGGCGGCCAAGCTGCCGCCGTCCATCCTGCAGGCGACCAAGTGCACGCTGGAGGAAGTGGTCAACATGAAGCAGCAGATCGACGCCCTGCGCGCCGGCCTGATGTCGGAGGCCTGAGCGCGCCGATGAGCACTTCCGCCCCGATCTTCACCCATCCGGCCCAGGTGGCCGACGCATTGCGCAAGGACGGCTATGCCGTGCTGCCGCCCCAGGACGTGGCGGCGCTGGCCGGCGTCACGCCGGACGCGCTGGACGCGCTGGCGCCCAGCTGGAACACGCTGGAACTGGACAACTACCTGAAGGACGGCGGCCGCTACCGGCGCCGCCGCCACTCCTGCTTTGTCCAGGACGGCGACAGCCTGACGCAGACGGCGCACCGCGCCCACTGGCAGCCGCTGGAATACAACGCGCTGCACGGCGGCATGAACCGCCTGTTCGAACCCATGCTGCCGGCCACGGTGGCGCAGCCGGCATGGCAGGCGCTGGTCGGCGCGCTGGGCCGGGTATGCAGCGCGGCCCGCCGCACCTCCACGCCGTGGTTCGTCGAGGCGCACCAGTTCCGCATCGACACCACGGACGGCATCGGCCGCCCGACGCCGGAAGGCGCGCACCGCGACGGCGTCGACTTCGTCGCCGTGATCCTGATCGGCCGCGAGCAGATCAAGGGCGGCGAGACGCGCATCTTCGAAGCCGACGGTCCCAACGGCAAACGCTTCACGATGACCGAGCCGTGGACCCTGCTGTTGCTGGACGATGCGACTGTCATCCATGAATCCACGCCGATCCAGCCGCTGGGTGCGCACGGCTATCGCGATACCCTGGTGCTGACCTGGCGCGCGGGCGGTTTCCAGGGACAGGAAACTCACCCCTGACGGACTAAATCCGATATAGTCACAACAGCCTATACTAAGCATCCAGGAGGGGTGGCCTGTGGACACCAGCTACGAAATACAGCCCGATGAGATAGAGATCCTCATCGTCGAAGACAGCCCGACCCAGGCCGAGCGCCTGCGCCGCCTGATCCAGTCCATGCGCTACGGCGCGCGGGTGGCCGGCAACGGTCAGCTGGCGCTGGAAGCGATCCGCGTGCGCAAGCCGGACCTGGTGCTGTCCGATATCGTGATGCCTGAAATGGACGGCTACGCGCTGTGCCGCGCGATCAAGAACGACCCCGAACTGCGCACCATCCCGGTCATCCTGGTGACCTCGCTGATGGATCCGAAGGACATCATCCGCGGCATCGAATGCGGCGCCGACAACTTCATCCGCAAGCCGTACGCGGAAGACTATCTGCTGAACCGCATCGGCCACATGCTGATGAACCAGAAGCTGCGCAAGAACCAGAATATGGAGATCGGCATCGCCCTGTATCTGGGCGATCAAAAGCACTTCATCAACGCCGAACGCCAGCAGATCCTCGACCTGCTGATCTCCACCTACGAACAGGCGGTGCAGGTCAACAGCGAGCTGCAGGCGCGCGAACGCCAGGTGATCGAATTGAACATGCGGCTGGCGCACCACGCCGGCGAGCTGGAAACCATCAACCGCGAAATCGCGCTGAAGAACCTGGAGCTGGCCGAGGCGAGCCGCATGAAATCGGCGTTCATCGCCAACATGTCGCACGAGCTGCGCACGCCGCTGAACGCCATCATCGGCTTCACCGGCGCGCTGCTGATGAAGCTGCCCGGCCCGCTGACGGTCGAGCAGGACAAGCAGCTCAACACCATCCGCACCAGCGCGCGCCACCTGCTCTCGCTGATCAACGACATCCTCGACGTGGCCAAGATCGAGGCCGGCAAGGTCACGCTGGAACTGGAGACGGTGCGCTGCCAGGACCTGGTGCAGGACGTGGTCGACACGCTGCGGCCGTTGGCGGCGCAAAAAGGCCTGGAGCTGGAAGTGGCGCTGACCGACGAACCCATCGTGCTCGATACCGACCGCCGCGCGCTGACGCAGATCCTGCTCAACCTGGCCAACAACGCGATCAAGTTCACCGAGACCGGCAAGGTCAGCGTGACGCTGACGCAGCGTCAGGGGGAAAGCCTGGGACAGGACATCATCGAATTCTCGGTGGCCGACAGCGGCGCCGGCATCCGCGAGGAAGACCAGGCCAAGCTGTTCCAGGCGTTTTCGCAACTCGATTCGACCTCGACCCGCCACGCCGAAGGCGCCGGCCTGGGCTTGTACCTGTGCCAGAACCTGGCCAACCTGATCGGCGGCTCGCTGTTCTTCAAGAGCGATTTCGGCCACGGCAGCACGTTCACGCTGGCGCTGCCGAAACGCTGACCTGTGCGGCGCAGCATAAAAACTTTGGCATTTTTATACTGTAGAAGCTTAGACACCGTAGTTCTACGGTATTGCACCGCAACATAAATGAGGATATAGTGGGAACTGTCTCCTCCAACCGTTCGCTGAACATTGGAATTCAGCCCGCACCGTCAAGGTAGCGGGCATTTTTTTTTGTCCTTCAGCTTCGCAGCAAATCCAGCTTGCCGCTCATGCGCGGCAGCGACGGGAACACCTGCACCAGCTGCTTGTCGCTCAGCCGCAAATGACGCTCGGCGACGGTCGCCAGCACGTTGCGGAAGTCGGTGGTGACCGGCAGGTCGCGGCCCTCGTTCAGGTCGGCGTCGCCGACGCCGCGCCAATCGCCCAGCACCTTGCCGCCGGCCACGCCGCCGCCCAGCACCCACATCGCATTGCCGTGACCGTGATCGGTGCCGCCGTTGCCGTTCTCGCGCGCGGTGCGGCCGAACTCCGACATCACGACGATGGTGGTGTCGTCGAACAAAGGCCCCAGCCGCTGCGCCAGCACCGCCAGCCCCTGCCCCAGCGGCTGCAGGCGATTGGCCAGCTGGCCGCGCGCCGCGCCCTGGCTGGCGTGCGTGTCCCAGCCGCCCAGCGCCACGAAGGCCAGCTGGATATTCGGATCGTTGCGCATCAGCGCCGCCAGCCGCGCCGCGTCGTCGGGGAAGCCGTTAGGCAGCGGCGCGCCGCCGTTCGCGGCCTGCATCTCGGCCGACATCCCGCCCCCGCCCATGCCGCCGCCGACCATCTTGCCGGCCGCCGCATCCATCACTTCCCTGTGCGCGTCCTGGCCCTGCTGGTAGGCCGCGCCGAAGCGCTCGTTGCCCGCATACAGCTGGTCGAAGGCCTTGCTCACCGCCGGCCGGTCCAGCACATTGGCCTTGGTGCCGGCCGCGCCGTTGGCCAGGTTGACCGCCACCGCCCGGCCCGACAGGATGCGCGGCATGGTCGGGCCGATGCTCAGCGCGCGCGTCGGCGTGGTGGCTCCGGGCAGCGCCGCCACCAGCCGGTTCATCCAGCCGTCCTGCGTGCTCTTGACGCCGGGCGTGGCAGATTCCATGTAGTCCTGCGCATCGAAGTGCGAGCGCGTGGCGTCCGGCGAGCCGCTGGCGTGGACAAAGGCCAGCTTCTTCTGCTCCCACAACGGCAGCAGCGGCGCCAGCGCCGGATGCAGGCCGAAGTAGCCGTCCAGGTTCAGCGCGCCGCCGTCCTCGCCCGGCCTGGCCAGCGCGATGGTCGGCCGCAGCCGCGCGTAATTGGCATCGGCCACCGGCGCCACCACGTTGAGGCCGTCGACGGCGCCGCGCAGCATGATGACGATCAGCTTGCGGCCGGTGGCCTTGTCGCCCGCGGTGGCGGACGTCGCCGCCCAGGTGCCGCGGCCCAGCGGTATCATCAGGCCGGCGCTGGCGGCCAGCGTATTGAGGAAGTCTCTGCGTTGCATGGTGAACTCCGAGGTGATTAGCGCTGCATGAAATCGGGACTGCCCAGCAGCATGGCCGCGCGCAGCGGTTCGGGACTGCCGGCGATGGCGAGCTGCGTCTTGGGCGAGATCGAGCCGCCCAGCGTGGCCTGCAGCGCCTGCGCATCCAATGCCGGCGCCAGCATCGTGGCGAAGCCGATGCGGCGGCTCAGCGCGTCGGGATTGAGCCATGCGTCCTGCGTGTTCTTGTAGCCGTCCGGCGTCTGGCAGCCATACAGCGGCATGCCGAGGCGGTTCAGTACGCCCATCGTCTGCTTGATGTCGGTGACGGGCGCGGCGCTGGCGCGGGCGGCGGAAATCACGTACTGGTAAGGCGTCTTGAATTTCGCGCCCACCGCTTCCGGCGCCATGAACTCGGCGCTGGTGAGCATCGTGCGCAGCACGGTGCGGATATCGCCTTTGCTGTCGAGGTAACTTTTGGCCATGCGGTCGACCAGGGCGGGAGGCGGCTGGTCCTGCACGAAGTACTGCGCCAGCTGGAAGCTCAGGTGATGCGCGGTGGCCGGCAGCATCGCCAGCACGTCCAGCGCATACTCGCCCTCCTCCTGGCCGCCGGCCTTGATGCGGCGGCCCAGCCAGACCTTGTCGTCGCGGTCGTGGCGCGCCGGATCGAAGGCGAAGGTGCGGTTGCGCGCGGCCAGCTCGCGCTGGTCGTAGGTCCAGCCGGTCAGCATGCGCGCCAGTTCGGTGACGTCCTTCTGCGTGTAGCCGCTGTCGACGCCCATGGTGTGCAGCTCCATCAGCTCGCGCGCATAGTTTTCATTCAGGCCGCTGCTCTTGGCCTTCTGGCCGCCCTGCTTTTTGCCGCGCGGGACATAGCCGTTGGCGGTCGAGACCCAGTTGTCCAGGTAGTACAGCATCGCCGGATGATGCGCGGTGGCGCCCAGCAGATCGCGGAAATTCCCCATCGCGTAAGGACGGATCGCATCGCGCTCGTAGCTGGCGACCAGCGCCCGGTCGACGCCCTTGCCGGAAAAGACGTTGAAGTGGTTGAACCAGAAATCGACCATCACCTCCTGCAGCTGGTTCGGACTGTCGACCGCGCGGGCGATGCGCGCCTCCGCCGTCTGCTGCGTGATCGCGGTGACCACCTCGCGCCGCCTGGCCTTGTCCTCGTCGGACTCGTTCTTCGCCATGCCGCGCACGGCCAGGAAGCGGCGCAGCACTTCGCCGGCAGGCTGCTGCGCCGCGTCGAGGCTGGCCAGGCGTTCGGTCAGCGCCGGCGGCAGCGGCGCGGCGGCATTGAGCTGCTCGTCGATGTAGCGCTGCACGCCCATCTGCGTCACGCGCTCGATGTCGCCCGGCTTGGGACCGTAGGCGATGCGGTTCAGCACATGGGCCGCGGCCTGTTCGGGCGCCAGCGGCGTCGGGGTGGCGGCGACGGCGGCGGTGGCGGACGCCATCAGTGCGGCGGCGGCAATCCAGCGTGTCATGGTCATGGCGGCACTCCATTCAGGAAATATTTCCTTTATAACGCAATATCCTCGCCGCTCAAACGACTCCCATGTATCGATTGTAACGGCCTGTTACGGTAACTTCAGCAATAAATTAAACAATCGATTTACTTATATCAATTGTTTAAATTATGTGTTGTAATGCCGCAATGAATCCTAAACCTACTTCCATCGATACCAGCCAGCCAGCCGAAGAAGGCCGCAAGCCACGTTCGGACGGCGAGCAGTCGCGCGAGCGCCTGCTGCTGGCGGCCATGCGGCTGTTTGCCAGCCAGGGCTTTTCCAAGACCTCGACGCGGGAAATCTCGCAGGCGGCCGGCGCCAACGTCGCGGCCATCAGCTACTACTTCGGCGACAAGGCCGGCCTGTACCAGGCCTGTTTCGGCTCCATGTGTTCGCCGTCGCCGGAGAACATCGCCATGTTCGACCAGCCGCACTTCACCCTGCGGCAATCGCTGGAGGGGTTCTACCGGCAGATGATGGCGCCGCTGATGGCCGGAGAGGATGCGCAACTGCTGCTGCGTTTGTTTTATCGGGAGATGCTGGAACCCACCGGGCTGTGGGAGCAGGAAATTCAAAACAATATCAAGCCGGAGCATCTGGCGATGGTCGGAGTGTTGAGCCGCCATCTGGGGCTGGAGCAGCCCACCGACGCTGCGCACCGGCTGGCGTACGCCATCGTCGGCATGGCGCTGCAGATCATGATCGGGCGCGATGTCGTCAACGCCATCACGCCGCACATGCTGGAGTCCACGGACACGATCGCACATTGGGTGGACCATCTGGTCGGCTATGCCGAAGCCTTGGTCAACGCCGAAAAACTCAAAATCCAAAAAGGGAAAGCATGAAGATATTCTTACGCGCGGCGGCACTGGCCGTCGCCGCGGCGCTGGCCGGCTGCGTCACGCAGGCGCCAGCGCCGCACGTGGCCGCGCAGGCGCCGCAGCAGTGGCAGGCGCCGCTGCCGCACAATGGCAGCCAGGCCGACCTGGCCAGCTGGTGGAAGCAGCAGTCCGATACGCTGCTGGTGCAGCTGATCGAATCGGCGCAGGCGGTCAGCCCGACCGTGGCCTCGGCCGGCTCGCGCATCGCGCAGTCGCGCTCCGAGCGCGTGGCGGCCGGTGCGGCGCTGGCGCCGTCGCTCGATGCGGCGGCCAGCGTCAGCCGCTCGAACCAGCAATCGGCACTGCCGACCGGGACCACCTCGCAGGCGGCCCTGCAGGCTTCGTGGGAGATCGACCTGTTCGGCGGCAAGCGGGCGGCGCGCGACGCGGCGCAGGCGCGGCTCGACAGCGCGCACGCCGGCTGGCACGATGCGCGGGTGTCGGTGGCTGCCGAGGTGGCGAACCAGTACTACGGCTTGCGCGCCTGCGAGCAGCTGCTGGCGGTGGCGAAGCAGGATGCGTCGTCCCGCGCCGATACGGCACGCCTGACGGAGCTGAGCGCCAAGGCCGGCTTCCAGTCTCCCGCCAGCATGGCGCTGGCCCGCGCCAGCGCGGCCGACGGCAACAGCCGCTACATCGCCCAGCGCGCCGTTTGCGATGTCGACGTCAAGGCGCTGGTGGCGCTGACGGCGATGCCGGAGCCTGAGCTGCGGCAGAAGCTGGCCGCGGGCGCGGCATCCGCCGCGGTGGCGCCGTCGATGGCGATCGCCGAACTGCCGGCACGCACGCTGAGCCAGCGGCCCGACGTGTTCACCGCCGAACGCGAAGTGACGGCGGCCAGCGCCGATGTCGGTTCCGCGCAGGCGCAGCGCTACCCTCGCCTGACCTTGTCGGGCGCGGTCGGCGTGGCCAACTTCCGCACCGGCGGCGAGAACACCAAGACCGACACCTGGAACATCGGCCCGGTCTCGCTGTCGCTGCCGATCTTCGACGCCGGCACGCGCCGCGCCAACGTCGACGCGGCCAGCGCCCGCTACGACGCCGCCGTCTCGGCCTACCGCGCCACCGTGCGCCAGGCCGTCAGCGAAGTCGAGCAGGCCCTGGTCAACCTGGACGCCACCGGCGAACGCGCCACCGACGCGCAAACCGCGCTGGAAGGCTACCGCGTCAACTTCACCGCCGTGGAAGACCGCTACAAGAACGGACTGGCCAGCCTGTTCGAACTGGAGGACGCGCGCCGCACCCGCCTGTCCGCCGAACAAACCGTCATCAACCTGCAGCGCGAACGCAGCGCCGCCTGGGTAGCGCTGTACCGCGCCGCCGGCGGCGGCTGGACCGCCCCGACCGACGGCGCCCCCGCTGTCGCCGACATCAGCGTCAACTAAAAGAACGACATCATGAAAAATCTGAAAACCAAGCTGCAACCCGTCGCTGTCGCCCTGCTGGCCGTATTCGCCATCGGCGGCACCGGCATCGCTTTGTACTCGCCCGCCACGCAGGCGGCCGACGACAAGAAAGCCGCCACCGCCAAGCCGGCGCTGACCGTCACCACCACCAAGCCGGTGGCCGCGCGCCTGCCGATCAAGCTGGCGGCCAACGGCAACGTCGCCGCCTGGCAGGAAGCGAGCGTCAGCAGCGAATCGAACGGCTTGCGTCTGACCGAAGTGCGCGTCAATGTCGGCGACGTGGTCAAGGCCGGCGACGTGCTGGCCGTGTTCTCGGCCGATACCGTCAACGCCGACCTGGCGCAGGCGAAAGCCGCCGTGCAGGAGGCCGAAGCCAACGCCGCCGACGCCGTCGCCAACGCGGCCCGCGCCCGCACGCTGCAAAACACCGGCGCCCTGAGCGCGCAGCAGATCAGCCAGTACACCACCGCCGAACAAACCGCCAACGCCCGCATCGCCTCGGCCAAGGCCGCGCTGGCGAGCCAGCAGCTGCGCCTCAAGTACACCAAGGTGGTGGCGCCGGACAGCGGCGTGATTTCCGCGCGCAGCGCCACCGTCGGCGCCGTGTCCGGCCCCGGCACGGAACTGTTCCGCATGATCCGCCAGGGCCGCCTTGAATGGCGCGCCGAAGTGGTGGCCGCCGACCTGCGCAACCTGAAGACCGGCACCAGCGCCGTCGTCAAGGCCGCCAACGGCAGCGAAGTGACCGGCAAGGTGCGCATGATCGCGCCGACCGTCGACACGCAAACCCGTTCGGCATTGGTCTACGTCGACCTGCCTGCCAGCGCCGGAGCCAAGGACGCGCCGTTCAAGGCCGGCATGTTCGCCAGCGGCCAGTTCGAACTGGGCACCTCGGATGCGATGACCTTGCCGCAGCAGGCCATCGTCGTGCGCGACGGCTTCAGCTTCGTGTTCCGCCTGAACGCCGACCAGCATGTCAGCCAGATCAAGGTACAGCCGGGCCGCCGCCTGGGCGACCGCATCGAAGTGCTGGGCGGCCTGACCGCCGACTCGCAGGTGGTGGTGCGCGGCGCCGGCTTCCTCAACGACGGCGACCTGGTGAACAACGTCGCCGAATCGTCACCGGCCGCCGCCAAGCTGGCTGCCAAGTAAGGACGCGCCATGAACTTCTCTTCCTTATCGATCAAGAACCCGATCCCGGCGATCATGCTGTTCGCCTTGCTGACGCTGGCGGGCATGCTGGCCTACAAGGCCAATCCGGTGCAGGACTTCCCGGACATCGAACTGCCCATCGTCACCATTGTCGCCACCTTGGACGGCAGCGCGCCGGCCCAGCTGGAAACCGAAGTCGCGCGCAAGATCGAAGACTCGGTGGCCACGCTGCAAGGCGTGAAGAACATCTACACCACGGTGCTCGACGGCGTCTCGACCACCACCGTTGAATTCATCCTGGAGAAGCAGATCTCCGACGCCGTCAACGAGGTGCGCGACGCGGTGGCCCGCGTCAAGGCCGACATGCCGGCCGAGCTGCGCGACCCGACGGTGACCAAGGCGTCCACCGCCGGCCGCGTGATCCTGACCTTCACCGCATCGGCCGCCAAGACCACCGGCGAACAGCTCGACAACCAGGAACTGAGCTGGTTCGTCGACAACACCGTCGCCAAGCGCCTGCTGGCGGTGCCCGGCATCGGCGCGGTCAAGCGCGTCGGCGGCGTGTACCGCGAGATCCGCGTGGAGCTCGACGACGCCCGCATGGCGGCGCTGCGCGTGTCCGCGCTGGACGTGTCGCGCCAGCTGCGCCTGGTGCAGAAGGAAGCCCCGGGTGGACGCGGCGACATCAGCGGCGCCGAGCAATCGGTGCGCACCATCGGCACCGTCAAGAGCGCGGCCGAACTGGCGGCGATGGACCTGCCGCTGCCGGACGGCCGCCGCATCCGCCTCGACCAGGTGGCCACCGTCACCGATACCGTCGCCGAACCGCGCGCCGTCGCGCTGCAGGACGGCGTGCCGGTGATCGGCTTTGAAATCTTCCGCACCAAGGGCGCCAGCGAAGTGGCCGTCGCCAAGGGTGCCCGCGCCGCCATCGAGGAACTGCAGAAGAACAATCCGAAAGTGGCGCTGGCACAGGTGATCGACAACGCCTTCCCGGTCGAGGAAAACTTCACCGGCTCGATGGAGCTGCTGTACGAAGGCGCCATCCTGGCGGTGCTGGTGGTGTGGTGGTTCCTGCGCGACTGGCGCGCCACGCTGGTGGCCGCCGCCGCGCTGCCGCTGTCGGTGATGCCGGCCTTCCTCGGCTTGTACCTGTTCGGCTACACGCTCAACACCGTGACCCTGCTGTCGATGGCGCTGGTGGTCGGCGTGCTGGTCGACGACGCCATCGTGGAAATCGAAAACATCGCGCGCCACCTGCGCATGGGCAAGACGCCGATGGAAGCGGCGATGGAAGCGGCCGACGAAATCGGCATGGCCGTCATCGCCACCACCTTCGCGCTGGTCGCCGTCTTCCTGCCGACCGCCTTCATGGGCGGCGTGCCCGGCCTGTTCTTCAAGCAGTTCGGCTGGACCGCCGTGGTGGCGGTGCTGGCATCGCTGGTGGTGGCCCGCCTGCTGACGCCGATGATGGCGGCCTACATCCTCAAGCCCGCCATCCACGGCGAGGAAAAAGACGGCTGGCTGATGACGCGCTACATCCGCGTGATGCGCTGGTGCCTGACGCACCGGCTGGTGACGGCGATCGCCTCGGCGCTGTTCTTCGCCGGCTCGATCATGCTGGTGGGCCTGCTGCCGACCGGCTTCGTGCCGGCGGCCGACCGCGCGCAAACGCAGATCAACCTGGAACTGCCGCCCGGCTCCACGCTGGCCGAAACCGGCGTGGTGGCCGAGCGCGCGCGCCAGGCCGCGATGCAGGTCAAGGGCATCAAGGCCGTGTTCAGCTCCATCGGCGGCGGCTCGTCCGGCGACGCCTTCGCGCCCGGCGCGGCGGCCGAAGCGCGCAGCGCCGTGCTGACGCTGACCACCGTCCACCGCAACAAGCGCAAGGAATCGATGGCCGACCTGGAAGCGGAAATCCGCCACAAGCTCGACGCGATTCCCGGCGCCCGCTTCAAGGTGGGCCCGCCGGACAACGGCGTCAAGATGCAGCTGGTGCTGCGCAGCGAAGACCCGGTGGCGCTGAAGGAAACCGCGCAAAAGGTCGAACGTGAAATGCGCACGCTCAAGGGCGTCGGCAACGTGCGCTCCAGCGCCTCGCTGGTGCGTCCCGAGATCATCGTCACGCCGGACTTCGCCAAGGCCGCCGACCTGGGCGTGACCGCCTCGTCCATCGGCCAGACGGTGCGCGTGGCCACCGCCGGCGACTACGACACCGACCTGACCAAGATGAACCTGCCGGAGCGCCAGGTGCCGATCCGCGTCAAGCTGCCGGACGCCGTGCGCGCCGACCTCGACGCCATCGGCCGCCTGACGGTGCCGGGCAAGAACGGTCCGGTGCTGCTGGCCACCGTCGCCACCATCACGATGGAGAGCGGCCCGGCGCAGATCAACCGCCTGAACCGCAGCCGCAACGTCACGCTGGAAGTGGAGCTGGGCAAGCGTTCGCTGGGCGAGGTCAACGCCGAGGCGCGCGCGCTGCCGTCGATGAAGAGCCTGCCGCCGTCGGTGAAGATCGCCGAGCTGGGCGACACGCAGGAGATGGCCGCGCTGTTCGCCAGCTTCGGCATCGCCATGCTGATCGGCGTGCTGTGCATCTACTGCGTGCTGGTGCTGCTGTTCAAGGACTTCATGCAGCCGATGACCATCCTGGCCGCGCTGCCGCTGTCGATCGGCGGCGCCTTCGTGGCGCTGCTGATCACCGGCCGCGCGCTGTCGATGCCGTCGATGATCGGCCTGATCATGCTGATGGGGATCGTTACAAAGAACTCAATCTTGTTGGTTGATTATGCTATTCTGGCACGTCAGGAAGGCATGAGCCGTTTCGATGCGCTGGTCGACGCCTGCCACAAGCGCAGCCGTCCGATTCTGATGACGACCATCGCGATGGGCGCCGGCATGATGCCGCTGGCGCTGGGCTGGGGCGCCGATCCGAGCTTCCGTTCGCCGATGGCGATCACGGTGATCGGCGGCCTGATCACATCGACGCTGTTGAGCCTGCTGGTGGTGCCGGCCGTGTTCACCTACATCGACGACCTCGAGCACTTCCTGAAACGCGTGATGGGCAAGCTGCGCCGCCAGCCGGCGGCCTCGCCCGAGCAGGAAACCGTGCCGTCGCTGCGCAAGATCGCCGGCGGCGGTCATTAAGCACAGCATCTGCGAGGAGACCGACATGGAATACACGATACAAGATCTACCGGAAGTGCGGGTAGCCTACCTGCGCTACAAGGGCCCGTTCGGCGCGCCGATCGGCGAGTTCTGGAAGGAAGTGTTTGCGCCGTGGCAAAAAGCCTGCGGCCTGGTGAACAAGGTGACGTACGGCGTGGCGCAGGACGATCCGGCCACCACGCCGCCGTCCGAATGCCGCTACGACGCCTGCGTCGAAGTCTCGGCCGACTATCCGATCAGGGAGCCGGCCAGGGAAGCCCATATCCCCGCCGGCCGCTACGCCGTGGCCAGGTTCAAGGGCAGCGGCGCCGACGTGCCGGGCGCCTGGGGCGCGTTCTTCGGCCAGCTGCACGCCGAAGGCAAGGCCGACGCCGGCCCCTGCTTCGAGCGCTACCCGGCCGACTTCGCGATGGATCCGGCCACCGGCGTGTTCGAAGCGGAGTTCTGCATCCCCGTCAAGTAAGGCGCCTTCCTCCACGTCCCGTATCCCGGCACCTTCCGTTTCACCATGCGGCACCGCAGCATATTATTGCCAGCAAAATCGGCGAATATGCGATACTCGCCGGGTACAACGGGAGTGCCAGGGACAATGACGTTTTTTCAGAAATTGCTTCGATCGCCGAGGGCGATCTCCGCGCCTTACGGGCGGGTCATGCTGGCCAAGACCACGCAGCTTGGCGACCTCGTCATCAGCCTGCCGATGGCCGCCGCCCTGAAACAGCGCGACCCGCATTGCACCGTGATCCTGCTGACCAACCGCCGCACGGTGGAAATCGCCCGCCGCTGCCCGGACGTGGACGAGGTCTACGCCGCCCCCGAATCCGACGAGGAACTGACCGCCCTGCTGGTGTCGCTGAAGCTGGATATTTTCGTCCAGGTGAACACCTGCCGCAGGCTGGCGCGGGGCGCCTGCGACGCCGCCGTGCCGGTGCGCATAGGCTCGCTGTTCCGGGTCTACAACTGGCGCCGCTGCACCCACCTGGTGGCGATCTCCGCGCCGACCTCGGGCCTGAACAAGCGGCTGCTGGACCTGCAGTACCTGCGGCCGCTCGGCATCGTCATCGACGACCAGCAGACCTTGCCCGCGCTGTGCCGCCTGACGCCGCCGCAACGGATCGCCGAGGCGGTGGCCGAGCTGCATCCCGGCCACTTCGCGCAGGGACGCAAGACCGTCATCCTCAGCCCCGCGCTGGTGACGGCCAAGTCGCACCAATGGCCGCTGGCCTACTACACCAAGCTGATACGCAGCATCGATCCGCAACTGGTGCACTGGTTCATCTGCGGCACCAACGAAGACCGCGAAGCCTTGCAGCCGCTGCTGCTGCGCCATTCCGAGGCCGGCAATGTGACCAACCTGGTCGGCAAGATGTCGCTGACCGAGTTCATGGGCTTCATGAGCAATTGCGACGGCCTGGTGGCCGGCAGCACCGGCCCGCTGCATCTGGCGGCGGCGCTAGGCATCAACACGCTGGGCCTGTTCCAGTCGCGCAAGGTGGACATCCACCGCTGGCGGCCGCTGGGCGAATCGGCCAGCGTAATCCACAGCGGCGTGCGCTGCCGCGGCGAGCGCAGGGTATCGGAGGCCGCCAGCAACCAGGCCGTGCCCTGCCCCTGCATGACGGCGATCCAGCCCGAGACGGTGGCCTCGCACGTGATGGGCTGGTTCATGCCCCCGCATCTTGATCGCGCTCTTACATCAGAGTAAAGTAGCCTGATTACTTCAGGAGCCCCATATGAAACGTGTCACCGGTATTGGCGGTGTGTTCTTCAAATCCCCAGACCCGAAGCGGCTGGCCGAATGGTACCGGGTCCATCTTGGTTTGAATGTCGAGGCATGGGGCGGCGCCTCTTTCCAGTGGTCCAATCCGGACAACCCAGGCGGCACGGGAACCACGGTGTGGAATCCGTTCAAGGCGGACACCGACTACTTCGCTCCGAGTTCTTCCTCTTTCATGATCAACTACCGCGTCGACGACCTGCACGCCCTGCTGGCCGCGCTGCGCGCCGAAGGATGCCAGGTGCTGGACAAGGTCGACGAATCGGAATACGGCAAGTTCGGATGGGTAGTGGACCCGGACGGCAACAAGGTCGAGTTGTGGCAACCGCCGGCAGGCCAATGACAAGCCAGACCACGTCCGCTCCCCACGCTGCTCCACCTCATCCATCTACTAAAACGAGTCACATGAAAATACGACGTTGCGCTGTACTGTACATCGAACCACGCGAAGAGCTGGCCGTCGATTGGTCCTCTCTGTTTGCCGGCTCCACCACGCTGGCGGCCAGCACGCGTTGGCTGGCGCTGGCTCCGCACCTGGACCGTGAAATCGAAGTCGACGCCGCCGACCTGGCCGCCATGGCTGCCGTCAGCCAGACGGTCTGGTCCGAAATGGAGGCAGGCCAGCAGCGCCACGGCGCAGCCCGCATCACGCGCTTGCTCGATCTGGGCTTGCTGGTCGGCGACGCTCCTGAACACGTGGCCCTGCGCGAGCGCGACGAAACCCTGCGCGCCCAGCACTGGCGGCCGCTGGCGGCGCTGGCCCACACCTTCTCGCGCTGGCACGACGTGCGCACCGAAACCGGCATGGAGGCACCCACGTTCCAGCAACTGCTGGAACGTTACGGCACGCCACCGGGGCCGACGATGGACGCGGGTTCAGCGGACGGCGCGGTCAGGCTGCCCCTCCCCGCCAGTGGCATCCTCGACGAAACCATGATGAAGCGATACACAGGCCGCAATTTTGACACGGGAGCCAGCCTGTCGCTGGCCGTCGCCTCGCGCCTGCTGCAGCGTACCTTCGGCGCGCAGGAGACGCGCCAGGTGGGCCCGCACAGCAACGTCCTGAAGAAGACCGTTCCGTCGGGCGGCGGCCTGCATCCGGTCGAAGCGTTCGTGCTGGCACAGCGCGTCGACGGCGTTGCTCCGGGACTTTACTACTACCATCCGACCGAGCACGAGTTGCGCCCGCTGCGCACCATGGAGCGCGATACCGCAGCAGCGCTGGCAATGCAGATGGTCGCCGAACAGCAATGGCTGGCGGAAGCGCCCATGCAGGTTGTGATGGTGGGAAGGATAGAACGCAGTTTCTGGAAGTATCGCAATCACCAGAAGGCGTACCGCGCGCTCGCGCTGGACGCCGGTCACCTGTCGCAAACTTTCTACCTGCTGGCTGCGGAAGCGGGTCTGCCGGCCTTTATCACGGCCGCCATCAATGACGTGGATATCGAACGCATGCTGGATCTGGACCATCTGCGCCACGCCGTCATCGCGGTCTGCGGTTGCGGGCCGGCATCCACCGGCCCGCGCAATATGGTCGAACTGCGCTACGGAGAAACCGGCCTGGGTTGACGCCGGGCCGGCCAACAGCTACTCAGGCGGCGACGGGCTCCGACAGCAGGAACACCACCATGGTGGCCTCGCCAACGATACTGCTGTGCATCGCATCGCGGTCAGCCGCGATGCTTTCCTTGGACGGCAGGCACAGTTCCGCGGGCACCTCGGATGGATTGAGCGAAATGCCGATACCGCGGAGAGCGCCCACTGGATCACGCATCATGTGAGCGCGGAAGCCGTCGTCCTTGCCCAGTTTGTCGAGCAATATGCTGAGTTCGCCGGAAGTATGCTTGGTCATAATCGATTCCTTTAGTGTGGTTGAAAATGGCGCTGTCGCCGACCGCGTGCAGGCTCGGACCGCGCTGTGAAAAAAACCGGCCTCGGCTGATACCGGGCCGGCCTGCGGTGCTAACTCAGGCGGCAGTGCCGCCCGACAGCAGGAAGATGACCATGCTGTCCTCGCCGACGATACTGCTGTGCATCGCGGTCTGGTCGGCGGCGATACTCTCCTTGGACGGCAGGCTGCGCACGGCAGGCACCTGCGATGGGTCGAGCGAAATGCCGAGGCCGCCGAGGGCGCCCACCGGATCGCGCAGCATATGTTCACGGAAAGCGTCGTCCTTGGCCAGTTTGTCGAGTACAGTGCTGAGTTCGCCGGAAGTATGCTTGGTCATTTATATTTATCCCTTAGTTTTGAATGGAATGAAGCGTTGCTGCCAGGACATGCTACGGTAAACCACGCGCCTTGCCAAGCAACTTAATGTTGCGGCACACCGTCCAGCGCGTGCACCCCGTCGATCACCGTTTCCAGCGCCGCGCCAAAGGCCGCCAGCGCCTCGTCGAGCTGGGCTAGCCGCGGCGGCAGCAGCAGATTCTCCAGCCCGCCGGCGGCGCGGTGCAGTTCGGCCATCGACAAATTGCCGGCCGCGCCACGAATCTTGTGCACCAGCACCGAGGCCTCCTCGAAGTCGCCGCTGTCGATGGCTTCCAGCAGCTGTTGCGGAGTGGCCTCGAATTCCCGGGCAAATTTGTTCAGCAAGATCATCACCAATTGACCATTGCCGCCCAGCCGGGCCATCGCGTCCTGCATGTCGACGCCGGGGACATTCGGCGCCGCATCCTGCGCCGCCGTTGGCGCGGCCACCACCACCCGGTCCGGGTCCAGCCGTATCCAGCTGGCCAGCACGCCGAACAGGCGTTCCGGGTCGATCGGCTTGGTCACGTAATCGTTCATGCCCATGGCCAGGCTGTTCTCGCGAAAGCCGGCCACCGCATGGGCGGTCATCGCGATCACCGGCAGGTTCGCCTGCTGCAGCTTGGCGCGGATGCGGGCGGTCGCCTCGTAGCCATCCATCTCCGGCATCTGGATATCCATCAGCACCGCGTCGTAGCGGCCGCTGTCGACCATGTGCACCGCGTCGACGCCGTTGCCGGCCAGTTCGACCTGCACGCCGGCGCGCATCAGCACTTCGCGCGCCACCTGCTGATTGATGACGTTGTCGTCGACCACCAGCACGCGGGCGCCGGCGATGCGCAATGCCGCCTCGGACAAGGCCACCGGCTCCGGCTCCGGCAGCGCCGGCTCGGCGGCCTCGAAGCCCAGCGCCAGCAGCACGCTGTTGATCAACTGGGGCGGATGCACCGGCTTGGCCAGGCAGGCGTGGATGCCCGCCTCCGCTGCCGCCTGCACGATGGGCTCGCGCGCGAAGTCGGTGACCATCAGCACCACCGGCAAGGCGCGCCACGCCGGCTCGGCGCGGATGCGGCGCGACGCTTCGATGCCGTCCACTTCGGACAGGTGGCTGTCCATCAGCACCAGGTCGGCCGGCTGCTCCCGCAGCACCTGCATGGCGGCCGCGGCCGATGCGGCGGAATCGGTCGCGAAGCCGGCGCTGCGCAGTTGCCGCTCCAGCATCTCGCGCGCCGGCGCGCAGTCGTCGACGATCAACACGCGCTTGCCGGCGGCGCCTTCGGGCAGCGCCGGCAAGCCGTCCGGCTCGTCCGCCAGGCAATGCAGCGCCACGCTGAAATGGAAACAGCTGCCGCTGTCGGGCAGGCTGTCGATGCCGATGACGCCGCCCATGGCCTGCACCAACTGCTGCGAAATGGCCAGCCCCAGGCCCGTGCCGCCATACAGCCGCGTGGTGCTGGTGTCGGCCTGGCTGAAGGCGCGGAACAGGCGCGCCTGCTGGTCGGGGCTGATGCCGACGCCGGTATCCGCCACCGAGAAGCGCAGCCGCACCTGGCCATCCATGGCACCGCCCGGGCCGTCCAGTTCGACGCGCAGCACGATGTGGCCGCGCGCGGTGAATTTGAGCGCGTTGCCCACCAGGTTGACCAGCACCTGGCTCAGGCGCAGCGGATCGCCGGACAGCCGGGTCGGCACGGCGGGATCGGCCCAGGCCACCAGTTCCAGGCCTTTTTCCGCCGCGCGCCAGGAGAACAGGTCGGCCACCTGGCTCAGCGTGTCGGACAGCTCAAAGGGCACGTTTTCCAGTTCCAGCTTGCCCGATTCGATCTTGGAAAAGTCCAGCACGTCGTCGATGATGCCGAGCAGGTTCTGCCCCGCCCGGCCGATCTTGTTGAAGTAGTCGCGCGGCTTGGCCGGCAGGTCCAGGTAGGTGCCCAGGCCGGCGAAGCCGAGGATGGCGTTCATCGGCGTGCGGATCTCGTGGCTGATGTTGGCCAGGAAGTCGCTCTTGGCGCGGGTCGATGCCTCGGCGTCGGCGCGCGCCTGCTGGATCGCGCGGATCGCGTGGGCCTTCTGGAAGGCCGAGACGAAAGGCTCCTTCAGCGCCTTGAACATGTCGAGGTCGCCGCCGGCGAACGGCGCGTCCTGCTCGAACACCAGGTAGCCCTGCAACTGCTGCTCGACGCAGATGCGCACGGCCAGCACGGCGCCGGCCCGGCTCAGGAACATGTCCGGCGCGATGCTGTCGGCGGCGTCGACCAGCTGCGCATGGGCCTCGGCCAATGTCATGCCGGTACGCGCCAGCGGCACGCCGTCCGGCCAGCCGGCGCGCAGCGCCAGCGCGGCCTCGCCGGCCTCGCCGGCTTCGCCGATCAGCGCATACGCCATGCGCACCGCGCCGATCGCGCTCGATTCGCGCAGGATGGTGTTCAGCAGGGCATCGAAGTCCAGCTGCTCGTTGATCGACTTGACGATCGCGTGCACCCGCTCCAGGTGGCGGGTGCGCGAATACACCTGCAGCTGGAGTTCGATCTGCGCGCGCTGCAGCTGGCGCACGCGCCAGCGGTACAGGCCCCAGCCCAGCACCAGGATCGCCAGCACGCCGCCCGAGCGTGCCCACCAGGTCTGGTACCAGGCCGGCAGGAACTCCAGCGTCATGCTCAGTTCCTGCGGGCTCCACACGCCTTCGCGGTTGCTGCCGCGCATGCGCAGCCGGTAGCGTCCGGGCGCCACGTTGGCATAGGTGGCGATGCGGTGGTTGGCATCCTTTTCCACCCAGTCCTTGTCATAGCCTTCGAGACGGAAGGCGTAGCGGTTGCGCTGGCTGGCGGAAAAATCCAGCGCAGCCACTTCGATTTCGACATTTCGGGTGCCGGCCGGGATGCTCAGGCTGGCGCCGTCCGGCGCCAGCAAGGGCGCCACCGCCACGCTTTGCAGGTCCAGGCGCACCGAGCTGACCACCAGCGGCGGCTGGAACGCCCAGCGCACGGGCGGCTCCGGCCGCACCACGGCATAGCCGCCGGAGGTGCCGAAGACGATCTCGCCCTGCGCCGTCCGTTCAACGGCGCCACCGTAATACGCCTGGTAGACCAGACCGTCCGCCCGGCCCAGCATCTGTGCGCGCAGCGTCTCGCCATCAATCACAGCGATGCCGTCGCTGGTGGAAACCCAGATACGTCCGGCGGCATCGGAGCGCACCCCGGTGATGATTTTGTTGGGCAAACCGGCCTCCGCGCCGATCCGGAGGAAGCGCCGCGTGCCGTCGCCGGCGCGGCCGTCCAACACGGCAATGCCGCCGCCATTGGAGCCCACCCACAGCCGCCCCCGACCGTCGAAGGCAAGCGAATTAATAAATCCGTGCGCCAGACGGGTGTCGATTTCCGGCGCCGGCAACATCTGTTCGGCCTTACCTGTGATCGGATCGAAGCGGTTCACGCCGTTGCGGGTGCCGACCCACAACTCGCCGTCGGGGCCGGCCAGTACCGTGCTGATACGGTTGTCCGTAAGCCCGCCTTCGGTGGCCGGGCCTTGGAGGTAGGTCCGCATCGTGCCGGCACGCGGATCGTAGCGCAGCAGGCCGTTGGCCGTGCCCAGCCACAACACGCCATCCCGGGGCACAATGCTGCCGATGCGGGGCAAGGGTTCCCCCTGCGGCATCGGCACGCGGACGACCCGGCTGCCTTTGGCGCTGGTATGATACAGACCCAGCAATGTGCCGATCCACGCCTCCTGCGGCTCGGCCTCGGCCATGGCCGTGATCATCCGGTTGGGCAGCGCCGTTTCCGGATGCAGCGGATCGGGACGCAGGCCGGCCGTGCGGCTGCCGTCGGGGGCGATCAGGTCTATGCCCTGGTCGGCCAGCGCGACCCAGAGCCGGCCGGCGGAATCGGTCATGAACGACGAGGCGGAAACTTCCGGAAGGCCCACGCCGTCGTGGATGGTGCTGAAGATGCTGTTGCGCGGATTGTGCACGTCGACGCCGCGCTCGTTGGCTACCCACATCAGGCCGCTGCGGTCGCGCCACAGCGCCGCCACGCGGTCGTTGGCCAGGCTGATCGGGATCGCCGGTCGATGCACGATGCGCCGGCCATGGCCGTCGGCGTCGAACTCGATGACGCCGCCGCCGTAGGTCGCCGCCCACCACTGCCCCGGCTGGGTCTCGGCCAGCGACAGCACCATGGCGTTGTTGCTGTCCTGGACCTGCTCCAGCACCAGCATGCGCGCGCCGGCGGTGGCCGCGTCCGCGCCGGCCAGGCCGATGCCGCTCCTGAACGTGCCGAACACCACGCCGCCCTGTCCATTTTCACTCAGCGACAACACGGCGTCGCTGACGCCGCCCGCGATGGCGATATCGTCGACGCGGCCGGTGGCGGCGTCCCGCCGGGCCAGGCCGCCGTTCGAGCCTATCCACAGGTTGCCGCCGCGGTCGACCAGCAGGGCGCGGATCTGGTTGCTGCGGGGGCCGCCGGCCGCGCCGGCCGCGCGCGGCAGGTGGCTGATGGCGTTGCCGTTCTGGCTATCGATGTAGTCAAGACCGGCGCCGGTGCCGACCCAGATGCCGCCGCGCCGGTCGCTGGCGATGGCGCCGATGGCTGGGCTGCTCAAGCCGTTCTTGCCGGCGGCGTAGCGGATGAAGCGCTCCTGCTGCTTGTCGTACATGGCCAGGCCGTCGGTGGTCGTGCCTATCCACAGCCGTCCCTGGCCATCCACATGCAGCGCCTGGACAAAGTCGCCCGGCAGCGAATGGGGATCGTCCGCATCGAAGAAGAAATTGCGCATGTGGTAACCGTCCCAGCGGCCAAGGCCGGCCTGGGTGCCGAACCACATGAAACCGTCGCCGTCCTGCACCACCTTCATCACGATGGGGCTGGGGAAGCCCCGGTCGGCCGGCACCAGATGGTCGAACATGGCCGGCGCCAGCGCCTGCCAGCGGTCGGGCGCATTCGCCGCGCCCGCCGGCGCGCACCACCACAGGCAAGCCAGTAGCGGCACGGCACTGAGGCGCAGCAAAAAGGCACCGGCAAGGGTACCGGCAGCAGATGAGGGGACGTTGAAATTGCTCACAAACGAAGAGCCGTAAAAGCCTGCCATGAATTTTCCCATGCTAGTTAGCAATGGGAATTGCACTGCAAGCATACGGAATTGTTGGCCATCTGTCTATTTTTTTGCCACCCAGCCTCCGCCCATGGCGCGATACAGGTCCACCGAGGCGACCAGGATGCGCGTCTTCAGTTGCAAACGCCCCACATCTGCGTTGTACAGCGTGCGCTGGGCGTCCAGTTCTTCCAGGTAGGAGGCGTAGCCGTTGCGGTAGCGGTTGTGGGCGATGCGCAGCGTTTCGGCGGCCGTGGCACGGCGGGCGTCGTTTTGCACCGCCTGCTCCTTGAGCCGGTAGATCGCCCCGAGACTGTTGTCGGTTTCGGCAAAGGCGGTGCGCACGGCGTTTTCGTAGGCAAAGACGGACTGGTCGCGCTGCGCGGCGGCGGCGTCGGTCTGATGCTGGACCCGGTCGCCTTCGAATACCGGCGCGGCCACCGCGCCGGTCAGCCGCCACAGCGCGGTCGGGGCGTTGACGAAATCGTGCCACTTCAGGTTCTGCACGCCGCCCACCGCCGTCAGCTTGAACGACGGCAGCAGCTGGTCGCGCGTGGCCTGCAGGTTGGCGTTGACGGCGATCAGGTTGTACTCGGCGCGGGCGATGTCGGGCCTGCGCCGCAGCAGCTCGGATGGCAGGCCCGCCGGCACGGACGGCGCTTCGAGCTTTTCCAGTTCCGCGCCGCGCGCGATCGGGCCGGGATTGCCGCCGGCGAGGATCGCCAGCGCGTTTTCCTGCTCGAAGATGGAGCGCCTCAGCTGCGGCAGCTGTTCGGCGGTGGCCTGGTATTCGGCCTGCGCCTGCAGCCACTCCAGCCGCGAGCTGTAGCCGACGTCGAACTGGCGCTTGGCCAGGTCGCGCGATTCCTCGCGCAGCTTCAGCGTGGCTTCGGTCAGCGCCAGCTGGGCGTCCAGCCCGCGCAGGTTGAGGTAGCCCGAGGCGACGGTGGCGGCGATCGACAACGCGGCGGCGTCGGCGTTGGCCTGCTCGGCCTGGTAGGTGGCGGTGGCGGCGTCGGTCAGCGCGGCGAGGCGGCCCCACACGTCCACCTCATAGCTGGCCTGGAATTCGGCCTGGTACACATTGGTGACGTAAGGGACGCCGTTGTAGGCCAGCTGGCGCGTGCGGGTGGGCGCGGTGTCGACCAGGACGTTGGCCTTCTGCCCGGCGGCGGCGACGCCGACCAGCGCGCGGTACTGCGCCACGCGGGAACGGGCGATGCGCAGGTCGCCGTTGTGTTCCAGCGCGGCGGCGACCAGCGCCGTCAGCGCGGGATCGCCGTAGGCTTGCCACCACTGCGGTTCGACTTGCGCCGCGCCCGCCCCCGAGTCGCCGCTGCGCCACGCGGCGGGCGTCTGCAACGACGACGCGGGCGGCGGCGGCGCCTTCGCGGCGCAGCCGGCCAGCGCCAGCGCGGCCCCGGTCAGGACTGCCCGGCATTTCATGGCCTGGCCCCGGCCGCGGCGGCGACGGACGGCTTGGCCGACGCGCTGTCCGCATCGTTCAGCACCGCCGATGTGTCGATGCTGACGATCACCGACATCCCCGGCGCCAGCCGCCGCGCCTTGGCCTGGCCGGGATCGATGCGGATGCGCACCGGTATGCGTTGCGCGATCTTGACGTAGTTGCCGGTCGCATTATCGGCCGGCAGCACGCTGAACTCCGAGCCGGTGGCCGGCGAGATACGCTCGACCTGCCCGGTCAACAGCGCGCCGTCGAGCGCATCGACCTTGAAGGTCGCGCTCTGCCCCACCTGCACGCCGTTCATCTGCGTCTCTTTCAGGTTGGCGATCACCCACAGCTGGCGCGGCACCAGCCCCATCAACTGCGCGCCGGTGTTGACGTAGGCGCCCTTGCGCACCGTGACCTGTCCCAGCTGGCCATCCTCCGGCGCCGTGATGCGGGTGTTGTCCAGATCCACCTTGGCCGCCTTCAGCGCGGCCGCCGCGTTGGCCACCGCCGCCTCCAGCGACAGCTTGTTGACCACCACCGACTGCACCTGCTGCCTGGCGATGTCCAGGCTGGCGCGCGCCTGCGACACCGCCGCCATGGCCTGCGCCCGCGCCGCCTTCGACGAATCCTGCTCGCGCAGCGACAGCGAACCGTCGGCCGCCAGCGAGTTCACGCGGCTCAGGTCAGCCACCGACTTGGCCGATTGCGCCTCCGCGTTGGCCAGCGTGGCCTGGTTCAGCACCACCCCCGCCTCCGCCGTGCGGCGCGCCTGTTCCCAGTTGGCCAGCGCCGCCTTCTGCGCCGCCAGTTGCGCCTCCGCCTGTTCGTAGCGCTGCTGGTAGATGCGGTCGTCGATCTGCACCAGCAGATCGCCCTGCTTCACCTGCTGGAAGTCCTGCACCTTGACGTCGGTGACATAGCCGGACAACTGTGTGCCGATCAAGGTCACCTGGCCGCGCACCAGCGCATTCTCGGTCGAGACGATGGCGCTGCTGAACGGCGGCAGGCGCCACGCATACAGCACCACCAGCACGCCGATCAGCGCCACCAGCGAAAAGGCGATCGCCGAGATGATCTGCGCGCGCCGGTCCGGCGCCGGCGCGGTGGGCGCCGCCGCAGCCACCGCGGCCGCCGCTGCGGCGGCAGCCACCGCCGCCACGCGCTTTTCGGAAGAAGAGGAATCGTCGGGAGTATTGGTAGCCATGTAGGTCAGCGAGCTCCGGAATTGTTGAGGGAAACGTTGGCCATGCCGGTCTGCGCATTGTGCGCGGGCTTGGCCTGGCAGACAACACAGATGTCCCACAGGTAGCGGGCCAGCATCCAGGCCAGCGTCAGCAGCGCCACCAGCGTGATCATCAGGAACACATCGTTATAGGCCAGGATGTTGGCCTCGCGCGTGGCCGCCGCGCCCAGCGCCGCCACGCCGGTGGCGCCGCGGGTGGACGGATCGGCCAGCGCCGCGCCTCCGCTCTGGATGCGCGCCGCCACCAGCGGATCGAGCAGGGTCAGATGGTCGACCAGTATGCTCGAATGGAATTTCTCGCGCACCGACTGGAAGGTGCCGACCAGCGCCGATCCGAGCAGGGTGCCCAAGGTTTGCGTGATGCTGAACATGACCGAGAAGCTGACCAGGTTGTTCGGCGCCGCGATCACGGCGCCGAAGCCCGAGACAAACGTCGGCCCGATGAAGAAGGCGCCGCCAAAGCCCAGCAGAAACTGGCTGACATACAGGTCGGCGGGCCGGGTCAGGTTGGTCGCGTCCGAATCCATGTAGGCGCCGGCCGCCATCACCGCCAGCGAAAACATCAGCTGCAGCGGGATGCGCGCCGGCGTGATGGTCAGCGCGCTCAGTACCAGGCCGGCGACGGTGCCGGCCATCACCACCCACCACAGCATCTGCATCTGGTCGTTGTTCAGGCCCAGCGTCTGCAGAAAGCCCACGGTGCCGTTGGCCTCCGACTGCACCACGCGGATCAGCAGCACCGACAAGGCCAGCCGCGCGATGTTGGCGTTGGTGAGCCAGCGCGTGTTGAGCAGCGGCCGCGCGCGGTTATGCTCGACCAGCAGCGCGCCGGCGATCAGCACGATGGCGCCGGCCAGGCTGACGCCGAGCCAGCGCGACTCCAGCCACCACACGGTGCGGCCCAGCGCCAGCACCGCCGACAGCAGCGCCACGCCGGGCGCGAACAGGCCGAAGGTGAGGAAGTCCATTTTCTCGAACGCCTTGATGCGGTCGCCCGGCGGCAGCTTGAGCACCAGCACGCAGGCCAGCGACAGCAGCGCCAGTCCCAGCTCGAAGAAGTACAGCCCGCGCCACTCGCCGTACTCCATCAACTCGGACGAAAACAGGCGCGCCATCGGCAGCGCCAGTTGCGAGAAGCCGATGCCCAGCACCACGCCCTTGAGCCGGTGCTGGGCCGGGAAGGCCTGCAGCACGTAGTACAGGCCCAGCGTGGACAGCGCGGCGCCGCTCATGCCGTGCGCCACGCGCACCGCGATGGCCGAGCCGAGGCCGTGCACGAACAAGTGCGCCACCGTCGCTATCGCATAGATCACGAGGAAAAGTTCGGTGAACAGCCGCAGTCCATACTGCTGGCGGAATTTGACCAGCAGCAGGTTCATCGACACGTTGGCCATCACATAGGCGGCCGGCAGCCACTGGATCTCGGCCGAGTACACGCCCAGCGAGCCTTGCAGGTAAGGCAGGTTGACCGACACCAGCGCGTTGCCCAGGCCGCCGGTGATGGCGACGATGAAGCCGACCACGAAAAACGCCAGCCGGCGCGGCGCCGTGTGCAGGGGGCTGGATGGCGACCCGGGCAGCAAGGGCCGCTCGTGTGGAAGCCAAACTTGTGGGGCATAAACATCCATGCGTCAGCGTTTCCTGATCTGTCTTTTGGGAGGCAAAATACCACGATGACGAGCATATCACTATGCGCGCCATCGTTGAATATTTTGCACGCTATCCAAAAGGGATAGGCAAAACGCTACAGCACCACCGCCTCGACCTGGCGCTGGAAGTTGCGGTGCGATGCCAACGCATGCTTGAACTGCGCCAGCGCCGGCGCCAGCTCTTCCTTCTTCACGCACCACAGCGACAGATCCGGCGCGCCGTTCTCCAGCGTGGCCGGCAGGCCCGCCTTCAGCAGCAGTTCCGCGCCCGCGCCGGCCGCCAGGATAGGCTTGCAGTGGCGGTACTGCTGGCGCACGAAGTCCAGCGCGTCGGCGTCGCGCATCAGCATCGCCGCGCTGGCCGCGCCGTCCGGCACGATCAGCGCGTCGTACAGCACCGGCGCGCCGGCTTCGATGGATATCTCGATATCGAGCTTGCTGCCGTCGGCCGCCATCAGCTGCCCCAGCTGCGGCGCCACCAGACGCGGCACCGCGCCGGCCGCCAGCAGGTCCGCGTAGATCGCCTTCACGCTGTCCGCATCGACGCCATGGCCGGCCAGGATGGCGACCCGGCGCGTGGCGACGCCGGTGGCGCCCGGCCGCGCCAGCAGCGACAGCGCGGGCGACGGCTCGTAGTGCGGCGGCGGCAGGCTGGTCGCCAGCGGCATCGGCGGCGGCACCTCCAGGCCCAGGCCCTGCGCCACGCCGTCGGCCAATATCGGGTCGACATTGGCCAGCATCGACAGCAGGCGCACGCGGATGGCTTGCGTCTGCACGCGGCTCAACTCGAAGCGGTAGGCGTCGACGATGTGGGCCTGCTCGGCGGGACTCTGGCTGATCCAGAACAGGCGTGCCTGCGAATAGTGGTCGGCGAACAGCTCGGGCTTGCCGCGCACCTTGTCTTCCGGCGGCTGCGGCATGCCGAAGGCGGTCGTGAAGCCGGCCATGCCGGCCTGGAACGGACAGCCGCCGCCCAGCGAATTGGGCTCGTACGCCACGCGCCCGCGCGGGATGGCCTGGCGATGCATGCCGTCGCGCTGGTTGTTGTGCACCTGCGCCAGCGGCGCATTGACCGGGATCTCGTGGAAATTGGCTCCGCCCAGGCGGCTGATCTGCGTGTCCAGGTAGGAGTGGATGCGCCCCTGCAGCAGCGGGTCGTTGCTGAAGTCTATGCCCGGCACGATGTGCGCGGTGCAGAAGGCCACCTGCTCGGTCTCGGCGAAGAAATTGTCCGGATTGCGGTTCAGCGTCATCTTGCCGACCACCCGCACCGGCACCAGTTCCTCCGGCACGATTTTGGTGGCGTCCAGCACGTCGAACGGGAATTGCGCGGCCTGCTCCTCGGTGAAGATCTGCAGGCCCAGCTCCCATTCCGGATAGGCGCCCGCCTCGATCGCTTCCCACAGGTCGCGGCGGTGGAAGTCGGCGTCGGCGCCGCAGATCTTGGCCGCCTCGTCCCACATCAGCGAGTGCGTGCCGGCCAGCGGATTCCAGTGGAACTTGCAGAACACCGACTTGCCATCGGCGTTCACCAGGCGGAAGGTGTGCACGCCGAAGCCCTGCATGGTGCGGTAGCTGCGCGGGATCGCGCGGTCCGACAGGTGCCACATCAGCATGTGGGTCGATTCCGGCATCAGCGTGACGAAGTCCCAGAAGGTGTCGTGCGCGCTGGCCGCCTGCGGCATGCCGTTGTGCGGCTCCGGTTTGACGGCGTGGACCAGGTCCGGGAACTTCATCGCGTCCTGGATGAAGAACACCGGAATGTTGTTGCCGACCAGATCCCAGTTGCCTTCGTCGGTGTAGAACTTGACGGCGAAGCCGCGCACATCGCGCACCGTGTCGGCCGAGCCGCGCTCGCCGGCCACGGTGGAGAAGCGCACGAACACCGGCGTGCGCTTGCCCGCCTTGGCGAACGGCGCGGCGCGGGTGACGTCGCTCAAGTCGCCGTAGCTTTCGAAGTAGCCGTGTGCGGCGGAACCGCGCGCATGCACCACGCGCTCGGGAATGCGCTCGTGATCGAAGTGGGTGATTTTTTCGCGCAGGATGAAGTCTTCCATCGCGGTCGGGCCGCGCAGGCCGACCTTCAGCGAATTCTGGTTGTCCGCCACCGGCACGCCCTGGTTGGTGGTCAGGCGCTGGCCGCCGGAGTCGACGCGGGCCCGGTCCAGCGAAGCGTTGGCGGGATTGACGCCGTGCGGCGGCACGCCGCCGCCGGTCTTCGGCGACTCGGTGGTCTCGCCGGCGGTGCTGGCGGTGGCGACCGGATGCGGCACCGGGCAGGTCAGGCCCGCCTGCGGCGTGCGCGCGGCCTCGCCATGTTCGCCTTCCTTGTTGGCGTTGTAAGGCATTTCGCCGGCCAGTTGCTGGCCGCCTGCCGCCTTGTCCAGCAAGGCTTGCTGTTGCGGGGAATCGTTCCCCAGGCTGTCCGGCGGAGGCGCCGACGACGGCCCTGCCACCGTGCTCAAAACGGAACCGGCCCCCATGATGGCGGCCGGTACTTTTTTACCTTGATTCATGGATGTCCCTTGATGAACGGCGCCCGGACGGGCAGCCGGTCATGCCGGCAGCACCGGCCGGACAGCCAGATGTTATTTGGCGCTGCGCGAGCTCAGCAGTTTGGAGATGCCGTAGCCGGCGGCGGCGGCGATCAGCACCGAAATCGCCGGGCTGGCGCGTACGTGGCTGCGGCCCGATTCGGCCAGCGCCTTGTAGCTCTCTTTCACTTGCTTGCTGCGCGCGATCAGGCGGTCCGAGGTGCTTTCCACCGTGTCGGCAACCTTGTCTACGCCGCCATGGGCGCTGGCTGCCAGGCGGTCGGTGGTTGCTGGCACCTTATCGGCCACCTTGTCGATGGCGGCGTGCGCGTCGGCGCGCAAATCCTTGCCGATTTGGGTGACGCCGTCGCGGGTGCTGTTGAGTTTGTTTTCAATACTGTTTTCCATGATGCTTTCCTCTCGTTGTATGTTGGACTGCAAGGGACACGATAGGCCCCTTGCCGATGCTTGACCGTGCGGAAACTAACAAACGGGTGCATCGCACCAATGCGTTCTCATATGTGAACTGGCACACGGACGGGACCGGCAAAAAGGAGGATGCTGGGGCGTTACGATCGAGTCCAGGAGAGCGCCATGTTTCCCATCTCATCCGCAGCGCCAGGCTTCGTGCCGGCAGTGGTGGAAAGCAGCGCCGTTACGCAGGTCGGCCAGGAAGGCGTCACCGCCGTCGGGTCCGCCACCGATGCGCCCAGGGCGGCATCGGTCTCCGTCGAGCTGTCGCCGGTGGCGAATTTCCTGCTGGCCGTATCGCAATCCCGGGAGCAACTTACTGGCCTGCAAACACGGGACGCCGACCTGCGTGCCGGCCTCTTGAATGACGCAACGCAAAATGTGGTGAATGCGTTCAACTTGTTGCCGTCGGTGGATTTCAACCAAGCTCAGCCACAAGGCAATTCCCTGCTGAACAATCTGGTGCAGAGCATCAGCGAGCAGAATACCGCGCAGCAGCTGGCGCGCGTGGGCGTGACCTTGCAGCCGCCGCTGCTGTCGGATGCGACCGGCGGCCTGTCGCTGGACAACGAGGTGCTGCGGGCGGCGTTCAACACGGACAGCCAGGCCACCACGTCGACCTTGCAAAACACGCTGGACACCTTCAGCAACCTGGCCACGCGGTTCGCCGAGCAGCTCAGCGCGGCCGGCACCAGCGCAGCCCAGGCGCTGCCGTTCGCCAGCCAGGCGCCGCTGACACTGGCCGATGCGGTGGCCAACGCGCAGCTGGACCTGGCCCGTGCCGACCTGGGTCAGCTGGCGCGGAATCCGTTCCAGGAAACGGCCGCCGACCGGCTGGCCGCGCAGCGGGCGGCGCAGGAACAGCCGCCGGCCGCGCAGTCGCTGGCGCCGCCTTCGCCGATCGTCAATCCGCTTGTCAATCCGCTGCAGGCATCGACGGCCGAGGTGATCGCCGCGCAAAATGCGCAGGCGCCGCAGGCAAATCAGGCAACCCAGGCTGCTGCGGATACGGCGGCGGCACAGGCCGGCACGGATACCACGCAGACCACGTCGAACACCGCCCAAGCCACTGCGGACGCGGCACGTGCCGCAGCGGCGGCACAGACGGCGCGGCAGCAATCGACGGCGGACCTGGGCGCGGCGACAGCGGCCGGCACGCAGGCCGCGGCGCAGGCCGGGCTTGCGCAGAACGCGGCGGCATCGGCTGCCGCGCTCAACACCGCCAACGCCACGCCGGCGCAACAGGCCACGGCTGCGCAAAACGCCGCCGCGCAGCAGGCGGCGGTGCGCGCCAGCCTGCTGCAAACCGACCCGCTGCGCGCCAATCCGGCGCTGGCTTCCGCCATCGCCGCCTACAACATCAACGATACGACGGTGTTGGGCGCCAATGCCCGCGCCGCGTCGCCTGCCGGCGGTGCGGTGCCGCGCGTGTCGGCGGTCGAAGCCCCGGCCCGCTCGCGCGGCATCGGCACCGCGCGTTAGAGGGGTAGCCCCACAGGATCAGAATCGCCCGGCAGAACGCGCAATGGCGCAACAAGCCTTTCAGTATTTGTGAACATGCTTGGAATTTTCTGCAATAATCGGGCGATGCTCAAAGCCAAATTGTCGATGCCGGCGGGTTTGTCTGCCACTTTGCTTGTCACGTTGCTGTGGTGCGGACTACCGCCCCGCGCGACGGCCGCCGGTCCCGTGGTACAACTGCTGATGGGCGATACGCTCGACGAAAGGGGCAGGCCCAGGCCCATGCCGGAAGTCAAACGCAAGGTGATCGCCGCAGTGGAGCGGGAGCTGGGCGTGACCTTCGAGCCGCATATGTATCCATGGGCGCGCGCCGAACGCTACGCCCTCGACGGCGTGGGCCTGATTTTCGGGCTGCCGAAAACCGCAGAACGCCTGCGCGCGCTGCATTACTCCGATATTGCCACCCACAACAGCCTGTGGCTGGTCACGCGCAGCGACGCCACCTTCCCGTTCAACAGCCTCGAGGACCTGCGCGGCAAGACCGTCGGCACGGTACGCGGCTACAACTACGGCGAGGAATTCGAACAGGCGCGCGGCAAAAAACTGTTCCGCACCGACGACGACATCTCCTCGCGCGGCACCCGCCTGACCCGCCTGATGCTGAAGCGGGTCGACGTGGTGCTGCTGTTCCAGCCCAACGGCCAGACCGCGAAAGATCTCGAGGCCGACATCCGCCAATTCATGGCGCCGCGCCTGCCGTCCATCGGCGCCGCCGCCAACGCCGGCTTCAGCGTGCTGCCAAAGCCGATGGCCACCGACAGCGGCCAGTTTTTCGCCATCGCCCGCGGCAAGGACGACGGCATCATCGACCGCATCAACGCGGCGCTGGCCCGCATCCGCCAGCGCGAGGAAGAGGCCAGGCGCCAGCGCGCGCCGAATTAAATTTTGGCCGGCAGCCCTTCGAAAGCGGATCTGCCCGAAAAAAGGCCATACGCAAGCCCAACTCACGCGATAATATTTGCGGATTTTGGCGATAATCCTGTCATCGCATTTATTCACACCCTCTGGAGACCGCATGAAACTGAAGCACATCGCTGCCGCCCTGGCGCTGCTTGGCGCCGCCACCGTCCACGCGCAAGACACCGTGGTCAAGATCGGCCACAGCGGCCCGTTGTCCGGCGCCCAGGCTTTCTCCGGCAAGGACAATGAATCCGGCGCGCGCCTGGCGATCGAGGAACTGAACGCCAAGCCGATCACCGTGGCGGGCAAGAAGCTCAAGTTCGAATTGCAGTCGGAAGACGACCAGGGCGATCCCAAAGCCGGCGTGGCGGCGGCGCAGAAGCTGATCGACCAGGGTGTCAAGTTCGTCGTCGGCCCGTACAACTCGGGCGTGGCGATTCCCGCATCGCGCGCCTACAACGACGCCGGCGTGCTGATCGCCACCGTGGCCACCAATCCGAAGATCACGCAGCAGGGCTACAAGGGCCTGTTCCGCGTGAACGCCAGCGATTCGCAGCTGGGCACCAAGATGGCGCTGTACGCGGCTAATGAACTGAAACTGAAGACCGTGGCCGTCATCGACGACCGCACCGCGTTCGGCCAGGGCGTGGCGGAGGAATTCAAGAAGCAGGCCAAGGCCGCCGGCATGACCGTGGCCGGCCACGAGTTCACCAACGACAAGGCGTTCGACTTCACGTCCATCCTGACCAAGCTGAAAACCAAGAAGGTCGAGGCGATCTTCTTCGGCGGCTACGCGCCGCAGGCCGCGCCGATGGCGCGCCAGATGAAGCAGTTGGGCATCAACGCCAGGCTGCTGGGCGGCGACACCATCTGCACGGCGGAGATGGGCAAGCTGGGCGGCGACGCCGTCGGCGACAACGTGCTGTGCTCGCAGGGCGGCGCTATCCTCGACAAGGCGGCCAGCGGCCCGGCCTTCAAGGCCAAGTTCAAGGCCCGCTTCAAGCAGGATGCCGACGTCTACGCGGCCGCCTACTACGATGCGACCATGATGTATGCGCAGGCCATGCAGAAGGCGAACTCGCTCGATCCGCAAAAGGTGGCGGCCACCATCGGCGCCGGTTCGTACAAGGGCGTGGCGGGCACCTATTCGTTCGACGACCACGGCGACATGAAGCAGTCGCCGGTCACCATCTTCAACTTCAAGGGCGGCCAGCCGGTGCCGCTGACTACCTATTAAGTTGAGGGAGGCCGTCTAGGAGAGCCGCAGCTCCCAGTACCCGACGTCGATCCAGCGATCGAACTTGCGGCCGACCTGCTTGAAGTGGGCGACCTTTTCAAAACCCAGGCTTTCATGCAGCGCCACGCTGGCGGGGTTGGGCTGGGCGATGCCGCCGATCGCCATGTGGATGCCGCGCGTGCGCAGTTCTTCCAGCAGCGCCTTGTACAGCGCCGAACCTATGCCCCGGCCGCCCTGCCCCTGCGCCACGTACACGCTGGTCTCGGCCGAATAGCGGTAGGCGGCGCGCACCCGCCACTTGGTCGCATACGCATAGCCGGCCACCTGTCCATCCCGCTCGTGCACCAGCCATGGCAGGTGCACCGTCACGTCGCGAATGCGGCCGGCCATTTCCTCCGGCGAGACGGGGTGCTCCTCGAAACTGATGGTGGTGGTGGCGATATAGTGATTGTAGATGGCGACGATGGCGGCGGCATCGTCAGGCGTGGCGGGTCGTATCATCGGCATGGTGTTGTGGTTGAAGAGATAAGCTTAACAATAGCGTGTTTGTATGGAAGCCGCAACGCCCCGGTTTACGCGAATAAAAAGCGCGTATGATTTATCTGTTCGTCTGTTCAGGACAAAACAAAAAGAACCGGGAGATCGACATGCTGGCCGCCGCTAGACCGTCAAACGAGACCCAGCGCATCGAGGCGCTGCACGCCCTTAACCTCCTTGACAGCGAGCGGGAGGAACGCTTCGACCGGCTCACCAGGCTCGCCAGGCGGCTGTTCAATGTGCCGATCGCGATCGTCACCCTGGTCGATTCCGACAACGTGTTCGTCAAATCCTGCGCCGGCAACGATGTGGTGTCGGTACCGCGCGACGCATCCTTCTGCGCCCACGCCATCCTCAGCGAAGATATCCTGGTGGTGCCGGACGCCACGCTGGACCTGCGCTTTCACGACAGCCCGCTGGTCACCGACGATCCCTATGTGCGGTTCTATGCCGGCTGCCCGCTGACGATACCGGGTGGCTGCCGGCTGGGCACCCTGTGCCTGCTCGACACCATGCCGCGCATGCTGGAGGGCGAGGACTGCAAGCTGCTGCGCGACCTGGCGGCGATGGTCGAGCAGGAAATGGGCGCGCTGCAGATGGCGACCATGGATGCAATGACGATGCTGTCGAACCGGCGCGGCTTCGAGGTGCTGGGCCAGCAGGCGATGAATGTGTGCCACCGGCTGGGCAAGCCGGCCTCGCTGCTGTTCTTCGATTTGAACTATTTTAAAAAAATCAACGACACCTTCGGCCATGCGGAAGGCGACCGCGCGCTGACGGTGTTTGCCGACATCCTGCGCACCATCTTCCGCAACAGCGATTTGATCGGCCGCCTGGGCGGAGACGAATTTTCCGCCCTGCTGATCAACTCCGACGCTGCCGAAACCATGGCCGCCGTCCAGCGGCTGCAGGACGCCGTCGACGTGCGCAACGCGCAGGACCGGCGCGGCTACGACATCCGCTTCAGCGTCGGCCAGGTCAACCTCGACCTGGCCCGCCACCACTCCATCGGCGATATGCTGGCGGAGGGCGACATGGCCATGTACCGCAACAAGCAGCTGTTGAAGGCGCAGACTGCGCCGCATTGATCCACCTTGATCATCGTTCAGCGCTGGCGCGCGGCGTACAGGTCGTCGAAAACCGGGATGATGGCCAGCGTCAGCAACGCCAAGGCCAGCGGTACCGTAACGATATAGCCGATATATTTGAAGCCGAAGGCGCCGACCAGGCCCCCTGCCAGGAACATCGCCAGCAAGGAACCCAATAGCCGTAGCTTGCCGCGGTCGGCCCTCACCGTGTCCGAAGGCCCGGCGCTTGGCAGTCCATTCCAGTAAACCAGCTTGCCCAGCTCGATGCCGATGTCGGTCACCAGGCCGGTGACGTGGGTGGTGCGGATTTCGGCGCGCGACACCTTGGTGACGATGGCGTTTTGCAACCCCATCACAAAGCACAGCAGCGCGACGATGGCGGAGATCTGGCCCGACGCGCCCAGCTTGGCGCCCATCAGGCCAAAGCACAACAACAGAGCCGCCTCGACGATCAACGGCAGCGCATACTGGCTGTGCGCGCCGCGCCGGCGGCCCCAGTTGATCAGGATCGCCGACGTCGCCGCGCCGAAGAGGAAGGCCAGCAGCGACGCGAACCCCGCCGCCACAAGGGCCACCTCGCCCAGGGCGGCGTTGTCGGCCAGCGCCGAGACGATGCCCGACATGTGCGACGTGTATTGACCTACTGCGAAAAAACCGCCGGCATTGACCGCGCCGGCCACGAAGGCCAGCGAACGGCCAAGGCGGCGGTTGCTGATATCGGTTCGTTGCGGGCTGGTTAAGGCACGCAGGTAGTGCATGGGCATGGCTGGCCTCTTTATTGCTGTCGGCCATTCCATTGTATGCCATCACCTCACTTCAGGCATCTACTTCAATACCACGTTCCAGTTCTTTTCGACGCACCTGGCGTAGTTGCCAGCGATAAGAGCGCTATACGGCGTCTGGTAGCTCACCAGCTGGCACTGGTAATCGCCGCCGCTGCTCCAGTTCTTCTCCCAATAGATGTTGTAGGCGGCCGAACTGGATGCGGTGAAGCGCTGCATGGTGGCGCACGACAGCTGCTCGCCGCCGACGTTCCAGCCCAGGTCCGCCGCGAACTGCTTGTAGTAGTCGATGCGGTTCTGCGCCGCCGCCTTCTCCGTACCGGTACCGCACTCGGCGTTGATGATCATGATCGTCGTGGCGAAGTTGTTGCCCGCACCGGCCGTCCGGTCCGCCGCATTCGGCACCCAGGTTCCATCCAGCACATGCAGCATCGACGGCTTGGGCGGCTGCGGGTAGACGAAGAAGAACGTCGCCGAAGCGAGATTGAGCCAGGTCGACGCCACCAGGTCCGGGTTCTTCAACAACACCGACTGGTCGCCGTTGTACATCACCTGCGAGAACGGGCCGTAGTTGTAGTTGTAAGAAAGCTGCTTGGCGCCGCGTCCGTAATATTTCTTGAAACTGCCGTCGGCGTTTTTACCGCAGGTCCAGACGGTGTTGAACACCGGGTCCGAGCACTCGGCGTTGTAGCCGCAGTTGGTGCCGGTTTCGTCGCAGCCCATTTCGCGCAGATACTTCAGGCCCTGCCGCCACTGCGGCAATGGCAGGCTGGCATTGTGGTCGCCCGTCTCCTGCGCGAAGTGCGCGAACATCGTCGCCAGCGAGTGGCGGCAGATGGCGTCGGCGTCGCGGCCGTCGGTGTAGTCGCCGCAAACCGCCGGGAACTTGGCCACCGCCTGCAGGAATCGGCCATACGTGTAGCTGGGCTCGCGCACGCCGAAGTAGTAGTCCCACCTGGCCGACGACAGCAGCCGCTCGACCCGCCTGACGTTGGCGGGATTGGCCGCCACGCCGGGCGCCACGGCATCGACCGCCGCGTTGTCCAGCGTGCGGATCGACGCCTTCACCTTGCGGAAGAAATCGTTGTCGGTCAGCTCCGCCTCGCGCGCCTCCGCTTGCGCCCTGGTCGGCACGCCGCCCGGTTGCGTGGTGCCGGGATCGGTCGGCGGCGGATCGGTGGCGACACCGACGTACTTCCACGGCCCGTAGGTATCGGCGGCGTCGGGCGCGGTGCCCTGCACCCACCATTTCGCCTCGAACTGCTTGCCCTGATAGATCGCGCACATGCCGGCCGTATAGACGGCGGTGCCGCTGTATGCGGGGCATGCGGCTGCTACCGTCGTGCCGCCCGCCAGAATGCGGGGCGCCGCGCTGCCGGCCTGGCCGCCGTCGCTGCCGCCGCCACAGGCGGCAAGCAGCATGGCGGTCAGCGAGGCAAAGATATAAGTGATCTTCATCTCGCCGTCTCCTTACTTCAGCGCGACCGGCAAGCCGGGGTACTCTTCACTCAGCGCGTAGCGCACGCCGTTCACGGTGACGACGTAGGAGGACGGTCCGGAAATCGGCAGCGAGTAGTTCAGCGTGATCGCCACCGAAGCACCCGGCGCCAGCGATTGCCACGACGGTATCGTGAACCTGGCGTGGTTGAAGTTGGCCTTGAAGCCGCCGATGTTGTTCGGTCCCGAGTAGCCGGCCTTGGTCACCGTCAGGCCATAGCCCGACTGGTCGCTCATGTTGGCCGGCGCCGATACCGGATAGTCGAACTCCACCACCGAGCCGCCCGGAATGGTGACGGTGGTGTTGTTCGTCACCGTCATGACCGGGTTGATCGGGTAGTTGCTGTCGCCGAGCTTCCAGCCGCCGAGCGAGATGCTGACCTTGGCGCTGCTGGCCGGCATCGCCGATTCCGCCCGCGCCGCGCCGTACGGACCGGCGGTCTTGAAGGCGTTGTAGATGTTGGTGGTCAGCGTGTAGCCCATGAAGTACTCGCCTTTGCCGCCGTTCCTGCCGGCGTCCCAGGCGTAGTCGCCGGCCAGTTCCCAGATCATGATGCCGCCGATGGCGTTGTCGATCACGTACTGGGTCTTGGCCGCGATCGACTGCGCCGTCTCGGTGGACAGGAAGACCTTGCGCGTAGCGTTCCACAACCACGGCGCGGCCATCGTGGCGCTGTAGTTGGGGCTGTAGACGCCGGTGATGGTCTTCTCGGTGATGCCGTAGGCGTCCAGGTAATCCGGCACGATCGCGCCTTGCAGGTTCAGCGCGTGCCACAGCGGATTGCCGCCGCCGGGTACCGCCTGGCCGTTGGTATCCAGGTCATGCCAGACGTTGTCGATGCCGATGGCGCCGGTGCCGCAGGTCGGAACGCCGGCGCAGGTGACGGTGTTGCTGACCAGTGGCGACGTGCCCCACAAGCCGTTGGTGCCGCCGGTGACGTCCTTCCAGCCGCGCGTGTAGTACGGCACGCCGAGGTTGATGCGGCCGGCCTGCAATGCGCCGCGGTAGTAGCGGTAGGCCCAGTCGACATTCAGGTAACCGATGCCGCCGTACTGGTAGGCGTTGCCGGCTTTGAGTTCGGCGTCGTTGCCGTCGTCGAACAGCGCGGCGTTCGGACCGACATACTGGTTCCACCCGCCGTGCAGGTCATAGGACATCAGGCTGGCGTAGTCCAGGTACTGCAGGCCGGAGAGGTTTTCCTCGCCGCGCAGTATCCATGCCGAAGCCGAACCGGCGATGGTCAGCATGTAGTACTTGTTGTCGGCGACGGCGGCCGTGTCCAGTTTCTGGCGTACGGTCTTCAGCAGCGCGTTGTAGCCTGTCATCAGCCCCGCGAGGCGCGGCTTGGAGACACCGAAGTCGAGCGGATTGCCGGCCGCGTTGTTGGTGGTCGGGTGCTCGTAGTCGATGTCGATGCCGTCGAAGAAGGTGTACTGGCGCAGCACGGCGACCATCGAATCGGCCAGCGTGTTGATGCCGGCGGTGTTCAGCGAACCGTCGGCGTTGGTGGTGGCGGTGTAATAGCCGCCGCTGCCCGCCCAGCCGCCGATCGACAGCATCACCTTCACGCCGGGATAGCGCTTCTTGTACTGCGCCAGCAAGTTGAAGTGGCCTTTGTACGGCAACGACGGATCCATCGCGGCGGCGGGGATCGTCGGCCAGGTCATGCCGGTGTCCGGGTTGTTGGCGCCGGTGCCAAGTTGGACTTTGGCGTTGGCGTCGACTGCAGCGAAGGCGTAGTTGACGTGGGTGATTTTGTCCCACGGGATGTTGTTGACCAGGTAGGACGGCGTGTTGTTCGCTCCTGTGCGCCAGCTGGTGAAGTAACCGACGATGCGGCGATTCAGGCCATTGGCCAGCTTCTCGCGGCCGTTGGCATCGTACACGCCGCAGTAGTTCACGTTCGGTACCGGCGTGGCCAGGCCGTCCGGGCGGCATGCGACCGGCGTTGGCGTTGGCGTTGGCGTTGGCGTTGGCGTCGGTGTCGGTGTCGGTGTCGGTGTCGGAGTTGGCGTTGGGGTCGGAGTTGGCGTGGTCGTCTGCGCCGCCCAAGGGCCCCACTCTTCCGTGCCGGGCACGTTATTCTGCGTCCACCACTTGGCGGTGTAGGTGATGCCGTTGTACGTCACGCACATGCCGACGGTGTAGACCGCCGAAGCACTCCACGCGTCGCAGGTGACGGCCGCGGCGCCCATGCGCACGGCGCCGCCCAATAATTTCGGCGCTGGAGTAGCTGCGTTTTGAGGGTCGCTGCCGCCACCACAGGCGGCCAGAGTACTGCCGACTAGCGTCAGCATCAAAATATTTTGTCTCATTTTTAGATCCCGTGATTAGAAGTCTTGATTGCTCGGGTAATGGGTATAGAAGTCGTTATCCCACAGGAAGTGGGTGGTCGAGACCGTGATGGTCACATCGAGCGCCTCGACAAAATGCCACCAGCCCACCGGCAGGAACAGGATCTCGCCCGGTTCCAGCACGCATTCGATGACCGGCACGTTGGCCATCATCGGGAAGCGCTGCAGATCGATGTTGCGTCCATCGACCTGCGAATAACAGTGACGCTGGTTGTACACGTTGGGCGTGTCGCACGGTGCGATCAACCGCACCCGCTTGCGCCCCGCTATCTGGATCATGAAATTGTTGGTCAGGTCGTGATGGAACGGCGTGATCGTGCCGGCCGGTCCGAACCAGAAAAAGCCGCCGCGCCCCTGCTCCAGGTATTCCGCCAACGGCGGCAGATCCGCCATCAGCTCCTGCAGCGCCTCGCGATTCCGGCCGTCGTTATTGGCGGTCATGTAGAAATCGTTGGTTGGGCCGCTGTCCCGCACCATTGCCACGTATTCGCCGAAAGGCATGCGGCGCTTGTGCGAGTTGCTGTTCATTTCGTAGTTCGGATCGGCCTCGCGGCCGAACTGCACCTCGACTTCCCGCCCGCCCAATTGCCCGATCAGGTGGTCGTAAGTCCACTTTTCGCGCGCGACGCAATCGTCCAGCATGCCGGTGATGATCACCGGCTCGTTGCGGCGATAGTGCTCGTCGAGGAAAGCGGCGCCGGACAGGCGCTCCCGACGCGGCACTTCATTGGGCCCCAGCCGGTTCAGGCGCTGCTGGATGCGCAGCACCCAGTCGCGCTTGGCCAGCCGGTTGTGCAGTCGCGATACGCCCCGCAGGTATGGGCTGCGCAGCGCGGCGTCCATCTCCGCGCGCGCCGAGGCCTCGACGATGCCAGACTGGATCATGATGCCGATGAGCGCTTCCGGATGGCCGCCGAGAATAAGGTTCTCGGCGATCCATCCCCGCCATGAGTCGTTAACGTCTATCTGTTGTACGGCGTCATGGCGGTTCATCGCTTATCGTCCTTTCCACACTGCGCTGGTCAAAGCTCCGCTGGCGTCGCCGTCGAGCTCCCACGAGAAGGCGCCACGCAGACTCTGGTCGCGCACATACTGCATCTTGGTCGCGATTACCGTCGGGTCGTCATAGCTCCACCATTCTCCGCTGCCAGTGTACAGGAACAGCTGTTTGGTGGTCGGGTGGTACCAGCGCGATCCCGTCTTGTTGACCAGCACTTTGTAGTCGTCTATGCCCGCCTCGTAGGTGCCCGCCGCGGCGCCCGTGGTGGATTGATACAGGCCGTTGGCGTTAGGCCCGGCGGCGACTCCCTTCCATCCGCGTCCGTAGAACGGCACGCCGAGCAGGATCTTATTGCGCGGCATACCTGCGGCCACCAGCGCCGTGATGGCGTCGTTGGCGTTGTACTTGGCGAGCACGCCGGTCGATGGATCGGCGCTGTCGTGGTACAGCGGGGCGTGGAAGTTGGTGGTGCTTTCCCAGCCGCCGTGGAAGTCGTAGCTCATCAGGTTGACCCAGTCCATGTACTGCGAATACAGGTTGGGTTCGGTCTGGGCGATCTTCTCGGTGCCGGCGCCGATGGCGGCCGTCAGCGCATAACGCTTGCCGTCGATGGCGCCTTGCGCATCGAGCTGCGCGCGGAACTCGGCCATCAGCAGCGTGAAGTTATGCTTGTCGGCGACCGTGTCGAAGGTGTTGTACGGCTGTCCGCCGCCGCCCGGGTATTCCCAGTCGATGTCGATGCCGTCAAACACGCCTTTGGCGGAACCCGCGCCGCCGCGTCCATCCTGTACCGGCAGGTCGCCGGCGATGAACATCTTGACGCAGGACTTGGCCAGTTGCTTGCGCAGCGCGTCGGTCTTGGCGGCGGCCGAGAAGTTCTTCGACCAGCTCCAGCCGCCCAGCGAGATGAAGATCTTCAGGTTCGGGTGTGCGGCTTTCAGCAGCTTCAGTTGCAGGAAGTTGCCGCTCAATGGAGCATCCCATGCGACGGCCTGGCCGTTGACGGTACGCGCCGGCGAGCGTTGATAGTCGGCGTAGGCGTCGCCGCCGGTGCCGGCCGCCGGCGACGTCGGGCTGTCGTTGCCGACTTCGGCGCGGGTCTGCATGTCGCATTCGTAGCCGCCGTTCTTGGCGTAGGTGTTGCCGAAGGCGTAGTTGATGAAGGTGAGCTGGTCGGCGATGCTGGTCTGCACGCCGTTGACCGGGGTCTTGGTGGTGTGGATGTCGGCCACTTCGTAGTTACGGCCATAGACGCCCCACTGCGCGAAGTAGGAGCCGATTTCACGACCGCCGGTCGGTGTTGGCGTTGGAGTAGGCGTCGGGGTGGGTGTTGGAGTTGGCGTTGGAGTCGGAGTCGGCGTCGGGGTAGGCGTCGGAGTTGGCGTTGGGGTCGGGGTCGGCGTGGTCGCTTGCAGCTCCCATGGTCCCCATTCCTCGGTGCCCGGAATATTATTCTGCGTCCACCACTTGGCTTTGTAGGTGGCGCCGTTGTAGGTCACGCACATGCCCAGCGTGTAGATCGCGCTGGACGACCACGCCGGACATGTATCGGCTGCTACGGTTTGCGTCCCTCCGAGCAGCTTCATTTTTTGTGTATCGGTAGCGGGGCTGTCGCTGCCCCCGCCGCAAGCCGCAAGCATGCCGGCGATCAGGCCTAATACGGCCGCATTCCCCTTGACTGCACGTTCCATGGTCTCTCCTTGGTGTGGTGGGTGGTTTTCTTTTTTATTATCTTTTCAGGATGAAACCGAAATAAGTGGTAGTCAAGTGGTTTTATTAAATAGCATCCAATCCAATACCAGTTGTAAGGAGGTAAGAGCCACGCAGGAAAGAATAGATATCAAACGATACACGGAGTGTGAGCGCCCACCAACCTCGTTGGCGCTACAAATTAAGCGACTAGCATGCCGCTTAACAGAATGTCTGAAAATGAACATTCCGTTAAACGGCTAGTACCAATTTTGAGGGCTGGAAAAGTGGTAGTGCGCCACCCGCGCACAAAAACGGTCAGTGGACCATTTCAGGCAGCAAGGCACGGCCGACGCCGTCACGGATTTCCACGATGCGCCGGCGATCGGTGCCAAAGCTCATCTTGTAGCAAACCTGGCCGTCGCGGGAGGCGGTCGGCAGTACCATCAGCATCTGGAATCCGCTGGGTACCTCTTCGACACCGGGGAAAATCGCCGGCAAGCCGGCCAGTACGATGGCCTGCAACGGACGCTCGCCGCCGATTTCCGTGTAGTGGCCACGGACCGAAATGCCGACACTTTCGCCGTCACTGAACGCGAGGTGGGCATGCCCGAGCACACTGTCGGTTTGCCGGTTGACGATCAGGTTCAGGCGCAAAGTGGGGTGATCCTGGCGCTCGGTGGTGACTTCGTAGACTGCGGTAAATAATTGACTCATGGTGATTCCTGACGGTGATGATGAAAACATGAGTCCACTGTAGGGATGGTGAGCCAAGTTTGCCTTCCGAATACCTTCCGAGAGCTAAGTGATTGTTTATAAACTATATTTCAAATCAAAAAAACAACATCAACGCTTCGGCAGTTGCCAGTCCGGGCGGATGAAATGGCAGGTGTAGCCGTTCGGAAGACGTTCCAGATAGTCCTGATGTTCGGGTTCCGCTTCCCAGAATGGGCCGGCGGGCGCCACTTCGGTCACCACTTTGCCCGGCCACAAACCGGACGCGTCGACGTCCGCGATGGTGTCTTCCGCCGTCGCCTTTTGTTGCTCGCTGGTATAGTAAATCGCCGACCGGTAACTGGTGCCGATGTCGTTGCCCTGGCGGTTGCGGGTGGTCGGGTCGTGGATCTGGAAGAAAAATTCCAGGATCTTGCGATAGCTGATGACCGCCGGATCAAAGACGATCTCGATCGCCTCGGCATGGGTGCCGTGGTTGCGATAGGTTGCGTTCGCCACATCGCCGCCGCTGTAGCCGACGCGCGTGGCCAGCACGCCGGGATATTTGCGCACCAGATCCTGCATGCCCCAGAAGCATCCGCCGGCCAGGATGGCCTTTTCCGTTACTGTAGTCATTATCTATCCTTTGTTGTATCGCATTGGTCTCCCCATGATTTAGTGACGTTATCCCTTTCTTCAAGGTTACTCACGCCGTCCTTACTGGGATATAATTTATTAACGGAAATCCCAAACACATTCCGTATCTCTTGCCCGGCCTGGACCCAGCCGAACGACCGCAACAGTCTTTGTTGCCCCTCTTTCGTTCAACATCATGGACCAGACCATCCCTGCCAAACGTATTTTAATCGTCGACGACAATCATCAGGCGGCCGATATCGCTGCGGAATTGCTCGCCCTGTACGGCCATCAGACGACGGTCGCCTATTCCGGCGCCGACGGATTGCGGACGGCCGCGGCCTTCGCGCCGGACGTGATCCTGCTCGACCTGGGCATGCCGGGCATGGACGGCTACGAGGTGGCCACCGCCTTGCGCGCGCTGCCGGAAAATCGCAACCTGGCGCTGGTCGCGTTCACCGCCTGGGGCGACGTGGCCACCCGGCAGCGCACGCGCAGCGTCGGCTTCGACCAGCACATCACCAAGCCGGCCAGCCTGGATGAAATCGTCAAGGGCATCGGCGCGGCTTGCGCGATGCGCGACAGTTTCGAGCGCAAGATTGCATAAAGCGCCAGGCCGTGCCCCGTTGAAATAATTTTTGTGCTACCGTTAATAAAAAAACGGGGAGGCATCAATATGCAATTCGAACGACGTTCGCGCCCAGACCGGGTCAAGGCCACTGCGGTCAACGCCGGCATCGCCATGGCGCAAAAAGACGGCCGCGAGGCTGCCGCCACATTCCTGGAAGACGCCGGCGTGCCGCTGCCGGTCATCGCCCGCGTGTTGAGCGAGCCGGAAAAGCGCCGCGCCGAAGACTTGCGCTAGCGGCGGCTGCCCGGTGCCGCCGCCCCGCTGCGGCGCGCACTCATCATTCAACTGCAAAACTATCCAGTCAGGCAAAACTAATGACTGGTCCACAACTATTCCTCTCCCTATGATAGCGACTGGTTGCGCTGTTTCGCGCGCAATACCGGCACGACCCACCGACAGGAGATAGACCATGCCGCCAGGAGCCAGCATCGCAGCCGCTGCCGAGCCGTTGTCCGGAAGCGCACCGTTCTCCCCGGCCGGCTGCACGCCAGCCTCGCAGATCCGGGAAGAGGTGGCCGAGCTGCGGCGCCGGCTGGACTTCCTGCTGCGCCACGACGCGCTGACGCTGCTGCCCAACCGCCTGCAACTGCGCCAGCGTTTCGAACGCGCCGCCGCGCCGGGCGCCGCGTTGACGCTGATGGCGGTCGACCTTTGCGACTTCAAGCACATGCGCGACAATCTCGGCCATGCCGACGGCGACGCCTTGCTGCTGCAGGCGGCGCACCGGCTACTTGCCTGCCTGCAGCCGGACGCCCTGCTGAGCCATCACGGCGGCGGCGAATTCACCATCCTGCTGACCGGCGACGCCGGCGACGCCCGGCAGATCGGCCAGGCGCTGCATGCCGCGTTTGTCGAACCGTTCGAGCTGGACGGCTTGATGCTGGCGCTATCGCTGAGCATCGGCATCGCACTGTTCCCGGCCGACGGCCGCACCTACGACGAGGTGCAGAAAGCCGCCGGCATCGCCTTGGCCCACGCCGCCGACGGCACGCGCGGCGGCTGCACCTTTTGCACCGGGCAGATGCGAGACGACACCGATCATCGGATGCGGCTGCACGGACAGCTGCGCAACGCCATCGGCCGCGACGAGTTGCTGCTGCATTATCAGCCGCAGCTGTCGGTCGGCAGCGGCCGCATGATCGGCATGGAAGCGCTGCTGCGCTGGCAGCGCACGGGCGGCGGCATGGAATATCCCGGCAGCTTCATTCCGCTGGCCGAACGCAGCGGCATGATCGTCCCCATCGGCGAATGGGTGCTGAACGAAGCCTGCCGCCAGGCGCGCGCCTGGCAGGACCAGGGCCATGCGCCGCTGACGGTCGCGGTCAATCTGTCGGCGCTGCAGTTCCGCCACGGCGACATCGTGGCCACCGTCGCGGCGGCGTTGCGGCGCTCCGGGCTGGCGCCGGCGCAGCTGGAACTGGAGCTGACCGAATCGATCCTGCTGCACGACAGCGACAGCGTCAACCGCTCGCTGCAGGCACTCAAGACAATGGGCGTGGCGCTGTCGATCGACGACTTCGGCACCGGCTATTCGAATTTGTCGTACCTGAAAAGCCTGGCGGTGGACAAGCTCAAGATCGACCAATCGTTCGTGCGCGGGCTGGGCGAGGACGCCGGCAACAGCGCCATCGTCAAAGCCATCATCCAGCTCGGCCACACGCTGCAGCTGTCGGTGATCGCCGAGGGCGTGGAAACCGGCCGCCAGCTGGAGGAGCTGGTGGGACTGGGCTGCGACGCGGCGCAAGGCTACTACTTCAGCAAGCCCTTGTCGGCGGTCCAGTTTGGCGACTTGCTGCGCCAGCAATCTTGCCTGAACGACGATTATCGAGTTGTAAGTTAGACGCGTTGCGGCGCGACTATGCTGAAACTATGTTCAAAGTTAGCCGCATACACGATGCAGATGAAATACGAAGGAGCCCTACCGCGCACGCCGCCGTTGCAGGCGTTGCGCGCATTCGAGAGCGCGGCCCGGCTGGGCAGCTTTGCCCAGGCCGCGCTGGAATTGAGCCTGACTTACGGCGCGATCGGGCAGCAGGTACGCGCGCTCGAAGGCATGCTGGGCGTGCCGCTGTTCGACCGCGTCGGGCGCGGCGTGATGGTGACCGAGGCCGGTGCCCGCTATGCCAGGCGCACGCGCGCCCTGCTGCTGGAGCTGGCCGCCGCAACCGCCGAGATGGCCCGCGCCGACGCCGCCAACCGCCTGACGCTCAGCGTGCTGCCATCGTTCGCGGCGCGCTGGCTGGTCAAGCGGGTCGGCGCGTTCATCGACGCCAACCCCGATCTGGAACTGATCATCGAGACGTCGACGCAGCTGGCCGACCTGCGCTGCGGCGACGTCGACCTGTGCATCCGCTTTGGCGTCGGACCATGGGAGGGGCTGGCGTGCGAGCGGATACTGGACGATGAATACTATCCGGTGTGCGCGCCCGGTTACTGGCCGGCGGCGCTGCCGCCGGAGCCGGCCGCGCTGCGGCGGTTTCCGCTGTTGCTGTGCCATGACGAGCCGTGGTCGCCATGGTTGCAGGCGGCCGGGCTGCACGATATCAGCGAACCGCGCGGCACCACCTACAGCGATGCCGTCAATCTGCTGCAGGCGGCCAGGGAGCGGCAGGGAATCGCGCTGGCGCGGCATTCGCTGGTGCAGGACGACATCGCCAGCGGTGCGCTGGTGCGGCTGTTCCAGATCAGCGTGCGTAGTCCGCGCTCGTATTTTCTGGTGTCCACCCAGACCCTGTCCAAGGCCGCCAAGGTGCGCCGCTTCCGCGCCTGGCTGCTGACCCAGCTCGGCTGCGCCGTCGTTCAGAAAGCGCTTGACAGTGCCTGAGTTGTGGCGCATGATGCATTCCATCGCATGCGACATAAGCGTATGCGCCACTTAAACCACCACTGAAATCAAAGGAAAACATCATGAGCAAAATTCAAAAAGTCCTGGCCACCGGCAAAACCCACACCACGTCCAACGACGCCGGCGGTTTCGCGCGCAGCCATGAAGGTCACGTCAACATTCACCTGACGGCGCCGGGCAACAGCGCGGTGCGCGAACACGTGTTTGCCGACATCCAGCCGCATCCGACCGCCGAGCAACTGTTTGCCGGCGCCTGGTCGGCCTGCTACAGCGCCGCCGTCGGCATCGTGGCCAAGGAAAAGAAAGTGGAACTGCCGGTCGATACCTCGGTGGATATCGAAGTCGACTTGGGCGTGGCAGGCGACGAATATCTCCTGCAGGCGCGCATCAGCCTCAACGTGCCGGGCCTGGACCAGGAAGTCGCCACCGCGATCGCCCACGCCGCCGACCAGATGTGCCCGTACTCGAAAGCCACCCGGGGCAATATCGACGTGGTGTTGACAGCTGTCGTCGCTTAATTTTTGATCATTAAAAGCGCATGCGATATAATAGTGTGCGCATACCATTGGAGTTTCACATGACGGCCACGCCATCCAACTACCAACCGATCAGCTGCGAGTTTCACGACCTGCTGGAAGTGCACGCGACCCGGCGCAAGCCGGCGCGGATCGCCTTCCTCGACGCGGACGGCGCCGAGCAGTTGCGCAACGCGGTCATCACCGACGTGTACGCGAAAGCCGGCGCCGACTACCTGGCCATGAGCACCGGCGAAACCTTGCGTCTCGACCAGCTCATCGAAGTCGACGGCGCCAGGCTTGCCGATTACTGACGGGGCTAGCGCACCAGGCAGGGCTTTTTGTTGTTGAACTTCCAGGCGGGGATCAGGAACTGCATGGCGACCGCGTCGTCGCGCGCGCCCAGGCCCATGCCGCGGTACAGCTGGTGCGCCGCCTCGATCCGCTCTATGTCCAGCTCGACACCCAGGCCAGGCGCGGCCGGCACGTCGATCAGCCCGCCGACGATGCGCAGCGGTTGCTTGGTCAGCTGCTGGCCGTCCTGCCAGATCCAGTGGGTATCGATGGCGGTGATGTCGCCCGGCGCGGCGGCCGCGACCTGGGTGAACATCGCCAGCGAAATATCGAAGTGGTTGTTTGAATGCGAACCCCAGGTCAGGCCCCACTCCTGGCACATCTGCGCCACGCGCACCGAGCCCTGCATGGTCCAGAAATGCGGATCGGCCAGCGGAATGTCGACCGATTGCAGCTGGATCGCATGGCCCATCTCGCGCCAGTCGGTGGCCACCATATTGGTCGCCGTGCGCAGGCCCGTGCTGCGGCGGAACTCGGCCATCACCTCGCGGCCCGAGTAGCCGTCCTCCGCGCCGCACGGATCTTCCGCGTAGGCCAGCACGTGGCCCTGGTCGCGGCACAGCCGGATCGCATCCTTCAGCAGCCAGCCGCCGTTCGGATCGAGCGTGATGCGGGCGTTCGGGAAGCGCTCGGCCAGCGCCGTCACCGCTTCCATTTCTTCCTCGCCACGCAGCACGCCGCCCTTGAGCTTGAAGTCGTTGAAGCCGTAGCGGGCATAGGCCGCCTCGGCCAGGCGCACGATGGCGTCCGGCGTCATCGCCGTTTCGTGACGCAGGCGCAGCCAGTCGTCCTGCTCGCCGGCGCCATCCAGGTAAGGCAGGTCGGTGGCCTTGCGATCGCCGACGAAGAACAGGTAGCCCAGCGCCTCGACCTGGTCGCGCTGCTGGCCGTTGCCCAGCAGCGCTGCGACCGGCACGCCGAGGAACTTGCCCAGCAAATCGAGCAGCGCAGACTCCACCGCCGTGACGGCGTGCACCGCCACCCGCAGGTCGAAGGTTTGCTGGCCGCGGCCGCCCGCGTCGCGCCCGGCGAACGCGGTGCGCATGCGGTTGAGGATGCGCTGGTAGTGGCCGATGGGCTGGCCGACCACCAGCTCGGCGGCGTCGTCGATGGTTTGCCGTATGCGCTCGCCGCCCGGCACTTCGCCTGCGCCGGTGTTGCCGGCGCTGTCGGTCAGGATCACGATGTTGCGGGTGAAGTAAGGGCCGTGGGCGCCGCTGAGGTTGAGCAGCATGCTGTCATGGCCGGCGACCGGGATCACCTGCAGCTTGACGACGGTGGGAGTGCCCGCCTGAATTGATTGATTCATGTTGATGTTCTTCAAGGTAAAGATAGCGACGCGCCCAATTTTTCACGCAAAACGGTACCGCTACCAAATTTAATGGTAGCGGTACCGTTTTAGCGTGTCAACCGATAATTGCGTGGAATTGCTCAAATTGCATCACACGCTGTCGCGTTCGATGATGGTGAAGCCGATGTCGCAGCACGGCTCGGCCACGACGCGGCCGGCGGCCCGGTCCATGATGAATTGCGCGGCCGTGCGGCCGATGGCGGTGCCGTCGACGCGCACCGTGGTCAGCGCCGGCTGCAGGTCGCGGGCGAAACCCAGGTCGCCAAAGCTGATCAGCGCCAGCTGCGACGGGATGGCGATGCCGCGCGCGGCCGCTTCGATCATCACGCCGATCGCCATCATGTCGGAGCTGCAGAACAAGGCGTCGATCTCCAGGCCGCGGCTCAGCAGTTCGCACAGGCCGCTGCGCCCGCCGCCCAGCGTGGTCGGCGCCGGTACGGAGCAGCACGGCACCTCGCCGTCGGCCTGCCCCATGCCCAGTTCGGCGGCGGCCTTGCGGAACGCGCCCGCGCGACGCAGGCTGCGGTCGTCGTCGCCGCTGATGGTGGCAACCCGCCGGCGGCCGGCGGCATGCAGGTAGCGCGCCACGGCGATGCCGATCTGTTCGTGCGAGAAGCCGACCAGCATGTCGATCGGGGTCGGCGTCAGGTCCCAGGTTTCCACCACCGGGATGCCGCTGGCCTTCAGCTTGCGCCGCGCCTCTTCCGTATGCAGGGCGCCGGTCAGCACGATGCCGTCCGGACGGCGGCCGATGATGGCGTCCAGCAGCGCGTCCTCGCGCGAGTTTTCATAGCCGCTCTGGCCCAGCATCAGCTGGTAGCCCGACTCCTCCAGCGTGCGCGTCAGCGACTGTATGGTTTCCAGGAACACCGGACCGGACAGGTTAGGCACCACCGCCGCCACCAGCCGGCTTTTCTTCGAGGCCAGGGCGCCGGCAAGCAGGTTAGGCACATAGCCGGTCTTGGCGACGGCGGCGCGCACTTTTTTCAGCACCTTGGCCGACACGGCGTCGGGCGTGTTGAGCGCGCGCGATGCGGTGATCGGCGCCACGCCGGCCACCAGGGCCACGTCGCGCAGCGTCAGGCCGCCGGTCTTGTTGCGGCGGCCCGGACGGGCCGGCTCCGTTGCCGTCGATACGCTCGTCGCGGCGGCCGCGTCGCGGATAGTGGAAACATTTTTTTTCATTGACTAGCGTAGTTGGGCAATTGAGACCAATTATAAAACGTTTCACTGGCGGTAACGGCCATCAATTCGGCCATCGCCATTGCTGCCACAGCGCAACAATTGGAGAGTTTTCCAATTGTCAACTTATCTATAATCGGTCCACGAACGGCTTTTTACCGGTGGATGAATATGGATATTTCTTCGGAAGTCACGCGTCGTACCTTCTTGAAAGTGCTGGCCAGCGGCGCCACGGTCAGCCTGTCCGTGACCAGCCTGAGCGCGCTGGCCATGAACGCCTCAAGGCCCAGGATGACGGAGGTGCCGGAATGGGCGCCCGAACCGGGCAAGGCGCGCTGGCGCATCGACGGCATGCAAAAGGTGCTGGGGCAGAAAATCTACGCGCGCGACTTCAAGGCCCGCGACTTCAAGGATTGGCCCCAGGACGGCGAGTACTTCCTGTACGCCGTGCGCTGCGACCGCTACGACCAGGTTATCGACAGCTACGACCTGAGCATACTGCCGAAGGAACTGCAACCGGTGGCCGTCATCGACGCGGCGGCGCTGGTCGCCAAGAAGATGAATTTGGCCAGCAACATGAACAGCCCTTTCCTGGCGACGCTCGGCAAGCCGGCGGACTTTTTCGGGCAGCCGGTGGTGATGCTGATCTTCGCCAGTTTCGACATCTACCGCCACGCCGTAAAGATCCTGCAGTTCAATCCCGCCGTTATCTCCTACGGCGCCAAGCAGAGCACCAGGCGCACCGTCTACTCCCCCGCCACCAGCTACGTGCGCGACGACACGCAGAATTTCAACTACGTGTACAGCGCCGACTACGAGACGCGCCAGGCTGACGTGGCCAAGCAGATCAAGGCCAGCATCGACCGCCAGACCTGGTCGACTTTTGCGCGCACCTTCTACACGCAGACCATCGATCCGATGTTCATGGAACCGGAGTCCGGCCTAGCGTGGTACGACCCGGGGCCGCAGCAACTGAACCTGGTGCTGGGCACGCAATCGCCGACCGGCGACGCGTATGACGCCGCCGGCATCTTCGAAAACAGCGCCTTCCCGGTGAAGGACATCGACCTGGTGTCGTGCTACCCCGGCGGCGGATTCGGCGGGCGCGACCAGTCGTACTTCTCGATGTACCTGTCGATGGCGGCGCCGTTTTCGGCCAAGCCCTTGCGCTGGGCGCAGAACCGCTTCGAACAATTCCAGATCGGCTTGAAGCGCTGCGAGACCCACTTCCGCGAAACGCTCGCCGTGGACAGCAGCGGCATGATCCAGGCGATCGATTGCAATTTCACGCTGAACGGCGGCGACCAGAAAAATCTCAGCCCGTATGTCGCGCAGCTGGCCGCGCTGAGTTCCATGAGCTGCTACAACATCCCGCGCGCCGTCGCCACCGCCAGCGCGATGCAGACGCCGCAATTGCTGGGCGGTTCGCAGCGCGGCTTCGGCGGACCGCAAGCCTTCATCGCGATTGAAACCCTGCTCGACGAAGCGGCGCAGACGCTGAAGATCGATCCGTTTGCGCTGCGCCGGAAAAACCTGCTGGCAAAAAATCACGGCGCCACCGTGACAGGCGCGCCGATACTGCAGGACCTGCAACTGGACGACATGCTGAAGCGCCTGGAGCAGCATCCGCTGTGGCAAAACCGCGCGGCCGTACAGCAGGCCAAGAAGCGCGAGGGCTTGTTGTACGGCGTGGGCTTCGCGATGTCCAACGAAGCCTACGGCACTTCCGGAGACGGCATGTTCGGCGCGGTGCAGATCGAGCCGACCGGCACCATCACGGTCTACACGCCGTATGTCGACATGGGCAACGGCGCGGCCACCGCGCTCGGCCTCGCGCCGGCCGCCTATTTGGGGCGCAACGCCAACAGCATCAACATGGGCGAAACCCAGTTGTTCGACGCCCTGAACCTGACGACCAAACCCGCCACGCCGACGCCGCCCAACTACGTGCTAAAAAGCTCCGGCTCGTCCAGCGCCTGCCTGGGCGCCTTCTATCAGTACCACGTGGTCGAGCAGGCAGGGCTGGCGCTGATCTTGCAAAGCCTGCTGCCTGCCGCGCAGGCCTTGTGGAAAGCGTCGCCGCCCGCCTCCGCGCTGAGCTGGAAGGACAACCGGCTGCATGCGGGCGACCTGCCGTCGCTGCCGTGGTCGGCGCTGATCAAGCAGGCGATGCGGATGAAATTGCCGATGGTGGCGGTGGTGCACGCCAGCTACGTCGGCGCGTTCGCCACGGCGCAATATGCGTTCACCAGCGGCGCCGCCACGGTTCCGCTCGACTATATCGCGATGGGCGCCACGGTCGACACGCTGCAGCCCCTGACCCGCAGCCAGTTGAACAACCCGCCGGCGATCAACAACAAATTCGGCCGCACCACATACGCGCCGTGCGGCTCGCTGGTTGCCGCCACCATCAATCCGCAGAACGGCCAGATCGCGATCGAATCGGTGGTGTCGGTGCTGTGCGCGGGCGTGCTGCATTGCCCGCAGATGGTGTCCGGACAATCCCAGGGCGCAATCGCCATGGCCATCGGCAACGTGCTGCTCGAGCATTGCCCCAACAACGAGTCCGGGCCGGGCAACGGCACCTGGAACCTGAACAAATACGCCATCGCGCGCTCCACCGACATCCCGAAACAGGACCTGGTGATACTGCCGCCGGCGCCCGGCGAGACCACGGCGCGCGGCATTGCCGAAGCGGTCATGTGTCCGATCGCGCCGTCCATCCTGAATGCGCTGGCCATGGCCACCGGCGGCCAGCGCTACACCATGCTGCCGGTGACGGCGCACAACGTCCTGGAGTCATTGAAATGAGACAGCCCATCCACTTCCATATCAATGACAAACCGGTGCAGGCCGATGCGGCCGACAGCGACATGGCCCTGATCGATTTCCTGCACGAGCGCCAGAACCTCACCGGCATCAAGTTCTGCTGCGGCATCGGCGTCTGCCGCGCCTGCACCGTCGCCACGCGCAACGAAAAAGGCGCGCTGATGGAGAAGACGCTCTCCTGCTCCACGCCGGTCAGCGCGGTGCAGGACATGCGGATCTATACGGTGGAAAGCCTGGGCACGCAAGAAGCGCTGGCGCCGTTGCAGCTCGCCTTCCTGGAGAACTTCTCCTTCCAATGCGGCTACTGCGCGCCGGGATTCCTGATGGCGGCGACGGCCATGCTGTCGCACCTGAAGGACGCGCCGGTCTACGCCGAGCACCTCGACGAGGTCATCAACACCTGGGTCGGCGGCAACCTTTGCCGCTGCACCGGCTATGTGCGCTACATGGAGGCGATACGCCAGGTGGCGCTGCCCTATACCAAAGCGCGCGAGGAGGAGAAATGAAAATCACGTCATTGCTGTCCGCCCTGTGCCTGGCTGCGGCCGTCGGCGGCGCGCACGCGGCTACGCCCAAGATCGTCACCCAAAGCCTGCAGGAATATGGCCAGGAATGCGCCGAGATGATCGGACAGATTCCGGCCTTCGACTGCCTCGACGGCACCATCGTGCCGATCACCGTCGACGGCAAGACGCCGACCGAATACACGTCCGGCATGACCTGCGACCGCCCCGCCCTGCTGCCGTACAAGCCGGACTCGTTCGGCCAGTGCACGCCGTATTCGCGCATCCTGAATTTTTCCCGCGACAAGGTGCAGATCTCGGCCTTCTGCCGGCGCGAGCAATTGCGCGATCCGAAGAGCGTGATGTTCGACGAGGTCGACATCATCGCGCACAACGCCAACAGCGGCAAAACCTGCTGGTTCCATGCGGAAGACAAGCCGGGCCAGCGCGGCGGCTTCGACGCCTCGCGCGTGCCGCCGCCGAATGAGAAGGTGGCGCCGCCCAAGCGCGTCTCCGCCAAGGACTTCTGGTGGACGCCGGGCCGCACCGCGCAGAAGAACTGCGCCAGCTGCCACGACGCCGATCCGTTCATGTACAGCCCGTGGCTGGGCCAGGTGTGGCACAAGGTGCCGACCGATCCGCTGGGCCGCTACAGCAACATCGGCAAGGATTTCGCGTCGTGGCATTCGAACAGCATCAGCACGCGCGATAACACCTGCGTCGGCTGCCACCGCATCGGCGACCAGGCCAGCTGCTCGGTGTATATCCCCATGGCCACCGGCAAGATCAGCCCGAAAGGCGGCGACGCGCTGGCGATGAGTTATCCGCTCAGCCACTGGATGCCGGTCAATAACGATCAGACCAAGGCGTTCTGGACCAAGGCCAACTTGGAATCGCTGCAGAAGATCATGACCTGCTGCGACGATCCGAAGAACCCGATCTGCACGATTACGCCGATTATTACACCGGCACAGCGCAGCAATGCTCCACCAGCAAACCTCCCACGTTGAGAGACCATATGCCATTTCACATGCCCTATCGCAACTATGCCCCAGGTGATTTATTTTATGGCTTGGGTTGGAGAAGAGCCGCGTTAATGCAACAACTCACACAAGCCACAGGCATGCCTAGTGGTGACCGGCTAGGATGGATAGATCTGTTTCTATTTCCTATCAATCAATATCAGGCGCCAGAAGCCATACAACTTAATACAAGTTTTGCCGAGACACTGACGAATCATCCCAAATACAATCGTGCGTTGGACGGCGATCATGTGGGCATTGAAGGAAATGCCGAATGGCGTGCAAAATCAAAAGGTGGACTGTTATGGGCAACCACGGTGGCAAACAAGCATGTGCATTTTTGTCTTGATGGCTTGGTAATGGACCAAGTGGTAGGGAAGAGCTATCCTGGCAGGCTTGGCACAGGCGTCGGCAGGGATTCGCCTCCAGGAACACCAGCGCATGAGAAAGAACGCTCTATCACTGGATCCGAGTTGCGTTGGTTGTACCGTTGGCGGCGCAATCCGCAAGTAAGTTCCTTAATTCAATTTTGGCGCTACGACTCATTTCACAAAAAATGGGTGCAGTGCTCGCCGCCTTGGGAATGGCACAACAGCGTTTGGGCAACATACAATCCCACAACTGAATGGCACCCTTAGTCGTGCAGGTCATCAAGAGCCGACAGTTCGCACCCTGACAATCAGCTAGGGCTGAAACAGCGCAACAGCATCGGCACCAGCCACCTGGCGAAGCGGACATGACGGATCGTTCGCCGCACGCCATACCGCTTCCGCCACATCCGCCGCGTAAGTGACAGCAGTCGACTGCCCCCATGCCTCGAACACGCTCTGCGCCAGGCCGGCATAGGCCTCGGGGATCGCGCCCTCCATGCGTGACCGTGCGTTCTCGCCGAACTTGGTCGTCGGCGAACGTCCCGGCAGCACCAGGTTCACCCGCACGTTAAATTGCTGCAGTTCCAGCGCAAGCGACTCAGTGAACGCATTGACCGCCGCCTTGCTCGCCGTGTACACAGACAGCAGAGGCAGCGGCATCAGCGTCACGCTCGACGTCACGTTCACGACGACACCCGCCCGCCGCAGCCGGAACTGCGGCAGCACCGCCTGCGTCATCGCGATCGTGCCAAAAGTGTTCGTCTCGAAGACCTCGCGCGCGGTTGCCATCGAGATGCCCTCCAACGCACCCAGCGTGCCTATGCCCGCGTTGTTGACCAGCACGTCGATCGGCCCGGCCTCCTCCACCGCGCGGCGGATGCTGTCGGCATCGGTGACATCGAGCGCGATCACGCGCAGGTGCTCGGAATGCGGCAGCACATCCTCGCGCGGCGTGCGCATGGTGGCGACGACCTTCCATTCGCGATCGAGGAAGTATTGGGCGGTTTCGAGGCCGAAACCGGATGAGCATCCGGTGATGAAGACGGTTTTCATGGCGACTCCTGTTGAGTGGTTTGCAGTAGCCAAACTATAGTGCGCAGCCTCCGGACTTGCTACAATCAAGAGTCCACTTTTAATTAGCAATAGTCCAGATATGATCGATCCGCTCGCCGAGGTTGTCACGCTGCTGCAACCGCAGGCCCGGTTCTCGAAAGTCGTCAACGCCGCGGGTTCGTGGCGGGTGCGGCGCACGGAATCCGGGCAGCCGTTCTACTGCGTGATCCTTGAAGGCTCGTCCCGGCTTGAAGTCAATGGTCACGAGCCGATCCAGCTGCAGCAAGGCGACTTTGTCCTGGTTCCGTCGGCATACGCATTCACGATGACCAGCCTGGAGCCGCCGGCATTGGAGTATCTGGATAGCCCGCCTGTCCTGCTGCCGAATGGCGAGTTCAGGCACGGCCCTCAGGACATACCGGCCGACACGCAGCTGCTGGTAGGCCACTGCACCTTCGGCTCGCCCGATGCGGCCTTGCTGGTTTCGCTGCTGCCGCAACTGGTGCACGTACGCGGCGAGAAGCGGCTGGCCACGATCGTGCAGCTGGTGGGAGAGGAATCGCGATCGGCGCGGCCCGCGCGCGAAGTGATCCTGGCGCGGCTGCTGGAGGTGCTGTTGATCGAAGCGCTGCGCTCCGCAGCGGGAACTGCCGCGTCGCCGGGCTTGCTGCGCGGCCTTGCCGACGAACGCCTCGCTGTCGCGCTACGGCGCATCCACGAAAACATGACCAAACCCTGGACCGTCGCGCAGCTGGCGAAAGAGGCAGCTCTTTCACGCTCGACGTTCTTCGAGCGCTTCAGCCGCGCATTGGGCGTCGCGCCGATGGAGTACCTGCTCGCCTGGCGCATGGCGTTGGCGAAGAACCTGCTGCGGCGGCAAGAGGCTGGCATCGCCGAGGTGGCCGAACGCGTCGGCTACGGTTCGGCCAGCGCGTTCAGCGTCGCCTTCACCCGCCATGTCGGACTGCCGCCGGCGCGTTACGTGCGAGAGCAACTGGCGGCGCAGACGCCGAATTAATCCTGCGGCAGCTCGCGGATCTCCACGCCACCGCCGGCTTCGTAATGCGGATTGCCGACCAGGAAGCGCGCGGCATCGTCGATGCTCGTCGCACGCACGCGCAGGAAACCGGTGACGTCCAGGCTGGCGGAATCGGTGGGGGCGCCTTTGCGATACAGCGCGCCCTGGCCGATGGAACTGCCGCCGTCGAACTGGCCGCTTTGCCGCAGGCCGGTGATATAGGCTTCCCACAGCGCGCTGCTGGCGGCATCAGGGTGGGCGGTATCGTCAAGCATGAGGATGATGTAGTCGTTCATGGTCTCTCGCGGTGTCGGCTTGATTCTGTATTTTATCAGCGCACCACCGGGATTTTGCGGCTCAGGAATAAATGAGCACCTTTTTGAGTCTCCTATAGCGCGGGATACTTTGATGCAATCTTCATCTCGCAACCCTGTCGTTTCGACATGGTTTTCGTGATGAATTTTGTGTCTAAGGTGAAAAAAATGAAATTGGTAAATCTGAAGGTCGCCGTCCGCCTCAGCCTGGCATTTGGCGTGATTCTTTTTTTCCTTGCGGGTATCGCCTATATCGGTTGGTCAGCCTTGAGTTCGACCAAGGCCAGATTGGACCTTATTACGACCCAGAATAATGCCGAAACAATGTATGCCAATAAGATTCGCAAAGATCTGGACATCGTTGCGCGATCAATTTACAGCTACATCTTGTACAAGGATGCGGGCACGAGACAGCAAATGATGAAGCGCATCGTCGATGTCCGCAAAGACATGGACGATGCCTACGACCGCCTTGGCGAAATTGTGCGGCGCGAAAATAATGGGAAAGCTGTGCAGTTATTTTCCGATATGAAGGCAGGTCGTAACGAAACGCGTCCACTCTTCAGCAACGTTATTGCGCTGGTTGATGGAGGAAAAACCGAGGAGGCGACGGAGTTTTTGCATCAATCATTGCAGGGGCCGCAAGAAAAGTGGTTTGCGGCAGTCCAGGGCATGACCGATCTGCAGGAAAAGGAAGATCAGGATTCCATCAATGAAATGAACCACGAATACGCTCTGGCGGTGAGATTTCTGATTATCGCAGTGCTGCTCGCCATCGCAGCAGGATCCTTTTTAGCGTGGGTGATCACGCGCGGACTGCTTGAGCAGTTAGGTGGCGAGCCCAGTTATGCCGCGGAAATCGCAGCAAGAATCGCCCAAGGCGATCTTGCCGTGCATATCGACCTGGAAACGGCTGACAAGGCGAGCCTGCTGTTTGCGATTAAATCCATGCATGACAGCCTGGCCAAGATTGTCAGCGAAGTTCGCGCCGGCACTGAAGCCATCGCCACCGAGTCAAGCCAGATTGCCAGCGGGACGACGGACTTGTCCGCCCGGACCGAAGCGCAAGCCAGTTCTCTTGAAGAAACCGCAGCTTCCATGGAAGAGCTGACAAGTACCGTGAAACAGAATGCGGACAACGCCAGCAAGGCCAATCAATTGGCGGTATCGGCATCGGATATCGCCAGCAAGGGTGGGACTGTCGTGATGCAAATGGTGGACACGATGGGCTCGATCAATGAGTCTGCGAAGAAGATTGTCGACATCATCGGGGTGATCGACAGCATAGCGTTCCAGACCAATATCCTGGCGTTGAACGCCGCCGTTGAGGCGGCTCGGGCCGGAGAGCAAGGAAGAGGTTTTGCCGTCGTCGCAGGTGAGGTGCGCAATCTGGCGCAACGCTCGGCAAGTGCGGCGAGGGAAGTCAAGGCGCTGATAGACACGTCGGTCGAGAAAATCGGCATTGGTACCAGACTCGTCGATCAGGCCGGAGCCTCCATGCAGGAAATTGTCGAGAGCGTCGGACGGGTGACCGATATCATGGGTGACATTACGGTGGCGGGCCAGGAACAAACTGCCGGCATTGAGCAAATCAATACCGCCGTCGCGCAGATGGATCAAGTCACGCAGCAAAACGCCGCGCTTGTGGAGGAAACCGCCTCTACCGCTGAGTCGATGCGCAATCAAGCCACGCATCTGGCACAACTGGTCAGTGTGTTCAAGCTTGTGCCGGCGCCGGTGAAGAACCTGGATGCGGATCGCAAAAGCAGCCGGAAAATTCATTTGCTTTCCTCTGCAATCCGCTAGGCGTGCGCCCCGAGGAATGATCAGGCTTCCGGCGCCGACCAGACCAGATTCCACAGGTGGCCATCGATATCCTCGAAGCCCTGGTCATACATAAAGCCATGGTCTTCGGGCGGATGCGGTATGCGGCCACCAGCGGCAAGGGCCTTGGCGATCAGGCTGTCCACCTCATCCCGGCTTTCGCAAGTCAGGCAAATGACGACTTCATTCGCTTCCTTTGCATTCACGACGGGCTTGTCGATCAGGGACTGGAAGAAGGGTTCGCTCGTCAGCATAGCCCGGATGGTGTCGTCGACGATGTTCATGAACGCCGCTTTCTCTCCGCTAAATCGGGGATCGAAGGTAAAGCCGAGAGCGGAAAAGAAGGCCTTGGATTTGTCCAGGTTCTTCACGGGCAGGTTCAAGATGATCTGTTTGTTCATGGCGCTTCCTTGGTTAGGGTGGAATGGGCAATCGGTACTTCATCCCTACGACGAGTGACGGCATACAAAATCGACACGCTCGCGAAAAAATATTTTCCGCTCGCGCGGATGACTAATCCTTGCCGGCCCGCTGAAATAACGGGAAGTCCGGCAGCCGGTCCTGGTCGCCGATGCGGAAGATGGACGCATTCGATCCATCGAATGCCGGCCAGGCCGGCAAGCCTTTTCCGTTTGGATTTCCGGTGCGGGCGAAATTAACCCAGGTATCGGCAAGCCTGGTCGACAATTGCCGGTCCTCCTTGCTCCACGGGCGCTGGTCCTGATCGATATTGTCGAACACGTACGGCAGCTCGGCGCCATGGCCTGCGCCACAGCCATAACCGCAAGGTGTCAGCGGCTGCACCGGCCGGTGAGCAAAGAAATAGACATACGGTTTGGATCGCCCGTATTTCGCCTGAAGTCCCGACCAATACCACGTGCGCCAGCCCCACCAGTCGCTGGTGAATTGAAGCATTGAGGCTTGGGCCTCGGCATTGGTGGAAGCGGGATAGGCCGCCAGCAATGCATCGGAAGGCGCATAGCCCAGCATCTGCCCCATCAGTTCGCGATGGTTGGCCACCTTGAAATCGCCGGTGCCCAGGATTTCCGGCGCCAGGTCGTTGCCCTCCTCCGCGTTCCATCCCGCCAGCAAGGGAACGTCATTTTGACGGTGATTGCGGTATGCCGTGGGCAAGTCTTCGCGCAATACATAACCGTCGATAATCGCGCGCGGCGACCATGCCGATTTGTGCAAGGCTTCGACACTCATGCCGCGCAACTCCGCCAGATTATGCGCGCCCACGGTCTTGGTGTATGCCTCCGCTTTTGCCTCGGCGCTCTTGCGGTCGTACTGACTGTTGAAGATATCGCTGCCACTCTCGGCGATGGCACGCTGGAACAACCCCTTTGCCAGAGGCGACGCGATCAGGATCGCAACAGATCCGGCGCCGGCGGACTCCCCCATGATCGTCACGCGGTCGGCATCGCCGCCAAAGGCTGCGATATTGCTTTTCACCCAGCGCAAGGCCGCGATCTGGTCCAGGATGCCCTGGTTGCCGGAGACATGGTCCGGCGACTCCGCCGTCAGTTCCGGGTGCGCAAAGAAACCCCATATTCCGAGACGATAGTTGATCGTGACGATGATCGCGCCGCGCTTCGCCAGATTGGCGCCGTCGTACCTTGGCTGCGCGGCGGTGCCGCCGTAGTATCCGCCCCCATAAATCCAAACGATGACGGGAAGTTTCTTGGCTTTTTCAGGCGCCCAGATGTTGAGATAGAGGCAGTCTTCGCTTTTGGGCATCGTGATCCACACGGCGGTCTGGGCGCAAGCAGCAGAGAAGCTGCGCGCCTCCTTGACGCCGGTCCAGGGCACGACGGGTTCCGGCGCCCGCCACCGCAGATTGCCGACCGGTGGCGCGGCGAAGGGAATGCCGAGATAGGTCGTCAGCGAGCCCACTCGCGAGCCGACGACTTCGCCGCCGGTGACTTTTACCGGGCTTAGCTCGGCGGCATGTCCGAGACTGGCCGAAAGCGCTACAAGGCACAATGCGAGCAAGGTGCACGCACGAAAATTCATCGTCATCATTTCTCCTGGTTTTGGCAGCTTGGTCTGGGCGGCGCTCGAACCAACTCATCCAAACGAGGGAAATGCTAACAGCATTCTGATCAGCACAACTCAGTCAGAGCCACTGGATTTGAAGAGATAACAAAAAACCCGCTTCTCGTATGGAGAGAGCGGGTTTTCAAACTTTTTGGTATTTCTTACTGTTGAGTTCTGGTCGCTTGCCGGAATCGAATTCCCTATGAAAAAAGCCCTGCGGGACCTGAAATGTCCCTCCGTGGTCCCTCAAGCGGGCACATGTTCGCCAGTATGGTTCCAAACATGGATCCAGTTCAATTGATGATGGCCAAATTTGCGCCTTTTCGCGTTTGACCCGTACCACGCGCCAAGGTTCAATCTCGTACCTCACCTATTTCAGACGTGACATTTCGCGCATCTTTCATGCATGCAAGATGTTATCCGTAAGCGTCTCCCCGGTGACGTCTTGAGTGGAGCGACAAATTAATCGATGATGGCATCACCCCGCTGGGAAGCGGCGTCATCTCAAAGGGCTGCTGGTAGGTTGCA
>NZ_BPWI01000009.1:0-289639 GCF_040369125.1 Duganella hordei
GATCCTGCTGGACGAACCGCTGTCCAACCTGGACGCCAAGCTGCGCGAGGAGGCGCGCGCCTTCCTGCGCGAGCTGATCGTGCGTATGGGCCTGTCGGCGCTGATGGTCACCCACGACCAGGCCGAGGCGATGGCGATTTCCGACCGCATCCTGCTGCTCAATAACGGCAAGATCGAACAGCAGGGCACGCCGCAAAGCATGTACGAAACGCCGAACACCCTGTTCACGGCCGAGTTCATGGGCAGTAACAACCGCCTGCCCGCCACCGTCGTGCAGCGCGACGGCGCCAATGCACTGTTAGAGGTCGGCGGCATCCGGCTGCAGGGCACGGGGCGCGGCGTCGCGTCCGGCGACCCGTCGACCATCATCCGCGTGGAAGAAGTGAAGGTCAGCGCGACGCCGGTGGACAACGCGATCCAGTTGCCGCTGCTGACCTGCATGTACCTGGGCGACCGCTTCGAGTGCCTGTTCAAGGGACCCGACGGCATCAGCGTGCGGGCCTACTCCAAGTACAAGCTGGAAGCTGGCGGCTACTGGCTACAGCTGCCGGCCGACAAACTGTGGGTGTTCTGATGCCCCGTCGCTCAGCGACGATTTCCTTGGTGGAGGCGGTCGCAATGGTAGTGAACTTTTCGATGCATGGAGGCGTAAGACGGAGTGACGAGATCGGGCCGTGAACTTCGATGGGATTGACGTTGTCGGCCTCTTAAAGGCAGCGCGGACGAATCGGACCGGCCCAGCTAGGGGACGGCAAGATGGCCTATACGTGTACGGTCTACCTTCAATCAAGAATTCGTGTAAATAGAAAACCATGATAAACAAGAACAAATTAGAAATACCGGTGACGCTGATCCCCGGCGATGGGATCGGCCCGGAAGTGGTCGGCGCAACAGTCCAAGTATTGGGCGCCCTCGGCATGCCGTTTGCGTGGGACGTCCAGCAGGCCGGCATGGCCGGCGTCAACAGCAGCGGCGATCCGCTGCCGGAAGCGACGCTGGCCAGCATCCGCCGCACCCGTCTGGCGCTCAAGGGACCGCTGACCACGCCGGTCGGCACCGGCTTCCGCTCCTCCAATGTGCGGCTGCGTGAGGAATTCCAGCTGTACGCCAACGTCCGTCCGGTCTCGACCCTCGTTCCCGGGCGCTACGAGGACATCGACATCGTGCTGGTGCGGGAAAACATCGGCGGCTTCTATGTGGCGCACGAATACTACATCCCGATCGGCGACGATCCGCGGGCGGCGGCAGCGTCGACTGGCATCAACACCCGCGATGGCTGCCGCCGGATCGCCCGTTTCGCCTTCGAGTACGCCGTCAAGCACGGCCGCAAGAAAATCACCGTGGTGCACAAGGCCAACATCCTGAAGGCGCTGACCGGCATCTTCCTGGAGGCGGCGCGCGAAGTCGCGCGCGACTACGAAGGACGGGTGCAGATGAACGACATGATCGTCGACGCCTGCGCCATGCAGTTGGTGCTCAATCCGTGGCAGTTCGACATGCTGTTGTGTACCAACCTGTTCGGCGACATCTTGTCGGACCAGCTGGCGGGACTGGTGGGTGGGCTGGGCATGGCGCCCGGTGCCAACATCGGCGCCGATGCCGCCATCTTCGAGGCGGTGCACGGCTCGGCCCCCGACATCGCCGGCAAGGGCATCGCCAATCCGATTTCGTTGCTGCTGGCGGCCGGCCAGATGCTCGACCACGTGGGGCGCGACGACCTGGCGCTGCGGCTGCGCATGGCGATCTCCGCCACGCTGAACGATGACCACATCGCCACCGGCGACCTGAGAGGGACTGCCACGACCCAGCAGTTCACCGATGCCATCGTGCGCCGTCTGGGCATGCCTTAATGGCGGACCTTACGCGCCACTGAACAGATGCTCGCTACCAGAGGGCTGGTGGCGCGCTAGCGCGCCGCGACTGCTGATAGCAGCCGGAACTGCTGCGTGCCGTGGCGATCACACTCGCACGGGTAGCGCGGAGGCCAGGTTTGCTCAGTCACGACAGGGTGCCGGCACGGGGCCATTATGTTCCATGCTCGAAGAGTTGGACCGGGCGCCATTTCAGCAAGCGGATTTCGATAGTCGTCAGCAGATACTCCGCTCCCAAGGCCACCAACGCCAGCACGATCATCGCCGCGAACACGCCAGCCGCATTGAAAGTGCCCTGCGCCGTGGCGATCAGCAGGCCGATGCCGTGCCGCGCTCCGAGGAACTCGCCCACCACCGCGCCGACCAGGGCGAAACCAAAGCTGACATGCAGGCTAGCCAGGATCCAGCTCAGGGCTGACGGAAATACCACGGTGAATGTAACCTGGCGCTTGCTAGCGCCCAGGATATAAGCATTGGCGATCAGATTGCGGTCGGCTTCCCGTACTCCCTGGAAGGCATTGCCGAACACGACAAAGAATACCATGACCACCGCTAGCGCCACCTTGGAGCCCATGCCAAGTCCGAACATGATGATGAAAATCGAACCCAGCACTACACGCGGTATGGCATTGGCCACCTTGATGTAAATGCTCAGCACGTCGGATATGAGCTTGTTGCGGCCAAGTGCGATGCCGAATAGTATGCCCAGCATACTGCCGATCAGGAAACCCAGCACGGTCTCCTCCATGGTCACCAGCAGCTCAGCCCACAGCGGCCCTTGCGCCGTCCCTTCAGCCAGCCAGCTCACCAACTGCTGGTAGATCGCGGAGGGCTGCGAAAAGAAGAACGGATCCAGCCATTGCCATTGCACGGAAAATTCCCAGGCGCCCAGCGTCACCAGCGCCAGTGCGACGCGCAGCAACAGCACCACTCGCCAGTGATTGACGGCGCGTGCCATTGCTGCGCGTTCCTGGCTACCGTCGCCCGGCGTGCCGGAACTGCTCCCCGTTGTCATTGCGTGCATAGATATTCTCCGTAAGGATTAAACCTGGACTTCGTCCTTGAGATCCGACCAGATCTGTTTCGACAGGTCGATGAATGGCTGCGTATAGCGGGCCTTGGTTACGTCGCGCGGCCGCGCCAGGGGAATCTGATACGTGCTCTTGACGTTGCCGGGGCCCTTGCTCAGCACAACCACACGGTCGGCCAGTGCAATGGCTTCCTCGATATCATGGGTGACAAACACCACCGATGCCTGTTGCTCCGACCACAGTTCCAGCAGCTCTGCCTGCATCAATGCCCGCGTCTGCACGTCGAGCGCCGAGAATGGCTCATCCATCAGCAAAATCTTGGGTTCATTGATAAAGGTCTGGGCCAATGCCACCCGCTTGCGCATGCCGCCTGACAGCTGGTGTGGATAATGCTGCTCGAATCCAGTCAGTCCTACCCGCAGTACCCAGCCAGCCGCCTTGTCCCTGGCGGCTGTCTTGTCCATGCCACGGTAGAGCGGGCCGATCGCAACATTGTCGATCACGTTTTTCCATGGAAACACGGCGTCGGCCTGAAACACGAAGCCGATGTTTGGATCGATACCGGTTACCGGCCGGCCGAACACGCGGACCGTACCCGATGACGGTGGGTTGAGGCCGGTAATCATGTCTAGCGCTGTTGATTTTCCGCAACCGGTCGGTCCGACGATGGCGCAGAATTCTCCGGCATGGACGGTCAGACTGAACTCGCGCAGCGCCAACGTGACTTTGCCGTGCGGGCTGACAAACTTCCTGCTGACATTGTTGAGCTCGACGGCGGGTACCTTCATTATTTGGCAGCTTTCACGAATTCAGTGGTGTAGGTATTGGCCAAGTTGATCGACTTGCCTTGGACCGACTTGTCGAAGGCATTCAGCACGCCCAGTACGGTGGCCGGGCCGTTGGCGGGCATCACGCCATCGTCGGTAAACATGACCTTGCTGTTCTCCAACGCTTCGATATACATCTTCTTGTCCGACGCGTAATAGTCGGCCGGCATCCTGTCAGCAATTTCCTTGGCGCTGTGGCTGCGGATGTAACGCAGGGTCTTGACAAAGGCGTTCGCCAGCTTTTGCACCTGTGGCTTGTGGGTGTTGACCCAGGCCGACTCCATGTACAGGCAGGCGGCGGGATAGGTGCCGCCTAGCGCCTTTTCCGTCTCCTTCGGCGAGCGCAAGTCCACCAGGATGCTGGCCGCGCCTGTGTGCACCAGACGCGAGATGGTGGGCTCGGTGGTCATGCCGGCCTCGATCTTTCCCTGTCCCATGGCTGCAATGAAGGTCGCGCCCGCACCCACAGGCAAGGTGCTGAATTCGGTGCTTTTGATGCCCGCTTTGGCTGCCAGATATAGCGTCAGGAAATTGGTGGACGACCCCAGTCCTGTCACGCCCAGCCTCCGACCCTTGAAGTCGGCCGGCGACTTGATGTGTCCGCTGGCGGCCCTGGACACAAGGATTGCTTCGCCGGGCGTGTGGCTGAACTGCACCACCGACTGCGCCAGCTTGCCCCGCGCCTGCAAATCGATGGTGTGGTCGTAGAAGCCGATCACGCCTTGCGCCGCGCCCGACAGCAATTCGGTCTCTGCATTTACCCCGGTCGGTTCGCTAAGCAGTTCGACGTCCAGCCCGGTCTCCCTGAGGTAGCCGAGTTGTTCCGCCAGCTTGGCCGGCAAGTAGATATGTTTTTCTATCCCGCCGACCATGATGGTGATTTTATCGGACGCATGGGACGCGCTGGCAGCGGTCAGCAAAAGCCAGGCCGTGATGGCGCAGAGAATGGATTTCATGGGGAGTCTCCGTTATATTTATTTTAATAATCTCGCCTGCGTCAGCAAGCCCGACCGGCAGCGCGAACATTCATCATATGTCATTGTCCGCAGCCTGCCATCAGAAGCGGCAACGCATGCCCCCCTGGCCTCAGCGATTGTCGCCAAGCCAGGACACCGCCCTGTCGGTCAGCGCGTGGCACGGTTATGGCTGCTCACGCTACGGTGGATCAGGCCATACAGGCGCTCAAAATCGTTGCCTTTGACCGGCTTCCTGATGGTCGAGGTGCTGGCTTGCTGGAAATTGGCCAGCTCCTTCATGGCTGGGTCAGCGGCCTTGCGGGCGCGGCCGCCATGGGACGAGTTTGGCTGTCATGGGTTCTGTCTCCTGGTTTTTTAGAGTAATATGGCTAGCGATATTTTCGTTGCCTGTACGACACAACAAGATACGAGAGCGAACCCTTCAATTTGCCTACAGTCGGCCGGGCCGCACCAAAATACGACACCGACAACGGCTGTCTTACTGCAACATGGAATGCTATGAAACTATTGCTGGTCGAAGATAACCGTGAACTGGCGTCCTGGTTGAAGCGCCTGCTGAACCAGTCGGGCTACGCCGTGGAACAAGCTTACAGCGGCGAGGAAGCCAATACCCTGCTGATGACGCAACAGTACGATGCCATCCTGCTGGATCTCACCTTGCCAGGCATCCAGGGCCAAGTCGTGCTGAAAGGCTTGCGCGGGAAGGATGATCCGACCCCGGTGTTGATCATCAGCGCGCAGGATTCTTTGCCCGGCATTGTCGAACACCTCAACTTGGGCGCTGACGATTACCTGGCCAAGCCCTTCGATATCACGGAATTGGAAGCGCGCCTGCGCTCACTGCTCAGGCGTGCCAGCGGCAGGGTCAATCCGGTGCTGCACTGCGGCGCCGTGCGCTACGAAAGCAATTCGAAACGCTTCTTCATCAACAGGCAGGACTTGAATCCCACCCCGCGCGAACACGCCATCCTGGAAATGCTGATACGCCACCAGGGTTCCACGGTCGCGAAGAAGGCGCTGTGCGACAGTCTGTGCACGCTTGACGATTGTGTCTCGCCCAAGGCCTTGGAAATTTACATTCTTCGGCTGCGCAAAAAACTCGAGTTCTCGGGCGCGCAGATCATCACCTTGCGCGGACTGGGCTACATGCTGACCCCTGATGCGACCGCTTAACAGTCTGAAATGGCGGCTGGGACTATGGGTTTTCCTGCCCTCTGTCATCATCTCGGCGATCGACCTGATCGTCACCTACCGCAGCACCGATCGGATCGCGACGCTGGTGCAGGAGCAATTGCTGAAAGGCTCGGCGCGCATCATCGCGGAACAACTGGTGTCGGTCGATGGCGGCTATGAGATCAGTATTCCGCCGGCCGCTCTGGAACTGTTCGCCAGCAAATATCACGACATGGTGTTCTATTCGGTCCGCAGCAAGAGCGGCCAATTGATCGCCGGCGACGCAAAACTGACTCCCTATCCGGGAGCGCTCGCCATCGAGCAAGAGGATTTTTTCATTACCACCATGCGCGGCGAGCCGGCCCGCACCATCGCCTACGCCCAAGCCTTGCCCAATATGCCGGCAGGTGAATTCGCAGTCACCCAGGTTGCCCAGACCCTGCGTGGCCATGAAGCCTTTCGCCGGGACTTGTTCCTGCTGACCATGCGCCAGCATTTGCTGATCCTGGCCATCGTGATATTGGGGCTGATCATCACCCTGCGCTGGACACTCAAGCCGCTGGCCCGCTTTGGAGAAAAGCTGCAGCGGCGCAGTCCGGGTTCGCTGGAAACGCTTGACGCGAGCAGCGAGGCGATCGAATTGCAGCCGCTGGCCGACGCAATCAATGACTATGTCGGCCGGCTCGATTATGCACTGTCGTCCTACGAACGCTTTGTGGCCAACACTGCCCATCAGCTGCGGACCTCGTTTGCCATCATCTCGTCGCAGCTCAATTTTGCGCAACGCAGTCCGGGACTGCATGGCACCCAGAAGGAGGTGCTGACGGCGATCCAGAAATCGGTGCAGCAGGGCACGCGGGTGATCAACCAGCTGCTGGTGCTGGCCTCGTTGGAGCGCAAGCGTCAGCAACAGGAAGACGCGCCGCACATCCAGTTGTCGGTAGTGTTGATCGAGGCGCTTGACGCCCTGGCGCCGCTGGCCCAGCAGCGGCAAATCGACCTGGGTGTCGATTGCGTTGATGAGACCATCATGGTGGTTGCTCCACCACACCTGCTGCGGGAACTGGTGTCCAACTTGGTGGACAACGCGATCCAGCATACACCGCGTGGCAGCACGGTAACGGTTGCGCTGTCTCGGCGTGCCGACCAGGGGTGGCTTCGTGTGGTCGACAACGGCCCCGGCATTCCGGCAGACGAGCGCGACAAGGTGTTCGAACGTTTCTACCGCCTCGATGTGGCCCGCCCCAACAGCTCTGGCCTTGGCTTGGCTATTGTGAAGGAAATATGTGTAGTCTTGGGCGCACAAATTTCGCTCTCAGTGCCAGCAGAAGGAATAGGGCTGCAAGTCGATGTTGTGCTTCCGCTTCTTGTTGAGTCGTCACGAGATCTTTAGCCGCTCGACAGCATGGCACTCCAGCGACGGGGCCACCAAGACGGGCTTAAACTCCAGCGGATGCTGCCGGCACTGGCCGCGTGTTTCGTGGATCAGAATTCAGGTTGGTTTCACCTAGCGCTCGCATGATGCGCTTGTTCCGATAAACCCCTTCCACCGATCCCGACTGCAAATGACAACCAAACTGACACGTGCCGCACTCGCACAGTGCGCCGCCGGGCTGCTGTTGGTCGCTGTGGCCGGCTCCTCTCAGGCCGCACCGGAAGAAATCCAGGTATACATGAACGAGATGAATATGCCCGGCACATTCGGGCTGGACGTGCATCACAACTATGTCGTGTCGGGCGCCGCCGGTGTCAACTATCCTGGCGCGCAGCCAGCGCGCCATACGTTGCGCATCACGCCAGAATTTTCTTACGGCTGGACGCCGAATCTGGAACTGGGCGCCTATCTGTTGTCCTCGCGCGACCCGGATGGACAGCTCCGTACTGACGGTGCAAAGCTGCGCCTGAAATTCATTGCACCGACGTTCCAAAACTCCCCTTTCTTCTACGGCGCCAACCTGGAGTTGGGCCGGGTCAGTTACCGGCTCGATGAAAATCCATGGAACGGCGAACTGAAAGGCATCTTCGGATATCAGAGCGCGCGATGGAAAGCCGCCGTTAACGCCAACGTCGACTTCAAAGTTTCCGGTCCCATCTCCAGCCCCGCCACACTGGAACTGGCGGGCAAGCTGGCCTACCGAACCGACTCGGACTGCATGGTCGGTGTCGAAAGTTACAACGCGATGGGTGAATTGCGCCGCCTCGGCCCCCAAACGCGCACCGTGTACGCAGTACTCGACACAGCAGTGCGCGGCTGGGATCTGAACCTGGGTGTCGGACGCGGCAACGGCGCGGCATCGGATCGCTGGGTGATCAAGATGATCGTCGGCGTTCCTCTCGGCAACTGACCCACCGTTCCACGTTTCCCCGTCTCACCTTGCCGCACAGGCATGGAATCGGCGGATGCTTTCGCGTGCAGAAGCAGATGCCAGTATTTTCAAGTTTTTTTCAGGATTCATTCAGGTTCGCCGCGTATTCTTCGGATATGAAAATATTTGGCTGCCGACGCAATAGCAATAAGAGAGGGCTCCGATAAATGCCAACACGATATGACCCTAAGACCATCCGTCTGCATTGGCTGGTTGTCATTTTGCTTGCATTGGTGTGGGGATGCGCGCAGATTATCGATTTTTTTCCCAAAGGACCGCCGAAGATTACTGTGCGCAGTATTCACATGGGGGTGGGCTTATTGCTTGGTTTCGTGATGCTGTATCGGCTCTGGTGGCGCGCCAGACATGGCGAGCGCTTTTCTGCGACGGGGCTACTACCATTCATGTCCAGACTGGTTCATCTCAGTTTGTATGCACTGATCCTTGCAGAAGTGATCCTGGGCCTGGCGAATGTTTGGGGCCGCGGTGATGTCATCTTCAATTTGTACAAAATTCCTGCTTTCGATCCGGCTAACCGAGCGCTGAAAAACCAGATCGAATTCATTCACGCAACCGTGGCGGACGTCATTCTTGCCGTCGTCGGTCTGCACGCAGCAGCAGCGCTGGTTCATCACTTTATCCGGAAAGACGACGTGCTCAGGCGAATGCTTCCTGGCCGCATTGAGGACTCAAAAGTCATCGACGCATAAATTCCCGGCAACCCGGGACGCATACTCCTTTTGGGCTTGCTGCTACCACCACCACTACCTGGGGCAAAATAACATGAATACGTTGCGTCGCTCTTTCGCTTCTGCCTGCATCACACTCGGCATCGTGCTGCTTGGCCTATCTGGTTTTTCCTCTGCCGCGACGGTGGATCCAGCGGCCGCGCACGGCAAAAAAGTGCTCTATGTTTATAACCGGACCAAGCTGGAAAGAGTCAAGGCTACGGTGCCGCCACCGGCAGACCCCAAACGCATACCGGCATTGGAAGCTTGGCGCCGCAATGACAACAAGGTCATTGATTTTCTCAAGTCGTTAGGCTTCACGGTAACCGCTGCCGATGAAAGCACGCCGCTGGAAGCCGCTCAGAATCAGGATCTGATCATCATTTCCGAATCGGTCGATGCGCTTGATGTTGGTAGTAAATATCGCTATCTGGAGGTTCCGCTGATTACCTTTGAAAATGATCTGCTAGGTGAGCTTGGCATGACGGCGCTCAAAAATGGTCGTGACTATGGTACCGATGATAATCAACGTTTTCTCTGGTTAGTCAATGCGCCGCATCCGCTGGCGGCGGGCCTGACAGCTGGCATCCAAAATGTACTGAACGATGAAAATCTGAAGATGAACTGGGGTAAGCCGGGTCTGGGCGCCATTACGATTGCAACCTTGCGCGGTGAGCCCGACAAGGCCGCAATCTTCGCGTACGAGAAGGGTGCGACGATGAACAGCGAGTTCCTGGCTCCGGCCCGGCGTATGAGCTTTTTCCTCTGGCAGGACACGTTTGAACAAATGCGCCCTGAAGGACTGGCCCTGTTTCGGGCCGCAGTACTTTGGACCGTGGCGCGCCCCGACTGAGAACGAAAAATTTACGCGAAATTTCAACGACGTTCGACCCCTGACTCAAGGGTTCTGTCGCGTCTCAGTCGAGACACCTGAAGCTATTTTAAAATGACCACAGCGGGATGTTAACTTTTCTCATCGTGATTGACGGGGCGAGGAGATAGGGAAAGCAGATACAAGACGAGCTAGCGATTGGAGGCAAGAATCGCGCTAGTACGCGTTTGACGGGGCAACTGCCCGGGTGGTAGCGTATCAAGGATGATTGCGCGATCGCATGGGCTATTTGTCTGCGGGAGCGACCACCAGCACCTTCAATGTGCCGTCGATTGCCGCCGGCAAATAGGCGTACTTGGTCGAAGGATCGAATGCCATCGTCTTCGCGCCGGCAGCGGTCGGCACGTTGGCCAGTACGCGATAGCGATCAGGCGATAGCTGCTGGGCCACGGTCAGCGTGGCGCTGTCGCCGTTGGAGACGTAGATGCGGCCTGTCGCGGCGTCGTAGACGACGGCATCAGGATGGGTGCCGATGGCAAAGTCGGCCATGTGTTTCCCATTCCGCGCGTCGACGACCATCCCCGTTTTGTTCTTGCAGACGGTAAACAACCGCGCGTGGGCAATATCGAGCGCCAGTCCAGTCGGTTCTTCGCAGCCTGCCAGTGGCCAGTGCTCGACGACTTTGCCGGCCGCGATGTCGATCACCTCGATCGCATTTTTGTCCTCAATGTTGAGGTAAATGCGACCGGCGCCGTCGCTCACGGCAAATTCCGGTCGGCCGCCGACTTTGATGGTGGAGATGATCCGCATGTCAGGCACATCGAATACCGTTACGTTGGCGCTGCCGCCATTGAAGGTGTACAACTGATGGGCTTGCGGAACGTAAAGGATCGCGTCGGGATTTTTTCCGCTGACCTTGACTTGCTGCTTGACGGCCAGACTGTCGAGCGCAAAGACGGTGACGCTGTCCGAGCGTCCATTGCTGGTGAAGCCCAGGTTCCGTTCCGGTGCGAAGTCGACGCCGTGCACGCCTTCGGTGCCGGTGATGGCACCCGCCATTTTATGCGTAGCCAGTTCGACCACCTGGACCTGGTTGCCATGGGTGACGTACAGCCGGTGCTGGCTGGCGTCGATGCTGGCATAGTCCCATTTGCCGTCGCCGCTCAAGGCGATGCGGTCATGGACGGCATAATCCGGCGTGGCCGCCGTACTGCACGGCGTGAGGAAAGGAGCCAGCAGCAGGGCAAGCAGGGTGTGGGCAAAGCGCGTGGTGTGTTTCATGTCATGGTCCAAAATGGTGGGCAAGGTCAATAGGTGAGGTTGACGCCGGCCTGATAGGTGGCGCCGTAGTATTCCCGCTGGATGGTGCGATTCGTAGTGCCTTCGGCAAACTTGAGCGGCGTGTCGCTGAGGTTCTTGGCGTTAATATACAGCGACACGTGCTTGTTGAGTGCGTATGACCCGCCGAAGTCCACCGAGGTGCGGCGTTCGGCGTACACGTCGAGCGGAGCGCTGCTGCCGATTGCCCACAGGTTGCGCGACAAGGAGTACATTCCCAGACGCAGATTCCATGGGCCGGTCTCATAGAAGAGGGCCGCATTGACCGTGTTGCGTGAAGTCGATGGCAGGGTCGAGGTTTCGCCGGGACGGATTTCGAAACGCGAATCGACAAAAGTATAGTTGGCGCTGGCGCCAAGGCCGCCGAGCCAACCAGGCAAGGTGGTGAAGCGCTGCTCATAGTTCAGCTCCAGGCCGCGCGCGGTCGACTTCCCGACATTGGCAAACGAATAGACGTGGGCGACGCCGACAAAACCGGCAAACAAGCCATTGTTGGGGAAGGTCTGGCTGGTCTGGCTGGCAGCGATGTAATGGCTGATCTCCTTGTCGAAGATGCCGATGGAGGCAATGCCGGCGTTGGGCAAATAACGTTCGAGCGACAGGTCGAACGAATTTGCCGTGGTCGGCTTCAGGTCGGGATTGCCTCGGGTGACCGTGTTGGCGCCCGGGTCGATATTGAGCGAAGCCGATACCTGGCTGAAGCCGGGCCTGGCGATGGTCGACGAGTAAGCCGCGCGCAATAACGTCGCCCCGCCAAGTTCATAGCGTGCCTGCACGCTGGGGAACCAGTTGACGTAGTTGCGGTCCCGGCTGTCCGGCTGGATCAGGGTATTCCCGTCGGCGTCGCTGCCCTTGGCATTGGCCGCGTAGTTGGCACGCGTCATCTCCACCCGCAGGCCGGCGGTGATGCCCAGCGGGCCGGAACGCATCTGGTATTGGCCGTAGCCTGCGTAGACGTCTTCCTTGTCTTGCAAATACTGAAGCGCGGCGTTTTGGGCGTCGGAGGCGGACACGAACTGCTTGCTGCCATACAGGCTTTGCAGCAGCCCGGGCATCAACTGCGGACCGTTCTGATAGAGGCCGTCATAGAACACGATGCCGGGACCTCCCGCCGCCGCGGTCAGCGGCAATGGCGGAAGATTGGCGAACGAATAGGGCTGGCCGTTCACCACGCGCTTGCGTAGTCGGGCGCTGGCGCCTGCCTTGAAGCTCTCCTCGTCGTAGCCGCCTACGCGGGTGTCCCATCTGAGATTGGCGGCCAGCGACCATTCGTGGTCCGATATGTCTGTTGTGCTGTTCTGGAACTTGACCAAGCCGTAATTGGCCGGATTCAGATAGTCCGCACCGTTCACGGCAAACGCCGGCACGTTGCCCGGTCCGCTATTGGCATAGCTGACGGTGGCCGTGGCAGAGGGCGTGTAGTTAAAATCGGAATTGTAGTCATGCAGCTTGTTGTAGGAACCGCGCGTATAGCCAAGGCGGTAGTCCAGCACCGCGTATTCCAGTTGGTTTTTGCCGCCGGCCACGAAGATCTTGTTGTTGATGGTTTCTTGCTCGTCGCGTAAGGTCTTGTCGAAGCCATTGGCGCCCATGCCGTCGATGAAGCCGTTGGCGGCGGGCTGCGGGCTGCCGTCCGGCGTCACGGTCAGCCGCTGGCGCAGAACCGACTCGGTGTAGCCCGCGTCGAAGCCGCGGAGGTAATAGCTGTTGTGCGCATCCGGCTGGTAGCCCAGGTCCAGGCCGACGCCATGGCGGCGACGGTGATACTGGTACCATCGCTGATCCCAGCCGGCGTAGGTCAAAGGGGAGTGGATACCATCGTCGAGAAACGCCGGTTCGACGTCGTCGATGCCGCGTTTGTCCTCATAGTAAGCCGCCGTGACGACGATCGAGAAAGGATGGTCCGAATAGGCCGCTGCGCCGCCTTTGCCCGGTTCGCCGCCGCCGAAGCGGGTGCCGGCGGTGAGCGACAGATCGGCGATATTCGTGCCGCGCAGCGATTCGCTGCCGGTGCCGATACGCGCTTCGAGGAAGGGTTTGCCGTTGCGCGGCGCGGTTTTCGGGGTGATTTCAATCGTGCCGCCCAGCGCTTCGGCATCCTGTTCAGGAAGATTGGATTTGGTAACCGTAATGGCGCCGACGAGGCCGGTGGGGATCGCGTCCAGCGCCACCGCGCGGCCGCCGCCGAACGGCGAGGCGTTGTTTGAGGGCGGAAGCCGCAGGCCGCCGAAGGTCGTGCTGTTCAGATCGGCGTCCAGACCGCGGATATTGACGAAGCGTCCCTCGCCGGTGTCGGTCTCCAGCGAGATGCCGGGAATGCGCCGCACCGACTCGGCGATGTTCACATCCGGCAGCTTGCGCATCTCCGCCGCCGTCATCAAGTTGATCAGGTTGGGAGCCTGCTCCTGGGCTTGGCGGGCACTGGAGTTGGTCGCGCGCTGGGCATCCACCACTATCACCTGGATAGCGTCACCGGACGGTGCTGGATCGGCCGGGTCGGCCGCGTAGGCCGGCACCAGGAAGAGTTGGCTGATGAGAGCGGGAAGGATGGCTTGCTGGAATGGTCTGGTTTGCATACGTGCTTTCGCTGAAAATGAAGTAGGTCCGTGGCTGGGGCGAGGAAGGGAAGGCTTCAGTGGGTGCGGCTTTGCTGACCTGATCGGGGCGAGCCGGAGCTTGCCGAAGGCGCGATGGGCAGGACAATGCGTACCGTCAAGCCGCTGCCATCGGGCTGGCTGGAACTCAGCGTCATCGTCCCCGCCATGCGCTGAACGATGTTGTGGACGATCGCCAGTCCCAAGCCGGAACCGGATTCGTTGACTGCCGCGCCGCGATAGAATGCCGACAGCACCTGCTCTCGTTCGTGCTCCAGCACGCCGGGTCCGTTGTCGCTGACGCTTATGTGCAGCGCCGCAGCGATGTATTCGATATGGATGTCCACCTGGCCCCCTGCCTGGGTGTAGCGGATGGCGTTGTCTATCAGGTTGCACAGCACGGCGTTCAAGTCCATGGCGTTGGACTGCACATTGCAAGCCATGTCCACGCTGGCGGTGAGAGCGATCTGCTTTTGGTCGGCCAGGGGCAGCAGGTCCTCCAGCACGTTCTGGCATACCGCGCCGATCGCGACGGTATCCCTGCTCAAGGGATCGCGGCCTTGCAGGCGGGCCAGCAGCAGCAACTGGGCGACCAGATGGCGGGCCCGCAAGATGCCGCGTTGCAGGGATTGCAACCTGGGCTGGGCCTGCTCGCTCAGATTCAGGCTGGCCAGTAGTTCCGCTTGTAGCGAAATGGCGGTCAGCGGTGTTCGCAATTCATGGGCCGCATCTGCGACAAAACGCCGCTGTTGTGCCATCGTCTGCTCGACGCGATGCAGCAAGCGGTTGATGGCGGCGGTGAATGGCAGGACTTCGCTGGGCACGTCGCGGTCGTCGAGCGCGGTCAATTGATCCTCGCCGCGCCGGTCCAGTTCGTGGGCCAGGCGCATGACCGGTGCAAGCATGTGCCGTATCAGAGCGATCGTTGCCAGCACCAGGATGGGAATCAGCACGGCGATGGGGACGATGGTGGTCTTGCCGGCGTTGTGCGCCACTTCATCGCGGACTGCGGTGCTCTGGCTGACCGCCACGCGATCGCCACCGGGCAGGGTGCGAATGAACAGGCGCAGCTGCCGGCCTTGCACCTCCAAGGTCTGCAAGCCGTCTGCAACGCCGACCGCCAGCGGGAGTGGAACCGCGCCGCCTTCCACTTCGCCCCAGACACCGTTGTGCAGCAGCTGGACTATGATGCGTGCGCCAACGTCCACCACGTGGTTGTCCAGGTCTTGCAGGCCGTAAGGCGTGGCCATGTGCCGCCGCTTCGCCAGCGCCGACATCTGGCGCAACTGGTCGTCCTGCAGCTCGTTGACTTCATGGAAGGCCGTGCGGTAGGACACGGTGCCGGCGATGCCGGCGGCGACCAGCATCACGCCGGTGAGGCACAACGCCAGTCTAGCTTGCAGTGACCGCAGGTGCCTCATTTGGCTACCGCCCAGCCCATGCCGCGCACGTTGCGGATGGTTGACTGGCCGAATTTACGGCGGATGGAGTAAATCAGGAATTCCAGCGCATTGCTCGACACTTCATCGTCGCCATGATACACCTCGCGCTCCAGCGCTTCGCGCGAGCGGATAGCTCCCGGCCTGGCGAGCAGGGCTTGCATCAGCGACGCTTCGCGCTGGGACAGCGGGGCCTCCAGTTCGCCCACGCACATGCACAGGGAGTCGAGGTTGAGCCGGATCGCGTCGGTGCCGATGTGGCGTTCGTTCTGCTTGCGGTAGCGGCGCTGCACGCTGCGCATGCGCGCCAGCAGTTCCGGCATGTCGAAAGGCTTCAGGATATAGTCGTCGGCGCCAAGGTCCAGTCCGCGCACCCGGTCGCCGAGCGCGTCGCGGGCGCTGACTATCATCACCGGCAACAACGGCGCATTCTTCTGCAACGCTTGCATGACGGTCAGGCCGTCGCAGCCCGGCAAGCCGAGATCGAGCAGCACCATATCGTAGTTGGCGAAGAGCGCCTCCAGCGCCTTCCTGCCGTCGCGGATCCAGTCCACCACGAAATGTGCCTGCCGCAGCGCCAACTGCATCGCCTCGCCCACCATGTCATCATCTTCCACCAGTAGTACGCGCACGCTGGACCATCCTTTGACTTGGCGGGCACCGGACGATCCGGCACCTTGAACAAGCGGCAAGTATGGCAAGCAAATATGTAGGCTTGATTACAGCAAACTTAGCTGAAAGACAGGTAGGGGGCGAGAACATGGCATTGCATCGCCTGCCGCAGCGTTCGGTCGCGGCTTAACGTGCACTTAATTCTTCCGCAAGTAAGCTGCACTCATTGTTGGCTCTGCTTGGATCCCACCTATGTTACTGGCACTGAAAATTCCGCTGTTGCGGTGCGGCCCGCTGCTGGCTGGCGTATTGATGTCGGCTTGCTCCAGCTACCAGCCGCTGCCGTTACGGGAGGGCAAGCCGGCCGACCTGGTGGTGGATACGCGCAGCCTGCCGTTTCCGCCGATGGCGGCACACCGTTTTCATCCCGACGACGGCCTCGATATCGTCGAAGTGGCGATGCTGGCCGTGGTCAACAATCCTGATTTGAGGCTGGTGCGCGATGATGCGATGATCTCGCACGCGCAATCGTTCTCTGCCGGCTTGCTGCCCGACCCGCAGCTCTCCCTCAGCGGCGATATGTCCAACAGCGGCGGGACCGGGGCGACCCGCGCGTTCAGCGCTGGTCTGAGCTATGACATCACCAGCCTGCTGACGCATGGCGCGCTCCACCGTGCGGCCGATCGTGATGCGGCCAAAACCGATCTCACGCTGCTGTGGCAGGAGTGGCAGGTGGCCTCGCAAGCACAATTGCAGTTCGTCAAGGTCGTGCAGGGCCGCAAGCAGATGGCCGTCTTGAACGATACCCGCCAGGTGTTCGCCGACCGTTATGCGCGCACTCGCCAGGCTCTCGATAGCGGCTTGCTCAACAGCGACGCGGTCACGCCGAATCTGGCGGCGCTGCAGGATGTCGACCGCCAATTGTTTGACCTGAAGAAATTGCAAAACCAGGCCGCCCATGAACTGAACGCCTTGCTCGGAATCGCGCCCGACACCGTGCTGGTACTGCAGCAAGGCAGCGAGGTCGGCATCGTGGATGCGACCTTGGTGCAGTCGGCGCTGGCCGATATTGCCCAGCGGCGTCCCGACCTGCGCGCGTTGCAAACTGCCTATCAGGCAGAAGACCAGCGTTATCGCGGCGCGCTACTCGCACAGTTCCCCGCGATAAACCTCGGTTTTACGCGCGCGCGCGACTCCAGTAACGTGTATTCGAGCGGTATCGGCATCAGCATGTCGCTGCCATTTCTGAACCGCAATCGTGGCAACATCGCGATCGAACAGGCCACCCGTCAAAAGGCTTACGACGAATACCAGGTGCGGGTGCAGGCTGCGCGCAACGATGTCCAGCGCATCCTGGATGAGCAGGCACTCAACCTCGCGCAGGCCGCCAGGCTGGACGCCGACTTGCAGGAACAGGTGCATGTGCTGGCGCGCAGCGACAAGGCCCTGCGCGCCGGCGATGCCGATGTGCTGGCCTATGCTCTGGCGCGCTCGGCGCTGCTGGCCAAGCAGCTGGAGATAATTGGCCTTCAGCAAGCATTGCTGGAACAGCGGATCGGCTTGCGCACCCTGCTCGGCATCGATATCACCAACCTTGAAAGTACTCAACCATGACCCGGAAGAATTTGATCGGTGCCGCGCTGTTGCTGGCCTTGGCCGCTGGCGGCGCCTGGTGGTACGCTCAGCCGGGGGGCGCGAACGCGGCGGCTGGCGGCGACGAGACCGGCGGTGGCAGTGTGCTGGTGCAGACAGTCAAAACCAGCATGCAACCCATGCCTTTGACCATGAGCGCGTTCGGCGACATTGCTGCGGGCAAGGTCGAGTCGCAGAGCCAGCCCCAGGCCGGGCAGGTGGCACGGATGGCTGTTGTTCCCGGGCAAGCTGTGCGCCGCGGCGATCTGCTTGCCGTCCTGTCCAGCGATCCGAATGTACTGGTGGCGTATGAGCAGGCGGCCAGCGCATTGGCATTCGCCCGGCGTGAGCTCGAACGCCAGCGGGAGCTGCTGGCTTTGCAGCTGTCCACGCAATCCCAGGTTGACGGCGCCGTCAAGGCGGAGGCAGATGCGAAAGCCATGTTGACGGCACAGGAGCACCTGAACGGCGCCCACGGCATGGTCAATCTGACATCGCAGTTCGACGGCGTTGTCGTCGCCGTCCCGGTGGCGCAGGGCGACCGCGTGGCGGCCGGCGCCACCATTGTGCAGGTCGGACGCACCGATACCTTGAAAGTACTCCTTGCGGTCGAGCCTGCGCGCATCGCCGAACTGAAAACCGGCATGAAGCTCACGCTCGTTCCGCTTCAGGATGGCGCGCCGGCGGTCGCCAGCACGATTGCCTCGATACAGAACATGGTCGATCCTAAGACTCAGATGGCCGGCGCGATTGCCATGCTTCCCGCCTCAGCGCAAGCGCGGCTGCCGGTCGGCACCCACGTCCAGGCGTTGATCGAGCTGGGCAGTCGTTCCGCATGGTCGGTGCCGCGTCAGGCGGTGTTGGTTGACGATGAGGGCGCCTACCTGTTCCAGGTGGCGAAGGGCAGGGCCCGCCGCGTGGCCGTGCGCAAACTGGTGGAGGCGGACCTCACTCTGGGTGTCGCAGGTGCGCTCGAGGCGGCACTGCCGGTGGTGGTACTGGGGAACTACGAACTGAAAGACGGCGATGTCGTGCGCGGGAGCACGCCATGAGCGTCGCGGCATGGGCCCAGTCGCACCGCCGTTCCATCTTGTTCCTGCTATTGATGTTGGCCATGGCGGGGATGGTGGCGGCCTTCCACCTGCCGGTGTCGCTGTTCCCGACCATCTCGTTCCCGCGCGCCGTGGTGTCGCTCGACGCCGGCGATCAACCGGCGGAGCAGATGGAAATGCTGGTGACACGGCCGGTGGAGGAGGCGGTGCGGCGCGTGCCGGGCGTGCGCAACCTGCGTTCGACCACCAGCCGCGGCTCGGCCGAAGTATCGATCAATTTCGACTGGGGCCGCGACATGGCCGGCGCCACGCTGGAAGTGAACGCCGCCATCGCCCAGATCCTCGGCCAACTGCCTGCGGGCACGCAGATGACGACGCGGCGCATGGATCCAACCGTGTTTCCGATCATTGCCTACAGCCTGGTGTCGAGCACGCTGTCGCCGGTGCAGTTGCGCGATCTGGCGGAATATCAGCTGCGGCCATTGCTGTCCGGCGTCAATGGGGTGTCCAGCGTGCAAACTATGGGCGGCGCGCTGGAGGAGTATCGCGTGACGGTCGATCCGGCCCGTCTGCGCGCGCACGACCTGACGCTGGACGAAGTGGCGCGCATACTGTCGGTGAGCAATGTGCTGTCGGCGGTGGGCCGGCTTGAGGATCACTACAAGCTGTATCTTGTAATGTCCGACACCCGACTGCAAAGCCTGGCCCAGATTCGCCAGACCGTGCTGCGCAACGCCGCCGGCGCCATGGTGAGGCTGGCGGACGTCGGTACTGTGGAGCAGGCGGTGGTGCCGGAGTGGACACGGGTGACCGCCGATGGCCGCGATGCCGTATTGTTTTCTGTTTACCAGCAACCGGGCAGCAACAGCGTACAGATCGCCGCCGACATCAAGGCCAAGCTGGCGGAGTACCAGCACAATATCCCGGCTGGCGTGCGCATCGCCAGCTGGTATGATCAGAGCGAACTGGTGACGGAATCGGCGACCAGCGTGCGCGATGCGGTGCTGATCGGCATAGGCCTGTCCGCCCTGGTACTGCTGTTATTTCTGCGTAACGTCAAGGTGACGATGATCGCGGTGGTGGTGGTGCCGGCGGTGCTGGCCAGCACGGTGCTGCTGCTGTCGGTGCTGGGCATGAGTTTTAACATCATGACGCTGGGCGGCATGGCGGCGGCGGTGGGGCTGATCATCGACGATGCGATTGTCATGATCGAGCATATCGTGCGCCGGTTGCAGGGCGGGCAAGGGGAAATGCACGAACGCGTGGTGTCGGCGGCGATCGAATTTACCCGTCCGCTGGCCGGGTCCAGCGGTTCGACGCTGGTGATTTTTGCGCCGCTGGCTTTCCTCAGTGGCGTGACCGGCGCATTTTTCAAGGCTCTGTCCCTGACCATGGCGGCGGCCCTGTTCATCTCTTTCCTGCTGACGTGGCTGGCCGTTCCGTTGTTGGCCGAGCGCTTCCTCAGGGCGCGCGACGCCGAGCCGCGTCCGGAATCGCGCTTGCTGCGATGGTTGCAGCGGCGTTACCGCACAACGTTGCAGGCGCTGTTCCTTCGCCCGCTGCTGGTGCTGCCGGCGGTGGCGCTGCTGGTCATGGCCGGCTTCCTGGCATCCCGGGCGGTCGGTTCGGGCTTTATGCCGGCGATGGACGAGGGCGGCTTTGTACTGGATTACCGCAGTCAGCCCGGCACCGCGCTGTCCGAAACCGACCGCCTGCTGCGCCAGGTCGAGCAGATCGTGCGCAGCACGCCCGACGTGGAAAGCTACTCGCGCCGCACGGGCACCGGCTTGGGCGGCGGTCTGAGCGAAGCGAACAGTGGCGATTTCTTCATCCGCCTCAAGGCGGTCAATCGGCGCCCGGTGGAAGCGGTGATGGACGATATCCGCAGCCGCGTCGAACGCGATGTGCCGGGTCTGACGATTGAAATGGCGCAGCTGATGGAAGACCTGATCGGCGACCTGACGGCGGTGCCGCAGCCGGTGGAGATCAAGATCTTCGCCGACACGGCCGGGCAATTGAATCTCGCGGCGCGGAAAGTCGCCGCGCGCATCGCGAAAATTGGTGGCGTGGTCGATGTCCGCAACGGCATCAATCCGGCCGGCGACGCGCTGCTGATTCATATCGACCCGACCAAGGCGGCACAGGAGGGCACCGATGTCGATGCGATCAGCAAATCGGTCGATGCGATGTTGAACGGCGTGGTCGCGACGCGCGTCGCCACCGGCCCGAAAATGGTGGGCCTGCGCCTGTGGATACCCAAGAACTTGCGGAGCACGGATGCGGCGCTGCTGCAACTGCAAATTCGCGCGCCGGACGGCCACCTGTTTCCCTTGCAAAGGGTGGCGACGATGCAGGCAGTCACCGGCCAGCCGCAGATCACCCGCGAAAACCTCAAGCGCATGGTCGCCGTGACCGCACGCATCAGCGGGCGCGATCTGGGCTCGGTCATTGCCGACGTAAAGCAAACGATGGCTCTGCCGGATGCGTTGCCGGCCGGCGCATATTTCACGCTGGGCGGACTCTACGAGCAACAACAAATCGCGTTCCAGGGCTTGCTGGTGGTGTTCGCGGCGGCGGCCGCGCTGGTGTTTCTATTGCTGCTGTTTATGTACGAGAGCTTCCGCGTCGCGCTGTCGATACTGGTGACGGCGCTGTTGGCGGTGTCGGCGGTGTTCGCAGGTCTGTGGGTCAGCAGAACTGAGCTGAATATTTCCGCCATGATGGGGATGACCATGATCATCGGCATGGCGACCGAGGTGGCGATCTTTTACTACTCTGAACAACAGGAACTGGTGCGCAGTATGCCGATGGAACAAGCGCTGGTTGAAGCCGGCATCAACCGCATGCGCCCGATTGCGATGACCACGCTGGCGGCGATCCTGACGCTGCTGCCGCTGGCCTTTGCCATCGGCAAGGGTTCGGAAATGCAGCAACCGCTGGCCATCGCCATCATCTCCGGTTTGGTGGTGCAGCTGCCGCTGGTACTATTGCTGATGCCGGTGCTGGCCCATGTGACGCGCAGCCGGAACAAGGCATAAACTTCTGTCCAGACCGTTCTTCCGCCCCCAAGAGACCTGATGCGAGCTGAACGCCGAACTGAAAAACCCGCCCCTCGGGAAGGGTGTCCCTATGTCGTTCGTCAAGCAGGTGTGACCCTCGCTGCCCGTCTCCACGGGAATGCCAGCAGGATGAACAGGAAGGCGAACACGGTCATCGCGGTGCACAGCGGCAGGCCAAGATTCATGATCTTGTTCTCCGCCAGCCAGTCGCCAATGGCCGTGCCGGCAGTTCGCGCGGTCGCCACAGTCAACCAATAGAGCCCAATGCCGGGTGTCGCAACACCGCTTTTCCGCCACCACATTACCGAAGCAAGGATGAATCCCAAGCCAAGTGAGGCGATGCCCTGGCCGACAGCGTGCGAAACGACATCGCCCAGAACCGTGCCGAATACTCCAGCGATGAGCATGGCGACCCAATAGATGCCGCCGGTATCTGGCAGTATAGGTGCTTCAGCAGTACGGACACCTTCCCCAGCTTTTGCTTTCCACGCCAGGACGCCCAACGCCGCCGCCAAGCCAGCAATCAGAAGGACCATCGGTACATGGACGCGGAACGCCAGATAGTCTGCGATGTTCGTGGCGCCGGTACGAATAATGATAATGACGAGCCAATAATAGCTTTCATGGGCCGCATTATCGCTGCGTTCCGCGATAAAAGCGGCGGCCGCAATCGCGCAAAGTATCAGTAGCCCCTGGACGATGCCGAAGTGAGTGGTGTGGGCGTAAAGGTCGCCAAGATTTGTACCGCAAATGCTGGCCAGCGTTATGGCAGTCCAGTATCGCGGATTCACGGTGGGCATATGGCTGGTTTTCATCTTTGGTATCCCCTTCAATAATCATGATTGATCGTCGTGAAGCCAGCCTATCGCAGGACAGATTAAGCCATCATTAAATTCGACCCATGACTCGCTTACAGGGAAATCAAGGCCGCCGACGCCGTCCAACCGCGATGTGCAGCACGAACAGCGCGCCGCCGGCCAGGCCCACAGCCCAGTGCAGCAGGGACCACACGGGGCGGTCGCCTTCGCCGGCGATGTAGTACAGGGCGAACGCGGTGGCGATCAGCAACAGCATGACGGCGATCATGCCCCAGCCGGTGGCCAGGTTGCGGCCGGCCTTGATGGCGCGGCGGATGTGGGAGTTCATCAGGCTGCCGAGGAAGAACAGCATGACCATGGCGGCGGCGCCGTGCAGCTTCATGGCCCACGGCTCCACCGGGCTGGCGCTTTCGCCGAACTGGCCGGCAGTGCGGAAGAAGTAGTGCGCCAGCACCCAGGCGCCGCCGGTCAGCAGCAGCGCGGCGATGCTGGCGTAGATGCAGCGGCGATGCCAGCGTTCGACGCGCAGGTTGATATGGGGACGGTGGGTATGCATCGCTCAGATTATAAACGCCGACGCCTGCCATCGGGCCAGCGCCGGGTGATGGGGATCGGCGCTGAGGCGCACCACCTTGGTCAAGGCGTCGGCCACCGCGCACAGCGGCGCCCGGACCGAGACGCTGATGTCGCCGGTCACCGGCTCGCCGTCGCGGCCGTCGACCAGCGCGCCGACCTGGCGGCCGTTGTGGCTGCGCAGGGCGTAGTAGTTGGATGACGTGGCCAGCGCCTGGTTGCGCAGCTTGAGCGTGGCGCCGGCGCGGTGCGGCGCCAGCGGATGGCGCACCATCACCGGCCAGGCATCGTCGCCCAATGTGCGCAGGTCGCCGCCGGCATTGACGCAGGCGTTGTCAGTGCCGGCGCTGCGCAGCGCCGCGACGGCCAGATCGACCGCGTAGCCCTTGGCGATGCCGCCCAGGTCCAACCAGCCGGCGATCAGCTTGCGCACCATGCCACCCTCCTCGCAGACGAATACCGGCTGCAATGGCCGGTATTCCGGCAGTTCCGCCTGCGGCGGGGGCAGGCAGTCCCAGGCTGCGAGGCGCGGCGCGCAGCCGACATTGAACATGCCGTCCGAGGCGTCGGCCACCTGCTGCGCCAGATGCAGCACCTGCCACGTGTGCGGATGCACGGCCAGCACGTCGCCGGCCGCCGCGCGGTTCAGGCGCGAGACGTCGCTGGCCGGGGCGTGAAAACTCATCAGCCCATGCACCAGCGCCACCTCGGCAAACGCCGCCGATATCGCCTGCGGGTCGCCGTCGGCCGTGATGTCGACCATCGTTCCCAGCCACGGCTGCGCGCGGCGCATCATTTTTTCAGCGCCACTTGCGCCACGGCGGCGATGCGCCGCACGCCATCGGTCAGATGGGTGCAGGACAGCGTCGCGCCGCTGATGTTGGCGATGCCGTCGCCGATCGCGAGGCCGCCGGTGCCGGACGCCTTGCCGGAGAACTGGCGGCGCCAGGCCGGCAGGCGGATCTCGCCGCCGTGGCTTTCGCGGTAGGTCAGGATCTCGATCTGGCGCACGCTGGCATCGGGGTTGAGGCCGACCGCGTACGAGATCAGTTCGAACTTGCCGATCACGTCGTCGAGCACCATGTAGCCCAGCAGCTTGTCGCCGCTGTAGGCGCCGACCACACGCCAGTTGACCGAGCGCGCCGCCAGCCCGGCCAGCTTTTCCACCTGCTGCATCTGCGCCAGCGTCAGCGCCAGGTCCTGCTGGCGGAACGCCGTCGCCTCGGGGAAGATCAGCTTCTGCGCCTGCTCCGCGTTCAGGTATTGGGTGGCGAAGGCCGGCGCGCACGCCGCGCCGGCAGCAAGAGGGATCCAGTGACGGTAATGCATGTCAGTACGAGAAGCCCATGCCCAGGTTCAGGCGGTCGCGCAGCTTGTCTTCCTTGAACCACTGATAGTCGGCCTTCAGCACCACGCCTTCGCCGACCCGCAGGTTGGCGCCGACGGTGGTGACCTTCTCGTCGGGCGAAGGAGCGACGCCCAGGCCCTGCGGCACGGCGGCATAGCTCTTGGCGGTGTTGAACTGCTCGTAGCGCGCGAAGGGGCTCAGCGTGTAGTCGCCCGACTTGAGCGCCTGGTAGGCGGCCTGCGCGTACCAGCCGGCAAAGCTCTTCGGCACCGGCGTCGGATTGCCGACCAGCGTTTCGTTGAGCGCTTCGGTGTTGCTGATCTGGCCGCGGGCATACAGCGCCGACAGGTCCCACGGGCCCGGCGTGTAGCGGGCGTGCAGGTCGACCATCGTCAGGCGCGCATCGTTGGCGGCGAAGCCTTCGGCCTTGTGACCGAGCTTGCCGGTGAAGACCGAGCCGCCCAGCAGCAGGCCGGGCACGCCGCGCCAGTTCAGCGCCGCATGCACGCTCAGGTCGCGCGACTTGGCGAACTGGCCTTCCTGGTGGATCGCGCCCAGCGGCGATTCGCGGCCGTCGCTGCCGGCGGCGTCCCATTTGCCCAGGTCGAAGCCGGTGGTGATGCCGGTGTCCCAGGTCAGGCCGCCGGCGGTGTCGCCGGACAGGCTGACGCCCACTTCGCGCCAGGTCGACGGGATGATCGCCGTTTCGATGAAGTTGCGCTCCACGCCGTAGTAGGCGGTCGGCTCGTGGTTGGTGTTCAGCAGGCCCATGGGAATCAGGTACAGGCCGACCTTGCTGCGCAGGCCATTGCCGAATTCGCGTTCGACGTACAGCTGCTCGACTTCGCTCTCGCCCTTGTCGTCGGCGGAGACGATGGCATGCTCCCATTCGAATTCGGAGACGATCTTGGTCTTCTCGTCGAAGCGGTGCTCGATGGCGATCACGGCGCGGCGCACATCGGCCTGGGCGCCGCTGGCGTCCTTGGTGGGGCGGTTGTAATTGATCTCGCCGTAGCCGCCGAGGATGGTGGTGGGACCGTTGACGTTGGACGACGGGGCGCTGGCCACGGCGGCCGCAGGCGCGGGCACCGCCGCAGGAGCGGGGGTGGCGGCCATCTGCGCCTGGCGCTGTTCGATGACGGCGGTCTTCTGCGTGCTGGCTTTCAGTTCGGCCTTCAGCTGTTCCAGCTCGGCGGCCATTTTATCGAGGCGGGCCAGCAGTTCGGCCTCGCTGGCGGTGGCGGCCAGCGGGGCGCCGAGGAAGGCGGCGGCGAGGGCGGTGGCGATCAGGTGTTTGTTCATGGTCTGTCTCTGCGATTAAGGATTGATTTTGTAGCCGTCGGTCAGCGTGCCGAGGAATTTCACGACGTCGTCGATCTCGCCGGGCGACAGCGCCGGCGCCATGCCGGGCTGGCGGTTGTATGGCACTTCGGTGGTGTTGACGTTCTTGCGGTATTCCGGCGGCAGGTCGTCGAACTTCAGCACCGCGCCGTCGGCGCCGGCCGGGTACCACTCCTCGGGATTGGTGTCGCGCCGCACGTAGAAGCCCACGACGTCCTTCAGGTTGTCGAAGGCGCCGTTGTGGAAGAAGGTCTGGCGCGTTGCGACGTTGCGCAGCGTCGGTACCTTGAAGGCGCCGCACAGTTCCGGGTGCGTCGCCACCAGGTCGGTGCGGTCGGGGCCGCACAGGCCGAGGTCGAAGTAGGCCGGGGCGGCGTTGGCCGCCAGCTTCTTGTTGCGCGGCAGGCCGAGGTTGTCGAAGGTGAAGTCGGTGAACAGCGGCGGCGAGCCGTCGGCGCCGCGCGCGCTGGTGTGGCAGCCGATGCAGTTGCCCTTGGTCGGGTTGTTGAACAGCGCCAGGCCGCGCAGCTCCTGGTCGGACAGCTTCACTTTACCGGCCAGGAACAGGTCGTACTTCGAATCGAAGGGGTGAAACTCCGGCGCCTCCTGCTGGTAGGACTGCAGCGCGAAAGTCATGCGGCTGAAGGCCTGTTCGGCGCTGTCGAGGATGCCGGCGCCGAACTGGGCGCGGAATTGCTCGACGTAGGCGGCCTTCTTCAGCTTGTCGATCACGTCCTGCTTGCTCACGTTGGCCATCTCGTGCGCCGCCAGGAAAGGCCGTTCGGCCTGTTCGGCCAGGGTCATGGCGCGGCCGTCGCGGTCGAAGCCGCCGGTCGGCGTGCCTTCCTTGTCGAAGAAGAAGGCTGGATTCTGGTTCAGGTAACGCAGCGACGGCGCGGCGCGGAAACCTTGCACGTCGCCGTTGGCGCCGCCCAACTGCGCCGACAGGTTGTTGGTCGGGCCGTGGGCGTTGTCGGGATTGTGGCAGGTGGCACAGGACTGCTTGCCGGAGGCGGACAGCGACGCATCCTTGAAGATCAGTTCGCCCAGTTGGGCAGATTTACTGAGACCGCCTTCGACGACGGGCGTGACCGGTGGCGTGGTGGGAGTGGAAGAGGAGCCGCCGCCGCTGCAAGCGGCCAGGCCGGCAAGCAGGAGAACTGCGGCGAGGTGCCGAAGATGGAAAGTTGTGTTTGGCATTGCGACGTAAAGTGAGGTGAATGCAAATAGCAATAATTCGCATTATCTCAAAAGATTTCGTGTGCACCAATCAATTTATTGTTTATTTGTTTATCCTTTAACTTAATGCAGCTTTAATGAAACGAGCTTTATCATTAACAAAGCCCGTTTTCATGGTTTTATTCTTCGTCGTGCTCGCCATGCTCTCCTCTGTCGGCCCTGTCTTCCACCGACGACAGCACTTTGCCGCTGCTCGCGTCAATCTTGATGTCAAACGCTTTGGCGCCGCTGACCACTTCGATCTCGTAGCGGGCGCCGGCCTTGCCTGGCTCGTATTCGCCGCGAGTGGCCCGTCCGTTGGCCTGTTTTTCAGCGGCGCTCAGCGCCTGCATCAAGGTCACCGGCGCCTTGGCCGCAGCCAGGGCGTCGTTTTCCGTTTCGTTGAGTTGTCGAGTCGCCGCGAAGGCGACGCCGCCGGCCGCCAGCAGGCCGGCGACGATGACGGACATGGTGCGATAGTTGGGCATGTTGCTCTCCAGAGTGAAGCGCGATATTGCGCGCTTCACAGTCTGGCCGCACAGACTTAGGCGCCCCTGAGTTCAGGCCGGCGCCGGCGCGGCGCCGAATAGCGCAGCCACCAGCGGATCGCGCCGCGCCTTGGCCCGCGACAGCCGCAACGCAAACTTGACGTCGTCGCCGAGGATGTGGAAGCTGCTGCCGCCGGAGCGTAGCGCCCGCGATGGGGCCTTGCGGACGGTTACCGTATCGCCCAGCCGCGCCGCTTCCAGCTGCTCCAGGAAGTAGCCGATCTGCGTAGGGTCCGAGGTCGCGCGGAAGCACAGGCAATCGTACTGCGCCACCTGGGTGGACGGAAGCTGGCATGCAACTTCGGCCGCGCGCAATTCGTACAGGCAGCTGCGGGCGGTGGAGGGCGAGCAGCGCAGGAAGCTGGCGGCGGCGGCCACGTCGAGGTCGCGCCGGGACAATTCGGCCAGCAGCGCTCGCAGTTTGTCGAGACGGCGGCCGGTGGAAGGCCGCGCCGCCGATGGTGTTGCCGCCTCCAGTCCGGCCTCCAGGCCGATCTGATGGTCGCAGATGGTCTTCATGACGGCACCTCACTGTGCGGACAGCAGTTGCGCCAGGCTTGGGATCTGCGCCCGCAGTTCGGCTTCGATCTGCCGCGCGCGCTGCACCAGCGCCGGCTCCTCGTCCGCGCCGTGGTGGTGGAAGCCGACGCTCATCGCGCCGATGCGGCTGCCCGCCGCGTCGTACATGGCCAGCTCGATGCCGAAGCGCGATTTATTCGGGCCGTAGGCGCCGGTCAGCGGTTCGCCGGTTGTCACCACCTGCATGTCGTCGTGATCGGCCTTCTTGCCGATGCGGCCGATGCTGGAGGCGATGATCGGATAGTCGCTGCCGCTGGCGTTACGCACGTGCAGCGCAAGCACCAGCAGTTCGGGATGCGCCGCCATCAACTGGTCGACCAGCCGCTGCGCATAGGGACTGTTGGGCGCGTCCTGCACGTAGGGATAGGGATCGAGCAGGTTGGCCACGTTGATGACCTTGCGGCGCAATTCTTCCCGCAGCGCCTCGGTTTGTTTCAGCAGTGCCGGGCGGGCCGCGTCGTCGGCGGCGGGCAGCGTCGCGCTCAGCGCGCCGATCGGCTCGCCCGCCACGTCCAGCAGCGGCACGATGGTGGCCACGGCGACGCCGTCGGCGACCTGCGCCGGCTGCCCGCTGCCCTGGACGGCCGCCGCGCTGTCCGGCGTGGCTTGGCCGGCGGGCAGCTTGCTGGAGGCGATCACCACGCTGGCCGGGGCTTTCGGCGGCGTGGCGTACAGCGACAGCGCCAGCACTTCGGGATGGCGCGACAGCGTTTGAGCGACCAGCGTGTCGCCGTAGGTCTGGCCGGCCTGCACTGCGCCGGCGGACAAAGCCCCGGCCCAAGCGATCAGGATTGCAGCTTTCATGGTGTCTCCGTTCTTTTACGTGGGTGATTCAATCCAGCTTGGCCAGTTCCCGCCTGACCTCGTCGGCGGTCAGCGGGAAGTAGCCGGAATAGCGCACCGGCTCCTGGGCATCGCGGCTCAACACGTAGCGCAGGAATTCCCTGATCTGCGGCGGCAGCGGTTGGCCGGGGCGGCGGTTCAGGCGGATGTACATGTAGCGCGTCAGCGGATAGGCGCCGCTGGCGGCGTTGGCGGCGTTCAGTTCGACGGGCCCCACACCGTCGGCGGGGGCGATGGCGAGGGCCTTGAGTCCCGGCGCGCCTTCTTCCAGGCCGCCGAAGCCGATGGCGTCCGGATCGCGCAGCAAGGCCTGCGCCGTGTCGGCGATGCTGCCCGGCTGCGCGGCCGGATTCCAGCGGCCGCCGCCCAGCACCATTTCCTGCATCGACATCGCATTCGGCGCCACGGCCGGCGGCATGTAGATATGGATCGGACGGTCGGCCCAGGCGCCGGCGAGGCCCAGCTGGCCCCAGCGCGTGACAGGTGCCGCACCACCGCCGTCGCCCAGCACGGCGCGCAGCTGGGCCATCGTCAGCGACGCCAGCGGATTCGATGGATGGACGAACACCGCTTGCGCCGTGGTGCGCTGCGGCGTGTTGAAGCCGCCGCGTGCCACCTTGATCTCCAGCGGCTTCCGGCCCGGCAGCACGCTGGCGTAGGCGGCCTGCTCTTCGGGCCACAGTTCGCGGCCCATCGGCGCGAGGTCGGTTTCGCCGGCCATCAGCGCGTGGAAGCCGTTCAGCGTACCGGGATGTTCCCAGCGTTCGCCGCGCCGCACGCCCGGCTGCAGGCGCTCGAAGTCGTTCATCCAGCGCTCCATCAGGCTTTTCATTCCGTCGCTGCCGTCGCTGCGGATGGCGCCGCGTACGGCGGTCTTGGCTTTGTACACCGGCAGGGCGGGGTCGAGGTCGGCGACAAAACCGTCCAGTTTGGCGCGCTCCGCCTGCATGTCCTCGGCGTTCAGCGGCGCGTAACTGCCCTGGCTGGCGGCGATGGCCTGGCCTTCAGCGCTCAAGGCGAAGGCGATGAATTCGGTGGTGGCAGGCGGCAGCGGCGAACCGGGGCGCTTGTTGACGGCGATGTAGGCGGGGTGCTGCAGTGTGCCGGCCACGCGTATCATCAGCGGCGCCTTCATCATGTCGCCGGCGAACTGGTGGGCGTAGGGCGCGGTTTCGGACGGCAGCGGAAGGCGGGTCAACGGCGCCATGTCGGCGGTTTCGAACATCAGCGCGCCGGCGGCGGCGGCGACGGACTCGTGGCGCCAGCGGGGTCCCTTGTGCAGGCCGGGATGATGTTGCCGCAGACCGGCCAGCCAGGCGTCCATCAGCGGGGCCATGGCCGGATCGCCGATGCTGTTGATGGCGGCTGCCGGCGGTGCGGCAGTACAGGGCGCGAAACTACAGGCGAACAGCAGCGCGGCGCAGGCGCTGCGCGCCGTGAGACGGATAGCATTCATGGCTGAACCGTAAAGAAGCGTGATCGGCAGCCGCCGGCCGCGTGGCCGGCGGCCCTGGCGTTACTTGGCTTGCTGGAACAGCGCCGCGTAGCTCGGGATCTTCTTCTGCAGTTCGTCGCGCAGCTTCATCGAGGCCTTGAAGAAGTGCTCGTCGTTGTAGCCGGCGTCGGCCGGGTTTTTATAGGCCAGCACCAGCAGGCCGATGTTCTCGCCGGCCGCGTCGCGCAGCGGCAGCATCGGCACGTACTTGCGGATCGCATCCTTGGTGCGGTGCCAGCGCGGATCGAGGATGGTGATGCCGGTTTCGATGATCATCACATCGTCCGGATCGTCCGGATTGCCGATGCGGTCGGGATAGGACCCGGCAAACATCGTGTACACCTTGGACATGCCCGGCGGCACGCCATGGAAGGTCACGCTGATCAGCTCGGGATGCGCGGCCATGATCTCGTCCGACAGCGTCTGCGCATAGATCTTGTAGCTCGGCGCGGTCCAGTTCTTGGCCGGCGTCTCGGCCACGGCCGGCAGGGTGGCGGCCATGGTGACGCCGACCAGGGTTGCGAGTGCGATTTTTTTCAAGGCTTTCATGATTTCCCTTATAGCCCGCGAGGGCTGTCTCCGTTGATGTTGTAAAACAAAGGCACTTCTGTAGCAAAAAATCAGTCCATGTCAGTCCGTCTCATGCAGCGCGGCGGGGCGCCATTTGGCCAGCCGGTTCTCCACCGCCGACATCAGGTAGTCCGCCGCCAGCGCCACCACCATGACGATGATGATCGCGGCGTACATGCCGGCCGCGTCGAACGAGCCCTTGGCGATGTTGATCAGCAGGCCGATGCCGTAGCGCGATCCGACGAATTCGCCGACGATGGCGCCGATGATGGCGAAGCCGAAGCTGACGTGCAGCGAGGCGAAGATCCAGCTCATGGCCGACGGCACGATCACCGAGCGCGTCATCTGCCACGAATTGGCGCCGAGGATCTGGGCGTTGGCGATCAGCGAGCGGTCCGCTTCACGCACGCCCTGGAAGGCGTTGGAAAAGACCACGAAGAACACCATCACGAACGACAGCGCCACCTTCGACGCCAGGCCCAGGCCGAAGATCATGATGAAGATCGGCGCCAGCACCACGCGCGGAATCGAGTTGATGACCTTGATGTAGACCGAGAACACGTCCGCCGCGAAGCGGTTGCGGCCCAGCGCCACGCCGATCAGGATGCCGCCGACGGAGCCGGTCAGGAAGCCCAGCAGCGACTCTTCCATCGTCACCCACAGGTGGTACCACAGCGAGACGCCGTCGACGCCCTCGGTGGTCCACTCGTACAGCCGTACCATGATGGCCAGCGGCGACGAGAAGAAAAACGGGTCCATCACGCCGATGCGCGACAGCAGCTCCCAGCCGCCGAGGAACGCCACCAGGATGGCCCAGCGCCAGAACGTCACCAGTTGGCGGCGCTTGCTGGCGGACTTGGCGGCGGCCGCTTCGATTTCCACGTCCGAGGTGCCGGCGCGGAACACCGGCGGCGCGGTTTGTATGTTTGAATTGATCATGTCGTCCTCGTCAGGCGGCTACTTCGGAACGGGCGGCGCCGAGCATGACTTCGTCGCGCAGGTCGTTCCAGATGGTTTGGGAGATGTCGATGAACTGCTTGTCGTAGCGGATCTCCGACACCACGCGCGGGCGCGGCAGGTCGATGCGGTACATCGACTTGACGGTGGCCGGGCCGGCCGTCAGCACGTAGACTTTGTCGGCCAGCGCGATGGCTTCCTCCAGGTCGTGGGTGACGAACAGCACCGAGGCCCTGGCCTCCGACCACAGGCGCAGCAACTCCTCGTGCATCATCACGCGGGTCTGCACGTCCAGCGCGGAGAACGGCTCGTCCATCAGCAGCACCTGCGGCTCGTTGATGAAGGTCTGCGCCAACGCCACGCGCTTGCGCATGCCGCCGGACAGCTGGTGCGGATACTTGGTCTCGTGGCCGCTGAGGTTGACCCGCGCCAGCCACTTGCGCGCCAGCGCGTAGGCTTCCTCCTTCTCCTTTCCGCGGAACAGGGGGCCGGCCACCACGTTGTCGATCACGCTGCGCCACGGGAACAGCGCGTCGGTCTGGAAGGCGAAGCCGATGCGTGGATCGACGCCGTTGACCTGCTGGCCGAACAGGCGCGCCTCGCCGCTAGACGGCTTGGCCAGGCCGGTGATCAGGTTCAGCGTGGTCGACTTTCCGCAGCCGGTGGGGCCGACGATGGCGACGAACTCGCCGCGCGCGATGGTCATGTTGAAATCGCGGATGGCGACCATCGACTTGCCGTCGGGCGTCAGGAAGCGGCGGCTGACGTTGATCAGCTCGACCGCCGGGGTGTCGTTAGAATTGGACATATCGTTCCTTCCGTGGTTGGCTTACTTGACCTTCTTGACGAACTCGGTCGTGTAAGTCTTGGACAGGTCGATCTTCTTGCCCTTCAGGTTTTTCGAATACCCCGACAGCACGGCCAGCACGGTTTCCGGGCCGCCTTGCGGCATCATGCCATCGATGGTGAACATCGCCTTGCCGCCTTCGAGTGCCTTGACGTAGCTGTCCTTGTCGCCGACGTAGAACGACTTCGGCATCTTCTCGGTGATCTCTGCGGCGCTGTGGGTGTTGATGAAGCGCAGCGTCTTGATGAAGGCGTTGGCCAGCTTCTGCGTGATCTCCTTGTGGCTGTTGACATAGGAAGTGGTCATGTACAGCGAGGCCGCCGGGTAGGTGCCGCCCAGCGCGGCCTTGGTGCTTTCCATGGTGCGCAGGTCGACCAGTACGCGCGCCTCGCCGGTCTTGAGCAGGCGGGTGATGGTCGGCTCGGTGGTCATGCCGGCCTGGATCTTATCCTGCTGCATGGCGGCGATGAAGGTCGGGCCGGCGCCGACGGCCACCGAGGTGAACTGGCCCAGCTGCACGCCGGCCTTGACGGCCAGGTACTGGGTCAGGAAATTGGTCGACGAACCGAGGCCGGTCACGCCCAGGCTCTTGCCCTTGATGTCGGCCATCGACTTGATCTGCGGGTATTTGGTCGAGACCAGTTCGACTTCGCCCGGGGCCTGCGCCAGCTGCACCACCGATTCAATGAACTTGCCCTTGCTCTGCATGTCGACGCAATGGTCGTAGAAGCCGACCACGCCCTGCACGGCGCCGGTCAGCAGCTCGCCTTCGGCATCGACGCCGGCGCCTTCGTTCAACAACTCCACCTCCAGGCCTTCGGCCTTGAAGTAGCCCAGGCCCTCTGCCAGCTTGGCGGGCAGGTAGATTTGTTTTTCGTAGCCGCCCACCATCAGCGTGATCTTGTCGGCGGCATGGGCGCCGGATGCGCACAGGGCGGAGGCGAAGGCAAGGGCGGTCAGGCACAGTCGTTTGTGGTTCATTGAGGGTCTCCGGGTTGTTATATGGGTGTCGCTGGGAACAGAATGCCGCACCAAGCTAAACGCAACCTGAATCGCTTCTGATGTTTTATTCAGGCAAACCCAGCGAGCCGCCGGATTCGGCCGGCAGCTCGATCACCATCTGCAGGCCGCGGTCGAAACTGCCGGTCCGGGCGTAGATGCGGCCCTGATGCAGCCCGACGATGCTGCGGCAGATCGCCAGTCCCAGGCCGCTGCCGTTGTAGCGCCCGTTGTGCAGGCGCTCGAAGCGCTCGAACATGCGTTCCTTCTGGTCGTCGGGCAGGCCGGGGCCTTCGTCGATCATCGCCAGCCGCCAGACGCCGTCGGCCACCTGCGAGCTCAGCATGACGGCGCTGCCGCGAGGCGACAGCGCCAGCGCGTTGGACAACAGGTTGAGCAGCACCTGGCGGATGCGCTTGGCGTCGAAGGACACCAGCGCCACGCCTTCGTGGCTGGAGGCGTAGCGCACGCCGTGGTGCTCGGCCAGCACGCGCGCGTCCTGGCCGAAGTTGTTGAGGAAGGCGGCCGGGTCGGCCGGCTGCAGATCCAGCGTGATGGCCCGGGCCTCGGCGCGCGACAGGAACAGCAGTTCGTCGATGATCTGGTCCAGCCGCGCCAGTTCGTCCAGCTGCACGTGCACCGAATCCTCCTGCGCCGGCGTCAGGCCGCCGCTGACGAGGATTTTTTCGGCGTGCAGCCGCACCAGCGACAGCGGCGTCTTCAGCTCGTGCGAGGCCTCGGCGGCGAAGCGGCGGATCTGCTTGAACGACGATTCGAGCCGGTCGAACATCTGGTTCAGCATGCGCGCCAGGTCGGACACTTCATCCTGCACGTCGGTGACGGGGATGCGGGCGTCCAGGTTGTCGGAGCGGATACGGTTGGCGGTGTCGCTGATGCCGCGTATCGGCCGCAGCGCCATGCGGCTGAGCCACAGCCCGATGACCAGGCTGATCACGAGCATCGTGCCTAGCAGGCCCAGGCACACTTCGCCGTAGCCTTCCATCACCACGCGCACGCCGGTCAGCGGCGTGCCGATGTTGACGTCGAAATTGCCGATGATGAACTCGGTCACGCGCAGCTCGCCGATGGCGTCGACCGACACATTGAACGAATGCTGGCCCTTGATGTCCGGGATCTGGCGCCCTGCCAGGTTGCGCGAACGGAAAATGGTGCCGGTGTTGGCGCTGTGGACATCGATGTAGAACAGCGCGGCCGACGCCTCGGTCAAGGTGCGGATGCGTTCCTCGATGCGGTCCGGGTCCACCGTCTCGTGCTCGGGATGCAGGTGGGCCTTGATCTGCTCGAACTGGGCGACGTTGAGCTGGTCCAGGCCGTGGATCAGGTGCCGCTCCAGCATCTGGTAGCCGGCGGCGAACAGGCAGGTGAGGGTGATGGTGGCGGCCAGCGCGTACCAGATCGCCAGCCGCGTGCTGATCGAGCGCCACTGCGGCATCGGGCCGCGGCTGGCCGTGGTGTTCACAGCAGCTGGTAGCCGACGCCGCGCACGGTCTTGAACAGCGGCTGGTCCGGTACCGTGTCGAACTTGCCGCGCAGCTTGCTCATGTAGACGTCCAGCAGGTTGGTGTCGACGTCGTAATGGGCATCCCAGATTTTTTCGGAAATCAGGGTGCGCGGCAGGATGCGCCCGACGTTGTGCATGAAGATTTCCAGCAGCGCGAATTCGCGGCTGGTCAGATCCACCGGCTTGCCGTTGACGTGGGCCGTGTGGCCCAGCAGGTCGAGGCGGATGCCGCGGTGTTCCAGCACGGTCTCCTTGGCGGTGGAGTGGCGCCGCAGCAGCGAGCGCACGCGCGCCAGCAGCTCTTCAAGGCTGAACGGCTTGGGCAGGTAGTCGTCGGCACCGATATCCAGGCCGGCGATGCGGTCCTGCACGGTGTCGCGCGCGCTGAGGATCAGCACCGGTTCGTTGAAGCCGCTCTTGCGCCATTCGCGCAACAGGTCGAGGCCGTCGCCGTCGGGCAGGCCGAGGTCGAGCACGATGACGTCGTAGCTGGTTTCGCACAGCGCGTCGCGCGCTTCGGCGCAGCTGCCGGCCAGCGACACGGTGTAGGCATGCTCGCTCATGCCCTGCTTGAGGAACAGGCCGAGGCGCTGCTGGTCTTCGACTATCAGGACTTTCATTGCGTCTCCCATTACGTCCTATTACGCGCTCGTACCGGCGCGTTACTTTGATCCTAGCGCCCAAACCTGAATGAAACCTGAATTTGCGGTTTCAGGTTTGCTTCACATGTCATTCAGGTTGGTTTCAGCTTGCGCGCCTACTCTTGCGCGGTAGCCATCATCAACCTAATAACCCAGGAGACATTATATGATCACAAGAACCGCCATAGCATGCGCTTGCCTGCTAATTCTCGGCAGCGGCGCAACGTTCGCGGGCGAGCCTGCCGCACTGCAGCAAGCGGGCAAAGTCGATTTGCCGGGCTATACGGGCGACTTCGACCATTTCGGCGTGGACATTGCCGGCAAGCGCCTGTTCCTGGCAGCCGAAGACCACGGCACGCTGGAGGTGTTCGACCTGACCAGCGGCAAGCACCTGAAGACGGTGGCCGGCGTTGAGCAGCCGCACGGCATCCTGTACCTGGAAGACAAGAGCCGGCTGGTGGTGACCGACAGCGGCGATGGCTACACCAAGATCTTCGATGCGCGCAGCTACAAGATGATCGGTTCGATCAAGCTGGTCAAGGGCGCCGACTCGATGATCTACGACCCGGCCGGTAAATCGATGTACATCGTCACCGGCGGCAAGAACGGCGGCCTGCCGACGTCTGAGCTGGTCCGTGTCGATCCGCGCAGCGGCAAGACGCTGGCGTCCCGTCCCTTCGATACCGACAAGGTCGAGGCGATGGCGGTCGAGCAAAAGGGCAAGTACTTGTACGTCAACGTCACCGGCAAGAACGAAGTGGCTGTGCTGGACAAGAACACGCTGGACGTGGTCAAGACCTGGCCCGTCAGCGGCGGGCAGGTTAACGCCGCGATGGCTTTCGACGAAGCCAACGCCCGCCTGTTCATCGTTACCCGCCAGCCCTACGTGATGCAGGTGCTGGACACTTCCAGTGGCAAGACCGTCGCCAGCTTCCCGGCGCCGGGCCGCACCAACGAGGCGATCTACGATGCGCGCAACCACCGCATCTACCTGGCCGGAGACAACTTCATCAACGTGGTGCAGCAGAAGGGCGCCGACGACTACGTGGCGCTGGATCCGGTGCCGACCGCCAAGGGCGCCAAGACGGCGATCTTCGTGCCGCAGCTGAACCGCCTTTACGCTGCCGTCTCCACCGGCGAGGACAAGGATGCGATGGCCACCGTGCTGCGCTTCGACGTTCCCGCCGCCAAGCCTTAACTTCCGTTTCAGAAAGTCTTCAGTTTCGGTTTAAGGGCTATGCGTATGCTGACTCTGTTGGCTGGAGCCAGCTGCAAACCATAACCGATAACAGGAGACTTCATGACTACCCACCGCACTTTTTCCATCCGATCTTGCCTGCTGCTGTGCGGCGCCTTCTGCGCCGCCTGGTCCATGCCGGCACAGGCCATGCGCCCGTTCGAGGGCACCGATGCCGCCGTCGCCGAGCCGGGTGTGTTCGAGCTGGAGCTGGGGCCGCTGGGCTACGTGCGCGCCGGCTCGCAAAGCAGCCTGGTGGCCCCCGCCGTGGTGGGCAACTTCGGCTTCGGCGACGATTTCGAATTCGTCATCGAAGGGCGCACCAGCCGCCTTTTGGGCACGCCGGAAGAGGGCAGCTACCGCACCAGCATCGGCGACACGGCGATGTCGATCAAGCATGTGCTGCGCAAGGGCAGCCTGCAGGAAGGCGGCAGCGGCGTCAGTATCGCGATGGAGTGCGGCGTGCTGTTGCCGGAATATCATGGCACGTCGGGTACCGGCGGCACCTGCGCGGCCATCGCCTCGCAGAAGTTCGAAGACGTCACCGTCCACCTGAACACCGCCCTGACGCGCACCCGCGAGAAGACCAACACGCGCTTCCTCGGCGTGATCCTGGAGGGATCGGAGGAGCTGGCGGTGCGGCCCATCATGGAGGTGTTTGCAGAACGGGAAAACAACGGCGGCCATACCAATTCGGTGCTGGTGGGCGCGATCTGGAAGCACAGCGAGGACCTGGCCTTCGACGTCGGCCTGCGCCACGCGCGCGCCGACGGGATCAACATCAATGAAGTGCGGATGGGCTTGACGTGGAGCTATGCGATGCACAACTAAAAAAAGCGGCCCGAGCCGCTTTTTTTTTTCAGTCCAGCTTGCGAAGCTGTTCTTGCACGGTCTGGACTGGCAGAGGCAGGTAGTTGCCGTTGGCGGCGACCGCCTGCTGGCCCTCGCGGCTGAGCACGTAGCGCAGGAATTCCTTCAGCTTCGGCTCGACCGGCGTGCCGGGCTTGCGGTTCAGGTAGATGTACAGGCTGCGCACCAGCGGATAGCTGCGGTCCTGGAAACTTTGGCGGCTCGGTACGATGTACGGGCCGCCGTCGGCCGCCGCCAGCGCCACCGGCTTCAGCCCCGGCACCTGCTTGGCCTGCGGCACGATGGTCCAGGCGATGCCGTAGCGGTTGTTCGACAGTTCGTCGCGCAGCATGTGCTGCAGGCCGCCGGTCTGGCCCGGGTCGTCGTCGCCGATCATCTTGCTGCCGGTTTCAACATACTCGCGCATGTTCGGGTTCCACTTGCCGCTGTTCTTCAGCACCTTGAGCTGGAAAAAACGCGTGGTGCCGGACGGCGCGTGGCCGTAGGTCTGGATCGGCTTGTCGGCCCACTCGCCGGTCAGGCCCAGCTGGCCCCAGGTGCGGATGTTCTGCTCGGCACCGCGGGCGTCGGTCACGCTCCACTTGAAGCCGCGCAGGCCGCCGTTGCGTTCGGCGCCGAAGATGCCGTCGAGCTGCTTCATCGTCAGCCTGGCCAGCGGATTGTCCGGATGGACATAGACCACGATGCCGGGCGACTTGCCGTCGACGTCGTAGGTGCCCGAGGCCACGGTGATGTCCAGCGCGTGATAGCCGTAGACCTCGAAGAACGACAGCACCTCGGTGATGGCCGGCTCGCCGCCGTCGGGCGCCAGGTCGGTCACGCCGGTCACCAGCGCGGGGAAGGCCGCGTCGCTGGTGGGCAGCGTGTCCTGGAAGCTCACATCGGGATGGTAGCGGCGGAAGCCTTCCTCCCACAGCTTGAGCACGCCGCCCAGGCCGAAGCCGTAGTTGCGTATCGTGCCGTGGACGGCGGGGCCGGGCGTGTAGGCGGGCAGGGTGTCGAGATGGTCGTCGGCGGCCGCCGGCAGGACGGCCACCAGCATGGCCGCCAGCGCGGCCCAGGTCGGGATCGGTTTCATTCGATGTTGTGCAGTTCGGCGCGGATGGCGTCGTTGTTGAGGGGGAGGAAGGCGGCGTCGCGCACCACGGCGGCCATGCCGTCGCGGCTGAGGATGTAGCGCATGAACTCGCGCACCTTGGGTTCGACCGGCCGCCCCGGCACGCGGTTGACGAAGGCGGTGCTGTAGCGCGTCAGCGGATAACTGCGGCGCCAGGCGTTGTCCTGCGTCGGCGGCACCGGTTCCGCGCCCTGTTCCTCGTCCCGCAGCGCGATGCTGCGCACGCCGGGATTTTCAAACAACACGTTGGCGTAGCCGATGCCGTCCGGATCCTGCGCCAGCTGCTGCAGGATGTAGGTGCCGGCGTTGATGACGTCGCCCGTCGCGGTGCGGCCGTTGCGGTAGTCCTTCAACTCCGGATTCCAGCGGTAGCTGTCCTTGAGCACGGTCTTGCGGAAGAAGCCGGCCATGCCGGTGTCGAAGTCGTAGCCGTACACGTGCACGGGGCGTTTGGCCCAGGCGCCGGCTAGGCCCAGGTCGCCCCAGGTGCGCACCGGCCCCTTGGCGCCGCGCCGGCGTTCGGCGCCATACAGCGCGTCCAGCTGCTTGAGGCTGAGTCCGGCCAGCGGATTGTCCTTGTGCACATAGACCATCAGCGCGAAGGTCTTGTGCTGGGTGGCGTAGCTGCCGGACGTGATCTTGATGCCGGTGGCATCGTAGCCGAACCAGTCGCGGAAGGCGTCCAGCTCCGGCTGGTAGGGTTCGCGGCCGATGAAGACGATGTCGGCGATGCCGGCATACAGCCCGGCCATCGCCGCCTCGGTGCCCTTCATATTGGTGTCGAAGGTGACGCCCGGATGGATGGCGCGGAAGCCGTCCTGCCAGGCTTGCATCAGTTCCGGAATGTAGGGATTGCCCCAGACGCGGATGCGGCCGCTGACACTTTGCCGCGGCTGGTAGGGCGCCAAATCGGCCAGGTAGTCGGTGGCCGCCGCGCACTGCATGGCCAGCGCGGCGGCGGCCGTCATGATCAATCGTTTCATTGCAGTTTGCTCCTTTCGGCCTGCGCGGCGGCCGGCTGCAGCGGGAAGTAGCCGCCGTCGCGCGCGATCGCCGCCTGGCCTTCGTCGCTCAGAATGTAGTCGAGATAGGCCTTGATGTGCGGCGCCAACGGCCGGTTGAACGTCATCGTGACGCCGCGCGCCAGCGGATAGCTGCGGTTGGCGACAGTCTCCCTGCTGGCCGCCACGTAGGGCGCGCCGTCGCCGGCCGACAGCGCCAGCGGCCTGGCCTTGGCATTGCGGTACACCATGGTCGAGATGGCGATGGCGCCGGGATCGGCCGCCAGGGCGTCGAGCACGCGCTGGCCGCCGTCGATGCCGCCGGCGTCGGCGAACTCGCGCAGGTCGCCGGCCCATTTCTGGCTGTCGCCCATGACGGCGTGCTCGATGAACTGGGCATCGTCTCCGGCGATGGACGTGATGTAGACGTGGATCGGCCGCTGGGCCCATGCTCCCTTCAAGCCCAGATCGCCCCAGGTGCGAAGCTGGCGGCCGGCGCGGCGGCGGTCGGCACCGATCACGCCGTCCAGTTCTGCCAAGGTCAGCCTCGTCAGCGGATTGTCCTGGTGGACGTACACCACCAGCGCCGGATTGTGGTGCGCCACGTCGAGGCTGCCGGTGGCGATGGACACCGCCGACGGCTCGGCCTTGAACAGCGGCACATAGGCATCCAGTTCGATGGCGATCGGCGCCCGTTCCATCAGCGCCAGGTCGGCCGCGCCGGTGTACAGGCCGCCGATGCCGGTAGAGGTGCCGCGCAGCGTGGTCTCGAACCGAACGCCGGGATGGTTACGCTGGAAGCCCCGCTGCCAGGCCGCCACCAGCCCACCCGCGTAGGCGCGGTCGCGGCTGCCGTGGCCCCAGGTGCGGATCAGGCCGGCATTCGGGGCGGGATGGGCGTCGATCTGCGCCCAGGCGGCGCCGCACAGCAGCAGCGCGCCCAGGCCCGACAGGAGTCGGCGCCGCACCATCAGAACTGCACACTGCCGGTGACGTAGAACAGGCGGCCGATCGGCGAGTAGGTGGCGGCGTCGGCGTTGTTGTCGGTGAACGCCTGCGGCGACAGCGGCGGCATCACGTTGCCGATGTTGTTGACGCCGACGGCGATGGTCCAGCTCTTGCCGTACTTGCCCATCAGCTCGTGCCCCTTGTAGGCCACGCGCGCATCCCAGGAGCTGTACGACTTGACCCGGATGGGCTTGAGCGTGGTGCTGGTCTCGTACACCAGGCCGCCGGCGCCGATGTCGGTGACGGACGACGAGTAGTTGTTGCCCAGCGTGGCAGTCCAATTGCCCAGGCGCCAGTCCAGCGACGTGTAGAAGCGGTACTTCGGCAGCGTGCCCTGGACGCCGGTGCCGCCATTGGTGGCCGTGCCGGCGTATTCATAGTACTTCTGATACGGCAGCGCCTGGAACTGATAGGACTTGAAGATGGTGCCGATGGTGCCCAACGTGAAGGTGCCGGCGTGTTCGGTTTCCTTTTCATATTCGCCGTTGACGCTGTACGACTCGACCTTCAGCCCGCCCAGGTTCATGAAGTGGTCGATGGCGTAGACGTTGAGCGCGTTGTTCGGATTGGCTTTCAGGTAAGCGCTCAGCTCGCCTGGCGTGGCGAACGGCGTGGCGCCGGGCAGACCGGGGAAATTGCCCTTGGCCAGGCTGCCGGCGAACGGCGAGGCCGCGCCCATCTGGTCCACGCTCTGCAGGATGTTGGTGAAGCCGATGCCGCCCGGGAAGCCGCGCTGCGACACGTTGTGATATTCGGCGCCCAGGGTCAAGCCCTCGATCTCGCGCGGCTGCCAGGCCACGCTGAGCGAACGGGTTTGCGAACGGCTGGCGGTCAGGTCGGGATTATTGCCGTCCATGCCGTTCAGGCCGGGATTGGCCAGACCGAACACGGTCTGGATCACGCTGCCGCCGACGATGCGGGTGGCGGTCGGGCCGTACTTGGCGTACAGCGTCGGCGCGGTGAACGATTTCGAATACGAACCGCGCACTGTGAAGGCCGAGGTCAGCGGCTGCCAGCGGAAGCCGATCTTCGGCACCGACGCGCTGCCGGCGTCGCTGTAGCGCTCGTAGCGCCAGGCGCCGACCAGGTCCAGCGCGTGCAGGCCCGGCAGTTCATACTTGCCGCCGGTGACCGGCACCCGGACCTCGGCAAAGGCGGCGTTGACGGTGCGGGTGTGCTCGAAGTTGTCGGCATAGGTGCCGCCTATCCATTGCTGCGCGGTGGGACCGGTGTTGTTGCCGTTCGGATCGGTATAGGCGCTGAGCTTCTCGCGGCGGGTGCTGGCGCCGGCGGCGAAGCCCAGTTTGCCGCCCGGCAGTGTCGCCAGGTTGCCGTACAGCGAGGCGTCGAACGAGTCCAGCTTGCTGGTGCCGTTGATGACCTCGGTGCCGTACACATTGGCCAGCGCGGCTGGGTTGATGCCGCCGCTGCGGGCGAACGGATCAAGCGCCGGCTGCAGCACCAGCGCGCCGGCGGCGGTGTAGCCGCTGTGCACCTTGCTGTAGGCGCCGCCGGTCGCGGGGTTGCCGTTGGCGTCGTAGCCGCCGGCGATGGCCAGCGGCAGGTTGGTCTTGTAGATCAGGTTGGACTGGCGCTGCTCCAGCTTGTTCTGGCTGTGGACGTAGGCCGTTTCCCAGCCCCAGCCGTCGCCCAGCTTGCCCTTCAGGCCGATGGTGGCGCGCACCGCGTCGACGTCGTTGTTGAACTGGCGCGGCTGCGGCCAGTAGGAAAAATTGACGCCGCTAAAGGTGCCGTTGAGCGGATTGTACGGCGCACCCTTGGGCACCGTCAGCGTCGACGTCACCGGCAGGAATTGGGTGAAGCTCTGGTTGTTGGATACCAGCAGGTCGCTGAACAGCGACAGCGACTTGGGGATCAGCTCGCCGACCAGGTTGGCGCTGAGCGCCTTCTGCTCCTGCTTGAGCAGCAAGGTCTGGAATTGCGAGATGTCGTCGGTGGCGGCGATCCCGGCGGTGGTGGTCGGCAGGTAGGTGCCGTTGGCGAACAGGTCGGCGACACTGGTGGCGATGGCGCCGGCGCCGGTCGGATTCTTGCCGGCCGGGGTGTTCAGCCCCGGCGCCAGGATGCCCGGCGTGGCGCCGCCGAAGGTGCCCGGCACCGCCGACACGCGGCCGGTGATCGGCGTCGAGAAGCCGCGCTGGTTCTGGAACAGCGGCGTGTTGCTCGAGTCGCTGCCGGCCACGGTCAGGTTGAACTGGCCGAGGTTCTTGCCCAGCGTGAAGGCGCCGGATTTTTCGGAATAGTCGTCGGCCGACGCGTAGCGGCCGCTGACCTCGGCGCCCTCGTAGTTGGACTTGAGGATGATGTTGACCACGCCGCCGATGGCATCCGAGCCGTAGATGGCGGACGAACCGTCCGGCAGCACCTCGATGCGTTCAATGGCCGACGGCGGGATCTGGTTGACGTCGACGAAGGCCTTGCCGCCGATGCCGGCGATGCCGCTGATGGCGGCGCGGCGGCCGTTGATCAGGATCAGCGTGTCGAGGTTGCGCAGCTGCACCTGCGAGCCGCCGGCGGTGTTCTGGTTGGTGTTGTTGGCGTTGCTGCTGCCGGCGTTGCCGCGGCCCTGGAACGACGGCACCTGCTTGCGCAGGATGTCGAGCACGTTGGTGCTGACGCCGGCCTTGGACATCTGCTCGGCATCGACGCTGACCACGCTGACGGCCACCTTGTCCGGATCGACCGGCACGTGCGACCCGGTGACCACCACCTGTTGTATTTTTGGAACATCGTGCTCGGACTTCTGCTTGTCGTCGTCCTCGGCGCGGGCCTGCTGCAGCTGGCTCAGGCCCGACGACAGCAACAGGCTGGCGGCCAGCGCCTTCTTGATCTTGGTACGATTTTTCATTCTAGTCTCCTCATTATTATGTCTTCCGGTGCCAATTATTTTTTTGGCTTCCCCCGGTTTTGGTTTTCACTTGCTTCAGGACTAGAAGTTGCGCCACTTTTCTAAACGTAACCTGAATTGTTTCTGATCGAGGACCGATTGGCAACACTGCCGGCTAATGGGCTGCTAATTGTTGGCCGCTATCGTCTGCCCCATGCCAGCCGGCCCATTCTCCCGACAAGGTGTTGCATGAATCGACAAATTTCCGCACCCGGTGCGCTGATCAACAAGGTGCCGGCCGCAGTGCTGAGCTTTTGGGTCATCAAGATCCTGTCCACCACGGTCGGCGAGACCGGCGCCGACTACCTGGCCGTCAACGCCGGCCTGGGCACGGCCGTCACCGGCGGCATCACCGCCGCGCTGCTGGCCACCGCGCTGGCGGCGCAACTGTACAGCCGCCGCTTCGCGCCCTGGCTGTACTGGCTGTGCGTGGTGCTGCTCAGCGTGGCCGGCACCCAGATCACCGACGCGCTGACCGACGGCCTGGGCGTCAGCCTGTATCTGAGCACCGGCGTGTTCGCGGTCTTGCTGGCTTTGCTGTTCGCGGCCTGGCACCTGTGCGAGCACACGCTGTCGATCGCCACCATCAACACCGCCCGCCGCGAGCGTTTTTACTGGGCGGCGATCCTGCTGACCTTTGCGCTGGGTACGGCGGCCGGCGACCTGGCCACCGAGGAGCTGGGGCTGGGATTCAGGCTGGGGGCGATCACTTTCGGCGCGCTGATTGCCATCATCTATGCGGCACAGTGCAACGGCGCCAATCCGGTGCTGACCTTCTGGCTGGCCTACATCCTGACGCGGCCGCTGGGCGCCTCGCTGGGCGACCTGCTGTCGCAATCGACCGAGTACGGCGGCATCGGCTGGGGCGCGGTCAACACCAGCCTGGTGTTCCTGCTGGCGATCGCCGCGCTGGTGGCGATGGTGAGCCGGGCGCCGGCCGCCGTCCCGCCGAACTGACATCCATTTCTTAACCAAGAGGAGCACACATGCAAATCAAGAACATCAAGCGCTACATCGTCGTCGCCGGCGCGGCCGTCATCCTGGCTGCCGCCGCCATCGTGCCATCGAGCCCGCTGCTGCCTGCCGCGCTGGCGGCCAGCAGTGCCGGCTTGGGCGACCTGGGCAAGTTCCGCCTCATCGCGCAGGACACTGCCAAGCTGGTCGACGCCGGCGACCTGGCCGGCGGCAAACAACGCATCAAGGACCTGGAGACTTCGTGGGACCAGGCGGAGGCGGGCCTGAAACCGCGCGCCGCCGCCGACTGGCACGTGGTCGACAAGGCCATCGACAAGGCGCTCGACGCGCTGCGCGCCGGCCATCCGGATTCAGCTGCCTGCAAGCAGGCCATGGCCAACCTGCTGGCCGCCATCGACAAGGCACAGGCGAAATAGCCGCGTCAGCGGCCGAACAGGATGCTGGCGCGCAGTCCGGCCAGCGCCTGCCGGTCTGCATAATCGAGCGTCACGCGCGCGCCCAGGCGGCGCGCCACCGTGGCCACGATCGACAGCCCCAGCCCCGATCCCGTGTGCGCGTTGCCCAGCGTGCGGTAGAACGGATCGAAAACCCGCTCGCGCTCTTCCGGAGCGATGCCCGGGCCGGTGTCGCATACCTCGACGGCGATGCCGCCGTCGCCGGCCAGCACCGCCAGGTCCACGCGGCCGCCGTCGGGCGTGTGGCGGATCGCGTTGTCGACCAGGTTGCGCACCATAAGCAGCAGGTCCACTTCGCTGGCCAGCGGCGCTGCGTCGATGTCGCTGGTCACGCCGAGATCGATGTCGCGCGCCTGCGCCAGCGGCATCAGATCCTCCAGCACCAGGCGGAACACCTGCAGCAGCGATACGCGTACAGCAGCCGGCGGCGGTGCGGCCTGGGCGCGGGCCAACGACAGCAGCTGTTCCAGCAGGTCGCGTCCGCGGCGCAGGCCGGAACGCAGCGTAGCCACTTTGGCTTGCACGTCAGGCGGCAGGCCGCTGTCGGCCAACGCCTCGGCCTGCAGCGACAACGCCGTCATCGGCGAGCGCAGTTCGTGGGCGGCGTCGGCCACAAAGCGGCGCTGCGCCTGCATGGCTTGCGCCACGCGCTCCAGCAGCCGGTTGATGGCGGTGACGAAGGGCCGCATTTCGGACGGCAGGAAATCCGGCGCCAGCGGCTGCAGCTCATGTTCGCTGCGGCGGTCGATATCCTGGGCCAGCATGGCGATGGGCCGGAAGCCGCGCCGTACCAGCAGCAGCACCAGCAGCGGCAGCAGTGGCAGCAGCACCAGCAGCGGCAGCAGTGTGCGCAGCGCGCCTTCCAGTGCGATCTCGTCGCGCACGGCGGCGGGCTGCGCCACCGCCAGCCGCTCGCCGGTCGCCAGCCGCCGCAACAGGATACGGTAGGACGTGCCGGCGATGGTACGCCGGTGGATGCCGTCAGGCAGGGCGGCCAGCTGCTGCAGCGTATCGTCGACTGCCGCCTGGTCCGGTGCCTGCAACGGCTGCGACGGCAGCAGCTGCACCACCACACGTGCCTCGTCGCCGCCGGCAAACGGAGTGTCGCCGTCCTGCCGCGCCGGCCCTGCGGCGAGGCGGTGCTGGTCGAACAGCGCGTGCACGTGGCGCAGCGCGTCGTCCTGCAGCTCGTTGGCCTCGTCGTAGGCGGCGCCGAACGACAGCGCGGCGGCCGGCACGGCTACCGCGAGTATGCCGCCGGTCAGCCACAGCGACAGCCGCAGTTGCAGCGAATCCTTCAGACGCCTTTGTCGACCATCCATCCCACCCCCCTGACGTTTTTGATGGCGCCTGTGCCGAATTTCTTGCGCAGCGCATGGATCAGGAATTCGACCGCGTTGCTTTCCACTTCCTCGCCCCAGCCGTAGATGCGCTCTTCCAGCTCGCTGCGCGACAGGATCGCGCCGGGGCGTAGCATCAACGCCCGCAGAAGGGCGAACTCGCGGTTCGACAGCTGCGACGTGAGCCCGCCGCTGGACGCCTGGCGCGTGGCCGGGTCCAGCGTCAGCGCGCCGTTGCTGAGCATGGGCGCGGCGCTGCCGCCCTTGCGGCGCAGCACCGCGCGCATGCGCGCCAGCAGCTCGCTCATTTCGAAGGGCTTGGGCACGTAGTCGTCGGCGCCGTTGTCCAGACCTTCGATGCGCTCATCGAGGCCGTCGCGCGCGGTGATGATCAGCAGCGGCACCTCGTTGCCCGAGTCCCGCACTGCGCGCAGCACCGCCATGCCGTCCTTGCCCGGCAAGCCCAGGTCGAGCAGCACCAGGTCGTAGTGCTGGCAGGCCAGCGTATCGAGCGCGCTCTGGCCGTTGCGCACCCAGTCGGCCGCGCAGCACGCGGCCTTCAGCGCCGCCTGCGCGGCGGCGCCTATCATCGGATCGTCTTCGACCAGCAGCACGCGCATCGGCTACTCCCTCATCCAGCCGCGCCGGATCAGCGGCAGGAACAGGCTGCGGTACAGCCGTTCGACCGGCGGATAGGCCCGCGCCGGCAGCGTGCCCAGTTGCCGCGCCACCCAGGCGCCGGTGGCGCCGACGAGCAGCGCACCGGCCATATCGGCCGGGTAGTGGACACCGATGTAGATGCGCGCCCACGCCATCGGCAGCCCCAGCAGGGCAAGCCAGGCGCCGGCGCGTCGCGCCGCCGGGTGCAGGCACAGGCTCAGCGCCACGGACCAGATCAGCGTCAGATGGTCGCTGGGGAAGGAAGCGTCGGGCACGTGCGCGACCCAGGCGTGGGCGATGCCGTCCATGAATGGCCGGTTGTGGGGGAACAGCAGGCCGGCCAACTGCGCCAGTCCGAGCGCGACGGCGGCCGACAGGCAGGCCTCCAGCGCGGCCTTGCGCCAGTCCGCGCCGCCGCGCAGCCAACCGGCCACCAGCAGCAGAGGCACGGCCAGAATGGCCGACTCGGCCAGCGCGATGGCGGCGGACAGCAGCAGCGGCGATGGCGCCGGCGGCGCGGCCAGCAGCAGGAACAGATCGGTGTTCAGAGTAGTCATGGTAATCCCGAGGGTTGGTGGCATCGCGACTGTAGCCGTGCCGACTTAGCTGTCGCTGAGCCGGTGGCAGCTTGGACCTGCCTGGCCGGACAAGGTAAGATGGCAGTGTTTTTACCTATTTGGAGGGTGGCCAGGTGCGCCTGTTGCTGGTGGAGGACGATCCGATGATCGGCGAGAGTATCGAGGACGGCTTGCGCGGCGAGAGCTACGCGGTCGACTGGGTGCGTGACGGCCAGGCGGCGGACCTGGCGCTGACGACGATCAGCTATGACCTGCTGCTGCTCGACCTGGGCCTGCCGCGCAAGCAAGGCATGGACGTGCTGCGCACGCTGCGCGCGCGCGGCGACGACCTGCCGGTGCTGATCATCACCGCGCGCGACGGCACGCCGGCCCGCGTGGAAGGTCTGGACGCCGGCGCCGACGACTACCTGGTCAAGCCCTTCGACCTGGACGAGCTGCTGGCGCGTATTCGCGCACTGCTGCGCCGCCGCGTGGCGCGTACCCGTTCCGTCATCGTGCACGGCGCGCTGACGCTGGATCTGGCCAGCCACGAGGCCATCTTCGAAGGGGCGCCGGTCAAGCTGTCTGCGCGCGAGTTTTCCGTGCTGCGAGCCTTGCTCGACAATCCCGGCAGTGTGGTCTCCAAGAGCCAGCTCGAAGAAAAGCTCTACGGCTGGAACTCCGAGGTCGAGAGCAATACGGTGGACGTGTACGTGCATCATCTGCGCAAGAAGTTCGGTTCGGACTTCATCAAGAACGTGCGCGGGGTCGGGTACAAGATCCCGGCGGCGCTATGAGGACCATACGCCGGCAACTGCTGGTGGGCCTGTTGTGCGCCATCGTGGCCTGCGTGGCCGGCGCCGGCGCGATGCTGTATCGCTCCCTGCTGAAGGAAACCAACGAGCTGGCGGACCTGCAGTTGCGCCAGTTGGCGGTGGCGCTGCCCAGCGAGTTCACGCCCAGCCTGGCGCATCCCGGCGCCAACGATCCGGAAGAGGCGTTCGTGCTGCAAAGCTGGGACAACGACGGCACGCTGCAGCACCTGATCTCGTCGCCGGGACTGGGCCGCCTGCCGCGCTATGCGGTCAGCGGCTATGCGGACGTGGCGCTGAACGGCATGCGCTGGCGCGTCTATGGCTTGGCGCGCCCGGGCCGCTACGTGCAGGTGGCGCAGCCGATGTCGGCGCGCGACGGGCTGGCCGGGCGCATGGCGCTGCGCGCCGGCATGCCGTTGCTGGCGTTTGCCGCCGTCTTCGCCGCGCTGATGCTGCTGGTGGTCAGCCGCGCGCTGCGGCCGCTGGACCGGCTGGCGCGCAGTGTCGGCGGCCAGTCGCCGACGTCGCTGCAACCGCTCGATCCCGGCCACATGCCGCCCGAGCTGCGGCCGGTGGTGCTGGCATTGAATTCCCTGATGGGCAAGTTCGGGCAGGCGATGGCGGCCCAGCGCAGCTTCGTCGCGGACGCCGCGCACGAACTGCGCTCGCCGCTGACGGCGCTCAAGCTGCAGCTGCAGCTGGTGGAACGCGCCGACAGCGACGCGGCGCGTGCCCAGGCGCTGGAAAAGCTGCATGAACGGCTGGACCGGGGCAGCCACCTGGTGCAGCAGCTGCTGAGCCTTGCGCGGCACGAATCGGCGTTGAGCGCGGCGCAGCTGCAGCCGGTGGACCTGGGCGAGCTGCTGGTGTCCGCCGTGGCCGACCATTCGGCGTTGGCCGACAGCCGCGACATCGACCTGGGCGTCGAGGTATCGGCCAGCGTGGTGGTGCAGGCCGACCGCGACGGCCTGCGCGTGCTGCTTAACAACCTGGTCGACAACGCGCTGCGCTACACCCAGCGGGGCGGCCGCGTCGACCTGCAGTCGACGGTGGAGGACGGGCGCGCGCTGCTGCGTGTGCGCGACAACGGTCCCGGCGTGGCGCCGGGGCATCGCGAGCGCTTGTTCGACCGCTTCTTCCGGCCGGACGGCAACGAGGTGTGGGGCTGCGGGCTGGGACTGTCCATCGTGCGCAACATCGCCGACCATCACCGCGCCGAGATCCGGCTGGAGCAAGCGGATCATGGCAGGGGACTGAGCGTGACGGTGCTGTTTCCCTGAACCGGTGCCGGCTGCGACAGCCGGTCGAACCACAGGAACAGCACCGGCGTGATGAACAGCGTGATCAGCTGCGAGAACAACAGGCCGCCGACGATGGCGATGCCCAGCGGCTGCCTGAGTTCGGCGCCGGCGCCAAGCCCCAGCGCGATCGGCAGCGCACCCATGATGGCGCACAGCGTCGTCATCATGATGGGGCGGAAGCGCAGCAGGCAGGCCTGGCGCACCGCCTCCACCGGTGTCATGCCGCCGCGCTGCGCCTCCAGCGCGAAGTCGATGATCATGATGGCGTTCTTCTTCACCACGCCCACCAGCAGCAGGATGCCGATCATGGCGATGAAGCTCAGCTCCAGCCCCGCCAGGCGCAGCGCCAGCAGCGCACCTACCGCCGCCGACGGCACGCCGAGCAGGATGGTGACCGGGTGGATCCAGCTTTCATACAGCATCCCCAGGATCACGTAGATGGCGGCAACGGCGATCGCGATCAGCCACAGCTGGCTGCTCTGCGACTGCTGGAACAGCGCCGCCGCGCCGGCGTAGGAACCGAAGATGGAGGAGGGCAGGCCGATGGCCCGCTGGGCCGCCGCGATGGCGGCCGTGGCGTCGGACATCGATTTGCCGGGCGCCAGGTCGAACGAGATCGTCACCGCCGGCAGCTGGCCTTGGTGGTTGACGGCCATCGTGCCGCGCCCGCGGTCGATGCGGGTGAAGGAGCGCAGCGGCACCAGCGCGCCGCCGGCATTGCGCACCTTGATGGCGGCAAGGCTGCTTTCGTCGCGGCGGTACTCGTCGGCCAGTTCCATGATGACCTGGTAGCTGTCCTCCGGCGCGTAGATGGTCGAGACCTGGCGCGTGCCGAAGGCGGCGTACAGCGTGTTGCGCACGCTGGCCATGTCGACACCCAATGTCGCGGCCTGCTCGCGGTCCACCGACAGGCGGGCGTCGAGGCCGTTGTACTGAGCGTCGCTGTTCAAGCCGACCAGCACGTCGCCGCGCGCCAGCTGCGCGATCAGCTTGTCGGCCCACAGATTCAGGTCGCCGGGACTGACCGACTGCAGCGTGTACTGGTAGGTGCTCTTGGACGAACGGCCGCCGACCTTCAGGTTCTGCACCGGGCTGTAAAACACCTTGATATTCGGCAGGAAGGCGGTTTCCTTGCGCAACTGGGCCAGCACGTCGGCCATCGCCGGCCGCCGCGCCGCGTCCTTCAGCGTGATGTAGAACGACGTGGTGTCGTGGTCGACCTTGGCGGCGACGTCGCTGACGGCTGGATCGGCCATCACCACCCGCTGCAGCTGGTTCAGGATCTCCAGCCGGGCGGTGTAGGTCATGTCCTGCGGCGTTTCGACGTTGGCGTTGATCTGCCCCGTGTCCTCCTGCGGGAAGAAGCCCTTCGGCGCGCTGGTGTACAGCCACGCGGTGAGCGCGAACGTGCCCAGCGCCGCCAGCAGCACCGGCGTTCGGTGCGCGATGGCGCGCTCCAGCAGGCGGCCGTAGCCTTTCAGCAGGCCGTCGAAGCCGGCCTCGAAGGCGCGGCTCCAGGCCGGCGGTGCTTGGTGCAGCTGGGCGGTCTTGATGAACTTCGGCACCAGCACCGGGATCAGCGTCAGCGAGGCGGCCGCCGACACCAGGATGGACAGCGCCACGACGATGGCGAATTCGTGGAACAGCAGGCCGATGGTGCCGGGCATGAAGAAGATCGGGATAAACACCGCCACCAGCGACACCGAGATCGACACCACCGTGAACGCCACTTCGCCGGTGCCGCGTATCGCCGCCGCCAGCGGATCCATGCCTTCCTCGATGTGGCGCATGATGTTTTCCAGGACGACGATGGCGTCGTCGACCACCAGGCCGACGGCGATGGTCAGTCCCATCAGCGAGATATTGTCCAGGCTCAGGTCCAACGCGTACATCAGGCCGAAGGTGCCGAGCAGCGATACCGGCAGGCTGATGGCGGGGATCAGCGTGGCCGCCAGGTGGCGCAGGAACAGCAGGATCACCAGCACCACCAGCGCTATGGTCAGCAGCATCGTCAGGTTGACGTCGTGGATGGCGTTGCGGATCGAGACCGAGCGGTCGTTGAGCAGCTGGATGTGCACCGACGCCGGCAGTTGGCTTTGCAGGCGCGGCATCATGGCGCGGATGGCGTCGATGGTGGCCACCGTGTTGGCGCCCGGCTGCCGCTGCACGTACAGCTGGATCGCTCTCTTGCCGTTGATGGAGCTGGTGTTCTGCGTGTTCTCGATGCTATCGATGACGCTGGCGAAGTCGGACAGGCGGATGTTGCGGCCATTGCGGTTGGCCACCACCAGCGGCGCGAAGTCGGCGGCCTTCATCAGGCCCGGCGGCAGGTTCAGCGTCATCATCTGGCGCTGGCCGTCCAGCTGGCCCAGTGGCGCGTTGGAATTGGCGGCCTTCAGCGCCGTGCTGACGTCGTCCAGCGTCAGGTCCAGCGCGGCCAGGCGGTCGGGATCGACCTCGATGCGCACGGCGTAGCGCTTCTGGCCGGCCACCGTCACCTGCGCCACGCCGCTCAGAGTCGACAGCGCAGGGACGATCAGGTTGTCCGAATAGCCGTTCAGGTCGGCCAGCTTCATTGACGGCGAATCGAGGCCTATCATCAGGATGGGGGCATCGGCCGGATTGACCTTGCGGTATGACGGCGGTGTCGTCATCTCGGTCGGCAACGAGCGGGTGGCGCGGTACAGCGCCGCCTGCACGTCGCCGGCAGCGGCGTCTATATTGCGCGAGGGGTCGAATTCCAGCGTGATCTGGCTCTGGCCCTGGATGCTGCTGGAGGTGGTCGCCAGCAGGCCGGGGATGGCGGTGAACTGCTTTTCCAGTGGTGTCGCCACCGAGGTGGACATCGTTTCAGGGCTGCCGCCGGACAGGCGTGCCGTCACCTGGATGGTCGGCGTGTCATAGTTGGGCAGCGCGGCCAGCGGCAGCTGCAGCCAGCAGGCGACACCGCCGACGATGACAGTCAGCCACGCCAGCAGCGTGGCGATGGGGCGTTGCATGCAGAAGCGGGCGATGTTCATGGCGCAGCCTTGGCATCGGCCGGAGCGGAGGCCGCAGCGGTGTCGGCGATGCGGATGGCGTCACCGTTGCGCAGGTTGCTGCCGCCTTCCATCACCACCCGGCTGCCGCCGGGCAGTCCGGCAACGACGGCCTTGCCGTCCTGGATGCGCAGTAGCGTCACATCCTGCTGCCTGGCCTTGCCATCCTCCGTCGCGAGGAAGACGAAGCGGCCACCCGGCCCCTCAAGCACGGCCTGCGGCGGCAGCACGACGGCATTCTTGTCGGCGCCGGCCAGCACGGTGATGCGCGCATAGGCGCCGGGCCATAGCGTGCTGCGCTCGTTCGGCACGGTAGCCTTCAGGCTGATGGTGCCGCTGTCGCTGTTGACGGTGTTGTTGATGAAGCTGAGCGAGCCGGCGACCTGCTCGCCGTCGGCGCCTTCGAGCCGCACCCGTACCGGGCCTTGCGCGCGGGCGCGCAGGATGGCGGGCAGGTACTGCTCCGGCAAGTTGAATTCCACGCCGATGGGCGCGAACTGGGCCAACGTCACCAGCGGCGCGGCGGCGGTGGTCTGCGCCAGGCTGCCGGGATGGACCGTCACGGCGCCGGTGCGCGCGGAGATCGGGGCGGTGATGCGGGTGTGCGCCACCACCAGCCGCGCGCTGTCGATGTCAGCCCGCGCCGCTTTCATCTGGGCCTTGAGCGCATCGACCTTGCTGGCGGCGGTATCGACCGCGCTGGAAGTGATGAAGTGGGACTTGACCAGTTCCGACGAGCGGCCGTAGTCGCGGTTGGCGTCGGCCAGCTGCGCCTGGATCTGCGCCGCCTGCGCCTCGAAGCGCTGCAGCTGGGCGGTAGCGTCCCCGCTGTCGAGGGTGAACAGCAGCTGGCCGGCCTTGACCTCGTCGCCTTCCTTGAAGTGGACCGCCGTGATGGTGGCGGTTAGCTGTGGCCGGATGTCGACCTGGTTCAGCGCGACCAGGTGGCCTTGCGCGCTCAGTTCCAGCGGCAGATCCTGCTGCCGGGCGACGGTGACGGCGACCAGCGGTGGTTTCTTGGCTGCCGGTGGAGGCGGGGCGACGGCCCGCAGGCCGTAGGCTGCCAGGCCGGCGGCGGCGATGATGATGACGGTGATGAGGTGGATTTTTCGCATGCTTCGCATGCTACGTAACGGAGCATTAAGCGCCCATTAAAAGCATTCATGATGAAGTCTTAATTCAGCGTTAATGCTCGGGCTGCTATGATGCGCGCGCTGCATATTTTTGCCCTTCAAAGCAGGGCCTCACGCCTGCCGCGAAGCCGTGAAAGATTATCAAAATGATTCATGATGCTGTCATATTTGGTTTCTAGACTTGCCGATTTCTACACCCCGCAAACTGGAAAACAATATGAAGACTCCAAAACAGCAACTGGTCCTGTCGGCGATGTCGGCCCACGTCCTGGCGGCACTGGCCCTGATGTCCGGCGCCGCCCACGCGCAAACCGCCGCGCCGCCGGCGCTGGACGACGTGCCGCTGTCGAATACGGCGCTGGATTCGGAGGCGATCAAAAGCCGCGTGGTGATCACCGGTTCCAACGCCGTTAACCGCGCGCCGGTGCAGTCATCGCTGCAGGCGACGCAGCCGCAGTCGATCATCACCGCTACCTTCATCGAGCAGGCTGTCACACCGCTGGCCGACTTCAACGCCGTCGCGCGCATAGCGCCGAGCATCGGTTCCGGCTTGTCGGCCAACGGTCCGGGCCTGGGCGAGACCAAGGTCACGCTGCGCGGCTTCCAGGACGGCGAATACAACGTCACCTATGACGGCATCCCGTTCGGCGACACCAACAATCCCACCCACCACTCGACCTCCTACTTCCCGGCCCGTATCATCGGCGGCATGGTGATCGAGCGCGGCCCGGGCAATGCCAGCAATCTGGGCCAGGCCACTTTCGGCGGCTCGATCAACTTGTTCTCCAAGGAGCTGTCCGAGGAGATGCGCTTCTCGCCATACGCAACCTACGGTTCGTGGAATACCAAGGTATGGGGCGCGGAGATTGACTCCGGCCGCCTGGAAAAATTCGGCGACGCGCGCATGATGTTCAACGCCTCGCGCCTGACCAGCGACGGCTACCAGACCTACAGCGGCGTCAAGGAAGACAACTACCAGTTCAAGCTTGCCGTGCCGCTGGCGAAGGACACCACGCTGACGCTGTTCTCGACCTATAACAAGATCCACAGCTTCGTGCCGGACAAGGCGGGCGTCACGCTGGCCCAGGTTGCGCTGTACGGCAAGAACTATTCGCTGAACAAGGACCCCGCCAGCCAGAACTACTACGGCTACAACTACAACGACAAGCGCACGGACTTCGAATACATCCGCCTGCAGTCGAACCTGGGCCAGGGCTGGGCGCTGGACAACACGCTGTACACCTACGCCTACGATAACAACACCTTCTCCGGCCAGGACGCCAGCGGTGGCACCGCCAACGGCACCAAGTCCGGCGCCGCCGGCAATAAGAACGTCCCCGGCTACAACAAGCTCAATTCCTACCGCGTCAACGGCGATATCTTCAAGCTGACCAAGCGCCTGGAAGCGGGCCTGCTGCGCGCCGGCGTGTGGCTGGAAAACTCGGACACCGAGCGCCACACGTACGATCTGGACTGGACGCTGAACGTGCCCAATCCGAAGGAGGCGACCGCGCCGAAGAACGTGTCGTATGAACAGAACTCGTCGTGGAAGCAGTACCAGCCGTTCGTCGAATTCGAATGGGCGGTGGCGCCGCAATGGACGGTGACGCCGGGCGTCAAATACGTCAACTTCAAGCGCTCGCTGGACGCCGTTGTCAACCAGGGCACGCGCATTCCGACCAAGGCCGACCAGACCTACGACACCACCTTGCCGTTCCTGACCGCGAACTACGCCATCAACGGCAACTGGTCCGCCTACGCCCAGACCGCGCGCGGCTTCCTGGTGCCGGACCTGTCGATGTTCTACGTGAATAACCCGAACCTCAGAACGCCGAAGCCGCAGACCTCGACCAACTACCAACTGGGCGCCGTGCACCAGTCGTCCAACCTGACGCTGGACGGCGATATCTACTACATCGACTTCAACAACAAGATCGCTTCCACCGGCATCGGCAATGACCTGGTCTACTATAACCAGGGCGGCGTGGTCTACAAGGGCATCGAAGGTGCCGCCACCTACTATGTGGGCAGCGGCTTCTCACTGCACGCCAACGGTTCCATCAACCGCGCGGAATCCAAGAGCACCGGCCTGCAGATCGCCAAGGTGCCGAAGTCGACCGCCGCACTGGGCGTGCTGTACAAGGATCACGGCATGTTCGGTTCGCTGATCGCCAAGAACGTTGGCAGCCAGTACGCCAGCGACGGTGAACCGTCCGCCTACAAGGTCGCTTCCTACACCGTGACCGACTTCACGGCCGGCTACCGTATGAAGGTCAACGGCGGCTTCGTCAAGGCGGTCAAGCTGCAGCTCGGCGTGAACAACCTGTTCAACAAGCAGGATGCAACCGCCATTTCGCCGAACAGCAAGGGCGTGGCGTTCGACCAGTATACCTTCGTGCCGGAACGCAGCTACACGTTCTCGGCCAGCGCAGACTTCTAAGGAGGCGGCATGTCGACTACATTGCAACGGCTGGGCGCCTCCGCTGTACTGGCGTTGGTGCTGGCCAGCGCCGGCCAAGCACACGCCGCCAAGCCCGATCCGGTGGTGATGTCCTTTGCCACCGTCGGCGACTCGCGCGAGGACCCCGGGACGGCGGCCACCGCGCAGGACAAAGTCTACCTGCAGAACACCAGGGCGCTGTCGCGCATCCTGCGCGAGATCCAGGCGGCGAAGCCGAAGGCCCTGTTCTTCAACGGCGACATGATCATGGGCTACACCGCCGACCGGACCGCGATCGCGCGCGAGTACGCCTACTGGCGCGGCATGGTGGCGGGCCTGATGGAAAACGGCACCTACGTGGTGCCGGTCAGCGGCAATCACGAGATCCAGTTCAAGGGCAAGGACGCCGCCGGCAAGACCACCAAGACCGCCACCGTGGACAACGAGAACCTGTGGCGCGAGAGCATGGGCGACCTGATACTGGATACGGCGCGCTGGGAGGCCGTCACCGGCATCGAGGCCACGGCCTACGACGTGAACAACACGCCGCCGGTCGACGGCCCGGACGGCAACCGCACCAGCCTCGCGCAGCTGACGTATTCCTTCGACGCCGGCGGCAGCCACTTCGCTGTCATTTCCACCGACCCTGTGGGCAACGATGGCCACGGCCCGGCGCACTGGCTGGCCGAGGACTTCAGGCAAGCCAAGGCGCGCGGCGCCAAACGCTTCTTCGTTTTCGGCCACAAGCCGGCCTACACCTATCTGTACAGGGCGGGCGTGGAGCCGGACGGCATGGACATCTACCCGGACAACGCCAGCGCCTTCTGGGCCGTGGTCGAGGAATACGGGGCCGCCTATTTCAGCGGCCACCAGCACATCTTCAACGCGCAGCAGCCCACCCTGGCCAGCGGCGGCAAGGCCTGGCAGGTGATCGTCGGCTCGGGCGGGTCACCGTTCACGGCCAAGCCGGGCGCTAGCGCCAATCCGCAGGACCGCATGTATGCCTGGGCGCAGGTGAAGGTGCGTGCCAGCGGCAGGGTGCACATTGATATTTATGGCTTCGATGATCACTATGGCAAGACCCAACGCTTGAAGACGGTGGAATACTGAACGCGTTGATGTTCTCGTTAATGCCCGGTTAATGAAGCCGGGTCTACACTGCATCGCTTGAGAGGTTAAAGGAGTGCGGCGATGCGGCTGCTGTTGGTTGAAGACGATCCTATGATCGGCGAAAGCATGGAGGAAGCGCTGCGCGGCGAGAACTACGCGGTCGACTGGGTGCGCGACGGCGACAGCGCGGCGCTGGCCCTGCGGCAGGATGTCTACGACCTGATGCTGCTCGATCTCGGCCTGCCGAAGAAGCCCGGCATGCAGCTGCTGCGTCAGTATCGCGGGCAGGGCGGCGAGCGGCCGGTGCTGATCGTCACGGCGCGCGACGCCACGGCGGAGCGGGTCGAGGGACTGGACAGCGGCGCCGACGACTATCTGGTCAAGCCCTTCGACGTCGACGAACTGATGGCGCGCATCCGCGCGCTGCTGCGCCGGCGAGGGCCGCAAACGCAGGCGCTGGTCAGCTACGGCGCGCTGTCGGTCGACATGGCGGCGCATTCGGCCACCCTGAACGATCTGCCGCTGCATCTGTCGGCGCGCGAATTCGCCGTGCTGCGGGCCTTGCTGGAGGTGCCGGGCAGCGTGGTGTCCAAGGCCCGACTGGAAGACCATATCTACGGCTGGGGCGAGGAAATCGAAAGCAATGCCATCGACGTCTACATCCATCATTTGCGCAAGAAGCTCGGCGCGGAATTCATCAAGAACGTGCGCGGCGTCGGCTACAAGCTGGCCATCGCCGCATGAAATCGATCCGCGCGCATCTGCTGATCGGCCTGTTGTTCGGGACCCTAGTCTGCACGCTGGCCGCAGCCATGCTGCTGTATTCGCTGGCGGATCACGAAGCGGACGAGCAATCGGACCAGCGTCTGCGCCAGCTGGCGTGGGCGCTGCCGCTTCAGCTCGGCACCAACCTGCGGGTGCCGCCCGAGCCGGATGCCGACGATCAGTTTCTGGTGCAGCTGTGGGACGCACAGGGTACGCTGGTCTACACGTCAGAGGCCGGATCGGCGCTGCCGCGCACGGCGAAGCAAGGCTACAGCAGCGTGACCTATGCAGGGGCGCGCTGGCGCATCTACATGGAGCAGCGGCAGGATCACCAGGTCCAAGTGTCGCAGCCCATCGCCGTACGCCAGCGCGTGGCCGCGCACATGGCGCTGCGGATCGCGCCGCCCTTGCTGTTGCTGCTGCCGGTGATGGCGCTGCTGATCTGGATCGTGGTCGGACGCTCGATGCGGCCGCTGCAGCGGCTGACGCAGGCAGTGCGCGGGCGCTCGCCCAGCGCGCTGCAGCCGCTGGATGACGAAGGGCTGCCGCCGGAGCTCAGGCCCATCGTCCTCGCGCTCAACAGCCTGCTGCAAAAAGTGGATCATGCCATGTCGGTGCAACGCACCTTCGTGGCGGACGCCGCACACGAACTGCGCTCGCCGCTGACCGCCTTGAAACTCCAACTGCAACTGGCTGAGCGGGCTGGCAGCGATGAGTCGCGCGAGACTTCCTTCCGCAAGCTGCATGAACGCCTGGACCGCTCCACCCATTTGGTACAACAGTTGTTGACGCTGGCCCGTCAGGAACAGCCGCGCGACCCGCCGCGCACCGATTGCGACTTGCTTGGACTGGCGCAGCAGGTGGTGGCCGACCACGCGATTTATGCCGAGAGCCGGCGCATCGATCTCGGCGTCGCAGCCGACGCGCTGGCGGTGCGCGCCACTGTGCAGCTGGAAGGCATGGCTGTCCTGTTGAGCAACTTGGTCGACAACGCGCTGCGCTATACGCAACCGGGAGGCCAGGTGGATGTTGCCACCGGCTTGGAGCAGGGCAGGCCCTGGCTGCGGGTAGTCGACAACGGCCCCGGCGTGCCGGCCGAGGAGCGCGAGCGCCTGTTCGACCGCTTCTACCGGCCGGACGGCAATGCCGTCTGGGGCTGCGGCTTGGGCATGTCGATCGTCAAGAGCGTTGCCGACGCCCATGGCGCGCTGGTGCGGCTGGACGCCAATCCGGCTGGCACGGGCCTGATGGTGACCGTGGTGTTATCTAACTTAGAGGGCAAGTAGTGCAAGACTTTCTGGCGCCACTGGTGGCATGGCCCGGTAATCTCGACGGGCACCTGTCGGTGGCGCTGCATGGCGGCTGAGTCTACCCGCTGCTGTTCATGGTGATCTTCATCAGAGTGGAGATCCTGCTCTTTCTTCCGGGCGACTCGCTGCTGTTCATCGCCGGCGCGCCGGTAGGTTGATTTTCGCTAATTTTTGTCCCGTCCTCAGCCTTAGGTTTGCGTTGCCACCCGACCCGCACTGCTAAGAGAAACATCCACTGCGGGTCAGGCCTTCCCCATCGAGCTGCTATCTGAAGGGTCGCAAATTTACTGAGGCGCGGGCTTATGCGGAGCAGGTTTTGCAGGTGGCGATTAACGTCCGCAGCAATACACAGGGCATACTGCCGGCGGTGCTGCTTGACGCTTGACCGGCGTGCCGACCAATTTCTCGCAGGTGATCGAGGACAACGTCGAGGAAGCGCTGTCCGGCGTCAAGGGGGAGATCGCCGTCAAGATCGCAGGGCCCGACCTGGACGTGCTAACGCAGAAGAGCGAGCAGATCGCGGCCGTGCTGGGCCGCATACCGGGCGCGGCCGACCTGGCGGCCGTGCGCATCGGTGGCCAAAGCGAGCTCTACGTCGTGATCGACCGCGAGCGCATCCCGGCTGGGCATCAACGTGCCGACGTCAACACTGCGCTGCAGGCAGCGCTGGCTGGCAATGCCGTCAACACCTTCTTTGAAGGCGATCGCCGGTTCGACATCATCGTTGGCCTCAAGCCGGAATATCGCGCCTCGGTGGATGACATCGCAGCGTTGCCGGTGCCGTTGCCGGGCGGGGCGGGGACGGTGCCGCTGGGGGCGGTCGCCCATATCGGGGTGCGCCAGGGGGCGGCGCGCATCATCCACGAGGGCGGCTCGCGCAACGCTTCGGTCAAGGCCAACCTGCTGGGGCGCGACCAGGGAAGCTTCGTGGCCGAGGCGCAGCAACTGGTGGCGCAGCAGGTCCGCCTGCCGCCCGGTTACAGCATCACCTGGGGCGGGCAGTTTGAAAACCAGCAGCGCGCGGTCAAGCGGCTGGCGGTGATCGTGCCGATCACGGTGCTGCTGATCTTCTCGCTGCTGTTCTGGGCCTTCCGCTCGGTGCGCCGCGCGATGCTGGTGCTGGCCATCGTACCGTTCGTGCTGATCGGCGGTATTGCCGGGCTGGCGTTGGCAGGATTGCATTTTTCGGTATCGGCGGCGGTGGGGTTTATCGCCGTCGCTGGAATTTCCGTGCAAAACGGAGTTATCATGGTCGAGCAAATTGTCGAGATCGCGCGCAGCAATGGCTCACCGAGCCAGAGTGCGGTGCTGGGCGCGCTGGCACGCCTTCGCCCGATCCTGATGACGGCGCTGATGGCGGGGCTGGGCCTGCTGCCCGCCGCCTTGTCGCACGGGATCGGTTCGGAAACCCAACGCCCATTTGCAGTGGTGATCGTAGGTGGTATTGTGTCGGCGACATTTTTCACGTTGCTGCTGCTGCCGCTGGCATTCCCTTATTTTAGCGATCGTGGCGACAACGATTGAGAACCATTGCGCTGCCGGTACAGAGCGTTGTTTGAACAGGGTGGTATGAAGACTATTGAATTGGCAGGCGGTCCGCATGCCGCGCTTGCGCTGCACGGACTACTGGGCAACCCGCTGGAAATGCTGTATGTGGGCAAGCGCCTGCAACGCGCAGGATACTCCGTGGTTATTCCGCTGATACCGGGCTACGGTTACGCGTCCGGCCAGGCGGATTCCTATGACACGACGCGGAGCGAACGCTGGTATGAGGAAGTCGTGCGGCTGTTCGACCAACTCAGGCACACCCACGCCAGCGTCTCGGTGGTGGGGCTGTGCATCGGCGCCGTGCTGGCGCTGCGCCTGGCCATCGAGCGCGGCGACCAGATCGCCGCGCTCGGCCTGCTGGCCACCACCTTGTCGTACGATGGCTGGAGCCTGCCCAAGTACCGTTTCCTGCTGCCGCTGGCCTACTACACGCCGGCGCGGTATTGGTATTCGTACCAGGAGCGCTATCCGTACGGTCTGAAAAATGAAAACCTGCGGCGCTGGATCGCCCGCGAAATGCAGGTGAGCGATTCGTCGGCGGCGGGCGCCTCGCGCCTGTCCGCGGAAGGCATTTTCCAGGCCCACCGTCTCATCAAACTGGTGCGCGGCCAACTGTCCAAGGTGTGCGCGCCGGCGTTGATCATCCATGCGGAGGAGGACGACGTGGCCAGCACCAAGAGTGCCGACCTGGTCGAGCGCAGCATCAGCTCGCCGAGCCGGCGCAAGATCATTCTGCACGACAGCTACCACATCATCACATTGGATAACGAGAAGGAGCGCGTTGCCGATGAAACCGTCGCGTTCTTCAACCAGCACCTTCCGCCGAACATGTCCTGCTGAGCCGACCTTAATCTGTTATTTCGGAGACTATCATGAGCTCATTCCCCGCTGTTGCCAGACTGCTGGCCAAAAGCCTCGATGTACCGGAGAGTACCATCGAGCCGCAAACCGAACTTGAAGCGCTGGGCGCCGATTCGTTGACCGTGATCGAACTTATCTTCGACCTGGAGGAGGAATTCGGCATCCAGGTAGGCGACGAACGTCCCAAGCTGCACGTGGTGCAGGACATCGCCGACCAGATCGATCGCTACCTGGCCAACAAGGCGGCCAGCGCATGAACCCGCAACGCGTGGTGATCACCGGCCTGGGGGCCGTTTCGGCGCTGGGCGTTGGCGCCGACCATAATTTCGAGCAGGCGCTGGCGGGCCATAGCGGCATTGGCCTGTTGCGGCTGGCGGGCGAGCGCCAGCGGCCCGGAACGCCGGCGGCGCAGATACGCGACCCGTTGCCCGAGCTGGTCAAGCCGTCGGAGCTGCCGATCTTCGATCGCTTCTCGTTGCTGGGCTGGGCCGCCGCCAGCGAAGCGCTGGCGCATTCGGGTTTGGACGCCGGCGTGGAACCTGAGCGCAGCGGAGTGTTTTGGGGCAGCGGCATGGGTGGCGCGCTCACCGTGGAGTCAGGCTATGTCGACCTGTTCATCGAAGGCAAAAGCCGGGTGCGGCCCATGTCCGTCGTGGCCGGCATGACCAATGCGGCGGCGGCGCAAATCGCGCTGCGTTGCGGCTTTCAGGGGAGCGTCAACAACTACAGCAGCGCGTGCGTATCGTCGGCGCAAGCCATCGGCGAAGCGTATCGCCATATCCGCCACGGCTACGCCGACCGCGTGCTGGCGGGCGGTTCGGAGGCCTTGTTGAGCTATGGCGTGGTCAGTGCCTGGGATGCCTTGCGTGTGCTGGCGCCGCTCGATGCCGACCATCCCGAACGCTCGTGCCGGCCATTCTCTGCCGGACGCGGTGGGCTGGTGCTGGGAGAGGCCGGCGCCGCCGTCATGCTGGAATCGCTGGCCTCCGCGCAGGCGCGCGGCGCCGTCATTCTTGCCGAACTGGTCGCCTACGGCACGAGCAACGACGCCACCCACATCACCCGGCCCGATGCCGAGGGCCAGGCGCGGGCCATGCGGCAGGCCTTGGCGCAGTCGGGCTTGCCGCCGTCGGCGATAGGCTACATCAATGCCCATGGTGCCGGCACCGCCGCCGGCGACTTGGCCGAGACCGCATCGATCAAGCATGTCTTTGGCCCGCTGGCGCGCAAGCTGCTGGTCAGCTCGACAAAGTCCATGCACGGCCACACGCTGGGCGCCGCCGGCGCCCTGGAATTCGTGTTGACCGCGCAGGCCGTACGCCATGGCATGGTGCCGCCGACAGCCTTCCTCGACCAGCCCGATGCCGAGTGCGATCTCGACTTCGTGCCGCGCGAATGCCGGCGTGGACTGGATCTGCAGGCGGCCATGTCGAATTCGTTTGCCTTCGGTGGCAGCAACGTCGCGCTCATCGTCGGAGCCTTTCGGTGACGCTGTTTCCCGTACGATGGAGCGCGATGGCGCTGCTGTACGCGAGCTGCGCGCAGGCGCAGGAAACGCCCCCCCATGTAGTGGGCGATCTCGGGCTGGGGGTGAGCGTTGCACCTGTTGCGGTCCCGGCGCAGTCGCGCAGGGGCAGCGCTGTTCCGTACGCCAATTTCGATTACGCGCAGTTTTTCGCGCGCATCGACACCTTCGGCGTCAAACTGGCGCCGGCAGGCTATGGAAGTTTGGAGCTGTTAACCCGGGTATTGGAGGACGGCTATAGCGGCGGCACGATGCCGCTGGCGCACCGAAACTCCTCGCTGCCGTTGGGATTGGGAACCTTGCAGGTGACGCCGGTGGGCGCCCTGATGGTCAACCTTTACCGCGACCTCGGCAAATCGCGGGGCACCATGCTCGACCTGATGTATGCGGCGGAAATCGAGCTTGACCGCTTCGCTTTGTATCCGCAGGCTGGCGTCGAATATCGCTCGGACAACTACGTCCGCTACTACGACGGCGTGCCCCGTTCGGCCACCAATCCGTATGCCGCGCTGCTGATAGAAACCCACTTGAGCGGACGCTGGTATGCGATTGCCAACCTGCGCCGTACCTGGCTGGACGACGCCATTCGCAGCAATCCGTTGGTGCGACGGCGTACGCTCGACGCCGGGCTTCTTGCGCTCAGCTACCGATTCGATTGAACCCTTGTTGGTGGGTGATAGCGTCGATGCAGGAAGTTGGGGGGCGAGCTGTGACGGGAAATAGACCGGACACGAGGACTACGAATCCAAGAATCGACAACGCCCACTTGCATAAGTGGGCGTTGCGTGAAGTATGTTCTTGGCGGCCCGGGGCGGAATCGAACCACCAACACAAGGATTTTCAGAACAATCCTGCGAGCAGAAACGCATCGTGCGAATCTTGGGCAGGAAACGAAAGAGCACGTGGGGCGCGCCGCTACTTCGGACCTGCTTCTCGCAGTCCTAGTTGCTAGGCCTAATAGATTCGACGTACGAGGCCAAGGAAGCAAAGTCGTCGTTGGTATCCTCGTCACTCCTGGAACGGTGTTGCGTGGCTTCGCAGGCGGGGCAAAACCGATGGCTCAGTTTAGCTTGTAAACGCACATGCCATGGAATAACCGGGATACGGCCTGTTCGCAGCTGGAGGGCATTTCATTCCGCTTGCAAGCCACTGAGCGATGTGCAGGGGCGATGAGCACCGCGCCCTGAGAACCACTCTCAGGGCGTACCTACATAAATGTAGCCAGGGATGCTACTGGCTATCGTTCCCAATGGCCGCGTGACCATTCCCATTCGTTATGGTGCCAGCTCCAATGGCCCGGAATCCAATAATGCGCTGGGCTTGGTGCGACTGTAATCTGTTCAATTATTACCGCAGGCATTGGGCGCGCGGAGCCATGTCATTTAGTCGTCACGCTCGCGGTAACGATGGTCTTCGTCACGTTCATGTCGCCGTTCGTGCCACTCGTGGTCCCGGTGTTCCCGATATTCGCGGTCGACTGGACGGACGTAATAGTATTCGGCGCGTGGTACGTACACCGGCTGCTCTTCGACCCACACCTGAGCTGGTGCGTCTTCGACAGGTACTTGAACATGGTCAATGACGGTGCTGCAGCGTTGCACATTCTGAGTGTAGTAGCCCGACGGGGATGACATACGCTCGCCGACCATCGCACCTGTGATTGCACCGACGGCCGTTGCTGCTGTACGGCCGTTCCCATGTCCGACCTGGTAGCCAAGCAAGCCGCCAGCAATACCTCCGATGATTGCGCCACCGGCGTCGTCGCCGCGCTGCTGCGCCTGAACCGGCTCGTTCCAGCATTCCTGGCGAGGTCGGTCGACGGTCTGATATTCGGCGGCAAAAGCTGCAGCTGGTAGGGCGAGGGCTAACAGTGCCCATCTGGTCCTGATTTTCATGATGCTTCCTCCCGTATTTTCTGAAGTCGGGCCGGCGTTATTGCTGGCCGAAGGACTGGTTGTGCTTGGCGATTTCGTTACCGACGTAGCCGCCACCAACGGCACCGGCAATTGCCGCCAGAGTGCGGCCGTTGCCGCCACCCACATGGCTGCCCACCAAACCGCCTACCAGAGCGCCGATACCGATGCCAAGCGGACTGTTCTGGGCAACCTGAGCTGGCTGCTGATAAGTAGATGCTGGTCGATATTCGCGAGCAGGCTCAGCTTGTGCCAGTGGGGTGCGGTCGCTGTCATAGGCGGTGTCACGGCGACGAGGATATTCATGATGTACTACGGTTCTGTATCGAACAACTTCCCGCACGATGGGTGTTGGTGCCGACTGCTGTGCCAGCGCAGAAGTGCCATTGTTCATCACTTCCATTGCCGGGCTGGTCACAACCGCGCCATGGGAGTTAGGTAAAAGCCCAGCCATCGCCGCAGCGCCGACCAAGCTGACTAAGGTCAGCGAAACAGCGGCTGCGGCCATCAGTGGGTGGATGCGATTCGAGGTAGCGGTGGTTTCCATTTTGGTTCTCCGGTATGGCGCTGACGTCGCGCCGTTATACCAATAACGGCTGAAGTCGGGAAAGGGATGTACGGAAGTCGTTTCCTGGGTAAGCATGTGTAACAGTGTTGAGTTATTGAGATGGATCCGACACCACCGATCGGATCACTAGCAGACTCGTGGCGATTCACAATACCGCTCTACGGGAGCCGTTGCGATGGAATTTCTCATTCAATGAGATTGAACGTCGCTCGGTCTGTACTTCAGCGTCCATCTTTCTGGATACCACCTTGGCTGTGCGCGAAGCCGTACGAGAGGGAGGAGGGTGTCGGTGCTGCCCGATTATGCGATCGGGGACGATCTTGAAACGGGGCGTCTGATTCATGTTGTGCCGCAGTGGCGCCTGTCCGTTGGGGGTATCCATGTGGTGTTTCCATCGGCACGCTTTCGGCCGGTGAAGGTACGGACTTTTGTCGAGGTCCTAGCGAACGTAGAGAAGGAACGATCCGGTACAAAACATCCGATGTCATCGCGGGACGCGGACTGAGCTAGAGCCTGTTACCCAACATGGGTTGAACATGAGGTAGAGGAGTTACGGCGGGCTAGATAGCGCTACTGAGCGTCAACCGCGACCGGTAAGTTGCTTACAGTCGAGCGGATACAGATCAGTCTGTCATATCGCTATACGTTCTGAACCAGGCGGGATCGGCGCATTTCGGCCCATTCAATCAGCGCCTTCTTTGCGAGGGTTTTTTGATCCCCCGCAGCTTTGGATTTGCATCGCCATATGACCCGCGCTGCTAAGAAAAACACTGTTCTCGTCGGATCCCGCTGGCGATGGAGCCGCCATGCGCGAGATGGAGTAACGTGATCATTGGGAGTGCAGCCGGCGATTCGTAGTGTCGAGACACCACCGACTCATCTGCTGTCCTGCCGATTTCCTTTGATGGTATCGCTGATGGTACGTCAAAATGTAGGCGCCGGAAAACCTTTGAATAGTCAGTAGCTTACAGGGCCAATTGATAATCGAGTGGGAGTGACGAGCTCGCTCTAAGTCGTTGACTTAAATTGCAAAAGTGAGGCCGTTGATGATTCGATTTCGATCATCAGCGGCCTTTTTGTTTATACCCGGCGTTCCCAAACTTGTAATGCGTAAATAATGTGCGATAATTTCCGTGCGGATACAAATGGCGGCGCCAAGGCGGATGATGAAAGATCAATATTTAGCAAAATTTAACCCATCCGCGGTTGCGCTGCCGGCGCTCGCGCTGTGTGCGGCTGCCGTGCTGAGCGCATGCGGCGCGGGCGGCACTGACAACTCTACGGAACCGCGTCTGATACAGGGCGCAGCTCCCCTCGCAACCGGCTCGACCACGCTGGTGCTGGATGCCGGCACGCTGCCGGCCGAAGATGCCCAGCGCATGGCGCTGCCGTCGTTCCACATGGCGCCGGTCGAACTGGCGGCGCCGGACGACCATGCCGACAGCGCCACCGCACCGGTGCACGCACAGCCTGTCCCGACTGAATTCCAGCACCTTTCAACTCGCCGCCTGACCATGCAGGCGCTGCGCGGCCGTCACCTGGAAGCCATGCGCAGCCTGAGCCCGGAAGCGGCCGCCGCACCGGCAGCCTCCGGCGGCGTGGTGGCGACCTACACGCCGGCCCAGATCCGCGCCGCCTATGGCTTGCCGGCGCTGCCGGCGGCCGGCAGCGCATTGACGGCGGCCCAGGCGGCCCAGCTGGGCGCCGGTCAGACCATCTACATCCTCGACGCCCAGCATGACCCGAACGTGGTCGCCGAACTGGCCGCGTTCAATACCAAATTCAGCCTGCCGGCCTGCACCACCAAGACCATCGCTCCCACGGCCAGCCTGCCGTTGGCCGCCGCCTCCACCAGCGGCTGCGAACTGGCCGTGGTGTACAGCACCGCCAGCGGCGCCATGACCGCGACCCAGCCCGCGTACGACTCCGGCTGGGCCAGCGAAATCACCCTCGACGTGCAGTGGGCGCACGCCACCGCGCCACTGGCCCGCATCGTGCTGATCGAAACCGCCGACGCGAGCTACAACAATCTGCTGGGCGGCGCCAAGCTGGCCAACGCGATGGGGCCAGGCATCGTCTCGATGAGTTTTGGCGGCGCTGAAAGCAGCGGTACCGTCTCCTCCGACAGCGTATTCGCCGCCACCGGCATGACCTATCTGGCCGCCACCGGCGACTCCGGCGCAGGCGTGTCGTGGCCGGCGGTCGCGCCGCATGTGCTGGCGGTCGGTGGCACCACGCTCAGCTACAGTGGCAGCGGACTGCGTTCCGAAGTGGCTTGGTCCGGCACCGGCGGCGGCGTCAGCCTGTACACGGCCACGCCGAGCTACCAGACCAGCGCCGTGCCGGGCATGGGCACGCCCACGCGCCGCACGGTGGCCGATGTCGCCTTCAATGCCGATCCATCGTCCGGCCAGTACGTGGCGATGATCGCGCCCGGCAGCACTACAGTGCGCTGGGGCAGCGTGGGCGGCACCAGCCTGTCGACGCCGCAGTGGGCCGGCCTGATCGCGGTGGCCAACGCCACCCGCGCGCTGAGCGGCAAGGCGGCAATGGGCGCGCCGCATGCGGCGCTGTATGGCGGGATCGCCGCCGTGCCGGGCACCTACGCATCCGCCTTTGCCGATGTCACCGCCGGCAGCGACGGCAGCTGCGCTGCTTGCACCGCCAAGACCGGCTACGATCAGTTGACCGGCCTGGGCACGCCGAACGTGTCCAGCCTGTTGTCGACGCTGTCGGGCCTGACCGTCGCCGCCGCGCCGCAGGTGGGCTCGGCCAGCATCAAGGGCACGGTCGGGACAGCGTTGACGTTTACGGTTTCCACCGCTGCGGCCAATACGGTCAGCTATACACTGAGCGGGGCGCCGTCCGGCATGAGCATCAGCAGCGCCGGCGTGGTCAGCTGGGCAGCGCCGGTGACCGGGACCTACGCCGTCACCGTGACCGCCAAGGACAGCAAGACCGGCCTCAGCGGGCAGGGCGTGTACACCGTCGTCATCGCGCCGTTGTCGGCACCGGTGCTGACTTCCGGCACCATCAGCGGCAAGGTGGGCGTGGCGTTGTCGTTCTCGGCGGCGGCCAGCAATGCCAATCCGGTCACCTACGCGCTGAGCGGCGCGCCGTCCGGCATGGCGATCAGCACTGCGGGCCTGGTCAGCTGGGCCAAGCCGGTGGCCGGTATCTACACCGTCACCGTCACCGCCAAGGATAGCAAGACCGGCTTGAGCGGCCAGGCCAGGTACACGGTGCAAATCACCGCCGGTGGCCCGGTGATCACGGCCGCGGCCATGACGGGCGTGGCGGGCAAGCCGATGACGGGCTTGATCACCATCGTGGACAATGGCGCCAGTTCGGTGTCGATCACGATCTCCGGGGTGCCGCTGGGCATGATGTTCCAGTCCAACGGCCTGAGCGTCATGCCGTACTGGAGCGCGCCGGTGGCCGGCAGCTATCAATTGAAGGTGGCGGTGACCGATAATGCCGGAGGCAGCGCCCAGCTGACGATCCCGGTGACGGTGACTGCGCGCTGATTGAAATTAAAGACAACAAAAACCCGCTGCTCCGAAATGAATCGCCCCGTGTTTGAAGGAGGCTCCAAGATTTGAGAAAATGGAGCCGCCATGAAGAAAAATCAGTCCGATACTCTGCTGAAGTGATGAGTGCGCCGTGCGCATGGTCCAAGAGGCCGGCAGCGAGTATGAGTCGCAGTGGGCGGCCATCACGTCCATCGCAGCCCAGATAGGCTGTACATCCGAAACTTTGCGCCGTTGGGATGAGGTGCTGGCCCCGCAAATTGAACGCGTCTGGCAAGCCAATATGCAGGTCTATGGTGCAGAAAAGGTCCGGCTTCAGCTGCATCGTGAAGGCATCGAGGCCGCCCGCTGCACCGGGTCCAGCGCCAGTTCAAGGCACAGCGGCCCAATCAACTCTGGGTTTCCGATTTCACCTAGGTCTCGACCTGGCAAGGCTTTGTCTATGTAGCCTTTGTGATTGATGTCTTCCTTCCAATCACAGCACCATTGATCTTTCTAATGTTGAGAAAAACGAGACGGAATGCAAAGCCGCGTATCCGGCGGCGACACCGGTTGCGACCGGGAGGAACCGGCACGCCCGTGTTATCTCAAGGTCCACTTTTGAACGCGAATTTGTCTTTCACGCGTGCGCAAGGGCGAGCGCTGACGTAAAACGCATGTCAGCCGGCCTTCCAGCCACCGCCCAGGGCTTTATACAGGGACACTGTGGCCTGCAGGCGCTTCAGTTTCAATATTCCCAACTCATTTTGCACGTCCGACAGGTTGCGCTGGGTGTCGAGCACGGTCATCAAGTCTTCCGCCCCTGCCTTGTAGCGGATTTCCGACAAATTGAAGGCAAGGCGCGTCTGTTCCAGTTCGACCTTTTTTAACTGGCGCTGCTCATCGAGACTCCTGATCTGCCCCAGCACGGTGTCTACTTCCCCCAGAGCCGCAAGGACGGTCGAGTGATACGCGTTCACCAGCTCCTGTTTTTGTTCGATGGCCAGATCACGCTCGGTCCGCAGACGTCCGCCATCAAAAATCGGCGCCACCAGCGAGGTGCCGACATTGGCGAACAAATTCTGGCCATTGAGCAGCGATAGCAAGGCGCTGCTTTGGGTGCCCGTTGATCCTGTCAGGCGGATGCTGGGAAACAGCGCCGCGCGCGCCACTTCCACGTTGGCGCTGGCGGCTGCCAAAATCGCTTCGGAACGGCGGATATCGGGCCGCCGCGACAGCAGTTCGGACGGCAGGCCCGGCGTCACGTCCGGCAAGACTATGGTATCGAGTCCGCCATTCCCGATGCGGAAGGACTGCGGCGGGCGACCGAGCAAGATGGCCAATGCCGATTGCGCCTCGCGCTCCTGTTGCAATAGATCGGGGATCGCGGCATGTTGGCTGGCAACAGCGGAACGTTGGCGTGCCAGGTCGACCGAGGTGGCGGCGCCCACGCTGCTCTGCGCTTCGACCAGCGACAGCACATGCTCGGCATTGTCCGCATTTTCGCGTGCAACGTCGAGGCGGTCGTGGAGGGACAGCACTTGCAGATAGGTCGATACAATTGCGCTCGTCACCGTCAGGGCGACGGTTTGCCTATCATAGAAATTGGCTCTCAGCGATGCCTCGGCAGAGGCGATGCCAGCCTTGTTCTTGCCCCAGAAATCAATTTCGTAAGAGACCTGCAACAATCCGCTGGACGACACATTGGCGTTGTGATGGCTTCCGAGCGGCAGATTCCGGCTGGCGCCAGCTGACGCATCGACGGTAGGCAACAGGGCGACCCCGGCAATCCGTGCCTGGGCCTCTGCCTGGCGCACACGCGACAGCGCTGCAGCCAGTTCCAGATTGCTTTTTTGCCCCTCGTCTACCAACTGGCTCAGCTCAGCGCTGCCAAAGCGTTGCCACCAAAGGGTGTCCGGCCATTCCGGGGTGCCCGTTTTTCCGGCCTGCGACCAGCCGGCCGGCAAGTCGAGTACCGGCGGCGGTTCCGCCACGGGTATCGTGTGCGCGCAGCCTGCCAGTAGCGCGCCGGCCAGGCACAGCGCCAGCGTGGATGCCTGCGGCATGGGGGCCAATGTCGGCGCGGAGAAGGCAGAGCGGCGCTTCATGGCGTTGCGGTTGGATCGACGCCGCCGACGACAGTCGCAGCCGGCGTGCCGCCACTGGCGCCCGCAGCGGCCGGTCTGGCTGTCAATGTCGGAATGCCCGCGGCATTGGCGGCATCGACAGTCGGTGCGGCCTTTGGCCGAAGCGCGGCGGCGAGTTCCGGACCGATCACCAATTGCTCGCCGGCTTCCAGGCCGGACAGCACTTGTGCCTGTTGCTGATTGCGCACGCCGATTTTCAGCTTGCGCGCAACGATCTGACGATGCTCGTTCAACACCTTGACCTCATACCATCCCTGCTCATCGCACTTGCCTAGCAAATTGGCCGGCAACAGTACCGCATTCTTGGCCTGCGCGATGACAAATTGCACCTGAGTTGTCATACCGCTCATCAGCTCCTGTTCCGGATTATTGACCTCGAACAGGACGTTGTAAAAAGTCTGCCCGTCCTTGCTTTCGGCCGGCACCGGAATTACCTGCCGCAGCTTGCCCGACCAGACGCGGCCAGGATAACCGGGCGTCTTGAAATTGGCCGTCATGCCGCGTCGCAGGCGCGTCACATCGACTTCCGCCACGCGTGCCTGCACCGTCATTTGCGCAAGGTCCGCGATGCGCATCAGGGGCTCGGCCCCTTGCCCGGCGCTCGCTGTTTGTCCGGGGCGCGCATTCACCGCCACGACGGTGCCGGAAATCGGCGCCAGGACCTGCGTGTGCTGGCGGTTCTCCTCGTCGAATTTCAGCGTTGACTCAAGCTGGTGGATCTGCGCGTTGATGGAGTCCACCCGGGCGCGGGCTGAAGACAGGCTCATGCGGCTTGATTCGAAGCTTTCTTCGCGGGTGGCATTTTGCGCCTTGAGCTGGGTCTGGCGCTTGAACTGCCGCTCGGCAAAGTCCGTCTGGGCTTGCTGGTCTGCCAGTTCGGCCTGCAGGCGCGCCATTTGCGTGCGATTGCTTTCTATCTGGTTTGCCTGGACTGCAGGTGATATTTCCATCACCACCTTGCCTTTCTGCACCGTGTCGCCGACGGCAAACAGGATCTCTTTGATCCGGCCCGCCACTTGGACGTCCACGTCCGCGAACTGATGGAATTGCAATTTTCCTGTGGCATCGACCGTTTGCTGTAGATCGCCACGCTGCACCGTCACGGTGTCCGCGGGCGGATGTGGTAGCTCCGCCGTGGCCGCCAATGGCGGCGCCTTCGGCAGTTGCGGCACTTGCGCCAGCACAACGCCGGCGTTTAGCACCATCACGAGCGCGCCGGCGGTCAGGCCGCTATGCCGTGGGTTCCAGAACGCGCTGGCAGAACTAGGGCGGCGAGCGCCATTTTTTTCATCGGTCATCAGTTTTACATCAGGAAAAGCAGGTGAATGCGGCGGGCCCTACGAGGTCGTGATGCCTCACAGGGCTGGACAATTTTAAGATGCAACAAATACGGCGGAAGCAAGCGCTACGCATCGTTGAAAACAGCGGGTATTCTAGCGCATTCATACGCCGGCATCGCGCGAGCGCTACAGGTTCCTGTCAGCTAAGGTGGGCTCGACCGGACCTCGGGAAAGTCCTGTCGTCGATAGGCGGCCGCAGCAAACGGCAGCCTGTCGCGTCGCGGTACCGTATCACTTTCCCGGCAGACAGCAGGCGTGGTTTCATGGCACGCTGCCTGAGGACGAGCCGGCCTTGCGTTTGCCCGTGGCGTGGCGGCGGACGACCAGATAACCCCCGAGCATGCCGCCCAGATGGGCGAAGTGCGCGACCCCGGGCGTCCACCCGGTGACGCCGAGCAGCAACTCCACACCCGCGTACAGCGCGACGGCCAGCCAGGCCGGCAAGGGCAGCGGCGGGATCAGCAGCACGACCACGCGCCTCGGGAAACTGATGCCAAACGCCAGCAGCAGACCGAATACGCCCCCCGATGCGCCTATGGTTGGAAACGTCGAGCCGCTCACGCTGCTGAACAGCAGTTGCGCCGCCCCGGCCGACAGCACGCTTGCAAGGTAGGTGGCCAGCAGCAGCGACGGGCCGAATTCCGCCTCAAGGGCGCGTCCGAACATCCACAAACCGAGCAAATTGAAGAGCAGGTGCGAGAGACTGCCGTGCAGCAGGCAATAGGTCAGCAGTTGCCACGGCATAAAACCATGCCCCAGCGGCCATAACGCGAGTGCGATGCCGAACCTGGCGCCCAGCGCTAGCTCGAGCATGAAGCCAACCGCGGTCAGCGAAATCAGCAGGCGCGTGCACGGCATGGCGCGCTCGTCAGCGTGGTCGTAGCCAAATGATACGCGGCGGTGTTGCTCATTATGGCTCTCCACGGAAATGAGGCACGAAGGTTGGACCTGCGCTGCTTGCAGGAGTTCATCGCCTGCGGCCATCGGCTGCGCGCTGCGGCTGGCGGCACTGACCGCGAAGGATCTGGCGGACCTGGAGTTCGTCGCCGCCCACGCCGACATCGTGCAGCTGTCGTTTGCCAACACCGCCGACGAAGTGGCCTTGCTGCAGCGAGGCATGCCATCGCGGGCCGAGGTCACCGATGCCGCCATGTCAGACCGTGCCGAATGCGTCATGCTCAACAAGGGACCCTACGTGCTGGACGCCGTGCGGATGCTCGACGATATCCTGCGGCGCATGCAGCAGCATCAGGTGAAGAAGCAGTCGATGTTGCGGAGCCTGCACCTGGCCCGGTTGGGAAGCGCCGGCGCAACCGCGTCACGGGAGCCGCGCCAGGCTATCGATCACCGTCGTCGATAGGCCGTCCCGAGGCATATGCCGCACCTCCAGCCTGAACGCGCAGTGCTCGCCGGCCGGCGTGATCACGCCGAGATCTTCCATCTCTGCTGCGGACACCATCGTGTGCCTGGCATATTCCGGGCCGTACTTGCGCGCCGGCAGGCGCGTGTCAATCAGCGTCCGGATGGCTTCCGCTCCCCGGATGTCGCCCAACGGCGAAGCGGTAAACCATGTCGCGTCGGGATGGCACAGGGCGGCGGCGCCGGCGCCGTCGCGACGGTCGACGCAGTCGAGAAAGCGCATCAGCAGCAGGCGCTTGGAATTGCGCGCGGCGTAGCTGGTGTGGAGCAATGCCCGTGCGCGGGCGGAGCCGGGCGCCTGCAGTCCGCCGGCATAGAGCAACTGCACCTCGCGATTTTCGTGGGACCGGCGTAGCGGCGCCTGTTGATCGATGGCGTAGACGGCCCGCATGCGCTTTTCCAGCACCAGCGGGTCCATCGATTTCGGTTCGCCGCCGCCGCCCAGGCAGCCACCGACGCAGGCCATGACCTCGACGGCGACGAACTGCTCGCGCCAGATCTCCGTCTGCAGCATGCGCTGCGCTGCGGCGATGCCGTTGCAGATGGCGACCCGGCCGATGCCGGGTATCGCCGCCGACTTGACGCTCCTGTCGACGCCGCGCAGCGGCTGCCATTCCAGCGGGAGGGCTTGTTCCATGCCGAGAAAATGCGCCGCGGTGCGCACCATCGCTTCCATCACGCCGCCCGACGCGGCAAAGATCTGCGCGGCGCCCGTGCTGGCGCCCAGGGGATGGTCGAAGGCGCCGTCGTCCGGCAAGGCATGGAAGGCGATACCGCGCGCCCTGATCATCCTGGCCAGCTCGCGCGTGGTCACGACGTGGTCGATGTCGCCCGAGACGCCGGGCCGGACCGCTTCGTCCTTCTTGGCGGTACACGGCATCACGCTGACCACGTACGGCTCCGCCTGACCTTCCGCGAACGCCGGCCCCAGCGAGCGGGCGAACGCGCCGCGCTTGGTCAGCGCGCCGTGCATCTGCTGTGGCGACTTGGTCGTGCTCAGGTGGGGCAGCAGATCGGGGCGGTTGATTTCCACCCAGTTCACCCAGCCGGGGCAGCAGGACGTAAACAACGGCAATTTTGCATCGCCGGCGTTGGGCGTGTTCAGCCGCGCAAGCAGCTCCGTCGCTTCCTCCATGATCGTCAGGTCGGCGCCGAAATTGCTGTCGAAGACGTAATCGAAGCCGAGCTCGCGCAGCGCATTGATCATCTTTCCGGTGCTCACCGTGCCGGGTGCCATGCCGAATTCCTCGCCGATGGCGACCCGCGTGGCAGGGGCAACCTGCACGGCGGAGACGCGCAAGCGGCGGTCCAGCGTGTGCAGGACCTGATGCCAGTGCGGGGTTTCAATCAACGCGCCGACTGGACAGGCCTGCGTGCACTGTCCGCACGAAATGCAGCCGGTGTTGGCCAGCGGACGATCAAACACGGTGACCGGCAAGCGGTCCGAGCCGCGCTCGGCGAAGCCGATCACGTACTGCTGTTGCCCGTGCTGGCCGCAAGCTTCCACGCACAGGCCGCACTCGACGCATTTCGACAAGTCGCGCCAGATGCTGGGCGAAGTGTGGTCGGTCAGCCGGTGTTCGGGGTGGTTGGCGGAACCGATGGACATTTTTTCCCAGCGCTCCTCCCACTGATTTTCGCTGACCAGGTTTTGCAGTCTGCACGATCCGTTGACCTCGCAACGCATGCAGTCGTTCGGGTGGCGCGCCAACAGCCATTGCGCATCCTGCTCGCGGAATAGCTGCAGGTCGGCGGAGGCGGTGTCGACGGCATCGCCTGCGCTTGCTTTCGTGATGCACGCCGGTTGAGCGCGGGACTGGCCTTCGACGCGAACCAGGCACATGCGGCAGACGCCATGCGAGGGCAGCCTTGGATGATAGCAAAGCGTGGGGATGTAAACGCCCGCGGCGTTTGCGGCGTCGAGATAAGTGGCGCCGCCGATGACTTCGACAGCGATGCCGTTCACGGTAAGCTTGATCATTTAAAACGGTTGCACGCTACGAGGTGGGGCGGTGACGCCTGCTTCAAGCCGGCCGCCGCTAGCCCATATATTGTCCCCCATTGACGTCAAAGGTGGCGCCGGTGATAAAGCCGCTGGCGTCGTCGGCAAGAAAGGCGACCAGCCGCGCGACGTCCTCGGGCGTGCCGAGCCGGCCGACGGGGACGCCACTCAATATTTGTTGCCGCACGTCGGGCGCGACTGCGGCCACCATATCGGTATCGCAGTAGCCGGGCGCGACCGCGTTGACCGTCACATTCTTGCGCGCCCCCTCCAGCGCCAGAGCCTTGGTGAAGCCAAGTATGCCGGCCTTGGCGGCGGCATAGTTCGCCTGGCCGAACTGCCCCTTCTCGCCGTTGACCGAGCTGATGTTGACGATACGGCCAAACCCGCGCGCGCGCATGCCTTCCATCACCTGGCGACACATATTGAACACCGAGCCAAGATTGGTGTTGACGACGCGGGTCCACTGATCAGGTGTCATCCGGTGCAGCACGGCATCGCTGGTGATGCCGGCATTGTTGACCAGTATCTCGATCGGACCGAGTTGCTGTTCGACAGCGCAGACGCCCTTGCTGCACGCTTCGAAATCGCTGACATCCCAGCGGAAGACGGGGATCGACGTGGCTTGGGAAAACGCGCGCGCCGCCCCTTCGTTGTTCAAGTAGACTGCGGCGACCTGATGCCCGGCCGCTTGTAAGGCGACGGAGATGGCTTTGCCCAGTCCACGGCTGCCACCGGTAACGAGCGCTATGCGTTGCATGAGTAACCTCCACGGACGGGTGCTGAGCAAAAAACACGAAGCCTATGTCTGCATAGCCGAATGCTAGGCCCTGGCGAGCAGAAATAAAAGTCGATACCCGTGCCGTTTGACCCGCATCAAAGTCGCCCGCTTTGGTACACGCTTTACAGTCAAGATCGACTGATTTTTCTTACTTCAGAAACTGGACCAGCTTGGGCACCACCTCCGCCGTGGCTTCCTCCATCAGCCAGTGTCCGCTGTTCTTGACCACCACGCCTTCGACGTGGGTATCGACCAGGCGCGCCTGCTGGATCAGGAATTCACCCGATGCCTTTTCGCCGGCGAGCACGAGCATCGGCATGGTCAGCGGCGTTTTCATGTACTGGGCGAACTCCTCCGCATCCTGGCTGAAAGCGCGGAAGACTTCGAAACCGGCGCGCATATGGCCCGGCTGGGCGTATTCGGCGGTGTAGAACTTACGATCCGCTTCGCTCAGCGATTTGGTCTTGTCGGCGGCGAAATCGTTCCAGAAATGTTCGAAGTAGGTGCGTTCGCGTCCTTTAACCAGCGCAAGCGGCGTCTCGCCATAGAAATGGAAATGCCACAGGTCGCGCAGCAGCCAGACATCCTTCCAATTGCCCACGCCCGGCAGGAACGCATCCATCAAGACGATCTTGTTGACCTCCTGCGGATACTGGGCGGCATAGGCGTAAGCGACCATGAGGCCGATGTCGTGACCGACAACCTTGGCTGACTTGATGCCGAGGCTGGCTGCCAGCGCGTGGACATCCTGTGCCATCACCGATTTGGTGTAAGGCCCCTGCGGCAGGCCGGATTGTCCGAAGCCGCGCAAATCGGGGGCGATGACCAGATGGTCTTTCGACAGCTGGGCGATCAGCGGCAGCCACATGTGGCTGGACTCGGTGTAGCCATGCAGCAGGATCACAGGATCGCCCTTGCCGGCGGACAGGTAGTGGATCCGAACGCCATTTACTTCCGCAAAATTGCTCTTCGGGGCTTGCGCTTGAGCTGGCCCGATGAAGGCGTACAACATCAGTAAGCCCGCGCATAGCAACCTGGTGATAGTTCGTAACATGATGATCTCCCGTGGTTAAACCAACAGAATATCCAACTGATCGGCGCGGACATACACACTATCGGGTGGTTTATTTCTATACAATATTCGCGGTAGCAAAAATTTCAGAATTACAATTAATCGCCGGTTTCTTCCATGAAAAGTCCATTGATGAGTTACGGCAGAATATTTTCCTTGTTGGTAATTCTTTCCTGCTGCCTGCCGTCGCAGGCCCGCAGTACTTCGGCCGCGCCGATCAATCTGCACCACACCAGCTGGACCGTTCGCGATGGCGCCCCGGCCATGATTTTGTCCATGACCCAGACCCAGGACGGCTGGCTGTGGCTGGGCGGTCCGACCGGCCTGTATCGCTTTGACGGTATCCAGTTCGAACAGTTCGCCCCGTCCAACGCGCCCTTGTTGACCAGGAATGTCAGCGTGGTCAACGCGTTTGCCGATGGCTCCTTGTGGATAGGTTATCGCACTGGCGGCGCCGCGCAGCTGCGGCATGGGCGCATCCGCAACTACAGCGAGCGGGACGGCTTGCCTGGCCGCTCGGTCTGGGGCGTGGAGCAAGACGGCGACGGTCGCGTCTGGGCGGCGACGGCGCAGGGAATGTATTACCTTGAAAACGAGCGCTGGCAAGTGCCCGCCAGTTCGTGGGAGGTGCCCGGCGGACAGTACAAGACACTGATGCGTGACCGCCAGGGTGTGCTGTGGGCGCAGTGCGATACCGGCGTCTATTTTCTCCGGCCGGGCAGTGAGCAGTTCGCCAAGGCGCCGGTCAGCAGCGGTACCGGCGTGCTGTTCAACCTGCCCGATGGCAGCGTGGTGAGCTGGGATGCCGGACGTGCCCGTTTCAATCAGCTTGCCGGGCCGGCGCAGGGCGGCTATCCGCAGCATTGGGAGCATCTGGGCGACCCTGCCAGCCTGCTGTTCGACCACCGCGGCGATCTCTGGATAGGGCTTAAAGGGGGACTTGAATACCGCACCGCGAGCGGAGTGTCCGGCCGGACCACGCCGCCGCAAGGCTTGAGCGGACCTTCTGTCGGCGCTATTTTCGAGGATAGGGAAGGGAATGTCTGGGCCGCAACGTCCGCCGGGGTAGATCGCTTTCGCAGCCGGCGCCTGGCAAGAATCGAGGTTCCCGAGTCGGCCATAGGCGCCGCGATCCTGGCCGATGACAGCGGCGGCGCCTGGATAGGCGGCTTTCACGTTTCCGTCAGCAATACCGGCCAGGCCAGGATCACGCCATTGTGGCCAGCCAACCAGGAGGGCTGGGCGGATATGCTGACCGGCTTCACCCGCACCAGCGACGGCGTACTATGGGGCTCATCCTACGGCGCGCTACGCCGCATCCAGGGCAAGGACAGCCGGAGAATTGCACTGCCCGCCACCATCGGCAACAGGGTCGTCAAAAGCGTGCTGGCGGAGCAGAACGGCGACCTGCTGGCGGCGGTACAACACCTGGGCTTGTATCGTCGGAGGTCCAGCGGCGAGTGGGAGAAAACCGGAAACGAAGGCGAAGTCAGCGTGATGGCACGCTCGGATGCGCTGGGCCTGTGGCTGGGCTACTTTCCCGGCCGCGTGGCGCACGCCGAGGGCGCCGGGTGGCGCAACTATGGTCCGGCCGACGGCCTCACCGTGGGTCTGGTGATGGCGCTGCACCTGCATGGCCGGCACGTGTGGGCGGGCGGGGACAACGGACTCGCGCTGTTTGAAGCCGGCCGGTTCCAACAGGTCGGCGGCTTGAATGGCGAAACCTTCGACGGCATCTCCGGCATCGTCGAACTGGATAACGGCGATCTGTGGCTGAATGCCACGGCAGGCCTGTTCCGCATTGCCAGCGAAGAGATCGCCAAATTCAAACGCGTCCCGGATTACCGCGTGCAGTACGAGCGCCTGGATCAGCTTGACGGGTTGGAAGGAAGTGCGCCGCGCCTCGTTCCATCGCCTTCGCTGGTGCTGTCGTCCGACTCGCGCCTGTGGATAGTCCGGACGACCGGCGTGTTTCGATTGAATCCCAGGGAGCAATTACCGCGTTCGCCGGCACAGCCTGCCATCATCAAGACGATAGGGCCACCCGGAGAAGGCAAGGCGGTGCAGGAGCATGCGCAATTTGCTCCCGGCGTCTCCGCATTGCAGATCGATTACACCATTCCCTCGCTGGCGATGCCGGAGCGGGTACGGTTTCGCTATCGACTGGAGGAAGTCGATGCGGATTGGCAGGAGGTAGGCGCCCGCCGCAACGCGTACTACAGCAATCTCGCGCCCGGCGATTATCACTTTCGCGTTGCGGCCTCCGATTACAACGGCAAATGGGCCGGTCAACACACCATGGCGCACTTTACGATCGCCCCGGCCATGACGGAAACCTGGTGGTTCAAAGCGCTATGCGGCGCGCTGCTGCTGTCGGCGGCCTATCTGGCATACCGCTGGCACATCAACCGTATGTCCAGGCAAATGGCGCATCGCCTGCAGGAACGGGTAAGCGAGCGCGAGCGCATTGCGAGGGAGCTGCACGACACCCTGCTGCAATCGGTGCAAAGCCTGATCCTGCATATTCACGCCGCCGTCATGAAAATGCCGCCCAAAGACGCGATGCGCATGCAGCTGGAGAATGTGCTGCAGCAGGCTGACGACGTGGTGGATGAAGGCCGCGGCCGCATACGCGAATTGCGGGGCGAAGACGACAAGCTCAGCTTCCCGGACGCGCTGCTGGCCGCCGCGAACCGCTTGCAGCTTTGCGAGGCAAGCGCCATCCAGTTGAAGATGAGCGGCGCGTTGCGCCAGCTGGATGGCGCGATTTATCAGGAAGCCATGGCAATCGCCATCGAGGCGATCGCCAACGCCTGCAGTCACGCCAGGGCGCAGCGCATAGAGGTGGAACTTCAATACGGCATGCGGGAATTCCGGTGTATCGTACGTGATGACGGTGTCGGCATTCCTGCGGAAATCCTGGGTGACGGCGGGCGCCGGAATCACTGGGGAATGCGCGGTATGGCGGAGCGTGCGGCCAGGATTAACGCCAAGCTCGTGTTGCGCAGTAGCGCTGAAACCGGCACCGAGTGGCAGCTGACGCTGCCCGCAGCCCTGGCTTATACCCAATAGGGTGATGTCGGCAGGACTTTCCGGTGATACGCTAGTCCAAGACGATAAAGGAGAGCGCTGTTATGGAAAGCAGGGGCGGCGGAATGATCAGGGTGATGATCGCGGACGATCATCCCTTGCTGCGCAGCGGGATAGCTGCCGTGCTGTCGGCCGATCCGAAGTTCTCGGTGGTGGCGGAGGCCGGGGATGGCGACGGCGCCATCGAGCAATACAAACGCTTCCGTCCCGACATCACGCTGATGGATGTGCAAATGCCGGGGCGCAACGGCATCGAGGCGACCACGGCCATCCGCAGCCTCAATCCGCAGGCCCGTATCATTATCCTGACCACCTACGCCGGCGATGAACGCGTGGCGCGCGGCTTGAAGGCCGGGGCCAGCGGCTATCTCCTGAAAAACCTTGCGCGTACTGAATTAAGCAGCTATATCGTTGCCGTGCACGCAGGGCAGTGGCAGCTATCGCGACAGGTCGCCAGCAGCCTGGCCAACAACTTCCAGCAGGATACGCTGAGCAAGCGCGAGCTGGAAGTACTCCGCTATGTCGCGGATGGCAATTCCAACCGGCGTGTGGCCGACCGGTTGGGCTTGAGCGAAGACACCATCAAGGCGCACATGAAAACCATCCTGCACAAGCTCGACGCGCGCGATCGCACCCATGCCGTGACGATCGCCATGCACCGCGGGTATTGGGACAATTAGATTTCACTTTTCGCAAGCAACCAAGGAGTATCGACATGGATTTGCAACTCGGCGGCAAGACCGCCTTAGTCAGCGGCAGCACGGCCGGCATCGGCTACGCCATCGCCCACCTGCTGGCGCAGGAAGGCGCCAGCGTCATCGTCAACGGCAGAACGCAGGCAAGCGTGGATGAGGCGGTCGATCGCATCCGTTCGGAGACGGGCGGCACGGTCCTGGGCTATGCCGGCGACCTCAGCCAGCCCGAGGCCGCGCAGGAGGTGGTTCGACGCCATGCGGGCATCAGCATTCTGGTCAACAACCTCGGCATCTTCGAGCCCAAGGCCTTTGAAGACATTCCCGACGAGGATTGGCGGCGCTTCTTCGACGTCAATGTCCTGAGCGGTGTCCGCCTTGCGCGCCTGGTGCTGCCGGAGATGAAGCGCGCGAATTGGGGGCGTATCATCTTCATCTCCAGCGAAAGCGCGGTGCAGATCCCCACCGAGATGATCCACTACGGCATGACCAAGACAGCGCAGCTTGCGGTCTCGCGCGGACTGGCGGAGTCGGTTGCCGGCACCGGCATCACGGTCAACAGCGTCCTGCCCGGCCCGACGAAATCGCGAGGCGTCGGCGACTTCGTTGAGGACCTGGCGCGATCGGCCGACAAGACCTTCGAGCAGGTCGAAGCGGAGTTCTTCGAACATGTGCGGCCGACGTCGTTGATCAAGCGCTTCGGCACGCCGCAGGAAGTGGCCTCGCTGGTGGCCTACGTGGCAAGCCCGCTGGCATCGGCGACCACCGGCGCGGCGCTGCGTGTCGACGGCGGTGTGATCAAGAGCGCCTTCTGAATCCATCGGCGCTGGCCGGCGGCTGGTGGCCGATCTGCACGCCGGAAAGGCTCACCATGAATCCATGCGGCTTGCTCCCTGGCCGGTTTCGCGCACGACGGCGATGGCCTCGATTTCGATGTGGGCCTCCGGCGTGTACAGGGCCGATACTTCCACGATCGTATCGGCCGGGTAGGGCGGCGAGAACCATTTGCGGCGCAGCTTGACGACGTTGGCGTAATTGCTCATCGAGGTCAGGAAGATGGTGACCTTGATCACATGTTCCAGGTCCGAGCCGCCGGCCCGCAGCGCCCGTTCCAGATTCAGGAATGCCTGATTGGCCTGACTGTCGAAATCGCCATCGCCGACGATGCCGCCGTCGTCGCCGGCGCCGGCCTGGCCGGACAGGTAGAGGAGGTCACCCGCCCTGATCGCCTGGGACAGCAGGAATGGCGCATAAGGGTCGGGGATGGTATGAATTTGCTCAAGTTTCATGGGATGCTCGCGGTGGGGAATAACGCATGCTACCGGCCACCGGCGCGGCCGGCGCGCAGCAAACGCGGACGCGGCGCAGGTTTCGATGGCGGCCTGCCGCGATATCGGCGCACCCTTCAAATCCGCGCAATTCACGCGTTTCCCGCGTACCGCGCAGGGGCAGGCGGCCTATGATGGGCCCTGCTTAACGGAACCCGGGACACACCATATGAAGTTGGAAAAAATTAGCGGCCGGTCGGCGGCGATCCGCGTCGGCGACATCATCTACGCGTCGGGCCAGGCGGCAGTCGGCGGTGACGGTTGCCTGGTCGGCGCCGACGATTTCGATCTCCAGGCCCGGCAGGCGTTCGAGAATGTGGAAAGGGTGTTGCTGGCAAACGGGACGACGATGAACCGTGTCATCAAGGTGACGCTATTCCTGACCTCGATGAACGATGCGCCCAAGATGCTGGCGCTGCGCCGTCTATGGTTTGCGCCGCCTTACCCGGCCGAATCGATGGTCGAAGTGAGCGCGCTCCACGTGCCTGGAGCGAAGATTGTGGTCGACGTCATCGCCGCGTGGGCAGGGCCTCAGGCAGCCTTCTGAACGTCCCTGGGCGTCATGCCCAGGATGCGATTCATCCAGTGGGCCAGGTGGCTTTGATGGGCGAAACCGACGTCGAGCGCCACCTGGCTCATGCTGAGCTTGGTATGCAGTAGCAGGGTACGGGCGCGCTCGACGCGCCGCCGGACCACGTACTGATGTGCCGGCATGTTCAATGTTTGGCGGAACAGCGCGCTGAAGTGCGGTACGCTCAGGCCGGCCACGGCGGCCAGTTCGGACAGAGAAAGGCGCTTGGCCAGATTGCTTTCGATATAGTCGAGAACGCGCGCAGCCGGTACCGTTCCCAGCTTTTGTTGTTTGACATCGGCGGGCGCCTCGCCGCAGACCAGGCGTACCACCATCGCCGTGCACAGGCTTTCCGCGTACAGCGGATCGGAAGCGGCTTCCGCTTCGAGTTCTGCCCGCAGCGCCCACGCCAGGTGCACAAAACGCGGATCGCGCAACTGCAATTGCGGATGCAGCTGGCGCCGGCCTGCGGCGCCGGACATCTGTTCCGTGGCGGCGCGCACGAAGTCTTCGGTCATCCAGACGCCGAAAATGGTGCAGCCCGCATCGTCGTTCCAGCGACCGTCGACGCCCGCAGGCACCACGTCGACGTCGCCCTGTGTCTGGATGCGGGCGCTGGGGCGTCCGTCGCAGGCGCAGTGAGCCTTGACCGCCGCGCCGACATGCACGGCGACGCGGTGATGCGGCCGCGCCGCTATCGCATGCAGCCCGGCGGAGACCGTGAACAACTCCGCGCCGAAACCATCCCACGCCCGGCCCTCGCTGGAGCGCACCACAACGCGCGATATGGCGCCGGACGGCGGCTGTGGAGCTGGCAGGTGCATGGGGCCTCGCGAAGGATCGGGAACGGGTCTGAGTATAACTGACCGCCCAATACCGCGCTGACGACTACCGGGAGTCTGGTCGAGCCGGCGACAACAGCGCGGCGTTGCCCCAGCTTACCGGCAACTGCTCGTTGACTTGCGCCGTGCTGCGGGCCACCAGTTCAATCAGGCTGACGCCCGCGACATCGGCGCTCAACGCCTGTGCCGGCTGCCCCCAGCGCAAGGGCTTGCTCTTTGCCAGCAGCTTGCCGTCGCCATAGATCATGAATGTGACGCCGTGCGTGCGGTCCTGTGCGGAATCGTCCACGCCCACCTGGGCGCTCAGGCTGCGGTAACCATTGTTGCGCACTTCCAGCCGGGAATTGGCCAGGATGCCGATGCCGGCGGCGTAGGGCGTGCCGGCAATCTGCATCGTCTGGCCGTAGGGCGTGCCGTCGGCGCGCGCGCCGCCCCAGCCGGCATACATGGGGCGTTCGCCCGCGCCCTTGGTTCCGGTCCAACCGGCTGACGAGCGGAAGATCGTGGGATCGGGCTGCGGCCTGGTCACGCCATCGACGGCCGGGTTCACGCTGCCAGGCCGTTCGGAAAGATAGATGCCCTGTGCCAGCACGCGCGTACCCTGGACCCGAAAGATCCGCGTCTCGCGCGGCGCGACACGCAGCTTGGTCTCGTTCGTAAACGTGGTGTCCGCCTTGGTCCAGAGATCGGTCAGCGTGATCGGGGCGTCGTTGCGGAACTTCAGCTGCTCGGCGGTCAGGTCGACGTCCATCGGCGCGAGGCCGCGGTTGAAGATAGCGACCGCCTTCTGGCCCGATGCCAGCGGCTTGACCAGGATCTCGAGATCGTCGGCGTCATAAGCGAGCGTCGCCTGGTTGCCGGCAGGATCCTGATTGACCGCGATGATGTCGGTATTGCCGACGATGTCCATCAGCGGCTGCGGCATGGTCCTGAGGTCGGCGCCTATCATCAGCGGCGCGTTCAACATGGCCCAGAGTGCGAAATGCGATCTGGCTTCAACCAGGTGGTTGGCGTCGAAGTCGCCCTTGCCGATGTACAGCATGTCCGGGTCGTTCCAGCTGCCCGGATGCGCGTACAGCTCGCGCCTTGCCGCGCTGTCGAAATTGGTCAGCAAGCGGGCCCACGAAGGCGTGATATCGTCGCTGGTGCGGGAGAGGTTGCCGAAGTTTTTGCCCCATGCGCGCACATCGGCGGCGCCCCAGACGCACAGCGACAACAGGAAGTCGCCATCGGGATTGTTGCGCACGAGCGCCGCATTAATCTGGGTAAATTCCGCCTGCACCGCTGGAATGTTGGAGCGGGTGACCGATTGCAGGTCCAGCACAGGCGCCAGCGCGCGATACTGGCCTGAGCGGACTTTCGGACTCGCGGCGCCGTAGGCGCGCAGGCCGCAGCCGTCGACCTTGATGAAGTCGAAACCCCAGTCGGCGAAATAGAGCGCGATATCCTGATCGATATGGCCGTAAAGGCCGACTTCACGCTCGAGCACGCTGCCCTTGGGGAGGTCGGTGTCATCGCTGGAATAGGCCTGGGAACAGGTGTTGCGGCCAAGATCCGAGTAAATGCCGGCCTTGAGCCCCATCGCATGCAGCTTGTCGGTGAAAGGGCGGAAGCTGCTGGTGCTGCCCTTGACCGACGAAGGGAAGCGGTCGGCCCGTATCACCAGGCGGCCATCGGGTATCTGGCGGCGCGCCCACCAGCCGTCGTCGATGTTGATGTAACGATAGCCGGCGGCGGCTAGTCCGCTGTCGACGATGCGTTGGGCCGAGCCGAGTATCTTTGTCTCGTCGATATCGGTACCGAACGCGTTCCAGCTGCTCCATCCCATCGGGGGTGTTGTCGCCCGACCGGCGGTGTAGGCACTCCAGTGCGCTGTTGGCGCAAGTGGATCGGTCGCCGCGTGCAATCCAGCTGTCGCGAACCAAAGGGCTAGCAATGCCAGGCCGGGCCGCCGGCGTACAGTCGTTTGCGCTTGCATTGCTTGCATTGGGTAGTCCAATTTAATTTGAGGCAGTTATGTCGAGCTGGAACGTCGAGACCGGCTGATCGTCGCCGCTGAACAGATTCACGAACGGTGCATCGGCCCAGGCATAGCGCACGCGTGTGACGCCGGCCGTGCCGGCGCCGGGCAGGACGACGGTATCGCCGGCCACGCGCGCGTCGGCATAGCGGCAGGCCGTACCCGCGCACACTTCGAAGCCGATGGCGCGATCGGATGAATACGTCGCCAGGCCGCCGCCCGTGTCGCGGAAGGCGATGACGATGTCGTTGCCGCTGCGCCGCGCGGACAGCGGGTAAGGGCTGCCGGGCGCCGTCTTCTCGCCGTACGCAACGGCTCGCGCGGCGCGCGCGAGGCGCTCGCCGACGATCGTCTTCTGGGTCGGATGGATGTCGAAGCGGTCGCCCACGTCAAGCGTGACGGCGAGTCCGGCATGGGCGTCGTGCGCCACGGATTCTGCCTGCGCGTCGCGCAGCTCGGCCCAGTTGGACTGGCCGGGTGTCTTTGCCGTCGAGCTGAACGACGTCAGCTGCGCGACCAGGAAAGGCAGCGCCGGTTGGTCGAAGCGCTGGCGCCAGTCGCGCATCAACATGGGCAGCAGCGTGCGGTATTCCTGCGCCGCGCCGGTGTTCGATTCACCCTGGTACCACGCCGCCAGCTTGAATTTATAGCCGACCAGTGGGGCGATCATGCCGTTGTACAGGGTGGTGAGGCTGGTCGGCACGTCCCACGGCGCCGGCGGCACGGACAGGCCGGTCAACGCGCTGCCGCGCTGGACTTTCCAGGCGCCGGGCAGGGGGATCACTTGGCCGTCCGCCGTGCCGATGTTGCGGCTGGCCGGCTGCCCCGACGGGCCGCCGCCCTGGCCGGCGTTCAGCACGCGCATGGCGATCAGGTTGCGTCCCGGCCTGAACACGCCGGCCGGCACGGAATAATCGCGCCCTATCCAGGATGTGCTGGTACCGCCCACGCGCACGCCGTTGACCCAGGTGGTGTCATAAGTGTCGACGGGGCCCAGGTGCAGCACGTTCGCCGCCTTGGCCTGCGCTTCCGACAGGGTGACGGTCGTGCGGTACCATGCCACGCCGTCGAAGTCCTTGAAGCCGGCCAGGCCGCTGTCCTTCCACGATCCGGCCGGCGTGACGGTCTGCCACGCGGTGTCGTCGAAGTCCGGCGCGGCCCATGCGCGCTGCGCGGCCGCGGCCGGGTCGTGCGCACGCCACCATGCTTCGTTACGCGCGTCCTCGGCGCGCATGGCCGCAGCCGCATCGGCGCCGTATTGCGCGACGGCGGCGACGCCTGCCTTGTAGTCGCCGAAGGTGCGCAGCGACTCGGCCCCGATCCAGCTTTGAATTGTCGTTCCGCCCCAGCTGGCGTTGATGAAACCCACGGGTATCTTGTAGCTGGCCTGCAGCGAGCGCGCCATGTAGTAGCAGACGGCGGACGCATCGCCAACCGTTTCCGGCGTCAGGGGCGTCCACTCGGCCGGGCCCTTGAGCTCGTCCTGTGGCGTGGCCGCGTTGTTCTTCTGGATGTTCAGGTAGCGCATCCTGTCGTTGCCCGCACCGTATGTGGCGCCGATGGCATTGGTCGACGCGCGCACGGCGAATTCCATGTTGGACTGGCCCGAGCACAGATAGACGTCGCCGACGAGGATGTCGGCGCGACTGACCGTCTGCCCGTCCGACGTCACCGTCAACGCGTACGGTCCGCCGGCAGGTTGCGGCGGCAGCTCAATCCGCCATTTGCCGTGCGCGTTCGCGCTGCCGTTCACTGTGTGTCCAGCGAGGGTGACTGTCAGCTTGCGCCCGGCGCCCGCCGTGCCCCAGACAGCGATGGGCTGGTCGCGCTGCAGGACCGCGTGGTCGGAAAAGAGGCGCGCCAGGCCGAGTTCGGCCGCGTGGGCGGGCAGGCTGGCGCAGCCGAAGGCAAGCGCCAACAGGGGGGCAGCAATACGTGTTGTCTCCATCATGATTCTTTATCGTTGTAGTCGTGGATGGGGCGGTGCTCGCCCGGGATTGTGCGCTGTTGTATGTCTCGAAGCAATTATGAAAATGACCAAATGCCGAATGTAATTGATGAAAAACATGAAGCTTGGGAAAAAGAAGTCTGTACGATTTCCCCTCAGCGGGCGTGGCGTTGTACAGTGCGGATGTTGTAGTGCTTCAGCCGGATTAGTTTCCATAATTCAACAACGTTGGACGGAATATTTATGACCCTTTTAGATACCGGACCGTTTTACCATGGTACGAAAGCTGATCTGCAGGTCGGCGATTTGCTGACGGCGGGTTTCAGATCAAACTACGACGACAGCGTCGTGATGAACCACATCTATTTCACGGCCCTGTCAAAAGCGGCGGGGCTGGCTGCGGAAATGGCCCAAGGCGACGGCAAACCGCGAGTGTACATCGTTGAACCGACGGGAGAATTTGAGAACGACCCCAACGTCACGGACAGAAAATTCCCCGGCAATCCAACGCGGTCGTACCGATGTAAATTACCTTTGAAAATCATCGGCGAACTCGCCAGCTGGGAGCCCTTCGATGCTGAATTCATCCAAAACCTCAGACGCAGCGTGGCAACGGGCATGGGTGAAATTATCAATTAGTGCAAACTGTTGGCATGAATAAAAAACACCCCGAAAAACCGCTGAAAATCGTCGCTCAGGCGAGTTTTCGCTTATACGAGGGCAATAGGTGCGAGTCGAACTCATCTCCCAACCACAGTACGAGTCTCTGGTAGAGCTGCTGGAGGAATTGCACGCGTATTACAACGAAGGTTCGTCACTGCCTCGTGAGATGGTGCGTTCATACCTTGTAGAGGAGTTGCTCGCCGCCGAATCGCCGCTGCGTTTAGCCGTGGCCTTCCAGGACGACGGCCAGGTGCTTGGCCTTGCAGCCATCACGCTAACCTATTCGCTTGTCGAGTTCACTCCAGAAAAGCGTCGGCAATGTTGGCTGAAGGAGCTGTATGTCCTGTCTTCCAGGAGAGGACTGGGCATCGGCAGGGCGCTCATGTCGTGGGTAGCACAGTACGCGCTGGAGAATGGATGCGGGCGCATCGATTGGCCGGTCAAGGCAAGCAACGCCAGGGGCATCGCTTTCTACGAAAGTTTGGGGGCAAAGCCAGTTGCCGACAGGCTCAGCTACAGGCTATTCGAGCCACATCTCAGCGAGTTGGCTAGTGGCGGCCATACGCGAACATCAAAGGAGAAGCCCGGTGCTTAAAAACTCCCACAGTGACATCTTTCCTATCTTCTTCGGCGTCTGGATGGTTCTCTGCCTGTTCTCCGCAGCGTTCTTTTCCTTCAGTAAGAACGCCAAGCTGAAGCGCAAGGTATGGCCTCCTTTCACAATTGGGACAGCCATTTTGTTCGTTGGATTTGTCTGGGCAATGGACTCGCCATCGCAGACCTTCCTCTTCATGATTCCGGTCGTCGCCCTCATCACTTTCTTTAACCTGCGATCGACGAAGTTCTGCGATGCCTGCGGCAAGACGAACATGAGTCGAAATCCATTCTTTCGGTCCCGGTTTTGCTCCAAATGCGGCGCGAAGCTTGAACCATGATGAGCTAACAGTTAAGGAATCATCCGATGCAAAAAATCATTGCTTGCACAGTTCTTGTCGCGGGGCTTGCGTCGCTGACTGCTTGCGCGCCCTGGCCACATGTTGAGCACAGCCGCCCGAGCATCGCAGGGCGCCTGCTGGAGGATGGAAGGCCGATTCCCGGCGCTGGGGTCTTCCTGGGCGCCAAGCCGGGAACGAATGATCCATGCGGCGAAGCCGGCGACCGGGTGGATGTTTCTCCCGTCGATGGAAGCTTCCAGATTGCAGAGCACTCGAACGCGCTGTTGATGCAATCGTTGCTCAATCCGCCGGATCGGACTATGCAAATCACGGCGGTCTGCATTCGACGCGCGGATGGTACCGCCCAGATCGGGGCGCTGTTGCCAATGTTTGTCGATAAACCGGCGAGTGTTGCGCTTGATTGCGAGATCTCGAAGAAAAGAGGGCGCGACGACATGGGCAATGCGCAGATGGCCAGCCCGCTGGGGCAGCCACAGTTTTGCAGGGCGGTTCGTGTGCCGCGCGCGGCTTAGCTTCGTGGTGCGCGCCATCATGCCGTCATACAAAGACGGCATGATGGCGCCGGGTCGCCGGCCTTACTGGCCCGACTGGTCGTGCGGAACGGTGATGGTCGCCGTCTTCGGTGTCACATTGCCGGCCTTGTCGGTCGCGGTGTAGGTGACGGTGTAGACGCGATCCTTCTCCGCGCGCACGCTGAAGGTCGTGACCGGGGTGCCGAAATCGGCCTCGATGTCACCCTTGCCGCTGTCCGGCTTGCTGCTGGTGATGTTGGTCAGGATCACGGACTCGACGCTGGAACCCGCGTCCGCCGCGGTCAGGGCCGCGTTGATCGGGACCATCATGTGGTTCGGCGGCCAGATCGCGTTCTTATCCAACAGCACCGACAGCGTCGGCGCGGTCTTGTCGATCTTGAACTCGATCGTCTTGACCTGTTCCACATTGCCGGCCTGGTCGCGGGTGCGGTAGCCCAGCTTGTAGCTGCCCTCGCCGAAGGCGATCGCATCCCCCGTGCTGGCCGTCCAGGCGCCGCCGTTGACCTGGTACTCCGTGGTCACCGCGCCGCCGTAGGCGCCCGGGTTCGCCGCCAGAGTCACCGAGACGTCGCTCGTGTACCAGCTGTTCTTGCCGTTCGGCGAAGCAGGGTTCAGGGCGACATTGGTGATCGGCACCACCTTGTAGATGTTGCTGACCACAATGCTGGTCACGTTCGATACGTTGCCGACGGCGTCGCTGCCGCGGGCATACACCGTGTTGTCGTCTGCCACCAGGACCGCGGCGGTGTACGGCGTCCATTCGCCGTCGCCGACCTTGAACTCCCTGACCGCGGCATCATCCGGATAGGTGATGGTCACGGTAACGCCCTGGTTGGTCGGGCTGGTGGTGTCGACCGCCATCGCGGCGCCGACCGGCGGGATGCGGTCGATGTTCGCCACCACATACTGCGTCACGTTGGAGACGTTGCCCGCCGCATCGGCGGCACGGGCGAACACGGTGCCGTTGCCGGACATCAGCACCGGCGCGCCGTAGGCTGTCCAGGCACCTTCGGCGCCGAGCTTGTACTCCCGGGTGGCGGCGTCGGTCGGGAAGATGACGGTGACCGTCACGTCCTTGTTGGTCGGATCGGTGATGTCCGCCGAGAACTGCGCATCCACCGGCGCGACGCGGTCGATGTTGGTGACGGCGTAGCTGGTCACCGGCGATACGTTGCCGACGGAGTCCACGCTCTGCGCGTAGATCGTGGCGTTGTCGTTCACGGTCACCGGCCCGGCGTAGGCAGTCCACGCGCCGCCGTCGATCCGGTACTGGCGCAGCACCACGCTGGGCGGATAGGCGATGCTGAGGGTGACGCTGCCTTGGGTCGGGTCCGTGATGCTGGGCGCGAAGCTGGCGCCCGCCGGCGGGACCTTGTTGATGTTGGCGACGGCCAGGCTGGCGACGGCCGACACGTTACCGGCCGCGTCCGCGCTGCGGGCGTAGACCGTGGTGTTGTCCGTCACGACGACCGGGGCGCTGTAGGCGCTCCAGGCGCCGCTGTCGCCCAGCTTGTATTCCTTCACCGCCGCGTCCGTCGGGTAGTAGATCGTTACCGTGACGTTCTGGTTGGTGGGTGTGGTCACGTCCGCGTACAGCCCGGCGATCACCGGCGGGGTCTTGTCGAGCGAGACCGTCGCCGTGTGTTGCTGCTCCACGTTGCCGGCCCAGTCCACGCTCCAGTAGGCCAGGGTATGGGCGCCGTCGGCCGGGACGGCGATGCTGGTGCCGGTCTGCTTGGCGCCGCCGTCGATGGTGTAGTAGGTCGCTTGCACACCCGAGCCCACATCGGTCGCGCTCAAGGTCACGGTGGTGACCGTGCCGACGGTGACGCCGGGGACGTTGGCCTGGGTCACCGGCGCGGTGGTGTCGCTGGCGTGCAGCGAGCCGTGCAGGCGCACTTCCGCCAGGTTGCCGAACCAGCTGGCTCCGTTGATGATGCGGAGGTAGCGATACGGCACGGCGCTGGACACCGTAAAGGTTTGCCAATCGGCGGTCTGGGCGCCGGTGCCGGCGATGGTGGTCCAGCTGGTGTTGTCGTTGGATCCCTGGAACACCACGCCTTTCGCGCGGCCGGTCTGGTCCTGGCGCGCCAGCATCTCGACACTGGTCAGGTTGACCTGGTTGCCGGACTTGAAGTCGAAGATGATGTAGCTGCCGGTCCCGCTGTTGGTGCTGCCGATGCGGAAGTCCGAGGTGGTGCTGATATTGCCGTCGAACAGCACGTCAACGTTGGCCTTGGTGGCTGCGGCGTTGTGGTAGGACAGTTGAGACGAATCGATCAGCGTCGCGATGGTGGAGATGTTGCGGATCACGTCCGATTCGTCCACCACGTAGACGGCGCTGCCGTCGGTGGTGGCGTTGGCCGGATAGCCGGCCGTGCCGTCCTGCTGCTGGTAGTTGATGGCGAAGCCCACATTGCCCGCCGCCACGCCTTGCGGCAGAATCGCGGTGGCTGTGAAGTTGATGTTGTCGGTGGTGCCGACGGTCGCCGCCACGCCCTGGATGGTGGCCGTGGCGTTGCTGATGGCGACCTTCGAGCTGAACTTCAGCGTCACGGTGTTGCCTGGAACGATGCGCTTGTTCAAGGTCGCGGCGGGGCTGAGCGATTGCGCGGAGGTGATCGACGCCGTCGCGATCTGTGCGGTCGACCTGGTGGTGCCGTACAGTCGCAGTTCCGCCATGTTGCCGAACCACGCGTTGCCGTTGAAGACGCGCAGGTAGCGATATGGCGTGGTGTTGTTGACCGTCAGCGTTTGCCAGTCCGCGCTGCTGCTCGCCACATTGGTGATCGTCTCCCACGTCGTGTTGTCGTTGGAGCCCTGCACGACGGCTCCGTTGAGGCGGCCCGTGTTGCTGTCCTGGCGGACGATCATCTCGGCGCGCGACAGGTTCACGGTGCCGCCGCCGCGGAAGTCGAATTCCACCCAGCTGCCGTTGCCGCTGCCGTTGACGCGGTAGTCGGTGATCGTACTCAGGTTGCTGTCGAACAGCAGGTTCGCGGTCGCAATCGCACTGGCCGCGTCGCGGCCGCTAGAATCGGTCACCGTGGCAAGCGTCGTGACGTTGTTGATCAGATCCGTCTGGTCGGCCACGAACACGCCGCTGCCGTCCGTCGTGAAGAAGGTCGGTTCGGCGTCGGCGCCGGCGGCGGTCTTGTAATTCAGCTGGAAGCTCACCTTGCCGTACGGCGCCGTGGCGTTGGCCACCCAGGTCGCAATCCAGTTCAGGTTGTCCGTCGTGGTGACTGTCGCGGGCTGGCCCTGGATGGTCACGCCGACGCTGTTGATCGGCGCGGTGGACACGAATTTCAGCTTGACCGTGTTGCCCAGGACGATGCGGTTGCGCAGCGCCTGATCCGAGCTCAAGGTCACCGCCGACAGCAGGTTCACTGTCTCGTAGCGGGTGCCGAAGATATGGAACTCGCCCAGTTCCAGCATTGAACTCGAAGGCTGGATCATGGCGATCTTGATGAAGCGGAAGCGCTGGTTCTGCAGGTCATCCTCGACCGGCAGGTTCTGCATGTCTTCCGTCACCGAGGTCAGGCCCGGGGTCAGGCGGGTCCAGTTGGTGTTGTCGTTGGAACCGTACACGGTGGTGCCGCCGACACGCTCGGGGAAGCTGGTGCGCACTTGCAGGCCGAAGGACGTCGCCGCGATCTTGAAGCCGGGGCCGAAGTCCAGCGTGTGGGTCTGGTTCTGCGCCAGGTAGTAGCCGACGAAGCTGTCCGGATTGTTGTCCAGCGCATTCGCTACCTGCGTGCCGAAGGTGGAGGAGGCCAGCATGTTGGTGTAGTTCATGCTGCCGTCGCTGATCACCGGCGTCAGCAGCTGCAGGCCGGTCACGGCCGATTGCAGGGTTGCCAGCTTCTGGAAAAACACCGTATCGGTCGCGCTCGAGATCACGCCGGCGATGTCGTTGTAAGCGGCGGTGTAGGTGGCCAGGGTCGAACTGACGTACAGCAGATTCGGGTTATAGGCGGCAATCACCGCATTGACCGCCGCCTGGCGATCGGCGCCCACCACCACGGTGACGCGCTTGCTGGTGACGGTGGTGCCGTCCTTCGCCGAGACGACGAAGCTGTAGCTGCCGGCCTGGGTCGGCTGCCACGAGAACGCGCCCGTGCTGCTGTTGAAGCTGGCGCCGAAGGGCAGGTTGTCGATCTGGTAGGTCAACGTCGCGCTCGCGTTGGAATCGGTCGCCGCGAAATTGGCGCTCACGGCCTGGCTGGATCCGGCGTAGGTGTAGACGCTCAGGTCGGCGTTGCCGATGGTGAAGCTGGGTAGGCTGAGGCTGCTGCCGTTGATGTTGATGTGGTCGATGTCGACCGTCGTGCCGGAGCCCTTGATCGTGACCGCCAGGAAGTCACCCAGCCCTCCTGCGTAATTGACGTACATCCACTGGCCATTGGTGTTGGGCAGCTGGACCGAGGTGCCGTAGAACTGCATGGTGGCGGTGCCATTGGTGCGGACCTTGAACGCGAGGCTGGTGGTGCCGTAGCCATAACCATAGACGGCGAAATTGCTGCCCGCCTCGGTGGCGGTGGTCTCGATGTAGGATGCGGTTGAGTCCGTTTTGAGCACGGAATTGGCGTCGAGCGGCGTGAAGCGCGCTTCGACTTCGCGATACGGATCGGTGATCTTCTTCACCAGGTAATTGCTGCCCTCGGCGGCCGCGGCGGCCGGGATGAAGAGCCAGAAGTCGCCGCCGCCATCGCCGCCATCCCAGTTATAGATGGTGCGGTTGGCGAAGATGCGGGTGAAATTGGGCGCGACCTGCTCCAGGTTCACGCCGCGGGTGTACTTGTAGTAGTAATACATCTCCCAGGTGTTCTGGGTCAGGCGACCGCGGTAATTTTCGGCCACCTTGCGATACACGACGGTCGGGCTGCCGTAGGCGTCGGTGTGCGACGCGGTCGGGATCCAGGGAATCTCGTAGCCCTGCATATAGGTGCCGAACAGCTCGCCCGCCTGCAGGATACGGTCGCCCAGGAATTCGTACGGGCCGACGGCATTCGGCGCCGTGGACGGCGTGCCGTCGACCGGGTCGACCTTGGTCCCCTGGGCCATCAGGAAGCGCGCCAGGATTTGCGTGTTGGTGATGTCGCCGGCGCCGTGGGCCTGGTCGCGGCCCATCTCGACGTGCTGCACGGCGGGCGTGACATCCTCGCCGGTCAGGTCGTTCCTGGTCACCAGGCGGAACAGGGCCTTGATGGCGCCGTTCTGGCCCTGGTCGGCGGCGGTCTTGTTCACCGTGTACCATTCGACAGCCTCGTTGTACTTGTCGCGGTTGCCGGTGAAGATCCAGCCCGACATGGCGCCGATCGTCGTGTACAGGTGCTGGTTCATGAAGTGCTCGTTGCTGCTGTCATCGGTATTGATGGTCGGCAGCATGAAGTTGTTCACGAAGTTGTTGGTGTCGTCGTCCGTCCACGCCAGCGAGGCGGTCTGGTAGCTGGTGTAGCGCAGGATTTCGGCCGCTCCCACCATGCGTTGCAGCGGAATGCCCGTGTGGATGTGGGCGTCCGTGTAGTAGGCGAACTGGCTCGGGTCCATCAGCGAGTACAGGCGGATGATGCGCAGCGCGTTGGCGCGATAGGTTTCGTTGCCCGTCACGTAGTACAGGATGGCCTGGGTGTAGGCGGTCAGCGCGTCGGTGACGAACAGCGACTCCACGCCCTGGCTGTTCAGGCCGTAGTAGCGCGGCTGCGTGGGGTCGGAGCCGCTGACGTTCTTGATCGACGGCGTGGTCGAGGCGGCGCCGGACAGGAGCATCTGGTTGAAGTAGGTGTTCCAGGGTTCCTTTTGCGCGCGCACCTGGGTGCGCATATTCTCCAGCACATCCTTGGTCAGGCCGACGCCGGGATGCCTGAAGCCGCTGGCATCGATGGTTTCGTTGATCGTCGGCTGGTAGCTGGTGGCGATCGTGGTGATGTCCGCCGCGCCCGCCGTGGCGGCGATCAAGCCGCATGCAACAACCATGGACCAGATACGCAGCAGCGTATCTCGTGGTCTCAGTCTCCTCATTATATTCCTCCTGTTTTTTATAGGTCGGTGGTATTCCCAGCCCACGGCGGCGCCGGCGCTGATGTTGGAATTCGGGAAAGGCTGGATGCTGTGTGATCGATAACAATCTTGGGTGAAAAATAAGGCGGATTGCTGCTCCGCCTGCGCACATTTCATGAGCGACTACCGGATTGTAGTCATCAATGACGGGCTTTACGTATGATTTTTTTGATGGGTCTGGCTGATTTTTTGACATAGCTACCGTTGCTGGATGTCAAAATTGATATCGATAACTTTGTTTTAATGTTTTTCTTTGAGGTTTCGTGTTATCGACGACAAAAATCGTCGGCGCGGGTGCCTGATATGCCACGGATGGCCCAAAAATCCATCGACATGCGTGTGGCGATGCACTAGTATCTGATATCGATAACAAGCAACTGCTTCAAATATAAAGCATACAAATCGGTGGAGACCCGAGATGACTTTTTCTGATTCTCTGAGCGCGGCACTCAAACGTGTTGTGATCGTCGGTGCAATGTCCGGTCTGTTGGCCTGGACGCTGATGCCGTTGCCGGCGGAGGCGGCTTCCGCCGAGCCGGTGGCCGCCAAGCCGCTGTTTCGCGACCCGGCCGGCGACGGCGCGGCCGACCCGGTGGTGGTGCGCAACGTCGAGCTGGGACGCTGGTGGATGTTCTACACCAACCGTCGCGCCAACACGCCCGGCCTGCCTGGCGCGAGCTGGGTGCACGGCACCCGCATCGGCATCGCCGAGTCGGGCGACGAGGGCGCCAGCTGGCACTATCTCGGCACCGCCGACATCGAACTCCCGCCGGATCTGGGCGGTGCCGAATCGACGCATTGGGCGCCCGACATCGTGCGCGGCGACGACGGCATCTATCACATGTTCCTGACGGTGGTGCCCGGCGTGTTCGAGGACTGGGCGCACCCGCGCCTGATAGTCCACCTGACCAGCCGCGACCTGCGCAGCTGGCGCAATGCGCGCGTCGTCAAGCTGGCTTCCGACAAGGTGATCGACGCGGCGCTGGTGCACCTGCCCGGCGGCGCCTGGCGCATGTGGTACAACAACGAGGCCGACCAGAAGACGATCTACTACGCCGACAGCGCCGACCTCGAACACTGGACCGACCGCGGCCGGGCCATGGACGACCGTGGGGAAGGGCCGAAAGTATTCTTCTGGCGCGGGACGTGGTGGATGATCACCGACGTCTGGCGCGGCCTGGCGGTGTACCGCTCCAGCGACACCGTGCACTGGGAACGCCAGCCGTCCAATCTGCTGGAGACGCCGGGCCTGGGCGCCGACGACCAGGTGAAAGGCGGCCACGCCGACGTGGTGGTCAGCGGCGAACGCGCCTTCCTGTTTTACTTCACCCATCCCGGGCGGCGCGGCGCGCACGCCGAGGACGATGGCCCCGAGCAGCGTCGCAGCGTGATCCAGGTGGTCGAACTCTCGCATGAGGGCGGCTGGCTCGAAGCCAGGCGCGATGCGCCGACCCGGATCCGGCTGATTGCCGGATCAAGTTTTTAACCGCAGCACAAAACGGAGTGAAGAACATGACTGAAACGGTGGAAAATGTTATCGAAGACATGGATGCGGATCTCTCGCGCCGCACCTTCCTGTACAGCCTCGGGGCGCTGGCGTTGGCCGGCTGCGGCGGTGGGCTGGGAGGCGACGGGCAGGGCGGCGCATCTTCCCGCCTGGGCGGCAGGGTCCTGCAGGGCGGGGCGCCGCTGGGCGGGTTTGTTCACCCCGGCCTGCTGCACACGGATGCCGATTTCACGCGCATGGCGGCGAAGTACACCACCAGCCCATGGAACGCCAGCTGGAGCCTGCTGATCAACAACAGCCACGCCAGCCTGGGCTACACGCCGCGTCCGGTTCCCGTCGTCTATCGCGGCAGCGATGGCGTCCATAGCGAGAATTACACGCTGCTGTACAACGACGTGGCGGCGGCGTATGCCTGCGCGCTGCGCTGGAAGGTCTCGGGCAACCCCGACTACGCCGACAAGGCGGTGGCGATCATGAACGCCTGGTCCGGCGACCTGACCGGCATCGGCGGCGACACCAACGCCGCGCTGGCGGCCGGCATCTATGGCTACGAGTTCGCCAACGCCGCCGAGATCATGCGCGGCTACAGCGGCTGGGCCGCGGCCGATTTCGCCCGTTTCCAGAACATGATGCTCACCGTCTTCTATCCGATTAACCATGACTTCCTGATACGCCACAACGGCACCGAGATCACCCACTACTGGGCCAACTGGGACTTGTGCAACCTGGCCTCGATCCTGGCCATCGGCGTGTTGTGCGACGACCAGGCCAAATGGGACGAGGCCATCAATTACCTCAAGGGCGAGTCCGGCAACGGCGGCATCGGCCAGGCCGTGTATTTCCTGCATCCCGGCTATCTGGGCCAGTGGCAGGAGACGGGACGCGACCAGGGCCACGCCACGCTGGGCATCGCGCTGCTGGGCGCGATCTGCGAAATGGCGTGGAACCAGGGCGAGGACTTGTACGGCTACGACAACAACCGCTTCCTGGCCGGCGCGGAATATGTCGCCAAGAGCAATCTGATCGAGTCCGGCACCAGCTATTACACCGTGCCCTACGTCACCTACGACAACGTCGACAATGTCAACCAGACCGTGCTGGGCACCGGCGGCCAGGGCACGGCACGGCCCTGCTGGGCGCTGGTCTACAACCACTATGTCAACCGCAAGGGGCTGGCGGCGCCGTACTCGAAACAGTTCGCGCAACTGGTCCAGCCCGAGGGCGGCGGCGGCAACTACGGACCGAACAGCGGCGGTTACGACCAGCTCGGCTATGGCACCCTGACCTGCACGCGCGATCCCGTCGCCGGCGGCGTCCCGCCCAGCGGGCTGACCGCCTATACCGTGGCGGGCGCGGTGCAGCTGTCGTGGTGGGGCAGCGCCTACGCCACCAGCTATACGCTGATGCGCGCCACCACGCCGGGCGGGCCGTATTCCACTGTGGCCAGCGGCATCGCCGACCTGCTCGCCTATAGCGACAGCGGCCTGGCGAACGGTACTTACTACTACGTTGTGACGGCGTCCACACCGTCGGGCGTCACGGCCAAATCCAACGAGGCCAAGGCGGTGGTCGGTACTCAACTGCACACCTACCTGGCGTTCAACGAGCTCAGCGGCACGACCGCCGCCGATGCCAGCGGCCTGGGCCACACGGGCGCGCTGACCGGCGGTGCCAGCTGGGTGGCGGGCAAGAAGGGTAACGCCGTATCGCTGGACGGCGGCAGCGGCTATGTCAGCCTGCCGGCGGGCATCATGTCCGATGTGGCCGACGCCACCATCGCGTGCTGGGTGTACTGGAACGCCAGCCAGAACTGGGCGCGCGTGTTCGACTTCGGTTCCGGTACCGGCCACTACATGATGCTGACCGCGCGCGCCGGCAATGGCCCGGCACGCTTCGCCATCACGGTCAACGGCGGGAGCAATGAGCAGAGCATCGCCAGCAACGCGCCGCTGCCCACGGGGCAATGGGTGCACGTGGCGGTGACGCTGTCGGGCAGCACCGGCACGCTGTACGTCAACGGCGTGCAGGTCGGCATCAACACCGGCATGTTCCTGGCGCCGTTCCGGCTGCAGAACACCACCAGGAACTGGATCGGCCGCTCGCAGTTTGCCAGCGACCCGTACTTCAACGGCAAGGTGGATGAGTTCCGCATCTATCGCGGCGCGCTCAGCGCAACCGAGGTGGCGGCATTGATGACGGCCTGACAGCCCAAGCAATAATGCGCCGTGGCAGGACAGGCGAAGGGCGCCGCTCCGCCTGTGCCCGGGCAGGCTGGGTGAAATTGGCGCAATCGTGTGATGTTTGGATAGATTCTCAACGGCTAAATTGAGATACCGTAACGGATATCATTTTGTTACGAAGGCATCCATGCGTGCGTTGCCGATCGCTGTCGTCATCCTGGCTGTTTTTGCACCGTTCGGGCGGGCAGAGGGAGCGGTGGTGCCTGAAGAGCTATTCTCGATGTCGATCGAGGACCTCGGGCGCATCGACGTCAGCGCGAGTTCGCTGCTGCCGTCGACCTTGTTGTCCGCCGCTTCGTCCATCTCCTCGGTCACTCCGCAGGAATGGGAGCGCAGCGGCGCGCGGCGCACCTTGGACGCCCTGGATGGCACGCCCGGTGTATTCGTGATGCCGCATACAAACGGCAACCAGGTGCTGGCGATCCGCGGTTATGCGCGCCTCACGTCGTTCACCGGCGTTGCGGTCACGCTCGACGGGGTGCCGCTGACCGACCTCTATCGCTCGTCCCCGCAATACAACTTTCCCGGCCTGAACCTGGGCGCGATGGCGCAAATGCAGTTGATCCAGGGGCCGGGCTCCGCGCTGTATGGGAGCGATGCCTTCCATGGCGTGCTGGCGCTGCGTACCCACGATGGAGAGGACGCCGGCCAGCAAGCCTCCGTGACGGCGGGCGGCGAAGGCTACTACGAAGCTGCCGCGCGCTACGCACAGGCGTTGGGCGATGGCGGCCACTGGAGCATGGCGTTCGCGGCGAACGGCCAGGGCGACCAGGAACGCATCGCCACCCGTCCTGGTCCGGCGGGCGGTCCGCCGATTTCGGTGGTGCGCGAGAATCGCTTCCTCGCCCAGACCGCCGTGCTGAAGGCATCCAGCGGCACCAGTGGCGGATGGAAATTCAACGGCGGACTGTACCTGCATCGCTACGGCGCGGATGACTTCCAGGGACTGGGCTCGCGCCTGGCCGGCGCGCAAGACCTGGGTGGCCTCGATACGCGCTTGGCGATGCTACAGGCAGGCGCGAAGAGGCAAGTCGGCGACAGCGGCTCGCTTGAGCTGAAAGCCTATGGCTGGTGGGTGGATAACGACGTGGGCGGCCGCCTGCAACTGCCGGCCAGGGTTGTCCAGCGCGACCTGTACAGCCGCCAGGACCGTCTCGGCCTGCAGGCGATCTATCGCGATTTGTTGCCGCAGTGGCGCACCGACTGGGCGCTGGCCTTGGCAACCGAAAAGTTGAACGTGCGCGATGTGCACGTGGCGATACATACGGTGGCGGGGGACTTCCTGAGCGATACGCCGAATGCTGCGTCGGACGCGCGCCGCCGTGTCAACAGCGCGACGCTGGAGTTGAATTCCCGCTTCGGCCGGGACTGGCGGGCAGTGTGGGGCGGCCGGCTGGACGATTATTCCGACTTCGGCCGACACGCGTCGCCCCGGCTTGGGCTGATCTACCAGCCGAGCGACACTGGGGCGCTAAAGCTGCTGTACGGGCAAGCGTTTCGCGCCCCGTCCGCAGCGGAACGAAACGGCACGGTCAACACGGTGCTGGGCAACCCGGGCCTGAAACCGGAAGTGATCGACAGCCTCGAGCTGGTGGCCATCCGGCGGCAGGCGAAGCTGCTGTGGCAGGCCAGTGTCTTCGAGACCGCCTGGCGCGATGGCATTGCCATCGTCTTCCGCCCGGACCTCCGCATCAACCAGTTCCAGAACGTCGAGCGTAACCGGGCGCACGGCGCCACAGCCAGCGTCACCTGGCAAAGCGAAGGCTGGCAATGCGAAGCCGGCGGCGCATGGGTGGCAAGCCGGAATGCCGGCACCGGCGCGTCCTACAATATTTATCCCAGGCGCTCGGTCAACGTCTCGGCCGCCCGCAGCCTGTTCGACGGCGCCGGCCGTATCGGCGTGGCCCAGCGCTGGATGGACGGCTTTGACGACATCCCCAGGGGCGACGTGTTTGCGCCCAGCCGCCTGCCTTCGTACGCGCGCACGGACCTGTCGTACAGCCACATGATCTCGAAGTCGCTGACGCTCACCGCCGTGGTGCGGAACCTGTTCGATCGCGACAGCCGCCTGCCATCTCCCCTCGGTTCGGTGGGCGGCATTCCCGACGACCGCATCAACGCCACCGTGCGCGCGAACTGGAGATTCTGAAACGCGCTTGTCAGGCCGGCACCGCGGCGAAGCGCTGAATCGAAAACGGGGCGATCGGCGTCGACGTGCTTCCTGTGTCGATCAGTTCCGCCATCACGTCGCCGACACCAGGACCGAGCTGGAAGCCGTGGCCACTGAAGCCGAAAGCGTAATACAGTCCGGGAACGCGCGTGCTGGGCCCCATCACCGGCAGGTCGTCGCTCATGTAGCCCTCGATGCCGCTCCAGACCCGGATGATGTTCAGACGTGACAGCGCGGGCGCCAAGCGGGCCAGCTGGCGGAACTGCGTCAGCGTGTGCTCGGGTTGGACATAGGCGCGCCTGGTGTCGATGTCGGCGGGACCCCGCCCGCAGCCGCCGAACACGATGTTGCCGCGCTTGACCTGGCGAAAGTACAAGCTTTCCTCCAGCAGTTTGGTGGCGACGCCGACCGCCGGCGCGATGGCATAGGGCATCGGTTCGGTCACCGCCATCTGCGGGCCGCGTACCGTCATCGGCGCCGCTTCGTCAAAGGCGGCCGCCATGCGCCCGGCCCATGCCCCGCTGGCGATCAGCAGCGTCGGGGCACGGAAGCTGCGGCCGTCGGCGCAACTGGCGCGGAAATCCACCCCGTCCTTCTCCAGTTCCAGTACCTCGCACTGTTCGACGATCGTGGCTCCCGCGCGTACCGCGGCGCGTGCGAAGGCCGGAGCGGCCAGGCGCGGATTGGCGTGGCCGTCGCGCGGCGACAGCGAGGCGGCCTGCACCTCCGGGCCGAGGAAGGGATAGCGCTTGCGCATCGCCTCGCCGGCGATCAGCTCCAGATCCAGCCCGTAGTGGCGGGCTTCGCGCGCGTAGTCCTCCAGCACCGCCGCTTGCTCCGGGCGGTAGGCCACGCGTAGATGACCGGATTGCAGGAATTCGATGTCTTCGCCGATCAGTTGCGGCAGCTTGCACCAGATATCGAAGGCGCGATTGGCCAGCGGCAGCTGCGGCAGGAAGCGCGCCTGCCGCCGCACGTTGCCGAAGTTGACGCCGCTGGCTTGCTGCCCCACCAGCCCTCGTTCAAGCAAGATCACCGACAGGCCGCGCCGGCGCAGGAAAAACGCGGTCGACGCGCCCATCAGGCCACCTCCGACTATCAGGACATCGGCTTGTTGCGGCACGCTCATTGCTGTTCCTCGCGGGTCTGGATCGATAGGGGTTTGACGGGGGCCTGGCCGCGCAGGCGGCCAACCTGCTCCAACGGCACGCCGCAGGCATGGGCGATGACCTCGGCGCCGGCCTGGGCGCAGTAGCGGCCCTGGCAGCGGCCCATGCCGACCCGGCTGAAGGCTTTGGCGCGATTGGCTTCGCTGGCGCCGAATTCGGTGGCGACGCGGCGCAGTTCGCCGGCGCTGATGCATTCGCAGCGGCATACCAGCGCCTCGTCCGGCAAGTCCGCGGCCTGCTGCTTCGGCCACGGGAAGGCGCGCACCAGGCCTTGGCGGAAGCGCTCCATCGTGTAGCGGATGCCGAGCAGGGCGCTGCGTCGTTGTTCATGGTCCGGCACCGGACGCCCCAGGTCTTGCAGGATCGCCAGCGCTGCCAGCCGGCCCGCGTTCTCGGCGCCGTCCGCGCCCAGGATGCGGGCGCCATCTCCCGCCAGGTACACGCCGGGCACCGAACTGCGGCCATCCTCGCTCACTTGAGGAAACCACTGGCGGCCGGCGGCGTCGAAGCGGAATTCGCAGCGCGCCAGGTCGGCCAGCTGGGTCTCCGGCCGCAGGTGGTAGCCCATGGCGACGGCGTCGCCGGCGTAGCGGCGTTCGACGCCGCGCCGGTCGCGGATGCGCAGCGCCTGCACGCCGTCGTCCGCGCTGCCTTCGATTTCCAGCGGCGTCACGCCGGACAGCACGGGAACGCCGGCGCGCCGCAGCATGGCGATGAACCGCAGGCCGTTCCACAGCAGCGCGGGACGGGCCAGCAACTGAGGCAATGCGGCGATCTGGTCGCGCAGCCGGGAGGTGTCGAGCACGGCCGCGATATTCGCGCCGGCCTTCAGGTACTGCATCGCGACCAGGTAGAGCAGCGGACCGGTGCCCACGAAAACCACCTTGCCGCCGATGGCGCAAGCCTGCGACTTGAGCGCGATCTGTGCCGCGCCGAGGCTGTAGGTGCCGGCGTATTGCCAGCCCTTGAGCGGCATCAGGCGGTCGGTGGCGCCGGCGCAGATCAGCAGCGCGTCGTACTGCAGGCGGCTGGTGCCGTGCCGGCTGGCGACGTGCAGATGGCCTTCGCTGACGTTCCAGGCCAGCGTGTCGGGCCGATAGTCGATCCGCTCGCGCAGCGCGTCGAAGCAGCGGTGCAGGGACTGCGCGCGCGTGGCTTCGCTGCCGTACAGCGTGGCGTACGAGCGGGTGAAGTTTTCGGGCTGGCGGCGGTAGATCTGGCCGCCGTCGCGCCGTCCTTCGTCGATGACGATGGGCCGAATGCCCGCCGCGCACAAGGCCTCGGCCGCGCGCACGCCGGCAGGTCCGGCGCCGACCACGATTACGCGGGGTTCAGCCATGCCGCCTCCGTATTCCTGGTGATGATGCGCATGCCTTCGGCGATTTCGGTGGAGCAGGCGCGCAGGCGCGCGCCGTCGGCGGTCCATACCCAGCAATCCTGGCAGGCGCCCATCAGGCAGAAACCGGCGCGGCGGCCGTCTCCGAATTCAGAGCTGCGCAGGGAATTGGCGGCGCCCAGTATGGCCACCAGCAGCGTGTCGCCCTGCAGCGCCCTGGCCGGTTCGCCGTCGATGAAGAAGTGGACCGGGGCGCGATCCTGCTCGGCCAGCCGTACGAAGCGCGCGCTCATGCCACCTCCTCGGCGCAGGGCGCTGCATGCTCAAACAGCGCCAGGTCGGCGCCGCTGTGATGGCACAGGATGGTGCCGCCGTGCTCCAGGTGCTGCTGTGGCGGCGGCAGGCGGTTGCAGAGACCGTCGACGCGCACCGCGCACCGCGGCCGGAAGGCGCACAGGGCGCCGCTGTCGGCAGCGGTGTCCGGCGCCAGCGGCGGCAGCGCGTCGGCGCCGCGCGCGCAGACCTGGTCCAGCCAGCCCTGGCGCAGTTGCGGCACCGATGAAATCAGCAGCTGCGAATACGGATGGAAGGGTGCGTCGGCGGGCGCCGCGCGCGGCCGCGACTCGACCTTCTGGCCGGCGTACAGCACCACGATGTCGTCGCAGATGGCGCGCACGGTGTTGATGTCATGACTGATGAACATATACGATACTTTCAATTCGCGCCGCAGCTCGGCCATCAGGTCGAGGATGGCGGCTGCCACCACCGTGTCCAGCGCCGACGTGATCTCGTCGCACAGGATCAGGTCCGGCTCGGCCGCCAGCGCGCGCGCCAGGTTGATGCGCTGCTTCTGGCCGCCGGACAGCTCGCCCGGCAGGCGGTCGGCGATCGCCGCCGGCAGCTTGACCAGATCGAGCAACTGCAGCACGCGGCGGCGGCGCTGCTCACCGCGCAGGTTGTGATAGAAGGTCAGCGGCCGCGCCAGGATGCCGCCGATGGTGTGGGCCGGATTGAGCGCCGTGTCGGCATTCTGGAATACGAACTGCACCCGCTGGTGCTGCTCGCGGGTGCGTCCGTGCCCGCAGGCGGGCAGCGCACCGCCGTCGAGCAGCACTTCGCCGCGCGCGCCCGGCACCATGCCGGCCACCACCCGCGCCAGCGTGGTCTTGCCGCAGCCCGATTCGCCGATCACGCCCAGCGTGGCGCCGCGCGCGATGGTCAGGCTGACGTCGTTGATGATGCGCCTGGACGGCAGGCCGCTGGCGTCCGGCGCGCCGTAGCCGGCCACCAGGTTGCGGATTTCCAGCAGCGGCGGCGCCAGCCGGGTCAGCGCGGGCGCCGCGACGCCGATATCGCGTTCGGCCGGCGTGGCGGCGGCCAGCAGGCTTTGGGTGTAGGGATGGGCCGGCGCTTTCAGCACCTGCGGCGTGGCGCCGTTCTCGCGCACCTCGCCGTCGCGCAGCACGACGATGCGGTCGGCCATCTGCGTCACCACGGCCAGGTCGTGCGAGACGTAGACCGCCGTGGTGCCGAGCTGGCGCACCACGTCCTTGAAGGCGCGCAGCACTTCGATCTGGGTGGTGACGTCCAGCGCGGTGGTCGGTTCGTCCAGGATCACCAGCGCCGGGTCGGTAATGAACGCCATGGCGGCCATCACGCGCTGCAGCTGGCCGCCCGAAACCTGGTGCGGATAGCGTTTGCCGATGGTTTCCGGATCAGGCAGCGCCAGCGCGCGGAACAGGTCGACCGCCTTGGCCTCGGCCTGGGCGCGCGGCAGCGTGCCGTGGATGCAGGCGCTTTCCACCACCTGGTCCATCAGCGTGCGCGCGGGATTGAAGGCCGACGAGGCGCTTTGCGCGATGTAGGCGACGGTGCGGCCGCGCAGGCTGGCCAGCTGGCGCGCGTCCAGTTCCAGCACCTGCTGCTCGCCGACCCGTATCGAACCGCCGGCGATGCGGCAGCCGCTGCGGGCATAGCCCATCAGCGACAGCGCGATCGTGGTCTTGCCGGAGCCGGACTCTCCGATCAGGGCCAGCACCTCGCCCGGATTCAGCGCGAAGTCCACGTCCTTGACGATGGGGACGTCGAGGCCGGCGTCGTTGCGCGCGACCACGCGCAGGCCGCTCACTTGTACCAATGGTGTCATCGGGATTCCTTGGCGTGGCGCGTGTTGCGCAGGTTATCGATCAGCAGGTTGACGCCGATGGTCAGCGTGGCGATCGCCAGCGCCGGCATCAGCACCGCCGGCGCGCCTTCGCTCAGGCCGCCGATGTTCTCGCGCACCAGCGAACCCCAGTCGGCGTCGGGCGGTTGCACGCCCAGGCTGAGGAAGGACAGCCCGCTCAGCAGCAGCACCGTGAACACGAAGCGCAGGCCGAAGTCGGCCAGCACCGGCCGTATCATATTGGGTAGCACTTCGACGCAGGCGATGTAAGACCTTCCCTCGCCGCGGGCGCGGGCGGCCTGGACGAACTCCATCGCCTGCACGTTGACGGCCAGCGCCCGCGCGATGCGGTAGGCGCCCGGCATGAAGCCCACCGCGGCGGTAACGATCAGCAGTGGCACCGAGGAGCCGAACGAGGCCACCATCATCAGCGCGAACATCTTGCTGGGGATGGAAATGAGCGCGTCGAGCGCGCGGCTCAGCGTGGCGTCGGCCCAGCCGCCGGCGACCGCCGCGTACAGGCCCAGCAGGGTGCCGGTGGCGCTGGCCAGCACCGAGGCGGCCAGCGCCAACGCCACCGTGTAGCGGGCGCCGTACAGGACGCGGCTCAGCATGTCGCGGCCCAGGTAGTCGGTCCCCAGCGGATACTGCCAGCTGATGCCGCCGAAGACGTCGGGGTCGACGATCTCCGCCGCGTCGTGCGGCGAAATGGATGGACCGCACAGCGTCACCGCCAGCCAGAACAGCACGATGGCCAGGCCGATCCAGGCCAGCGGCGGCAGCGAAGCCAATGCGGGCAGGCGCGGACGGAACACGCGCGCAAGGCGGGCCGGGGATGGGGGAACAGGGCGCTTCATAGATTGCGTAACCTCGGGTTGGAGACGATTGCACAGATATCGGCCAGCATCACCAGCAGCAGGTAAGCGCCGCAGAAGATCATGGCGCAGGCCTGCACCAGCGGGATGTCGCGGGTGGTGACGGCGTCGATCATCAGGTTGGCGATGCCGGGATAGTTGAAGATGCTCTCGACGATCAGCACCCCGCCCAGCAGATACGACAGGCTGAGGGCGACCGCGTTGGCGATCGGGCCGATCGCGTTCGGCAGCGCGTGCGCCAGCACGATGCGCACCGGCCGCGCGCCTTTCAATCGCGCCATCTCGACGTAAGGCGCGCGCAGCTGATCGATGACGGCTGCGCGTGTCATGCGCGCCATCTGCGCCACGATCACGCAGCACAGCGTGAACACCGGCATCGCATAGGCCGCGAGGAACTGGCCCAGTGTCGCGATGTCGGCGGTGTGCGACAGCGCCGACAGCCAGCGCAGCTTGACCGCGAACAGCAGCACGGCCAGCGTGGCGATCAGGAATTCCGGCACCGACACCAGCGACACCGCCAGCATGTTCATGCCGCGGTCGAACAGCGAGCCGCGGTACATCGCCGAGACGATGCCAAGCAGCAGCGCCAGCGGCACCGAGACGGCGGCGGTGGCGCCGGCCAGCACCAGGGAAGACGGCAGGCGGGTCGCGATCAGCGTGCCGACCGGCTGGCCGTTGACCAGCGAGTTGCCGGCGTCGCCCTGCAGCAGGTGCAGCAGCCAGCGGCCGTAGCGCAGCGGGGCCGGGTCGTCGAGGCCGAATTGCAGACGCAGTGCGGCCACCGTTTCCGGCGTGGCGGCCTGGCCCAGCGATTCCTCGGCGGCGTCGCCCGGCAGCAGGTTGGTGATGGTGAAAACCACCACCGACACGATCAAGAGCGTCAGCGCCGCCAGCGCCAGGCGGTTGATCAGCAGTTTGGCTATGGTGCGGTTCATCCGGGCCTCAGTGCAGACGGTCTTGCAGTTTGTAGTAGGCGCCGACCAGCGGCAGGAACCAGGCCTTGCCGAAGTAGCCCGGAATCGCCGGCCATTCCAGGCCGCGCCACGGATTGCAATCGCTTCGGCCGGCCATCACCTCGGCCATCTGCTGGCCCATGTGGACCGACATCTGCACGCCGTGGCCGCTGTAGCCCAGCGAATAGAACATGCCCTCATGCTGGCCGGCGCGCGGAAGGCGGTCGGCCGTCATGTCCACCAGGCCCCCCCAGCAGTAGTCGATGGGTGTGCCTTGCAGTTGCGGGAACAGCCGGGTCATGGTGTCTGCCAGGATGGCGCCGCTCTTGGCGTCCGATTTGGGATTGGACAGCGCGAAGCGGGCGCGCCCGCCGAACAGCAGGCGCTGGTCCGGGGTGATGCGGAAGTAGTTGCCGATGTTCTTGGTGGTGACGTAGTTGCGGCGGCCGGGCGCGATGCGGTCCAGCTGCTCCTTGTCCAGCGGCGCGGTGGCGATGATGAAGCTGCCCACTGAAACCAGCCTGCGGCGGAAGTAGGCGAACGGACCGAGGCTGGAGTTGCCGGTGGCCAGAAACACCTGGGCCGCGTCCACCGGGCCGCGCGCGCTGCGGACGCGGAAGCCGCCGGCGATGCGTACGATGTCGTCGACCGGCGCATCCTGGTACAGCTGCGCGCCGGCGCGCACCGCCGCCTCGCCCAGGCCGACCGCGAATTTCCCCATGTGCATCTGAGCGCCCTGGCGCTGCAGCAGGCCGCCGTAAAAGCCGGACGATCCTACCTCGCTGGCCAGTTGCTCCGGCGGCACCAGCTCGATGCCGGGATCTACGCTGGCGCGCAACTGCTCATACACCCGTTGCAGCTTGGCGTAGTGCTCCGGCTTGGCGGCCAGTTTCAGCTTGCCGCAGCGCTGGAAGTCGCAATCGATGTTTTCCTCCCTGATCAATCGCTCGACCGTGTCGACCGCCGCGTCGTAGGCCTGGTAGAAGCTGCGCGCCTGCGGTTCGCCGATGCGGGCGCACAGGTCGGCGTAATCGTGCGCCAGCCCGGTGTTGCACTGGCCGCCGTTGCGGCCGGAGGCTTCGCCGGCAATCCGGCCCGCCTCCAGCAGCACTACCGAGGCGCCGCGCCGTGCCAGCGCCAGCGCCGCCGACAAGCCGGTAAAGCCGCCGCCGACCACCACCACGTCGGCGCGCACGGGCACCTGTCCCTGCGCGGCGCCGGTAAAGGGCGGGGCGGTATCGAGCCAGTACGATTCAAGCTTCATGTTTGCTCCCAGTGGGCGGGCGATTACAGTCCGAGCAGGGCCGGCAGGCCGGACAGGTCCTTGATCTCGTTGTAGCCGTAGTGGGGCGTCGACGGTTCGTGGCCACGGTTGACGAAGACCTTGTTCTTGATGCCCAGGCTGCGCGCGGGCATCAGGTCGTAGCGCAGGCTGGACGACACGTGCAGGATGTCGTCGGGGCTGCAATTCAGGTTGTCGATCATATATTCGAAGGCGGCCAGGCGCGGCTTGTAGGCCTTGGCGTTTTCGGCGGTGAACACCTGATGGAACGGGGCGCCCAGCTTCTCGACGTTCTGCATGATTTGCGCGTTGGCGGCGTTCGAATAGATCACCAGCGGGAATTCCTTGGCCAGCTTGGCCAGCGGCTCCGGTACGTCGGCATGCGGGCCCCAGGTCGGCACCGCGTTGTAGTAGCTTTGCGCCTCGGCCTCGGTGACCGGCACGTTCCAGCGCTTGCAGGCGCGGAACAGCGCGTTCTTGACCACCTGCTCGTATGGCTTCCATGCGTCGAGCACTTCGTCCAGGCGGTAGTCGGCGAACAGCATCACGAATTCGTCCATGCGCTCGGCCGGGACGCGGTCGGCGAAGATTTCGCGCGTCATGTCGGCCATGCGGAAGCGGGTCAGGGTGCCGTAGCAGTCGAAGGTGATGTATTTGGGGCGTAAGATGCTCATCGTTGGTCCTTGAAGGTTAGTGAAGCAGGTTGCACAGCTTGCGTTGGCGTTGTGTTCCGCTGACATTCATTACACCATAGCCCCTGCTGCGCTTTATTCCGTATTGCCGCCTCCTTGAAACAGAAACAACGGTTTTTCCCGACTCCGACAGCATACCTTGCTGCGGCCCCTGCGCGGCGCGGCCGGCGCGACGCCGGTTGTCGCGGACATACGGTAACAGCCGTCCGCCAGAGGGAAAACGGCACCCGGCGGCGGTTTTGGCCGGCTAAGCACGATCTACGGCTGAGGCCCGAACTACACAAGCTTGCGCCTCCCGCGGCCATGACGACCGCATTAAATGCTGCGCGTTCGCGCTTAGCATAAGCCATGCAGCTTTCATTCCAGCCGTCTCCCGGCTCACCAATCAGTCTACTAAGGAATTCCGCGATGCCCAGCTTTCATCCCGACCAGGTCCAGGTCCATAGCGCCCACTTCATCGGCGGCCAGTATGTCGCCGCCAGCGCCGCGCTGGAAGTGCGCCGGCCATCCGACAACCGCGCCTACGCCTCCCTGCCGGTAGCCGACGCGGAACTGGTCGACCGCGCGGTGGAGAACGCGTGGCAGGCTTTCAAGACCAGCAATTGGGCGCGCCAGGCGCCGCGCGACCGGGCGCGCGTGCTGCGCCGCTGGGCCGACCTGATCGAGGCCGACGTGGCGCAACTGGCGCCGCTGGAGGCGGTGGGGTCGACCCGTCCGATCGCCAACGCCGCCGCATGGGATATTCCGTTTACGGCCGAAGGCATCCGCTTCTTCGCCGAATTCGCCGATAAGGAGGGCGGCGACGTGGCGGCCACCCGCAGCGACCAGTTCGGCATGACGGTGGCCGAGCCGTATGGCGTGATCGGCGCCATCGCGCCGTGGAATTTCCCGCTGGTGATGGCCTCCTGGAAGATCGCGCCGGCCCTGGCCGCGGGCAACGCCGTGGTGCTGAAGCCGTCGGAACTGACGCCGTTTTCCGTGCTGCGGCTGGCGGAGCTGGCCATTGCGGCCGGCATGCCGCCGGGGATCTTCAATGTGATCCAGGGCGACGGCCGCGTCACCGGCGACGCCCTGGTGCGCCATCCGCGCATCGCCAAGGTGACCTTCACCGGCTCGACCCGCACCGGCAGCGCCATCATGGCCGCCTGCGCGCACAGCGGCACCAAGCCGGTGACCCTGGAACTGGGCGGCAAAAGCCCGCAGCTGGTATTTGCCGACGCGCCGGACCTGGACAAGGTGGCGCGCATGGTGGCCGGCGCCATCGCCGGCAACGCCGGGCAGGTCTGCGTGGCCGGCTCGCGCCTGATCGTGCAGCGCAGCGTGGCCGATCGCGTGGTCGCAGGCATCGCCCAGGCCTTCCAGGCGTTGCGTCCTGGCCACACCTGGGACCAGGACAGCACGCTCTCGCCCATCATCAGTCCGGCCGACGCCCAGCGCATCGACGGCATGGTCCGGCGCAGCGTGCAGGCGGGGGCGCGCATCGCCGCCGGCGGCGCGCTGGCGCCGTTCGGCGGCGAGGGCGCGTTTTACCAGCCGACCATCCTCACCGGCGTCGGCGCCGACATGGAAGCGGTGCGCGACGAGATCTTCGGCCCGGTGCTGACGGTGCAGACCTTCGACGACGACGACGAGGCGCTGGCGTTGGCCGACCATCCATCGTACGGACTGGCGGCCGGCGTCCACACCGCCGATATCGGCCGCGTGCTGCGCTGCGTGCGGCAGCTGGAGGCCGGCACGGTGTGGGTCAACCGCTACGGCCGCAGCGACGATTTCGTGCTGCCCACCGGCGGCTTCAAGCGCTCCGGCATGGGCAAGGACCTGGGCCGCCAGGCTTACGAGGCGAACCTGCGGCACAAGACGGTGCTGATCGATTTCGCGCTCGAAAGCGGGGAGTAGGGCGCTCTTGCTTGGGGCGGCGGGCCCGATTCGGCACTGGGCTGGTGCGGGCGGCTGGCATGCAGCAAGGCGTGCTGATTCTGATTCGGAAAACAATTATTTCTGTTTTGTGACGGGGCGATTACAGGATAAACGAGAGATCTGCCCATGTTGTAATCAGTCTCAGTAGACGTTTCATCTAGTACATTCACACCTAACCAGGAGTTTGTCATGTATCCCACCCGTCACCGCACCTTGGCCCTGTTCTTGGCTGCCACCTACCCGCTGGCGGCGCTTGCCGGCGAGGCCGATCCCGCCGCACCGCTGGCTGTCGCAGCCGCCGCAGCCGGTGACGCCGGCGCGGCGGCCTCCGCGGAAACGCAGACCGAGCCCAGAAAGCCGGACGTGGTCGAGGTCAGAGGCGCGCGCCAGAACTATCGCGCGCTGTCGGCCACCGGCGCCACCAAGACCGACACGCTGCTCAAGGACTTGCCGCAAAGCGTGCGCGTGCTCACCGCCGACCTGCTCAAGGACGTCGGCGTGACCAACCTGGCCAGCGCCCTCGATCTGACCAGCGGCATTTCCCGCCAGAGCAACCTGGGCGGCCTGTGGGACAGCTATGCGATGCGCGGCTTTACCGGCGACCCCAACTTCGGCTCCGACTACCTGGTCAACGGCTTCAGCTCCAGCCGCGGCTACAACGGCCTGCGCGATTCGGCCAGCACCAACAGCGTCGAAGTGCTGAAAGGGCCGGCCTCGGCGCTGTACGGCCGTGGCGAGCCCGGCGGTACCGTCAACATCACCACCAAGAAGCCGCGCTTCGAGCCGGCCTATATGCTGGAATTGTCGCTCGGCAGTTTCAATACCTGGCGCACGGCGGTCGACCTGACCGGCCCCATCAGCGAGACCGTGGCTTACCGCCTGAACGGCGCCTACGAAAAGGGCGACAGCTTCCGCGACACGGTAAAAACCGAGCGGTCGTTCCTGTCGCCGTCCTTCATCTGGCTGATCGGCGACAGCACCACCCTGTCGTACGAGGTGGAGGCCAGCGAGCAACGGGTGCCGTTCGACCGCGGCGTGGTGGCGGTCAAAGGCGTACTGGGACTGGTGCCCAACTCGCGCTTCCTGGGCGAACCGGCCGACGGCCCGATCACGGTGAAGTCGCTGGGCCACCAGGTCTTCCTGCAACATGAGTTCAACGGGGACTGGAAACTGCAATCGGGCCTATCGTACCGCGACAGTTCGCTCGACGGTTACTCGACCGAGGCCAATAACCTGTTGGCCGACGGCCGCACTTTGCGCCGCCAGCGCCGCTACCGCGACTTCTCGGCGATCGACGTTTCCGGCCGGGTGGAATTGGTGGGAAAATTCAGCACCGGGTCGCTGGTCAACAACATCCTGGTCGGCGCCGACGCCTACCGCTTCAACGACCGCCGCATCCAGCTGCGGCGCAACCCGAGCGCCACCAACGCCTATGCGATCGACATCTACAACCCGGTCTACGGCGGCGTGGCCGATCCTTTGACCCAGTCGATCAACACCAAGGAAGAGCAGCGCGCCCACGCCTTCTATGCGCAGGACCAGATCGACCTGAGCGACCAGTGGAAAGCCTTGCTGGGAGTACGCTCCGACACCTATGACCAGACGGTGACCAACTACCGCCTGAACGTGTCGAACAGCCAGTCGCTGACCGCCACCAGTCCGCGCGCCGGCCTGGTGTATCAACCGATATCGACGATATCGCTGTATGCCACGGCGGCCAAGGGCTTCCGCCCGAACAGCGGCATCAGCATCGACAACAAGGCCTTCCCGGCGGAGGACAGCCGCTCGTACGAGGTCGGCTCCAAGCTGGAAACGGCCGACGGCAAGATCACCGGCACGCTGGCGCTGTACCACATCAAGAAGTCCAATGTGCTGACCACCAATCCGCTCAACACCGATTTCTCGGTGTCCGCCGGCGAGGTAGGCAGCAAGGGCGTGGAGCTGGACCTGTCGGGCGAGATCGCCACTGCCACGCGCCTGTCGGCCGCCTATGCCTACACCGATGCCACCGTCACCAAGGGCGACAACACCATCGTCACCGGCAGCCGCTTCCCCAATGTGCCGAAGCAAAGCGCCACCGTGGTGCTGACCCGTTCCTTCGCGCTGGCCGGCGGCACGGCGTCGCTGGGCGGCGGCTTGAATTATGTCGGCGAGCGGCTGGGCGATGTCGCGGTCTCCAGCAACTTCATGCTGCCCGCCTATACCACGGCCAAGCTGATTTCCTCCTGGTCGCCCAACAAGAAGGTACGCGTCTCGCTGAACGTCGACAACCTGTTCAACAAGAAGTACTACGCCAGCTCGTACAGCCAGGTCTGGGTTTCGCCCGGCATCGAGCGCACCATCACCTTGAATCTGCAGTACAAATTCTAAGCGGAGCTGACATGAAAAAAATCGGAAAATTGATGGTTGCCTGCGCGCTGGCCGCGGGCGTCGCCGGCGGCGTGCAGGCGCACGGCATCTGGTTCGCGCAGCGCGCCACCCAGCTGGCTTTCCTGTACGGCGTCGGCGCCGACGACCTGGATTCGCTCAAGCGCCTGCCGCAGGTGACCTCGGTCGACGGTTACGACGCCGACGGCAAGCCGGTCGCCACCAAGCTCGAACCGGATGGCCGGCTGGTGCTGGTCAACCTGGAAAACCAGCCGGCGGTGGTGGCGGCGGTGCTCGACAACGGCACCTGGAGCAAGACCCCGGACGGCAAGTGGCACAAGAAGGGCAAGGACGAAGTACCGAACGCCGTCGTTGCCGAGCGCACCATCAAATACGCGGTGCACCTGCGCACCGCCGTCAACGCGCCGATCGGAGCGCTGCCGCACCAGACACTGGAGATCGTTCCGGTCGAGTCCAGATTGCCGGCCTTGCTGGGTCAGCCGATCAAGCTGCGCGTGCTGTATCAAGGCAAACCGGTGGCCGGCGCCAAGGTACTGCAGGACTGGCTGAACGACCCCGATGGCGCGCCGGTGCTGAGTGGCGCCGACGGCACCGTCACGCTGAATGTGCGCAACCAGGGTTTGAACGTGATCGTTGCGATCTTTGAGTCGCCGTCCGATCAGCCGGCCAAGTACAACCGCATCGAGCATCTGGCCTCGCTGTCGTTCGTGCTGCCGCACGCACCGGAGTAAAAGGGGCCAGGCGGCGCCGCCTGATCAAGAGCGCCGCATTCCTTAAGGAGCAGCATCATGCAGAAAATTCTGGGCTGGCTGGTATTGAGTGCCGCCGCGCTGGCCGGCGGCCTGGCCGGCGCGCACGGTTCGGCGACGGCCAACCACGGGGGCATCGTCCAGACCTCGGGCGAGACCTGGCTGGAGCTTGTGGTGAAGGGCGATACCCTGCAGCTGTATCTGCAGGACGATGGCGACGATATGCCGACCGCCGGCATCAGCGGCAAACTGACCTTGGTGAAGGGCGCCGCCAGATCGGAGTTCACGCTGAAGCCGGCCGGCGGCAATCTGCTGGAGGCCAAGGCGCCGGGTGCGGTCAAGGGCAGCAAGGTACTGGCCGTGCTGACGCTGGATGACAAGAAGACCAAGGTCAGCACCACCTTCGAGATCAAATAGGAATAGGATGGTTTGTGCGCCAGCGATGGCGCATTTTTTTTGTCTTAATGCAGTATTGAAGCGCCGGATCACAGGTCCAGCACCAGCAGCGCTCCGCGCGCGCGTGAACAGCACGGCGTGAAGCGGTCGATGCAGAACGGTGGCAGACAGCGGTCGCGTTGTTCAGGCTCGCCTTCCAGCACGCCCGTGACGCAGGTGCCGCAGACGCCCTGGCCGCAGGACGACGGAATGACGATGCCGGCATCGGCCAGCGCCGCCAGTGCGGTGACTCCCGCATCGACCCTGACCACGCGTCCGGAACTGGCGATCTTCAGGTCGAACGGTCTGTCGGCGGAGGTGTCGGCGGCTCCGGTCTTGAAGTATTCTCGGTGTACCTGCGCGGCTGGCCAGCCATGAACGACCGCGGTCGCGCAGACCGCGTCCATCAGCCGCTCCGGTCCGCAGACGTAGACGTGGCTGCCGGGAGTGCTGCTGGCCAGCAGCGCATCCAGGTCCAGGCGGCGGGGAGGGAAATGCCAGTGCACGCGCTGGCGGAAGCCGGAACCGCGCAACTCCGTGCGGAATGCCGCATGGTCCTCGGCGCGGCAGCAATAGTGCAGCTCGAAGCTGGCGCCTTGCGCCGCGAGGTGGCGCGCCATGCACAGGATGGGCGTGATGCCGATGCCGCCGGCGATCAGGATCGAATGGGCGGCGTCGGCGGCCAGGGGAAAGTGATTGCGTGGCGGGCCGACGGTCAGCATGTCGCCTTGGTCCAGCGCGTGCATGGCCAGCGAGCCGCCGAGGGAGTCCGCGCAGCGCAGTACGGCGATCCGGTAGCGATAGCGGTCGGACGGATCGCCGCACAGCGAATATTGACGCACCAAGCCGCCGGGAAGAAAGACGTCGATGTGGGCGCCGGGAGTGAATTCCGGCAGCCGCCCGCCATCCGGGGCGCTGAGTTGAAAACTGCGTATGCCTGCCGCTTCCGCCGACATCCGATCCACCCGCAGCTGCAATCGGGACGGCGTGCGGCGGCTGTGCAGATAGCTTAGCGTGCCGGCCCAGGCCAGCAGCGGGATGGACATGGCGCCCAGGAACAGCAACAGCTGGCCGGCCAGGCCACCCACCCAGCCGTAGTGTATGGCCAGCGCCCACAGATAAATCTTGTGGCCGGCCGGGTTGGCGCTGTAGGGGATCTGCTTGATTAGCGCGCCGCTGGCGGGGTCGAAATACAGATAGCTGTTGGCGTTGGGATGGGGGGCGTCGCGCGCCACCAGCTCCATCACCACCGGCTGGCCCGGCGCCTGCGGCAACCGCAGCTGGGCCTTTTGCAATGGCGGCGACAGCCGCAGCGCGTTCCGCCACATGGCGTCGATCGAGGGCGCGCTTGCGGTGGGGGCCGCGGCACGGGGCGGCGATACGCTGGAGATATCGATCGCGCGAGCCGCCCAGCCAAAGGCTTGCGGCACGCCGGTCAGCGCGCAGACCAGCAGCACTGGCGCGGCGTACATGCCGGCGGTGCGATGCAGCTGCAACTGCCAGGCGCGTCCCCGCAAGCCGGAGTCCATGCGCCAGCCGCGCTTCAGTTGTCGCAGGCTGGCGGGCCGCCACAGCCACAGGCCGCCCAACGCCATCGCGCCGCCCAGCAGCAGCGCCATGCCGCCGGCCGCCAGCTCGCCGCCAGGCAGGTATCCGAAGATATGCAGGCGCGCCAAAGTGCCAAACAGGCCGCCATACATTTGCTGGCTGCCCAGCACACGGGCGTTGCATGGATCGACATAGATCCAGCGGTCGTCGCCGAGCCGCACTTTGACGCTGGTGCGTCCGTCGCCGGCGATGCGGATCGTTCCGGGCGCGCCGCCATGCGGGTTGGCCTGCCGCGCGGCCGCCAACAGCGCATCCAGCGGCAACGACGCGGCGCAGGGTGCGACCCGCAGCAGATCGGCACTGACCAGCGGTTCGAGCTGCGGCCGGAATACCATGCCGGCTCCGGTCACGCCCACCATCACGAACAGCGCACCGAAGGTCAGCCCGCTCCAGCGGTGCAGTGGCAGCAGTCCGCGCTTCATGGCATCACGACGGCCGGAACAGCTTTTCGTGGAAGCCGGTGACCTTGACGGTGATGGTCACCGGCTGCGCTCCCTTGTTGCGCCAGAACCAGCCGTGGATGCCATCGAAGCCGGCGGTGAATGCGCCTTGCGCGGCACTCTGCTGCGCCACCTTCCAGTAGGTGGTGAACTCCCCCGGCTTCGCATGTTCCGGTTCGCCGTGCATGTCGGATTTGACCGGGCCGCCGTCGCTGGACCAGCTGAACACGAAGTGCTCGCCCTTGCGCATCAGCGCCTTGACTTCGGCCCCCTGGCCCGGCTGCAGCGTCACGCGCATCTCGTCGGAACGCAGCGGCATGGCGCTGCTGCTTACCGGGCCTGCCTGCGTGGCCGCCGCCTGCGTGGCGCCGGACGCGGGAACCGGCTGCACCTCGGCCGTCTTGCGGGCGCCGCCATACAGCTTGGTCAGTCCCAGCGCGCCGCCGGCGCCCAACGGATCGATGCCGTATTCGGCCGGCAGTACCGCCACGGTCAGGATCAGGGCGGCGACGGCGAGCGCGACGCCGGTTGCCTTGCCCAGTTGCTGCAGCGTGGGCGGGGATGCGGTTTCATAGGTGGTGATCATGCTGGTTTCCTTGTTCAGACGGTCGCGTAACCGGTCAGTTGATAGCCCATCAGGACGAAGCCGGCGATCATCAGCACCACGTTGGCGTTGAAGGCCTGGCGCCGGAAGGACGCGCTGCGGCGCCAATATCCCATCGCGATCAGGATGCTGCTCAGCGCCAGCATCTGCCCGATCTCGACGCCGATATTGAACGACAGGATGTTGGGCACCAGCCCCTCCTGCGACAGCGTCAGCTCCTGCAATTTGGTGGCCAGGCCAAAGCCGTGGAACAGGCCGAAGATCAGCACCGCGGCCTTGGTGTTGGGCTGGAATCCCAGCAGCCGTTCCAGCGCCCCCATGTTGTCGAGCGCCTTGTACACCACCGAAAAGCCGATGATGGCGTCCACCAGATAGGGGTTGATGTGGGTGCCGCTCAATACGCCCGACAGCAGCGTGATGCTGTGGCCCAGCGCGAACAGCGTGACGTAGGCGCCGACATCCTTGAGCCGGTACAGGAAGAAGATCACGCCGACCAGGAACAGCAGGTGGTCGTAGCCGGTCACCATGTGCTTGGCGCCCAGGTAGATGAAGGGCAGGATCTGCATCCCGCTGGTCTGCTCCAGGTAAGCCTTGTCGTCCTCGGCCACGCCATGCGCGATGCCGTCGCCGGCCGCCAGCGCCATCAGGATGGTCAGGGCCGGCAGCAGGGCCGGGCGGCAGCGCATCAGCGCCGCGGAAAGGTGATGTCGCATGATGGTCCTTGAAGAGGTGTCAGGCGTCCAGCCAGACCTGCTCGGCGCAGGTATAGCCCATGAAGGCGCCCAGTGGATGGGAGATGGCGCCGCGCACGGCGGTGCTGATCCCTTCCAGGTTGTTGATGAACAGCGGGATGCCGACGCCGCATTTTTCATGCACCAGCACCTGCATGTCGGCGTAGAACTGACGGCGTTTGGTGTCGTCGGTTTCGGCCCGCGCCAGGATCAACAGCTGGTCGAACTGCTCGTTCTTCCAGCCCGACTCGTTCCATAGCGCGTCCGACTTGAAGAACTGCGTAAACAACATGTCGGCGCTGGGGCGGGCATTGGTGTTGCCGAAGCCGATGGGCGATTTCATCCAGTGATTGGACCAGTAGCCGTCGGCGGACACCCGTTTGACGGCCAGGTTCAAGCCGGCCTTTTGCGCCGACTGCTGCAGCAGCATGGCCATGTCCACCGAGCCGGAGGCGGCCACCGAGGCCACCACCGGCAAGGTCAAGCCCAGCGCACCGGCGCGCCGCAGGTGGAATTTGGCCCGTTCCGGATCGTAGGGGCGTTGCGGCAGGCCGGCGAAGTAAAAGCGGTGGGACGGCGCGATCGGCTGGTCGTTGCCGATCACGGCGTAGCCGCGGAAGGCGGCGCGCTTCATCTGTTCGCGGTCGATCAGGTACTTCATGCCCAGCGTGAAATCGGGATTGCGGCCCAGGCCTACGGTCTGGCGGATGATCAGGTCCGTGTACAGGCCGCCCTGGCTGTCCAGCACCGCGTATCCGGGCTCGCCCTTGATACGTTTGGTCGAGCGTGGATTGACTTCGTTCACCCAGTGCACGTCACCCGACAGCAACGCGTTGATGCGCGCCGATTCGTCCGGAATGCCGAACAGCGATACCTGGTCCAGGTAGGGCAGGCCGGGCTTCCAGTAATGTTCATTGCGGATGCCGATGGTGCGTACGCCCGGCGTGAACTCCTTGCACTTGAAGGCGCCGGTGCCGTTGGCCGTGGCGAAGTTGGTGGTGCCGTCCGGGATGATGACGAAGTGGGAGGTCGCCAGCATCACCGGCAGGTCGGCATTGGCGCCCTTGAGCGTGATCTCCACCGTCAACGGCCCTGTCGCGCGCACGCTGTCGAATTGCTGCGCCACGCCGCGCACTTTGGACGCGACCGCCGGATCGTTGTGGCGGTTCAGCGAATACACCACGTCGGCCGAGGTCAACTCTCTGCCGTCGTGGAAATGGATGCCCTTGCGCAGGCGGACGATCCAGGTGATGGCGTCGTCGGTGACGATCTCCTCGGCCAGCACCATCTGCGCCGCCAGCTGGCTGTCGAGCGATGTCAGGCCGTTGTAGAACATGTGGGCGCGCAGGTAGTCGGTCGACAGCGCGCCCTTGGCCGGGTCCAGGGTGTCGGCATTGGAGCTGGACTGGGTGGCGATGGTCATCATGCCGCCCCGGCGCGGTTGCTGGCCCGCCTGCAGCACGCCGCTGGCCGGCAACAGCAGAGCACCGGCGGCGCCGCGCAACAACGTACGGCGCTGCGGGGACGGGCAAGCGGCCGCTGGCGCGGGATACTCGGATTTCATCAGATATGCCTCCAGCCTGTTTCAATAGCTTCATTACATCATAAACCGCCATGGCAGTTGTGGCGTTTGCGGCGCCATGCAGCGCACAAACGACGGTTTTTCCGGCCCGCTTCAGCATAGTTTGCCGACCGTAGAATATGCTGAGCTACGGCGAACTTTACTGCCCAAACATCGCCTGCGGGGCCCAACTAAGCAGAAAAAACCAATCCCCGTCCGTACAATGACCTGGTGGCCAACCCGCTCCCGCAAGGCGACGGGCGGCCCCTCGCGGAGTATTCTATAACCAGATAAATGGGCAGGACACGCATGATGGACCACACCAGTATTCACAATCCCCCCCTGTGGGCGCACAAGCAGGCCGCACCGGCGGCCGCCAATCCGGCCGGCCAGGCCGTCCGCTCGCGCATCGCGGTCATCGACGTGCTGCGCGGCCTGGTCATGTTGATCATGTTGTTCGATCATGTGCGCGAGACGCTGTACCTGCACATGCAGGTCACCGACCCGATGACGGTCGCCGCCACCGAGCCGGCCTTGTTCTTCACCCGCATGGCGGCGCACTTCTGCGCGCCGATGTTCGTCTTCCTCACCGGCCTGTCGGCCTGGTTGTACGCCCATCCGGCGGTCGGTCCGCGCAATGCGACCGGCTTCCTGGTCAAGCGCGGCCTGCTGCTGGTGGGCTTGGAACTGGTGGTGGTCAACTTCGCCTGGGCCGGCCAGTTCCCGCCGCCGGTGCTGTATTTGCAGGTGATCTGGGTGATCGGGCTGGCGATGATCGTTTTGGCGCTGCTGCACCGGTTGCCGCTCCAGTTGCTGGGGGCGGTCGGCCTGTTGATCGTGTTCGGCCACAATGCGCTGACCTGGATCAGTTTTGAACAGGGCGGCGTCGCCTACGATGCCTGGACCATCCTGCTGCATCGCGGCTTCCTGGTGGCCGACGGCGCGGTCAAGCTCAAGGTGACGTATCCGCTGCTGCCGTGGGTGGGCGTGATCCTGCTCGGCTACGCCGCCGGCCCGCTGTACGCGAAGGCGATGGATCCGCAGCGCCGCCGGCAGTTGTTGCTGATGCTGGGCGCGGCGTCGCTGCTGTTGCTGGCGGTGCTGCGCGGTTTTAACATCTATGGCGAGGAACTGCCCTGGGTGCATGGCGCGACCGCCGTGCAGACGGTCATGTCCTTCTTTAACTTCACCAAATACCCGCCGTCGCTGGACTTCCTGCTGATGACGATCGGCACCGGCATGCTGGCCCTGGCCGTGATGGAGCCGCTGGAAAACTGGTTCACGCGCGCCTGCGCGACCTTCGGCGGCGCGCCGATGTTCTACTACCTGCTGCACCTGTACCTGCTGCTGGCGCTGCAGCATGTGCTGGTGGCGCTGTTCGGCGCCAACCATGGCGCGCGCTTTGGTGTCGACCAGCTGTGGCCGGTGTGGGTGGTGGCGCTGGCTTTGATGCCGGTGTTGTATGTGCCTTGCCGCGCCTTCGCCAATTTCAAGCGGACGTCGGATCAGGCATGGGTACGTTATTTCTAAGGGTGCTGCTGCTGGGCGTCGTGCTGCCGGCGGCCGCGACGGAGGACACCGACATGGTCGGCGCCGGACGCTGGGAGATCAATCTCGGCGCGGCGCAGGAACTGCACGCCGGCAGCCGCGAACGCGCGCTGCCGGCGATCGATGTCAGCCATGGCCTGTCCGACCATCTGCAGCTGCTGCTGGCCCAGCCCTTCATCAATGCCAGCCAGGGCGGGGAGAGCGCAAAATCGGGCCTGGGCGCCGCCACCGCCGGCGTGAAATGGCGCTGGCTGGATGCGCCCGAGGCAGGCTACGCCCTGGGCTGGTATCCGCGCTTCACCTGGACGCCGTCCGGCACGTCGGCCGCGCGCGGCGTGGCGCCACAGGGACACAGCCTGCTGCTTCCGCTGCTGGCGGGTTTCCGCAGCGGCGACGCCGGCCTGTTCGCCGAAGTGGGCCGCAACCTGGTGCAGCGCGGTCCGGACGAATGGCGCGCGGGCGTCAAGGTGATGCGGCAGTGCCTGCCGCAACTGGAGTGCCGCATCGAACTCGATCACTCGCGGGCCGCCGGCACGCGCGGTCAGACCCTGCTGAGCGCCGGCGGCAAGTGGAGCCTGGGTGCGGACCTGCTGTTGCAGGCCAGCGCCGGACGCGATATCGCCGGCGACCGCGAAGCGCGGCGCCGGCTGGTGTTGTATCTGGGAGTGCAGCTGCAGCGTTAAGCGGGTGCGTGCTCGGTCACGACCCAGAACTTGCTGGCCGCTTCCACGATCTCGAAAATTCCCTCGAATCCCGGCGTGATGACGCCGCTGTCGCCCGGCCCGAAATGGCGGGACTGACTGCCGTCCGGCGCCGAGACGATCACGTGGCCGCTGATGATGTGGAAGAATTCATGCTTGTCGGCCGCCAGTGCGATGCGGTAGGAGCCGGTTTCGGCCTGCCAGGTGCCGGCGCGCACGCCGTACAGCTGGTTGGCGAAATATTCCCGCGCGGTGCGTTTCGGATTGCCTTTGATGCGGCGTTCGGGGTCCGGATACTGGACCGTGGTCTCGGGCGCGATGTCGTGGAAGTGCACGATGGTGGGATGGGTCATGGGTTTTCCTTTGGTTGATGGAGAGTCAGGTCAGCAGGCGGCCGAGGCGCACCACGGTCACGCCGGCGCGCAGCTGGCGTAGCGACGGCATCACCAGCACGCAATTGGGATAGGGCGTTCGCACCGTCTCGCCCTGGTTCCAGCCGATGACGGTGCCGGCCTCGGGAAAGGTCTCCAGGCCGGTGTAGTGGGCGGCGAAGCGGAAGTCGGAGCCGCTGGCCACCACCGCGTCCGTAACGCGCACCACGTGGCGCTGCTCGGGATGCGGCTTGAGCCAGCCGTGCGGGACATCGCCGAGGTCGATATTGCCGCACAAGAGCAGGAAGCGCGCGCAGCTGTTTTTGGCCACGGTGACGGCCTGCGCTTCCCAATGCTGGCCGCATTCGATCAGCAGCGCATTGCGCGGGCTTCCCGCTTGGCCGAAGGCGCCATAGTCGCGCAGGCGGCAGCCTTCCTGGTGGCCGGCGTCGCTGATGATGTAGGACGGCACGCCCAGGCGCTGGGCCATGGCGATGCCTTTGTCCAGCGGCCCGCACACGTTCAGCGGCGCGCAGCGTTCGTGCATCGAGTGCAGGTCCAGCAGGAAGTCCACCGTGTCGACCAGCGGCCGCATCGCGCGCGCGCGGCGCAGTTCGACGCTGTCCAGTTCCAGGTTGTCCAGGATGGCGGGCTGCCAGACGCGGTTGAGATCCTGGTCGACGAAACGCGAGGCGTCGGGCCGCTCGGGATCCCAGCGCCGGTAGGCGTCCACGTTGGCGAAAGACAGCGTGATGCGGCCACGGCGCGGGCGCAGCCCGCCGTCCAGCAGGGCCTTGACCGCGATCGCGCCGCACACCTCGTTGCCATGGGTGAGGGCGTTGATCATGGTATGGCAACCGGGCTTGCCGCTGTCGAAGGTGTAGACGTAGGGGATGCCGGTGTTGCCTTTGGCATAGGCCGACAAATCGGGGAATTCGACTTCGATCGGATAGGTTTCCAGTGTCATGCTTGCAGTCCGCCCATGCAGAGATATTTGGTGTGCATATAGTCTTCCAGGCCGTAGCGCGAGCCTTCCCGGCCATAGCCCGATTCCTTGACGCCGCCGAACGGCGCCGCCTCCGCCGCCAGCGCGCCCTCGTTGATGCCGACGATGCCGGTCTCCAGCCGGTCGGCCACGCGCCATACGCGGGCGATGTCGCGCGCGTAGAAATAGGCCGCCAGCCCGAAAGGCGTGTGGTTGGCCTGCGCCACCACGTCGGCCTCGGTGTGGAAGCGGAACAGCGGCACCACCGGGCCGAAGGTCTCTTCCTGCGCCAGCTGCATGCGCGGGCTGGCCTCGCCCAGCACGGTGGGCGCGTAGTAGGTCGGGCCGTCCGCGCCGGGCGGATGCAGCTGTTCGCCGCCGCACATCAGCACCGCGCCGTGCGACAGGGCGTCGGCGACGTGGGCCTGGATCTTGTCCAGCGCGCGGCGGTTGATCATGGGGCCGATCTGCGACGAGGGATCGGCGGCCGGGCCGACCTTCAGCGCCGCCACGCGGGCGGTGAGCCGCTCGGCAAAGCGCTGGTAGACGGCGTCCTGCACGTAGACCCGGTTCGGGCTGACGCAGGTCTGGCCGCCGTTGCGGAACTTGGCCGCCATCAGGCCGTCGACGGCGGCATCCAGGTCGGCGTCGTCGAACACGATGAAGGGCGCGTTGCCGCCCAGTTCCAGCGACAGTTTTTTCAGCGTGGCGGCCGAATCGCGCGCCAGGCTTTTGCCGACCGCGGTGGAGCCGGTGAAGGTGATCTTGCGCACGCGCGCGTCGGCCAGCCAGACCCCGACCACGGCCGGGGTGCGCGCGCGCGAGGCCGTCACGATGTTCAGCACTCCCGGCGGAATGCCCGCCTCGTGCGCCAGGCTGACCAGTGCCAGCGCGGTCAACGGCGTGTCCTCCGCCGGCTTGGCGACCACCGTGCAGCCGGCCGCGAGGGCCGGCGCGATCTTGCGGGCGATCATCGCCAGCGGGAAGTTCCAGGGCGTGATGGCGGCCACCACGCCGACCGCTTCCTTGACCACGATCAGCTTCTTGCCGCGCACCGGTTCCGGGATCACGTCGCCGTAGCAGCGCACCGCCTCTTCGGCAAACCATTCGACGTAGGAAGCGCCGTACAGCACTTCGCCGCGTGCCTCGGCCAGCGGCTTGCCCTGTTCGCGCGAGATGAGGCGCGCCAGGTCGTCGGTATTGGCGATGATCAGCGCGTGCCAGCGCTTGAGCAGCTGGGCGCGATCGCGCGCGCTGCGGGCGCGCCAGCCCTCGAAGGCCGCCACGGCGGCATCGACGGCGGCGGCGGCATCGGCCTCGCCGCTGTCCGGCACTGTGGTAAAGGCGATGCCGTCGGCCGGGTCGCAGACCTCATAGGCGAGGGCGTCGCTGCCGGCGCACCAGACGCCGGCAATGTAGTTGGCGCCGCAAAGCAGGGCGGCGCGGGTCAGGGTCAGTGGCATGGCGCCTCCGGCATCGATGCGATCACGGCGGCCACGGCCTGGCCCAGCTCCGTGGTCGAGGCCTGGCCGCCCAGGTCGGGCGTGTGCGGGCCGTTCAGCAGCACGGTTTCGATCGCGGCGACGATGGCGTCGTGCGCGGCGCGGCAGGCGGCGTCGCCCTGGCCGAGGAAGTCCAGCATCAGCGCGCCGGACCAGATCATGGCGATCGGGTTGGCGATGTTCTTGCCGTAGATGTCGGGCGCCGAGCCGTGTACCGGCTCGAACAGCGAGGGGAAGCTGCGTTCGGGATTCAGGTTGGCCGACGGCGCCAGGCCGATGGTGCCGGTGCAGGCCGGACCGAGGTCGGACAGGATGTCGCCGAACAGGTTGGAGGCCACCACCACGTCGAAGCGCTGCGGCTGCAGCACGAAACGGGCGCACAGGATGTCGATGTGCTGCTTGTCCCAGGCCACGTCCGGATAGTGTCCGGCCATGTCGGCGGCGCGTCCATCCCACCACGGCATGCTGATCGAGATGCCGTTGCTCTTGGTGGCGACGGTGACGTGCTTGCGTTTGCGTCGTTGGGCCAGGTCGAAGGCGAAGCGCAGCACCCTGTCGGTGCCGTGGCGCGAGAACACCGCCTGCTGCATCACCACTTCGCGCGGCGTGCCTTCGAAACTGATGCCGCCGACCGACGAGTATTCGCCTTCGGTGTTTTCGCGCACGATGACGAAGTCGATGTCGCCGGCCCGGCGTCCGGCCAGCGGGCAGGGCACGCCCTCGAACAGGCGCGCCGGGCGCAGGTTGATGTACTGGTCGAATTCGCGCCGGAACTTCAGCAGCGATCCCCACAGCGATATGTGGTCGGGCACCGCGTCCGGCCAGCCGGCCGCGCCGAAGTAGATCGCGTCCATGGCGGACAGTTGCTGCTTCCAGTCGTCCGGCATCATCTGGCCGGTGCGGGCGTAGTAGTCGCAACTGGCCCATTCGATATGGGTGTAGCGCAGGGTGATGCCGAAACGGGCGGCCGCCGCGTTCAGCGCGCGCAGGCCCTCGGGCATGACTTCCTTGCCGATGCCGTCACCCGCGATGACGGCGATATGAAAAGTTTGGCTCATGTGTGTGGTCGGTCAGTGATTGCCGGGCGGCGGACGCCGGCCGGGAACTGCTGAGACCATGGTAGTGGAGGAAGGCTGGCGGGTGACGCGGAATTGGGGCGGGACGACGGGTGGGAAATTGCGAATTTCGCGCGGCGGCGGCAGATTGTGCCGCGCCGCCGGGATGCTGGTCAGCTGTTCTGGGTGAACAGCTTTTCGACCGGGTAATAACCCTTGGTGAAGGGCGACTTGATGACGATGTAGCTGAAGTATTTTTCGATGCCGATGTGCTGGTCCAGCAAGCCCTCGATGATGGTCTGGTAGTGCACCACGCCGGTGGTGACGAACTTCAGCAGGTAGTCGAAGCCGCCGCTGACCAGATGGCATTCGACCACCTCATCGATCTTGCGCACCGCGGCCTCGAACTTGACGAAGTCTTCGCGGCGGTGGTCCGACAGCGTGACCTGGGTGAACACCAGCTGCACGTTGCCGATTTTTTCCAGTTCGATGTGGGCGCCATAGCCGGTCACGTAGCCGGCTTTTTCCAGCCGCTTGACGCGGATCAGGCAGGGACTTGGCGACAAGCCGACCGCATCGGCCAGGTCGACGTTCGCGATCCTGCCGCTTTGCTGCAGGTGAGACAGGATGCGGATATCGATCCTGTCCAGTTTGAAAGCACCTTCTAACATAAGCTCCCTTGCCCGATGCGCCACAATGATGCGGCGCCCGGGGTGATTGTAGCATGGCGGTAATGCCTTACAAGGCCCCTGCGCGGCGCCGCGGTGGCGCGCTTACGACAACGCCTGGCGCACCTCGGGCTGGGCCAGCACCTGGTCCAGCGTGGCGCGCAAGCGTGCGAACAGCAGCGTGAATTCATCGGCGGTGTAGCACAGCGCGGGCGCAAAGCCGAGGATGTTGTCGCCGAAGGCGCGGAACACCAGCTGCTGATCGTAGGCCGCGCGCGCCACCCGCTCGTGCAGCTTCAGCTCCGCCGCGAACTGGCGCTTGCTGTGCTTGTCGGCCACCAGTTCCAGCGCGCCCAGCAGGCCGCGGCTGCGGGCGTCGCCCACCAGCGGATGCGCCAGCAGGTCGCGCAGGCCCTGTTCGAATTGCGGCGCGCGCGCCACGCCGTTGGCCAGCAGGCCGCCTTCGTGGTACAGGCGCAGCACCTCCAGCCCGATGGCGGCGCTGACCGGATGGCCTGAATAGGTCTGGCCATGGCCGACCGCCAGCTCCGGTCCGGCGCCGTCGGCGATGGCCTGGTAGATCCGGTCCGACATCATCAACGCGCCCATCGGCGCATAGCCGGCGGTCAGGCCTTTGGCCAGCGTCATCATGTCGGGCTGCACGCCCTCGGCTTCGCAGGCGAACAGCGGTCCGGTGCGGCCAAAGCCGGTGATCACTTCGTCGACCACGAACAGGATGCCCAGTTCGCGGCAGGTATCGGCCATGGCCTTGAGCCAGCCGCGCGGCGGCACGATGACGCCGCCGGAACCCTGGATCGGCTCGCAGAAGAAGGCGGCGACGCGCTCGGCGCCCAGTTCCGCCACCTTGGCGCGCAGCGCCGCGACGGAGGCCGCGATCAAGGCCTGCGGGTCGTCGCCCAGCGGACTGCGGTAGGCATAGGGCGAGGGCAGGTAGTGCTGGTTCGCCTGCGGCAGGTTGAAATGGCGATGAAACACCGGCAGCGCGGTCAGTCCGGCGCCCACCGAGGACGAGCCGTGATAGCCGCGCTGCAGCGAGATGAACTGGGTGCGCCGCTCCTGGCCCAGCGCGTTGTAGTAATAGCTGATGTAGCGCAGCGCGCTGTCGACGGCGTCCGATCCGCCCAGCGTGAAGTAGACGTGGCGCAGCGAGGCCGGCGCCAGTTCGACCAGCCGGGCGGCCAGGCGGATGGCCGGCTCGGAGCCGTAGCCGAAGTAGCCGGTGGCGTAGGGCAGGCGCCGCATCTGTTCATTGGCTGCCTGGACGATGCTTTCGTGGCCGTATCCGGTGTTGACGCACCACAGGCCGGAGAAGGCGTCCAGCAGTTCCCGGCCGGCGTCGTCGCGCAGGTAGACGCCCTGGGCGGCCGCCAGCACGGCGGCGCCGCGCTGTTCATGTTGACGGAAGTTGCTGACGGGGTGAATCAGGAATTGTCGATCGAGGTCGACGAGGGAGGTGTTGGGCATGATGACGATCCGTGTAATGGTCTGTCACCATCTTAGGACCGTTGCCGCAGCCAGTGCTGGCGATTGTCGTCGGCGCAGCGCATCGAAATTGCGAATTTCCGGCAGCGGCGGCAGATTGTGCTGCGCCTCAGTAGCCGCGCGTGCGCTCGACCAGGCCTTCCAGCGCTTGACCGCGATGATGGCGCAGCAGATTGTCCAGCACCACCGTCACCGCCGTTTCCGGCTGCGTCATGCTGGCGATGTGCGGCGTCAGCACGATGGCGGGATGCTCCCAGAAGGGATGGTCGGCAGGCGGCGGCTCCGGCTCGCACACGTCCAGCACCGCTTGCGCCAGTTGGCCGTCGTTCAGCGCGTCCAGCAGATCCTGCTGCACCAGGTGGCCGCCGCGACCCACGTGCACCAGCGCGGCGCCGCGCGGCAGCGCATCGAACAGGGCCCGGTTCAGGATGTTGCGGGTGTCGGCCGTCAGCGGCAGCAGGCAGACCAGGATGTCGCAGCGGGCCAGGAAGTCCGGCAGCGCGGCGGCGCCGGCGTGGCAGGCCACGCCGTCGAGCGCGCGCGCCGAGCGGCTCCAGCCGGCGCAGTCAAAGCCCAACCGCACCAGCTGCGCCAGCGCGGCCTGCGCCAGCACGCCCAGTCCCAGCACGCCCACGCGGCAGGCCGACGCGGGACGCACCCGCAACGCGCGCCACGCGTGCTTGCGCTGCTGCGCCGCATACGTGGCCCATTGGCGATGGATGGCCAGCACCGCCAGCGTCACATACTCGGCCATGCCGGCGGCGATGCCCGGTTCGACCATGCGCACCAGCGGCAGCTCCGGCGGCAGCGCGGCCAGGTCGAACTGGTCGATGCCTGCGCCGACCGAGAAGATCAGCTCCAGCCGGGGAAAGGCGCCAAGGTCGTCGGGCGGCAGCCAGGCCGCCAGGTAGCGTACCTTGGCCGGATCGCCGACGTCGGGCCAGATACGGAAGTCCAGCTGCGGCGCGTGGCGGGCGAACAGGCGCGCCCACTCGGCGCCGCGCTGCGGATCGGCCTTGTACAGGAAGGTGCCCGCCGGCAGCTCGGACCAGCGCATGCTCAACCCAGCGCCTGGTTGATGATGGCGAACTGGCGCAAGCCGTGATCGGGCAGCGGCGCGTCGCCGCGCACCATGGCCACCACGCTGTCGACCTGCACCAACCCCAGTTCGGTCAACCACGGGCCGAGGCCGCTGCTGCCGCTGACGTCGATGCGCAGGAAGGCGCCGCCGTAGGTGCCGGTCCAGTGGCTGATCAGCGCCTTGGCCCGTTCGATGTCGGGCGCGATCACCGGGCCGATGGCGTAGCCGTGGCCGAAGCGGCGCAGCATGGCGCAGCCGATCACTTCGTCATAGCGGTCGATCACCACGCCCTCGGCCACGTCCTGCAGCGCGGCCATGACCGTGGCACGCGGCATGCCCGTGGCGCGGGCGCCCAGCGCCGCCAGCTTGGCGGCATCGCGCGAGCCGAGTGGACGGATGCGCTCCCCAGGCTGCAACGGCATCAGCGGCGACTTGAAGACGGTGCCCTGGTGCTGATGAATCTCGCCGATCTGCTGGAAGCCAATGCGGGCATACAGGTCCCTGCCGGCGGCGGTGGCGTGCAGCAGCACGTTGCGGCTGCCCAGTTCCGCCATCACCATTGCCATCAGCTTGCGGCCTATGCCTTTTCCTTGCCACGCGCCGGTAACGATGACCATGCCGATCGAGGCGAATTCGGTGCCGTGGCTCCAGCACAGGGCCGTGCCGATCAGACCTCCGTCGTTTTCAGCCACATAGCCGGCCCCCAGGCGTTGAATGAAGGCCCAGTCCTCCAGCCGGTGCGGCCAGCGCACCGACAGCGACAGGCGGTGCGCCGCGTCGAGGTCTTGCTCGGTCATGCGGCGGTAGCGCACCGCGGTTCCGGTTTGTGGATCACTCACATTTCCTCCGTGCTTCAGCAGTGTTGGTGGTTGCAGCGTGCAGCCATGCTAACCCAGCCGCGGCGGGGCGCGCCAGCACCGAAGTAAGAACGCAAGGAAGTCGCAAGCGCGCCAGCCGTTTCGGCACAAAGTGCTGTCGGGGCATCGCTTTTTTCGCATCCCTGTCGAGTGGCATCGCGACGCGAAAAAGCGCTTGACCTTACCAGGGGGGCAACGTTTACAGTGGAGCGCACTCTCTCCCTCGACTTTTGAATTGGAATCAACATGCAACGATTGCACTCCCTGGCGCTGGGCGCCTTGCTGGCCGTCTCCACGCTGGCCAGTTTGCCGGCATCGGCTCACGCCACCTTGCAGGCCTCCTTGCCGGCGGCGGACGCCGTGCTGCCGCAGGCGCCGCAGCAGGTCCAGCTGACCTTTAACGAAAAAGTCGAACCCGCTTTCAGTTCCATCGCGCTGCAGGACGAGACCGGCAAAGTCGTCCCCACCGACAAGGCGCAGACCGATGCCGCCCATCCGGCACAAATGACGCTGGCGCTGCCGGCATTGAAGTCCGGCCGTTACATCGTGCGCTGGGTGGCGGTGGGACCGGATGGTCATCGCCGCACCGGCCAGTATGGCTTCTCGGTCAAGTAAATGACGACGATGTTGCTGCAGGTTGGCGCCGTGTGGGCGTTGAACCTGGCTTTGGCCTGGATGGTGGGCGCGTGTACGGCGGCATTCTGGCTGCGCAACGAAGGCACTGGCTGGACACTGCGCTGCCGGTTGTGGTTGCAGCAGTCCTGTCGCGCGGCGGCGCTGGTCTGCCTGGCGGCGTATTTGCTGGTGCTGTGGGCGGTGGCGGCGGCGATGGCCGATGTGCCGCTGTCCGAAGCCGGCGCGGCATTGTGGATGCTGCTGGCGCAGAGCGACTATGGCAAAGCCGCATGGGCCGCTGCCGCCTGCCTGGCGGCGCTGGCGTTCTGGCCGCTGAGCCCGGGCCGCTCGCTGGCGGTGCTGGTTGCGTTTGCCTTCAGTCGCGTCGCCAACAGCCACGCGGCTGAGCAGGGCTTGCTCACCTTGCCGCTCCTGGTTGAATGGTTGCACTTGCTGCTGATCGCGCTGTGGGTGGGTGGCGTTGCAGTTGCCGCCTGGGTGGTGCTGCCCGCCAGCGCCGCCGGGGGCGGCGCGGCACCGGACGCCTATCTGCGCAAGCTGTCGGACGCGGCGACGCTGGCTCTGGCCGGCATTGTCGCCACCGGCATCTTCAACGCATGGCGCGGGCTGGGCAAGTTGGACAACCTGGCCGCCACCCCATACGGCGTGGCACTGACTGTCAAGCTGGTGCTGGTTGCGCTGGCCGTGGCATTGGGTGGCTACAACAAACTGCGAGGCTTTCCCGCCATCGTTGCGGGCCAAGCCGGCGCCCGGCCGGTGGTGGTGCTGGTGCTTCGGATCGAGTCGCTGCTGTTGGCGGGGGCGGTACTGGCGGCTGCTGTGCTGGCCGGCCAGGCGCCGCCGGCTTTCGGTTGATCAAGCGTGTTGTGGGCGGGGATGGCAAGCTGATAAGATGTCTGTCTTTGCAAGATCGGCGAGGACGCAACCATGAAGCAGCGCATGTGGGCTGGGATGGCACCGCTGGCAACGCTGGCGCTGATGGCGCCAGCCGCCGCTCAGCAGGCGGAGCCAACGCCGGCAGCGGATCTGCCGCTGTGGGAAGTGGGCCTGTTCGGCGGCGCCGCCACCACGCCGGCCTACCCGGGCGCCGAGGACCGCTCCACGCGCGCGCTGTTGCTGCCGCTGCTGATCTATCGCGGCAAGGTGCTGCGCGCCGACCGTTCCGGCGTGGCCGCGCGCCTGCTCAACACCGAGCGGGTCGAGCTCGATCTTGGGTTCGCGTTGTCGCTGCCGGCCCGCTCCGGCGACGTGGCGGCCCGCGCCGGCATGCCGGACTTGAAGTCGCTGCTGGAGTTCGGCCCGCGCCTGAAAGTATTGCTGGCCGAGCCCACGGCCGCCAGCCGCGTGCGGCTGGAGCTGCCGCTGCGGGTGCCGCTCGAGCTTGGAAATGGTTTTCAGCGCCAGGGCCTGGTGTTTGAGCCGCGCGTGGTGTTCGAGGCCGGCGACAAGGCGGGCGGATGGCAGGCCGACGCCAACCTGGGCGCGGTGTTTGGGAATGCCCGCCTGAACCGGTATTTTTATGAAGTCGCACCGCAATACGCCAACGCCGCGCGCCCGGCCTACCACGCGACGGGCGGTTGGATGATGACGCGGCTCGGCCTGAGCCTGTCGCGCCGGGTGTCGCCCGATTGGCGCGTATTCGGTTTCGCCCGCTACGACAATTACACGCACGCCGCCAACCGCGACAGTCCGCTGTTTCGCCAGAACAGCGGACTGTCGCTCGGCGTCGGCTTTACCTGGACGGCCTACCGCTCGCTGGCGCGGGCCTGGGAATGAGCGCCTACCAGTCCCTGCGGACGCGCAGCATGGCGAACGGCTGGGTGCGGGTGATGTTGTGCTCGACAAAGTCGACGCCGCCGGCCAGCCTGTCGCCGGCATAGTGCGTCCGGTCATAGGTGACGGCGCGCCCGGCGAGATTGTTCAGTTCCAGCGTGACCATCATGTTCGACACGGGGCGGTAGTTGACGAAGGCCCTGGCCCAGCCCGTGCCGCTGCTGGTATCGCGTTCGGCAAGCTGCCAGTTGTCGTTGGTCCAGCCGTTGTCGACCGAAAAGCCCCAGGCCGTTCTCTGGCGCGGCAAGTCCTGCGAGAACTCGACCCGCCAGGACAGCGGCTGTTCGCCGGACAGCCGGCGCGTCGCCAGCGTGACGGGATCGGTGACCGACGAGGACTTCCAGGTCGTCGACAACTTGATCAGCCCCTGCGGCAGCGACCAGCTGTCGGTGGGCAGGTTCAGCATGCCGGTCACGCTGTCGGCGCTGGCGTCGCCGATATTGCCGGCGGTGTCGATGGTGGCGGACGGGGTACGGATCGGCATGCGGTCGATGACGTCGCTGATGTGCGACTGCGTGTAGCTCAGCATGGCGGCGCCCCGTTCCCAGAAGCGGTATTCGAGCGCGCCTTCGCACAGCCAGGTCTTGGCTGGCACCAGATCGGGGTAGCCGGCCCGCAGCGTCTTGTCGGCGATGGCGAAATACGCCGCGGCATCGCCAAAGTTCAGCTGGCTGGTCTCGCGCTCCATGCGCAAGCGCAGCTGCAGCGACGGCGAGGGCGACAACGACAGGCGCAGCCGCGGCTTGGGATAGGTGTGAGCCTTGGCCTCCGGCTGGTCGGCGCCGATGCTCAGGCTGGATTGCTCCACCTTCAGGCCGGCTTCGGCGCTGATCGAGCTGTCGACCTGCCATGCCGAGGACAGCTGGCCCTCGAAGCGCGATTCCTGCACCCAGGCGCTGGCGGTGGGCGCCGCTGCGGCGTTGGGGTTGGCCTGATAGCTGTTGCTGCTGTCATTGGTGTGGACGGCCCGTTCAAAGCCGCCGCGTATCACGACGCCATCCAGCGCCTGCCAACTCAGTTGTACCGCGAGAATCTGTTCGCTGGCCGTGCTGTTCGACAGCGAATACGAGCTGTTGCCGCTGGTGGTGGATGTCGATTCGGCGGCAATGTCGGCTGTCCGATGCAGTGCCTTCAGGTCCATGCTGGCGCCATGCGCCAGGTCCCGCGTATAGGCCAGGCCCTGTTCCCGCGTGCGCCCGGCGTTGTCGTTGCTGTTCAGGGAGGGCGTCCCGGCGTCGTAGCGGCCCTGCGACTGGTAGGTCCACGGACTGAGCGCGCCGTTCAAGCTCAGTTGGCCGTCCAGCAGGTCTTGCCCGTAATTGAGCTTGATCGCCTTGTTGTCGGCAATGCCCGCGTTCTCCATCGTCGCCTCGGCGGCAGCGGCGGCGCCGGCATACGTCGTGGTCTTGTGTCCTTGCGTGGTATCCGGCGTCCGGGTCCAGCCCAGCGTGACGTTGATGCTGCGGTCCCCGCGCTTCAGGCTGTAATTGCCATCCATCGAGGGCTGCAGGCTGCCGTCAGGCATCAGGTAGCCCGATACGCTGGTGGCGGCGGAAACCAGGTCCATCTGTTTGAGCACGATGTTGGCCACGGTGGCGTAGCCCTGCATATCGATGCCGCCCGCGCCGCCGTTGATGACGTCGATGCGCTGAACGCCCGCCGCCGGGATGCGCGCCAGCGCGTCGCCGAGCGGATCCGTCTTGGAAGCGGGGCGCTTTCCGTTGATGAGCACGTTGCCGGCCGAACCGCGCGCCGCATTGCCGCCGTCGAAGACGAAGCCGGGCAGGCGGGTCACCATGTCCATCGCTGTCCCGGCCTGAAACTGGGTGAAGTAATCCGGGGTGTAGGACTGCGGCACAGTCCCGTCTGCGGCGTCGGCCATCCCTGCGGCGGCTAGCGCGCAAGTCAGCAAAACCGCATGGCGAACAAGTGTCGAGTGTCTCATCCCCGTATTGTGCAATGAACATGCCGAGTGTGCAATTGCGAAATTCACCAATCGGCGGACGTTTTTTGGCCGGCAGGGCCATTCATATCGCTAATTCCGCAGCCTGAGCCCGCCCTCGGCCACGGCGGTACGGTCCAGCGCGAGCACCGTCCTGGCCTTGGCCGGCGCGGCATTGTCGTAGTCGACCGCTTCGACGCCGGTGGCCGCGTCCGCATGCGTCACCCGCACGTGCAAGCGGTCCGGGCTGGCGCCTTGCTTGCCGCCGCCATCCCAGGCTTCCAGCACAAAGCGGTAGCCGGCGCGGCCATTGAGCAGTCCGGTGCCTTCGATGCGCGCCTGCCGGCCGGACGATGCGGCGGTGCTGACCTGATCGCTGCGGAAATGGAACGGACCGGACAACATGACGACAGGACTGCCGGCGGCAGCCTTGCTCTGCGTGCCGCTGGCCAGCGGCGCCCACAGCGCAAAGTGCAGCGGCAGGTCCCGAAAGCCGCGCGCGGCCGCTGCGCCGCCGCCGGCCAGCGTGCCCTTGCCGCTGAGCGAGGCAAACCCCGGCGCGTCAACCACGACGTCCCGCTGCACGGCCGTGGACCGGCCGCCCGAATCGGTGACCTGCGCCTTGACCGCGTAATAGCCCGCCGCGCAGAACTGGTGCCGCAAGCGGACCTGGCCGACTCCGCGCGCTTCGCTTACCGTCGGCGCCGGCGAAGCGCACTGGTCGGTCCAGGCGACGCTGGCCGTGTGGGTCTGCGCCGCGGCGTTGTCGACAAAGCCGACCGTCAGCGCCAGGTCCTGTCCGACCTCGATCACGTCCGGCAGGCCGAGCAGGGGGCCGAGCACCGGCGCGTCGGTGCCGCGGGTGCCGGGACGCAGCATGACCAGGCCGGCATTTGAATGGGCCAGGATCACGCCGTCGTCGTTGATGGCCGCGCCGGCCTCCAGCACCAGCCCGGCAGGCGGACGGTACAGATGCGCGTTCAGGTCGATCGGCTCGGTCAGCGCCGGCCAGCGCACCGCGCGCCGGCCGCCGCCGTCGCCGGCGGATCGCTCGATCATGCCCACCATCTCGCTGCGGTTGTTGATGTCGAACACGTCGCTGCTCGCGGCCGAGCCGGACGGCAGCTGCACCACGCCGCGCCCCATGGCCCACTGGTAGGCCACGCTGCGCTCGCCGATGACGGTGTCGCCGACCACCTCGCCGCGGTTGTTCAGGCCGGCGACCAGGCGCGAGCCGCCGCCTTCGACGTTGATCTGCACCATGCCGCTGTCGCGGCTCCAGAAAAAGCCCAGTACCTTGTCGTTGGCGGCGTTGTCGGACTCGCCGGCCACTTCGTTGCGCTCGTTGATGTGCTCGCCGAACGCGAGGGTGCCGCCCAAGGTGCCGAGGTCGGTCTGGTTGCCCGCGCGGTCCCACAGCATGGCGTGGATCGCGCCGCCGGCGACATCGGCATAGCCGGCCGACAGGCCTTGCCAGTTGATGGCATCGGCCTCCGACAGCGACAGCGGAACCGGCCCCAGCGGCGTGACGGCGCCGCCCGCATTCCAGCGCACGGCGCGCGCGGTGATGCCGGGCGCAGGCCGTTGTCCGGCAATCTGGTTGCGGTCGTTGATGGCGCGCGCGCTCGAGACCGTCGTGCCGGGCAGCGCGTGCATGCCGCCGCCCACGGTCCACGCAAACGCCAGGATGTTGCTGAATTGTTCGGCGTCTTCCGATTCGCCCACCACCACGCCTTGCTTGTTCAGCCCGTGTATCAGGGTATAGCTGCCGCCCAGCGAGCCGATATCGTGCACGCGGTCGCCGTCGAAGAAGCCGTTGGTGGTGCCGCCGCCGATGAAGGAGCCGAACGCGGCCTGGCCGCGTTCGTTGAGCAGGGTCGCGGCGCCAGCCTCCGGTCCCAGGTTGATGACGCTGTAGATGCAGGTGCGCGCGCGGCTGGCTTCGGTGTCGCCGGGGCTGCTGACCAAGGCGTCGGCAGCGGCGGGCGCGGCCTGCCCGCCGGCCCATACCGCAACGGGCGCGGCAAGTGCGGCCAAGGCGCCGGCGATGAGGTGCGTGCGTAATCCAGCATTGCTGCTGCGTGGTTGCTGCATGATGGTTCCCCTTGCAAGAAAGTTGGCGCAAGCAGGCGCTTGCGTGGCACCGATGATGGTCGCGACGATGGCGGTTCAGCGCTGCTGATAGGTCAGGCAGCGGACGGAGTTGCTGTCGCGGCCGATGGAGATGTGATCGGTCATGCACTCGTAATCGTCGTTATGCCGGCAAGCCGAGACCTTGCAGGCGCCGACGCCGGCGGTGCGTTGTTCCGCCTTGGAGTGCGGTGCGGAGTCGAGGAAGGTGTCGCACCCGGGGTGGACCCCGCTGCCGACCGTGATGGCGCGGGCGTGGCAGCAGCTGTCTGTGTTGTAGGCGCACTCGACAACCGAGCACTGTGCGACTAGCGGCATTTCGATGGAAACTTGTTTCATGATGACCTCCGGCTAATGAGCGCGCATTGAAGCGCGCCCATTGAAGGAGTATACGGAGAGAGGGAGGAAGCGCGTCCCCACGCGTATCGAGGGTTTGCGTTATATCAAGCAGTCCGGCTCATTTCAAGCCGCTCGTCGCAGGCGCGGCTGGCTGCGCCTGCGGCCGCCGGCCGGTCCGGCGCCGCCGTCACGCTCAACAGGTGGCGTCGCGCCTGCTCGGCGCAGCCGTTGTAGAGCGTCGCGTAGGTCCGGTAGGCCGTCGTCGCCGGCCAGGCGTCCGGCAGCAACTCCTGCGGCAGCAGCGGATCGGCCTGGCGGCAGTGCTGGTAGCCGTGGCTGACCAGCAGCTGGATCAGGTAGGCCTGCTCGTCGTCGATGGCATCGTGCCGGCCCATCATCGGCAGCAGCGGCGCGAAGCGCTCTTCAAACTGCTGATACAGCGCCGCCGCGCCGTCGAAGTCCCATTCCGGCGGTCCGAACAGCGGCTGGCGTACCGCGGCCGCCAACTGGCTGCCGCAGACATGGAACAGCGCCAGGCCGTGGTCCTCGGCCGACGGCATGGCGTTGGCGTAGCCGGCGGGACGGGCCAGCACATTGGGCGCCAGCAGGCAGTAGTCCAGCCCCAGCAACTGCCGGCGGACGCGGGCATAACGCGTGGAGCTGATGCCGCCGCTGTTGATCAGCATGGTCCAGTCCTCGGCGAAGCTGCGCTCCGGCGGCGTGTTGAGGCGCTGGCGCGCCGTCAGGATCGCGGCATTGGCGGCCGGCGTCAGCGTGCACAGGCTGTGGCGGCCGTGCCGCTCGACGCGCAGTTGCTGATGCACGCCGAGCCGGAACAGCGCGGCGCGCACGGCGGGCTGCTGGAATCCAAGCGGCCGCATCAATTCGATGGCGCTGCCGAGCCACAGGCTCTTGTGCCCGTATTCCTGGGCGCTGCTGAACATCAGCCGCAGCATGGTGCGCAGCCGGGGACGGGCTTGACCCAGGTACAGGTTGAGATAGTGTTCGGCGGCGGTGCTCATGATCGCGCCGCCGCGGCCAGGTCGTGCTGCATCATAGTCGTCCTCGGTGATGGGCTGGATGGATTGTCCCACCGGCCCAAACCGCATTTCTTTGATGCATATCAAAAACTTCGGCCTTGACACCGCGTAATCGGCCGGCAGCGCGGGCCGCCTTAACCTTCGGTCAACGCATGCGCCCAGTCCAGCACCGGGATCAGCCGGAGCGGCAGCAGGTCGCGCGCGGCGGCGTAGGGCAGCCAGCGGAAGGCATGGTGCTCGGGGCGCCCCAGTTGCGGATTGACCGGCAGGCGCACGTCGTCGCTGTGGCTCTGGGCCAGGTAATAGCGCGCCACCTTGCCCTGGCCGTAAGGCGGCGTTTCGCGGAACGCATACCCCCATGGAAACTCCAGCGCGTCCAGCGAGGTTTCCTCACGCACCTCCCGGCAGGCGGCCGACAGCGGGCTTTCGCCGGCTTCGACCAGGCCCTTGGGGAAATCCCAGTACTGGTAGCTGCGCAGCAGCAGATAGCGGCAACCCTGCGCTCCGCGATGTTGAACCACGACGCCGGCGGAAAGAATACGTGGTTTCAAGCCGTCAGTGTTTGGCTTCCCTGAAATCGGCATCGACGACGTCGTCCTGTTGTGGCGGAACATTGCCGGTCTCGGCCTCCGGCGTGCCGGCGTACATCTTCGCGCCCAGCTTTTGCGCGGTGGCGGACAGCGCCTCGATGCGGGCGTCGATGTCGGCCTGGTCGTTGCCCTTGAGCGCGGTGTCGAGCGCGCCGATGGCCTGCTCGATCGTCGCGCGTTCGGCGGCGTCGAGCCGCGCGCCGTGTTCGGCCAGCGACTTGCGTGTCGCGTGCGCCAGCGCCTCGCCCGCGTTGCGGCGCTCAGCCAGCGTCTTCAGGCGCCGGTCGTCCTCGGCATGGGCGGCGGCGTCGCGCACCATTTTCTGTATCTCCGCCTCGGTCAGGCCGGAGTTGGCCTTGATGGTGATCTTGCTTTCCTTGCCGGTGGCCTTGTCCTTGGCGCTCACATGCAGGATGCCGTTGGCGTCGATGTCGAAGGCGACCTCGATCTGCGGCATGCCGCGCGGTGCCGGCGCGATGCCGACCAGGTTGAATTCCCCCAGCAGCTTGTTGCCGCTGACCATCTCCCGTTCGCCCTGGTAGACCTTGATGGTCACGGCGGGCTGGTTGTCGTCGGCGGTCGAGAACACTTCGCTGAACCGGGCCGGGATCGTGGTGTTCTTGCCGATCATCTTGGACATCACACCGCCCAGCGTTTCGATGCCGAGCGACAGCGGCGTCACGTCCATCAGCAGCACGTCGCTGCGTTCGCCCGACAGCACCGAGCCCTGGATGGCGGCGCCCACCGCCACGGCCTCGTCGGGATTGACGTCCTTGCGCGCTTCCTTGCCGAACAGCGCCTTGACCGCCTCCTGCACCTTGGGCATGCGGGTCATGCCGCCGACCAGGATCACGTCGTCGATCTTGTCGATCTCCAGCCCCGCGTCCTTGAGCGCGATGCGGCAGGGCGCGATGGTGGCGTCGATCAGTTCCTCCACCAGCGATTCCAGCTTGGCGCGGGTCATCTTCAGCGTCAGGTGGACCGGCGCGCCGTTCGCCATGGCGATGTACGGCTCGTTGATCTCGGTCTGCTGCGACGACGACAGCTCGATCTTCGCGCGCTCGGCCGAAGCCTTGATGCGCTGCAGGGCGATCGGGTCCTTCTTCAGGTCCAGGCCGTTGATCTTCTTGAACTCGTCGATGATGTAGTCGATGATGCGCTGGTCGAAGTCCTCGCCGCCGAGGAAGGTGTCGCCGTTGGTCGACAGCACTTCGAACTGCTTCTCGCCCTCGACCTGGGCGATTTCGATGATCGAGATATCGAAGGTGCCGCCGCCCAGGTCATAGACGGCGATCTTGCGGTCGGCCTTGCCGGTCTTGTCCAGGCCGAAGGCCAGCGCCGCCGCCGTCGGCTCGTTGATGATGCGCTTGACGTCCAGGCCGGCGATGCGCCCCGCGTCCTTGGTGGCCTGGCGCTGCGCGTCGTTGAAGTAGGCGGGCACGGTGATGACCGCCTCCGTCACCGGGCCGCCCAGGTAGTCCTCGGCGGTCTTCTTCATCTTGCGCAGCACCTCGGCCGACACCTGCTGCGGCGCCAGCCTCTTGCCGCGCACGTCGATCCAGGCGTCGCCGTTGTCGGCCCTGGTGATCTTGAACGGCATCAGGTGTATGTCTTTTTGCACCTCCTGCTCGTCGTACTTGCGGCCGATCAGGCGCTTGACCGCGAACAGCGTGTTCAGCGGATTGGTCACCGCCTGCCGCTTGGCCGGCGCCCCCACCAGGATTTCGCCGCCGTCCTGATACGCCACGATCGACGGCGTGGTGCGCGCGCCTTCCGCGTTCTCGATCACCTTGGCCTGGCCGCCCTCCATGATCGCCACGCAGGAATTGGTCGTGCCGAGGTCGATACCGATCATCTTGCCCATGATAGCCTCCGCCTTCTATAAGATTTCAAATACCGGCGCCGTCGGCCGGCGCCGCATCGGCCGTGCCGGGGTAGCCCACCGTTTGCGCTAGGATCACGCGCTGTTGCGGCGCCAGGCCCATCACGCGCGCCAGAGCCGGCCGGTCCACCCAGCCGCGGGCGACGGTGGCCAGGCCCTGGGCGGCGCAGAACAGATAGACGTTCTGGCTGATGTAGCCGGTGTCGAGCGCGGCGTAGAATTTCTGCTCCCATTTGGGGGCGTGGTCCATCCTGGCCAGGTCGGCGACATACACCAGGTTGACCGGGGCGGCGGCGACAAAGTCCTGCCAGCCGGTGGCCGCGCGCAGGTCCTGCCGGCCCAGCAGCTGCAGCGCGCCGGCTGCCGGGGCGAACCGGTACCAGCCGTCCTCGGTGGTCGCGTAGATATCGATTTCCCGCCAGTTCTTGGCCGACGGCGCGGTACGCATGTCCAGCTCCGGCCGGTTGACGCCGGCGGCGGCCCACAGCAACGTCTCCAGCAGTTCCTGCGTCAGGGGCTGTGGCGAGAATACCCGTTCGCTGCGGCGCGCCGCCAGCACGTCGAGCAGCGACTGGCTCAGCGGTGTCAGCGGCGCCGGCGCGTGGACGCGCTGGGCGCCCGGCGTGGGGGAAGCGGTGTGGTTGATCATGATGACTCCTGCAAATGCGCTGGCGGATGCCGGCGCGTATGCTGGTTTGACCAGCCGCCGGCCGCCGGAGTTCAGCCGGCCGCGCATGGCCGGGAACGGGACGGCCGGCCGCCATGTCGAACCGAAGGTGGCCGGCAGTGGACGCCGCCGCGCCGCCATACTTGGAAAGGAAAGGCCATGCGCGCTGCCGCCTGGATGTCGTGGGTGCTTGGCGTGGCCATGCTGGCCGCGGTGATCGTCGCCGCGCTGCACTTTTCCGAGCAGCGCCAGATGGTGGATATCGCGCAGCGGGCGCAGCCATGGTGGCTGGCGGTCGCGCTGGCGCTGCAGGCGGCCACCTATGCGGCGCAGGGCGAGACCTGGCGCCTGGTCATGCGCGCCGGCGGGGTGCGCCTGCCGGCCATGCTGGGCTTCGAGTTCAGCCTCGCCAAGCTGTTCGTCGACCAGGCGCTGCCGTCGGCGGGGCTCAGCGGCACGCTGCTCGTGGCCGGCGCCTTCGAACGGCGCGGAGTGCCGCGCCCGGTGGTCATGGCGGCGATGATCGTCGGTACCGTCGCCTATTACGGCGCCTATGTCGGCGCGCTGCTGGTCGCGCTGGCCGTCACCGCGGCGGGCGCGCGGCTGACGCCGGTCATGGTCGCGGTGGCCGGATTGCTGGCGGCCTTCAGCGGCGTGCTGATCACGGCCGTGCTGGCGCTGTCGGGCCGGCGGAGCGCCGGCCCCGCGTGGCTGCGGCGCCTGCCGCTGGCCGGCCGGCTGCTGGCCTTGCCGGCCGAAGCCGACCCGCGCCTGGCGCGCAGCGCCGCGCTGATCGGCCGCGGCGTGCTGTGCCAGCTGGCCATCGTGCTGCTGGACGTGGCCACGCTGTGGGTACTGATCCGCGCCCTGGGCGAGTCGGCCGCGCCGGCGGGGGTGTTCGCCAGTTTCATGGCGTCCAGCCTGCTGCGCACCGTCAGCGTCGTGCCGGGCGGGCTGGGCGTGTTTGAAGCGGCCTCGGTCGTGACGCTGCAGCAGGCCGGCGTGTCGCTGCCCGCCGCGCTGGCCGCGACGTTGCTGTTTCGCGGCTACAGCTTCTGGCTGCCGATGCTGCCCGGGGTGTTTTTCGCCCGCGCTGCCGGCCGGCTGGACGGAGCGCCGGCGCACGCCGGGCGCGACGCGGGTGCTCAGGATCGCGGGCGTGGCCGGTAATGGCGGTAGAACCAGCGTTTGACCGCTTCCACCGCCAGCAGGTAGGCCAGCAGCATGACGGCCAGCAGCAGGAAGAAGCGGGGCGGCGGCGCGACGAAGCCCAGCGCCGTCCCCAGCGGCGAGAACGGCAGCAGCGCGGCCGCGCCGACCACGGCCAGCGAGACGGCCGCCAGCGCGGGATGCGGTCGGCTGCTGAAGGGATTGCCGCGGGTGCGGATCAGGAAGATGACCAGCACCTGCGAAGCCATCGACTCGATGAACCAGCCGGTGCGGAACAGCGCCTCGCCGGCGCCGAGCACGGCCAGCATCAGGTAGAAGGTGAGGAAGTCGAACACCGAGCTGACCGGCCCCATGACCAGCATGAAGTCGCGGATGAAGCCCATGTCCCAGTGCTGCGGCCGGCGCAGGTAGTCGGGGTCGACCCGGTCGAGCGGTATCGGCAGCTCGGACACGTCGTACAGCAGGTTGTTGAGCAGGATCTGCGCCGGCAGCATCGGCAGGAAGGGCAGCAGCAGCGCGGCGCCGGCCATGCTGAACATGTTGCCGAAATTGGAGCTGGTGCCCATCATGATGTACTTCATGATGTTGGCAAAGGTGCGCCGGCCCTCGAGCACGCCGGCGTGCAGCACGCCCAGGTCGTGTTCCAGCAAGATCATGTCCGCCGCCGCGCGCGCCACGTCGACCGCGCCGTCGACGGAAATGCCGACGTCGGCCGAATGCAGCGCCGGCGCGTCGTTGATGCCGTCGCCGAGGTAACCCACCACGTGGCCGCGGCGCTTGAGCGCGACGATGATGCGGTTCTTCTGCACCGGCGTGACGCGGCAGAACAGGTTGACGGTCTCGGCGCGCGCGGCCAGCGCCAGGTCGTCCAGGTGCTCGATGTCGGCGCCGGCCAGCACGCCTTGCACCGGCAGGCCGAGCTGGGTGAACAGGTGCCGCGCCACCAGTTCGTTGTCGCCGGTGACGGTCTTGACGGCCACGCCGGCGGCGGCCAGCGCCGCCAGCGCCGGCCTGGCGCTGAGCTTGGCCGGATCGACGAAGGTGGCGAAGCCGGCAAACACCAGCGCCGACTCGTCGCCGACGACGGCGTCCGGATGGTCGGTGGCCATCCGGCGCCAGGCGATGCCCAGCACGCGCAGGCCTGCCTGGCTGAGCGCGGCGTAGCGCGCCTCGATGGCGGCGCGCGCCGCCGCGTCCAGCGGGTGCTCGGCGCCGTCCCGGTCCGCACCGTAGCGCACCGACAGGCGCAGCACGTCTTCCGGCGCGCCCTTGACCACCAGCAGCCGGGTCGCGCCGTTGTCGATCAGCACCGACACCCGGCGCCGCTCGAAGTCGAACGCGTGCTCGTCGACCTTGCGCCAGGGTGTCACGTCGATGTCGGCGTGGGCCAGGATGGCCTCGTCCAGCGGACTGCGCAGGCCGGTTTCAAAGTAGCTGTTGAAATAGGCCAGCTCCAGCACCTTGGCGCTGTCCTGGCCGGCCGCGTCCAGGTGCTGCTCCAGGCGGATGCGCGCCTCGGTCAGCGTGCCGGTCTTGTCGGTGCACAGCACGTCCATGCTGCCCAGGCTCTGGATCGAGGCCAGCCGCTTGACGATCACCTTGGCGGCGGCCATGCGCAGCGCGCCGCGCGCCAACGTCACCGACACCACCATCGGCAGCAGCTCGGGCGTCAGGCCCACCGCCAGCGCGACGGCGAACAGGAACGATTCGAGCAGCGGCCGGTGGAACAGCGCATTGACCAGCAGCACGAACAGCACCAGCGACACCGTCAGCCGCAGGATCAACAGCCCGAAGCGGCGGGTGCCGCGCTCGAAATCGGTCAGCGGGGCACGCGCCTGCAGCAGGCCGGCGACCTCGCCGAAGGCGGTCGCGCGGCCGCTGCGGCACATCAGCACTTTGGCGCTGCCGCTGATGACCGAGGTGCCCAGCAGCACGGTATTGGCGGCGGCCAGCACGTCGTCCGCGCCGGGCAGCTCGACGGCGCTCTTTTCCACCGGGTAGGGTTCGCCGGTCAGCAGCGCCTGGTTGACGAAGAAGTCCCTGGCCTCCAGCACCCGGCCATCGCAGGGCACCAGGTCGCCGGCCGCCAGCAGCGCGACGTCGCCGGCCACCAGCGCGGCCACCGGTATCTGCGCCGGCCGGCCGTCGCGCAGCACGCGGGCGCGCACCTCGACCGAGCGGCGCAGCCGCGCGGCCGCGGCGCCGGCCCGGTATTCCTGCGCCACGTCGAGGCTGACGCTGACGACGACGATGGCGCCGACCAGCACGAAGCTGGCGGTGTCGCCGGTCAGCGCCGACAGCGCGCTGGCCACCACCAGGATCAGCACCAGCGGATTGGCGAACTTGGCCACGAACTGGCGCGGCAGCGACGCGGCATGTTCCGTGGCGGGCAGGTTGGGACCGTACTGCGCCAGGCGCGCCGCCGCGACCGCGCCCGGCAGGCCGTCGGGGCCGCTGCCGAGCTGGCGCAGCAGATCGGCCAGCGGCATGCGCCAGAATGCCAGGTCGGGGTTTTGCGCGGCCGGACTCGGCATGATGCGGCCCGCGCTAGACGCCGACCGGGAAAGTTTCCGGCGCCTCGCCCAGCTGCCATGGGGCGCTCAGCTCCAGCGGCTCCAGCGCGCGCGTGTCGTCGATATGCAGCAGGGCGTCGAATTGCTGCGACAGATGCGCGTGGAAATAGTGGCTCTGGCGCTCCGTCTCGGGCCGGTAGATGACGCCGATGGCGCGCTCGAGCCGTTGCTTCCACAGCGCCTGGCTGCTTGCCGCGTCGCCGCGGAAGGGCAGCACGAAGCTGGGCAGGCCGCTGTGGTGCAGCAGCGCTTCATACGATTGCGGCAGCGCCGGCCGCACCCGCTTGCGTTCGGCGGCCGCATCCCAGTCGGAGGCGGCGGTGACCGTGCCATTGTAGGTCGTCATGCCGATCAGGAAGGCGCGCTCGCGGTAGCGCTCGCGCGCCAGCTGGCCCAGCGTCCACTCGCCGGTGCGGCCCGCCTCGGTGGCGCGGGCGTCGCCGATATGCGAGTTGTGGGCCCAGACCACGATGCGGGTGTGGCCGTCCGCGCTGTCCGGCCGCAGGTGCGCGGCCAGCGCGTCGAGCGTGCTGGCCATATGATGGTCGCGCAGGTTCCACGACGAGATATGGCCGCGGAACATGGTGCGGTAGTAGCGTTCGGCCTGCGTCACCAGCTGCGCGTTTTGGCGGGCGTAGAACAGCGCGTCGCGCGCCGCCGCGCCGTCGCCGCGCAGGTATCCGGCGGCCCTGGTGTTGAGTTCGACCAACTGCGCGATGACTTCGTTCTCGCACGACGGCGACAGGCCGAACGCGCTGGAATAGCCATAGCGCTGGCTGTCGGGGCGGAAGTGGTCGAGGCAGGCGTAGCGCGCCCGCGCGCGGCGGGCGCCGTCCGGGTCGACCTGGTCCAGGTAGGCCAGCACTTCGGCTATCGAGGTGTACAGGCTGTACAGGTCCAGGCCGTAGAACCCGACCCGCGGCGCTTGCGCGGGCAGGGCGGCGTTGTAGCGGCGCAGCCAGTCGACGAAATCGACCATGGAGGTGTTGCGCCACATCCAGGTGGGGAAGCGGCGGAAGCCGTCCAGCGCGGCGTCGGCGTTGGCGTCGATGCCCTCGCCGCGGACGTGGCGGTTGACGCGGTAGGCATCGGGCCAGTCCGCTTCGACGGCGACCGCCTGGAAGCCCCGTTCGGCGATCAGGCGCCGCGTCAGCCGTGCGCGTTCGTCGTAGAATTCCTGCGTGCCGTGGCTGGCCTCGCCGATCAGCACGATGCGGGCGTCGCCGATCAGCGCGAGCAGGCCGTCATAGTCGGCGGCGGCGCCAGTCAGTAGCTGGGCCGAGGCCGTCACTGCGCCGATCAACGCCGGCGTCGCCGCACCGTTTGCGGCAGCGGTGTCAGCGGTGTCAGTCGGGGTCATGATGGGCGGCAGCCGGTTGTAGGTTCGGGTCGGGCGGGATCCGGCGCCACGCCCGCGCCAGCAGGCTGGCCACTTCCTCGTCGCCGACTTGCTCGAAGTCGCGGTACCATTCGCCGACCGAATAGTAGGGATGGGGCGTGTGCAGGCAGACCAGCTCATCGACTTCGCCGCCCAGCGCCCGGCAGACCTCCCGCGGGGCGACGGGCACGGCTACAATGATTTTCGCCGGCCGCGCCTGGCGCGCCACGAGGATAGCCATGCGCATGGTGGCGCCGGTGGCCAGGCCGTCGTCGACCAGGATCACGATCCGGTCGCGCAATCGCGGTGGCGGACGGCCGCCGCGATAGCGTATTTCGCGCCTGGCGATTTCCTCGCGCTCGCGGTCGACCTCATCGGTCAGCGCGGCTGCCGGCATGCCGAGCAGCCTGAGCTCCTCGAGGTTGAGCAGGCACGGCCCTTCGCCGGCGACGGCGCCGATCGCATATTCCGGATAGCCGGGCAAGCCCAGCTTGCGCACCTGGACGACGTCCAGCGGCACCGCCAGCGCCTCGGCCACGGCGTAGGCGGTGGGCACGCCGCCACGCGGCAGGCCCAGCACGATGACGTCGCCACCCCCGGCGTAGCTGTGCAGCCGGTCAGCCAGCAGCTTGCCCGCGTGCAGTCGATTGTTGAACAGTCTACGCATGAGCCGACCTCGGAAATTCAGCGCTGCAATGTCCTCCGCGCTTGGGCGCCATCACTATGCGTTGGACGCGCCGCCGCCGGTTTGGTTCTCGGTCGGGAGAAAAAAACGCGGCAATCACAGCTCACCGGCGGCACGGCGCCAGCGGCGCATCACCAGATAGGCGCCGGGCCGCAGCGCACCTTTGAGGCAGCGCAATCTTGGCGGGGCGGCGGGTCATATGCTGGCAGGGTTGGCCGCGTCGCCGGGCGCTGGCGAGGCGGCGGACAGTCCTGTCACCTGGGAGGAAACATGCCGGCCAAACATCTGCTGTTTCACGACGACGCCCGCGCCAGGCTGCACGCCGGTATCAATACGCTGGCCAACGCGGTCAAGGTCACGCTGGGTCCCAGGGGCCGCACCGTGGTGCTGGACGACGGCCGGGGCGCGCCGATGATCATCAATTCCGGCGTCATCGTCGCCAGGGCGATCGAGTTGCCGGACAAGAGCGAGAACATGGGTGCGCAGATGGTGCGCGAGGTGGCGGCCAGGACGTCCGAGATGGCCGGCGACGGCACCACCACGGCGACGGTGCTGGCGCAGGCCATCATTTACCAGGGGATGAAGTATGTCGCCGCCGGCCTCGACCCGATGGACTTGAAGCGCGGCGTCGATGCCGCCGTCGAGGCCGTCGTGGCCGGCCTGCACGAGGCCTCCCGCACCATCGCCTCGAGCCAGGAAATCGCCCAGGTCGCCGCCATCTCCGCCAACGGCGATGCGGCGATCGGCGCCATGATCGCCCAGGCGCTGGAGCGGGTCGGGCGCGAGGGCGTGGTCAGGGCCGAGGACGGGCGCGGCCTGGACAACGAGCTGGAAGTGGTGGAAGGGCTGCAGTTCGACCGCGGCTACCTGTCGCCGTACTTCGTGGCCGACCCCGGCAAGGGACGGGTGGTGCTGGAGAACGCGCGGATCCTGGTCTGCGCCAGGCACATGTCGGCCGGCGCCGAGCTGTACGCCTTGCTGGAACAGCTGATCCAGGGCGGCCAGGCGCTGCTGGTCATTGCCGACGATGTCAGCGGCGACGCGCTGGCGACGCTGGTGGTCAACGCCTTGCGCGGCACGCTGAAGGTGTGCGCGGTCAAGGCGCCGGGATTCGGCGACGAGCGCGCGGCCCAGCTGGAAGACATCGCCGCCGTCACCGGCACGCAGGTGATCGCGCCGGCGGCCGGCATGGCGCTCGACAAGGCGACCCTCGACCAGCTGGGCCAGGCGCAGCGGGTCGAGGTCGACCATGACAGCACGACGATTATCGCCGGCGAGGCCAGCGCGGCGCGCATCGAGCGTCAGGCGGCGGCGATACGCCAGCAGCTGGGCAGGGTCGCCAACGCGGTCGAGCGCGGCCGGCTGGAGGCCCGCCTGGCGCGGCTGGGCGGCGGCGTCGCGCTGATCAAGGTCGGCGCCTCGACCGAGACGGAAATGAAGGAAAAACGCTCGCGCGTGGAAGACGCGCTGCATGCGACCAGGGCGGCGGTGGAGGAGGGTGTCGGCGCCGGCGGCGGCGTGGCGCTGCTGCGCGCGCGCGCAGCGCTCGACGCCGTGGCGACGGCGAATATGGCGCAGGAGTGTGGCGTGCGCATCGTGCGCCAGGCGCTGGAGGCGCCGCTGCGGCAGATCGTCGCCAACGCCGGCGGCGAGCCCGATGTCGTGATCGACAAGGTGCTCCATGGCGGCGGCGACTTTGGCTACAACGCGGCCACCGCCGAGTACGGCAACTTGACTGCGATGGGTATCATCGATCCGACCAAGGTCACCCGCCTGGCGCTGCGCAACGCCGCCTCGATTGCCGGCCTGGTGCTGACCACCGATTGCGTGGTGGTGGAGACGCAGCCGCCGGCCGATGTCGTCGTAGTCTAAAGAATAAAGACCAAGGCGGTACGCCGCCACGGAGGTGATCATGCCAAACGATCGATTGTCGGAACCCTTGTCGGCCCATGTCTGGCATACCAGGTACCGGGCCGGCGGCGACGCCGGCGAGGCGGACATCGCCGCCAGCTGGGAGCGGGTGGCGCTGGCGCTGTCGCAGCCCGATGCCCATCACCGCGACCAGTGGCGCGAACGCTATATGCAATTGCTGGCCGACTTCCGTTTCCTGCCGGGCGGCCGCATCCTGGCCGGCGCCGGCAGCGCGCGCCGCCGCACGCTGTTCAACTGCTTCGTCACCGGCACGCTGCACGACGCGCTGGACGGCATCTTTTCGGCGCTGGGGGAATCGATGGTGACGCTGCAGGCCGGCGGCGGCATCGGCTGCGATTTCTCCCCGCTGCGGCCGGCCGGCGCGCGGGCGATCCAGAGCGGCCATATCGCCTCCGGGCCGGTGTCGTTCATGCAGCTGTGGGAGAGCGCCTGCGCCACGCTGCTGTCGACCCACGAGCGCGACGGCGCCATGATGGCGACGCTGCGCTGCGATCACCCCGATATCGAACGCTTCATCGACGCCAAGCGGCAGGGCGGGACGCTGCGCCATTTCAACCTGTCGGTGCTGGTGAGCGACGCGTTCATGCAGGCGGTGGATGAGGATGCGCCGTGGCCGCTGGTGTTCCCTCTGGCCGGGCACCCGGTGCCGGACGGCGGCGTGGTGTGCGAACGGCTGTGGTCGGGCGGCGTGGCGCCCGAGCCCTGCCTGGTGGCCGCCACCGTCGGCGCCCGCGCGCTGTGGCGCCGCATCGCCGAGGCCGCCTTTGACTGCGGCGACCCCGGCGTGATCTTCATCGACCGCGTGCAGCGCTCGAACAACCTGCGCTACAGGGAAAGCATCAGCGCCTGCAATCCCTGCGGCGAAGTGCCGCTGCCGCCGCATGGCGCCTGCAACCTGGGCTCGCTGAACCTGACGCGCTTCGTCGAACAGCCGTTCGGCGCCCATCCGCGGCTGGACCTGCAGGGCATCTTTGCGGCCGCTACCACCGCCACCAGGATGCTGGACAATGTGTACGAGGTGTCGCCGTTTCCGCTCAGGGCGCAGGCAAGCGCCGCGCACGCGGCGCGCCGCATCGGCATCGGCATCACCGGCCTGGCCGATGCGCTGGCGATGCTGGGCGTGCGCTACGGCACGGACAGCTCGCTCGATATCGCCGACACCGTCATGCGCACCGTCAGCCACGCGGCCTACCACGCGTCGATCGCGCTGGCCCGCGAGCGCGGCGCGTTTCCGGCCTACCGCGCGGCCGAGTACCTGGGCGGGGACTTCATCCAGTCGCTGCCGCAGGACATCATCGAGGGCATCTGGCGCGACGGCATCCGCAACAGCCACCTGACCGCGATTGCCCCGGCCGGCAGCATCAGCGTGCTCGCCAACAATATCTCCAGCGGCATCGAACCGGTCTACGCCTTTCAACTGCGGCGCGAGGTGCGCACCGCCGGCGGCGGCACGGCGGTCATGGAGGGCAGCGACTATGCCTGGCGCCTGTTTCGACAGCTGCACGGCGAGCATGTCCCGCTGCCGGACGCGCTGGTCGAGGCGGCCGACGTCGACCCGGCGCGGCAGCTGCTGCTGATGGCGCGCTTGCAGGCACATGTCGACCAATCGATCTCCAAGACCGTCAACCTGCCCGCGCAGGCCGGCGTGGAGCAGGTCGAGGCGCTGCTCAACGACGCCTACCGGCTGGGCCTCAAGGGCTGCACGGTGTTTCGTGCCGGCGGCGCCGTCGAGCCGGCGCTGACGCGCTGCGGCCAGCGGCGCGGCCCCGCCGGCGTCTAGGGCGCCGGCAGCTTCAGCGGTTCCCTGAACCGGATGACCTGGCTGACGCCGTCGGCGTCGACCACCTCCATGCTCAGCAGGTTGACGCCCTTGGTCTCGATAAACACTTCGCGCGGGCGCCGTATCATGTGGTCGAGCCCCTCCGCCATGATCGCGATGAGGTCGTTCTTCGGATCGTAGACGACACCGGTCAGCGGCAGCCATTCGGCCGCAAACTGGCTGCCGATCTGCAGCGATGCGACTTCGATGCCGACGTTCATTCCCTCCAGAAGTGTGGAGACGTGATCGAAGTACGGCTTCCATGCCGTTTTCTCGAGCTTGCTGGTGGTGGTCATGGCTGGTCTCCCATAGTACGGCGGCGGGACGGTCCGCCTTCCTGTTTTTGACCATCGCCGCGGCCGAGGATTCCCTCCTTGGGCCAATACAGTGCGCATTTGACCGAGATCAAGGATGTCACGTGGGTGGCGGGACTAGCATGATCCGGTACACGAGGGGTGTGCAAGAACACTAACCCAGGAGGGAACGCTATGCCTATTCATACCAAGCGGAAAAGCGTACTGGCTAGTCTGGTGGCATTGGCCATCTGCGGCGCAACGGTGGCGCAGGCGGCGGGCCAGGCTGATCAATCGAACCAGTCCAGCCAGGCCGACACCAGTTCCAAGCCGGCGCAAAGCGCGACGCGGCGCGTCAGCGACGCGCTGGCCGTGGTACGCCAGCTCGAGGCCGAGCCGCGCATGAAGCAATTGCTGCAGCAGGCCAAGGGCGTGCTGATCGTGCCGTCGTACGGGCGCGCGGCGCTCGGCGTCGGTGCCCACGGCGGCGCCGGCCTGCTGCTGCTCAAGCGCACCGACGGCAGCTGGAGCGGACCGGCGTTCTACGACCTCGGCGGGCTGACGGTGGGCCTGCAGGTCGGCGCCGAGGGCGGGGCGATCGCCATGGTCCTCAACAACGACAAGGCGGTCGCCGAGTTCATGAAGAAAAACAACTTCGCCCTCAGCGCCGAGGCCGGCCTGACCGTGGTCAACTGGTCCAAGCTGGCCCAGGGCACGGCGGGCACCGGTGATGTGGTCGCCTGGAGCGGCACCAAGGGCTTGTTCGGCGACGCCGTGGCGATCGGACTGAACGACATCCGCTTCAATCAAAACCTGACCAACGCCTACTACGGCCGCACGCTGTCGCCGAAGGACATCGCCGCCGGCACCGTCAGCAATCCGCAGGCGCAGCCGCTGCAACAGGCGCTGGGCGAGGCCTCGACCATCACCAAGTAGCGGCGACGCAAGGAGGAAGTCATGATGACCGATAGCGACATCAAGAAGAACGTCGAGCACGAGCTGGCCTGGGATGCCGATCTGGCCGCGGCCGACGTGGGCGTTTCTGTGCGCGAGAAAATCGTCACGCTCAGTGGCTTTGTCCGCAGCTACAGCCAGAAGATCGTCGCGGAACGCGCCGCGCAGCGCGTCGTCGGCGTGGCTGGCGTGGCCAACGATATCGAGGTGCGGCTGGCCGGCGAGGGCCGGCTCGACGCCGACATCGCACGCGAAGCGGCCTCCGTGCTCAAATTCCAGCTGCCGCACTCGGCCGAATCGATCCAGGTGGTGGCCGACGGCGGCATGCTCAAGCTGGAGGGCGAGGTGGAATGGAACTACCAGCGCCAGCGCGCCGAACAGGCGGTGCGCCGGATACGCGGCGTGCGCGGCGTCACCAACCAGATACACCTGCGGCCGGCGGTCGAGCCCCACGACGTGGAGCGCAAGATCGTTGCGGCCTTTCACCGCAATGCCGCGGTCGATGCGGCCAGGCTGCGGGTCGAGGCCAGCGGCGGCACGGTGACGCTTCATGGCAGCGTGCGTTCATGGTCCGAGCGCGAGGCGGCCGAGCGGGCGGCCTGGCTGGCCCCCGGCGTGACCCACGTCAACAACCTGATCACCATCGATGCCACGCTGACGCGCTGACGGCGCCGGGGGCCTTCCATGTTTAAACATATCCTGTTTCCCACCGACGGCGAGGCGCCGTCCATCGCCGCCATGACGCCGTGCCTGAGCTTCGCCAAAGAGACGGGCGCCCGGCTGACGGTACTGCACGTGACCGAGCCATTCCACGTGCTGAGCACGCGCGCCGAGGTGCTAGCCGATACCCCGGAAGGCTACGCGGTCCATAGCCAGGAGCGGGCCCGCGCTTGCGTGGAGCGGGTGGCGACCGCCGCCCGCTCGAGAGGCGTGGCGTGCGACACGCTGACGATGGAGCATGAGCATCCGTATGCAGCCATCATCGACGCCGCGCTCCAGCATCATTGCGACCTGGTGGCGATGGCGTCGCACGGCCGCAGGGGCGTGCAGGCGCTGCTGCTGGGCAGCGAAACCCAGAAAGTGCTGACCCACTGCCATTTGCCGGTGCTGGTGTTTCGTTGAGTACCGATCTACCTGCGACGGGAAGGGTCGGGCCGGCGGCGGGCGCCGTCATGCGGGCCATGGTGCTGGAACACAGCAGCGCCGGTGCGCGGTTGCGTGAGCGCGAGTGCGGCGTGCCGCGTCCGCGCGGCCACGACGTGCTGCTGCGGGTGTCGGCCTGCGGCGTCTGCCGTACCGACCTGCACCTGCTGGACGGCGAGCTGGCGCCGCGCCGGCTGCCGCTGGTGCCCGGGCATGAGATCGTCGGCGTCGTGAGCGCCGTCGGCGGGCGCGTACGACGGTGGCAGGTGGGGCAGCGGGTCGGCGTTCCGTGGCTGGCCCACAGTTGCGGCGTGTGCGCGTTTTGCCGCGCCGGCCGGGAAAACCTGTGCGACCGCGCCCGCTTCACCGGTTGCGACCGGCACGGCGGCTATGCCGGCTACGCGCTGGCCGACAGCCGCTATTGCCTGCCGCTGCCGGACCGCTACGACGATGTGCATGCGGCGCCGCTGCTGTGCGCCGGCCTGATCGGCTATCGCGCCTATGCGATGACCGGCGCCGCCAGGCGGCTGGGCTTGTACGGCTTCGGCGCAGCCGCCCACATCGTGGCCCAGCTGGCGGTGGCGCAGGGGCGCGAAGTGTACGCGTTCACACGTGACGGCGACACGCGCTCGCAGCAGTTCGCCCGGTCGCTGGGGGCGGTGTGGGCCGGCCCATCGAGCGGCCCGGCGCCGGTGCCGCTGGACGCGGCCATCCTGTTCGCCGCCGACGGCCGGCTGGTGCCGCTGGCGCTGGCCGCCTGCGCCAAGGGTGCGACGGTGGTCTGCGCCGGCATCCACATGAGCGACTTGCCGGCCATGCCGTATGCGCTGCTGTGGGGCGAACGCAGCCTGCGCTCGGTGGCCAATCTGACGCGGGCCGACGGCGCCGCGTTCATGCGGCTGGCCGCGCAGATCGACCTGCGCACCGCGCCGGTGACGTATCCGCTGCTGCAGGCGAATGAAGCGCTGGCCGACCTGAGGGCCGGCGCATTTGACGGCGCGGCCGTGCTGGTGCCGGACCATGGGCGCTGACGCGCCGTTGGCGCAGGCCGCCGTACGCCAGCGGCAGCTGATCCATGCGCTGGCGCGGCGGCTCGACGGCCAGCTGATCGAAACCCATATCTCATGGGTGCTGCTGGCCGGCGCGCACGCCTACAAATTCAAGAAGGCGCTCCGGCTCGACTGGCTCGACTACAGCGACGTCGAGGCGCGGCGCCGCTGCTGCGAGGAGGAACTGCGGCTGAACCGGCGGCTGGCGCCCAGCCTGTACCTTGGCGTGGAGGCGGTCACCGGCAGCGCGTGCCAGCCACAGTTCGGCGGCACCGGCCCGGTGCTGGACTACGCCGTACGGATGCTGCGCTTCGACCAGCAGGCGCTGTGGACGGCGCGACTGGCGCACGGCAGTCTTGATGCCGGCGAGGCGCGGGACCTGGGCCTGCTGCTGGCCGACTTTCATGCCGGCGCCGCGCGCGCATCGGCCGACACGCCGTGGGGCACGCCGACGGCCATCTGCGAGCGCACCGGCGCCGATCTGGCCGAAGTGAACGCGCTGCTGCCACCGGCCTCACCGGCGCGCGCGACGCTGGCGCGGCTGGCGGCCTGGCTGGACGCGCAGCAGCGCCGGCTGGCCAGCCGCTACGCGCGGCGCCGGGCCGGCGGCTGGGTGCGCGAATGCCACGGCGATCTGCACTGCGGCAATATCCTGACCTTGGCGGACCAGGTGTTGGTGTTCGACGGCATCGAATTCAACGCCAGCCTGCGCTGGACCGACGTGCAGCAGGACCTGGCCTTTGTCTGCATGGATTTGCAGTGCCGCGGCCGCGCCGACCTGGCCGCGCGGCTGTTGGACGCCTATCTGCAGCGCGGTGGGGACTATGACGGCGCGGTGCTGCTGCCGTATTACCGCTGCCAGCGGGCGCTGGTGCGGGCCAAGGTGGCGCTGCTGCGCGGCGGCGATGGCGCGGCCAGGGGACAAGCCATGGCCGAGGCGGAACACTATCTGGGCTGGGCGCTGCAAGCTACCTTGCCGGCGCCGCCGTTGCTGCTGGCGACGCATGGGCTGTCCGGCAGCGGCAAGTCGACCTTGTGCGACGGTCTGGTCGAGCCGCTTGCCGCCGTGCGCGTGCGTTCGGACGTCGAGCGCAAGCGCCTGCACGGGATGGCCGCCAGCCAGCGCGCCGCCGCCTCCCCGGGAGCCGGCATCTATACCGGGCAAGCCAGCCGTCTAACCTACGGCTGGCTGCTGCGGCTGGCCTGTCGCGCGGCGGCGGCCGGCCAGCCGGTACTGCTGGATGCGGCGTTTCTGCAGCGATGGCAGCGCCGGCGCCTGGTCCGGCTGGCGCGCCGGCTCCGCGCTCGCTGGCTATTGCTCGATATCGTCACCCCTGCGGCGACGCTGGCGGCACGCCTGTCCGCGCGCGGCGGCGAGTCGGAGCAAGCCTCCGACGCCGGCGTCGGGCTGCTGGCCTATCAGCAGCAGACGCGCGAGCCCCTGCAGGCGCAGGAGCAGGCGCATGCGCTGGTGGTCGATACCGGCGGCGGCTGGGACGCCGCGCGGGCCGCCGCATTGGCGGTGGCGATACGCGCGAGGCTGCAAGACCTGGATAATCGGTCCGGCGCGCCGGCGCCCTAAAGCGATTTGCGCTGCATGGCCGCCGCGATCGACGGATAGACGACCGCAGGCCGGCTGGCCAGCATTTTCAAGACCGCGCGGCAGAGCCGGCAGGCTCCGCCGACCATGCCGCGCAGCGTCGTTTTGCTGAAATTTTTTTTCATGGCTGCTCTCCAAGTGACCCGAAACAACTAAGCATTTTCCATGCCATGTTCCAGGTAAGCGCGCCAGCCGCCGAAGTGCGTGATGTCGCGTGCGGAGGCCAGCGCATACGGCTCGCAGACAAATCCCTTGACCCAGCGGCCGTCAGCCAGCTCCAACGAGCCTATGCCCAGCGGCGCCGGCACCTCGGCCACCACCGCGCCGAAATTTCGCAACGGCAGCTCCCACAACTCCACCGCAATCGCCGCGCCGCCTTCGACTACGCGCTCCAGGCCCGGCTTGGGCGGGGTGGTGCCGGCCAGCGCGTGCAGCCGGTAGCGTGCGCTGGTGCGGGTGCTTTCTATCTTGCGCGCGCCCCGTTCCAGCAGTTGCCAGTTGAGCGGCTGTCCTTCCAGGTGGGCGCCGACCACCGCCAGCTGGATGCTGGCCTCGGCAAACGGCAGGGGCTGGCCCACAACGGGAATGGCCGGCGCATTGGCGGGCTGCCACAGCGGTACGAAGCCTTCGGCGGCTGCGGCCAGCATGTGGTCCGATCCCGCCGCGCCGATCAGGGTGACACCGAACGGCAGGCCGTCGGCCCGTCCGACGGCTGGGATAGCCAGCGCGGCCATATCGAAGAAATTGACGAAGTTGGTGTAGTAGCCCAGCTCCGAATTGCGCAATACCGGCTCCGCTTCGACCTCGGCGATGGTCGGCATGGTCGGCGCGGTCGGCACCAGCATGAAGTCATAGCCCTGCAATTGCCGCTCGGCCTGGCGCCGCAGCGCCGCCAGGCGGTACTGGCCGTTGAAGGCATCGACCGCGCTGTACCGGTCGGCCTGGCTGATGATGCCGGCAACGACGGGATTCATCGCCTGCCGGTGGTCGGTAAAGAAGTCGCCGACGGCGGCCATGCGCTCCGCCACCCATGGCCCCTGATACAGCAGCAGGGCCGCCTCGCGGAAGGGAGTGAAATCGATGCTGGCGAGGTGGCAGTCCGGCAGCTGCTGCAATCGTTCCAGGCTGGCTTCGTAGGCGTGCTGCGCGGCCTGGTTGCCATAGAATTCCGGCTGTGCCGGCACGGTGATCCGATAGCCGCGCCGCTTGACGCCGGCCATCGGCAGCGTGCGCGAATACGGCTCGCCTTCGTCGTAGCCGGCCGCCGCCTGCGTTACCGTCCAGGCGTCGCCGACGGTGGCGGCGAAGATCGAGACGCAATCGAGCGTACGGCAGGCCGGCACCACGCCGCGCGTGCTGAGCAGGCCACGGCTCGGTTTCAAGCCGACGATGTTGTTCAATCCAGCCGGCACCCGGCCAGAACCGGCCGTATCGGTGCCCAGCGCGAAGCTCACCAGGCTGAGCGCCACCGCGACCGCCGAGCCGGCGCTGGAACCGCCGGAGACGTAATCCGGATGCAGCGCGTTGCGCACCACGCCGTACGGCGAGCGGGTACCGACCAGTCCTGTCGCAAACTGATCCAGGTTGGTCTTGCCGACCAGGATGGCGCCGGCCTCCAGCAATTTGCCCACCACGGTCGCCGAGACCGCCGGCACATAGGCGAACTCCGGGCAGGCGGCGGTGGTCGCCATGCCGGCCACGTCGATATTGTCCTTGACCGCGAACGGCACGCCGAACAGCGGCATGCTGTCGAAGACCGCCGCGCCGCGCTGCGACAGCAGCCGGTCCAGCGCCGCCGCCTGGGTCAGCAGGCGATCGTCCGGCACGCGCGTGATCCAGATTTCCGGCCGCTCGGCGGCGATGGCGGCCAGCACGCGCCGGATGCATTCGGTCGGGCACAGCGTGCCGCCGCCGTACTGCGCGCGCAGTGTGTCCAGACGCAGGTCCAGGGAATGATCAAAATGGGGCATGGCTGTCCTTTCTGTGTGTGATGTCGCCGGGCGCCGCTTACATGGCGTAGCTGAGCGTGGCGATCAGCTGGTTCTTCTGCTTGACGCCAAAGCGGTTGTCGCCGCCGAGGATGCCTTGCAGGCCCCAGGTCAGGCCGGTCTGGCCGATCGGCTGCGTGACGCCGACGATCAGGTGGCGGAAGCCGCCGGAACTGGGCTGGCCGCCGGCCAGGCAGCCGTTGGTGAAGAAACTCTCGCCGGCGGCGCAGCGGGTGCCGGCGGCGGTGTCGGTGCTGCCGAGGTAGCGACCCTGCTTGCTGTAGGTGTAGTAGCCGAGCGAGGTGGTCAGGGTCAGCTCATACGGCAGCGGGTGGGCATAGTTGAGCGCCCAATAGGTATCGCCCTTGTTGCCCCAGACGACGTCCTGCAGCAGCGTTTGCGCGGTCAGCGTGAAGTCGCCGATGGTGGCGCCCAGCTTGGTTTCCAGCGCGTTCGCGTGGCTGCCGTTCAGGTACACGTAGGCCGTCAGGCCGGCCGTGTAGCCGATGTCGCCGGCCTTGCCGCTGTAGCCGCCATAGAGGTCGTTCTCGATCGACTTCTTCTTCTGGAAGTCGCTGATGGCGCGGTTCGCATACGAGTCGCCCAGTTGCTGGTACGAGTAGTTGATGGTCGATCCGAAATAGCCCAGGTACCAGCCGTCCGGATGCGACCAGTCGGCGCCCCATTGCAAAGCCGGGCGGTCCGATTCCGGCGCATCGGCGCCGGCGTTGCCCAGCGGCGCGGCCGGGCCATAGGTGGAGGTGATGCCGCGCAGGACGTAGCGGCTGACCAGGTCGACGTGAGCGGTCAGGCTGGGCGCTACCGGCGCGGGAGCTTCTTCGGCCATGGCGGCGGTGCTGGACAGGGCAATGCTGACTGCGACGGCGAGGGTGCTGCGGCGGCAAAATGACATGGTTGGGCTCCTTGAGTGGGAAAACATTGAACGGGTTTTTTATCGATACTTATTGATCGTTTTCTTCAGCCTGGCGGAAGATGGCGATGCGCTGGCCGGCGTTGACCGGCTTGCCCTCACTGACCAGCCATTCGAGCACCGCGCCCGGCGCGGCGGCGCGCAGCGTGATTTCCATCTTCATCGACTCGAAGATCGCGACGGTGTCGCCGGCGGCCAGGCGCTCGCCCGGTTGGGCGACGATTTTCCAGACGCTGCCCGGCACCTCGGCCGTCAGGTATTGCTGGCCCGCCGGCAGCCGCTCCTCGAGGGCTGCGTCGGGCGCGGCTTCCTCGCCGACGAAATCGGCCTGGCCGTTGCGCCCCCAGCGTTCACGCTCGGCGTCGAAGGCGGATTGCTGGCGGCGCTTGAACGCGGCGATCGAGTCCTGCTGCTCGGCCAGGAAGCGGTTGTAGTCGGCCAGAGAGAACGTGGTGTCCTCGATCTTGATGTCGAAACGCCCCAGCGGAAAATCGCGCCGGTGTTCCAGCAGTTGCTCTTCGCTGACTTCATAAAAGCGGATCTGGTCGAAGAAGCGCAGCAGCCATGGCTTGTCGTCGCGGAAGCTGGCGGTCTGGCGATAGCGGTTCCACATCTGCACCGTGCGGCCGACGAACTGGTAGCCGCCAGGTCCCTCCATGCCGTACACGCACAGGTAGGCGCCGCCGATGCCGACCGCGTTTTCCGGCGTCCAGGTGCGGGCCGGATTGTATTTGGTGGTGACCAGGCGGTGGCGTGGATCGATCGGCGTCGCAACCGGCGCGCCCAGGTAGACGTCGCCCAGTCCCAGCACCATGTAGCTGGCGTTGAAGACGATGTCGTACACCTCCTGCACGCTGGCCAGGCCGTTGATGCGCTGGATGAATTCGATATTGCTGGGGCACCAGGGCGCGTCCGGCCGCACCGTGGTCTGGTACTTCTGGATCGCCAGCCGCGTTTGCGCGTCGTTCCACGCCAGCGGCAGGTGCACGATGCGTGACGGCACGACGATGTCGTCGACCGAGGGCAGGGCCGTCATCAGTTCGCCGATCAGGCCCGCCAGCCGCGCCATCGGCAGTTGCCGGTGGTCGAAATGGACCTGCAGCGAACGAATGCCCGGCGTCAGGTCGATCACGCCGTTCAGTTGTGCGTTCTCGATGGCCTGCATCAGCGCGTGCACGCGGAAGCGCAGGTTGATGTCCAGCACCAGGTCGCCGAATTCGACCAGCAGGTAGTCGTCGCCGGCGCGGCGGTAGGTGACGGCGGTCTCGTTGCGGTAGGCGCCGGTGCCGACGATGGCGGCGGCTTCGGTTCCGGCCGCGCTGTTGGCTGGTGCCAGCAGCGGCGTTGGCGCGCCACTGATGCTATTGACGCCGTTGCCGCCATTGTCGCCGCCTTGTTCGAACACGCGTTCCAGCGTGTCGCGCATGGCCGCCGCCTGTTGCGGCGATACGCGGATGAAGCGCACCGTGTCGCCCGGCTTCAGCTGACCGATCTTCCACAGGTCGGCCGACACGATCACCGCCGGGCAGACGAAGCCGCCCAGGCTGGGGCCATCCGGTCCCAGGATCACGGGCATGTCGCCGGTGAAGTCGATAGAGCCGATCGCGTAGGCGTTGTCGTGGATGTTGGACGGATGCAGGCCGGCTTCGCCGCCGTCGGTGCGGGCCCAGCGCGGCTTGGGGCCGACCAGACGCACGCCGGTGCGGCTGGAATTGAAGTGCACCTGCCAATCGGTGCCGAAGAACATGGCGATGTCGTCGTCGGTGAAAAAGTCCGGGGCGCCGTGCGGGCCGTAGTGCACCGCGATGTCCCAGGCATGGCCGTAGACCGGCGGCGCCACGGGATCGGCGGGCGCCGCTTGCGGCGCGGCCGCGTGCAGTTTCAGCACGTCGCCGCTGCGCAGCGCGCGGCCGCCATGGCCGCCGAACTGGCCCAGCGTGAACGTGGCGCGGCTGCCCAGGTAGGCCGGCGCATCGACGCCGCCGGCGATGGCCAGATAGGCGCGCAGGCCGGCGCCGGCGATGGCGCCGCAGCGCAGCGTTTCGCCGGCGCGGATCATATGTGTATGCCAGTTGGCCAGTTGGCGCCTGCCTTGCGGCCCGCTGGCCAACGCCTGCATGTCGGCGCCGGCCAGTGCCACCATGGTGTCGCAGTTGAAGCTCAGGGTCGCGCCCTGCAAGGTCATTTCCAGCGTCGCGGCGCCGGCGTCGTTGCCCAGCAGGTGATTGGCGTAGCGGTGTGCGTACGCGTCCATCGGCCCGGAAGGCGGCACGCCGACCGCCCATAGCCCCAGCCGGCCGGGATAGTCCTGCAGCGTGGTCTGGATGCCGCCGTCGAGGATGTCGACCGTGCGCGGCCGGTAAGGCATGGCCGCCAGCATTTGCGTGGTCTGGCGTCCGGCCACAAAATCGGGGTAGCGCAGGATGCTGGCCAGGTAGGCCAGGTTGGTCTCGATGCCGTCAATGCGCGATACCGCCAATGCCTCGGACAAGGCATCGATCGACGCCGACCGCTGTCCGCTCTTGACGATCAGCTTGGCCAGCAGCGGATCGTAGTAGGGGCTGACGGTGACGCCGCGTTCTATCCATGTGTCGACCCGCAGTCCCGGGCCGAATTCGACCGCCGTCAGCACGCCGGACGAAGGCTGGAAATTCTTGGCCGGGTCCTCGGCGTACACGCGCAGCTGCATCGCATGGCCGTTCGAGCGCAGGCTGTCCTGCGGCGGCAGGGTAAAGCCGTCGCCGGCCGCGCGTATCATCCACTCCACCAGGTCGACGCCGAACACCTGTTCCGTCACGCCGTGTTCAACCTGCAACCGCGTGTTCACTTCAAGGAAGTAGAACGCGCCGCTGTCGGCGTCGAGCACGTATTCGACGGTGCCGGCCGACAGATAGGACAGCGAACGTGTCAGGCGCACGGCGGTGGCGGCCAGCGCCTGGCGGGTGGCGTCGGTCAGGCCCGGCGCCGGCGTTTCCTCGATCACCTTTTGATTGCGGCGCTGTACCGAGCAATCGCGCTCGCCCAGCGAGACCACGTTGCCGCGGCCGTCGCCGAAAATCTGTACCTCGACGTGGCGCGCGTTCCGCACGAATTTTTCGAGATAGATGCCGCCGTTCTTGAAGTTGTTTTCCGACAGATGCTTGACCGAGGCGTAGGCGGCGCCCAGCTCGTCCGCGTCGTGGCACAGCCGCATGCCGATGCCGCCGCCGCCGGCGGTGCTCTTGAGCATGACCGGGTAGCCGATGGCTTGCGCCTGCCGCAGCGCGTCTTCCATGTCGCGCAGCAGATCGGTGCCCGGCAGCAGAGGCACGTCGGCCCGCCGCGCCAGGTCGCGCGCCGTGTGCTTCAGACCGAACTCGCGCATCTGCCGCGGCGTCGGGCCGATGAAGGTGACGCCGGCGGCGGCGCAGGCTTCGGCGAAGGCCGCGTTCTCGCTCATGAAGCCGTAGCCGGGATGGATCGCCTGGGCGCCGGTGGACAGGGCCGCGCCAAGCACGGCCTGTTGCGACAGATAGCTTTCCGCCGCCGGCGCCGGGCCCACGCAGATGGCTTCGTCGGCCAGGCGCACGTGCAGCGACTCCACGTCCGCCTCGGAATAGATGGCGACGGTCTTGATGCCCATCGCGCGCGCGGTGCGGATCACGCGGCAGGCGATCTCGCCCCGGTTGGCGATCAGGATTTTGGTAAACATGGCGTAGTCCTTGTAATTATTCCGAATCCCAGATGACGAAGCGCACCGGTGTCGGGTTGTACGCATTGCACGGGTTGTTCAATTGCGGGCAGTTCGAGACCAGCACCAGCACGTCCATCTCGGCGCGCAGCTCGACGTATTTGCCGGGCGCCGACAGGCCGTCCTCGAAACTCAGGCCGCCTTCCGGCGTGACCGGCACGTTCATGAAGAAATTCACGTTCGGCACCAGGTCGCGCTTGCCCATGCCGTTGTCCGCATGCGCCAGCGCCAGCAGGTAGTTGTCGCGGCAGCTGTGCATGAATTTCTTTTGCGCGGCATAGCGCACCGTATTGCTTTCGGCCGCGCAGGCGCCGCCCAGCGTGTCGTGCCGTCCGCAGGTGTCGGCGACGATGGACAGCATCGGCCGGCCGCGGTTCGAATACAACACCGAACCGGTACTCAGGTAGATGCCGCCCTGGCGCTGCAGCGTGTCGGTGACGCTGTAGCTTTCTTCGGTATCGCCGGCGTTGTAGAAGATCGTGTCGACCGCCTGGTTGCCTTCCAGGTCGATGATGCGCAGGACCTGGCCGCGCCGCATGGTGTGCAGCCACGGCTCGCCGGCCGGCTGGTAATGGTCGAGCAGCGCGGCGGCCGGATCGAGGGAGCTTTCAAGCAGGGTGTCCATGTATGCTCCTAGCGGTAGGCGAGTTCGGTGTTGTGGTAGCCGCGCCCGTTCTCCGGGCACGACAGGCGGCAGGCGTCGTCGATGGCGGCCGGGCCGGAATGCCATGCGACGATGGCGACCTTGCCGGGCGCGTAGACGGGCGAGGGATCGAGCGGGTGGGGCGCCGTCGACAGCGCGAGCAGCGTGTCCATCTCGAAGCGCAGCTCGACATAGTCGTTCTGGCGCGAGTGGCCGGGCACGAACTGGAAGCGTCCGCCGGCGTCGACCGTCACCTTGGAAAACAGGTTCACGTTGGGCACCAGGTCGCGCCGGCCCAGGCCCCACTTGCCCAGCTCGATCAGCAGGCTGTCCTTGCCGTTGCGGTGCATCGCGTTGCGGTGTTCCTGGTAGCGCCGCTCGCCGTATCGGGAGCGGATCAGCGCGGCGTCGGACAGGCCGCACAGTGGATCGTGCCAGCCCAGCGTGTCGGCGGAGATGGCGGCCAGGATGCGGCCCATGTCCGAGTACAGCACATGGCCGGCGGTCAGGTGCGCCGTGTGCTGGGCCTTCAGCGTGTCGGGCAGGTTCAGTCGTTCCAGCCGCTCGTCGGCGCGGTACAGCAGGCAGGCCAGGTTGGCGCCGCCTTCGAGATCGATGAAGCGCAGCGTGCTGCCGCGCCGCACGCGGTACGACCAGTGGCCGCCGCCGGGTATCAGTTCGCTCCACAGGATGTCTTTGCCGGCCAGGCCGGGGGCGAGTTCGCGCGCCTGTTGCAGCGCTTCGGGTTCCATCGTTGTAGTCATCACAGGCCTTCCATGGGTTGTGTCGTGCTGCGTGTCAGTTTTTCCAGTTGTTCGAGGTCGGTCTTCATGCCCGACGTGGCGCGGATGCGGTCGAGGATCTGCCGCTTCAGGCCGATGAACTCGGGGCTCAGCTTCAGGTCCTGGTCGCGCTGCGCGCCGAACGGCACTTCGATCACCGAATCGATGCGGCCCGGCCGCGGCGCCATCACCACCACGCGCTGGCCCAGATACAGCGCTTCCTCGACGTCGTGCGTGACGAAGACCACGGTGGTCTTCTCCAGCAGGTAGACGTGGCGTATCAGGTCGTGCATCACTTCCCGCGTCTGCGCGTCGAGCGCGCCGAAGGGTTCGTCCATCAGCAGCACGTCCGGCTTGACCATCAGCGCGCGGGCGATCGCCACCCTTTGCTGCATGCCGCCGGACAGCTCGGACGGATAGGCGTGGACCACGTGCGACAGGCCCATCAGCGCCACCAGCGCGTCGGCGCGGCCGGCGGCGAATTCGACGTCGGTCGAGGTGGTGTTGTCGCGGTGGCAGTGCAGCCGGCGGCAGAATTTGATGTTCTGCATCACCGTCAGCCACGGATACAGGCTGTAGCCCTGGAACACCATGGCCCGGTCCGGGCCCGGCCCGTCCACCGCGCGGCCGTTGCATGCGATCTCGCCGTCGCGGTATTCCTCCAGGCCGCCCAGCGTGCGCAGCAGCGTCGATTTGCCGCAGCCGGAAGCGCCCACCAGCGTGACGAACTGGCCGGCGGCGATGTCCAGGTCGATCCGCTGCAAGGCTTGCGTGCGGCGCGCGCCGGCGCCGTAGTACTTGTCCAGTTGGCGGATGCTGATCTTGTTGGTCATATCGCTTAGCTCCGCAGGTAAAGCCAGGGGAAGGCGCGCCGGTGCAGCCAGCGGAACGCCTGGTCGGTCAGCAATCCCACCAGCCCGATCAGCAGGATGCCGGTGAAGATCTTGTCGGTCTGCAGGAAGCGCTGCGCCTTCAGGATGGAAAAGCCCAGCCCGGAATTGGCGGCCACCAGCTCGGCCACCACCAGGTAGGTCCAGGACAGGCCCATCATCGAGCGCAGCGTGTCGAGCATGGCCGGGCGGGCGGCCGGGATCAGCACGTGCTGCAGCACTTCGCCGTTGCTGGCGCCCATGGTCTGGGCCGCCTCTATCGACGCCGGCGGCACGCGCGCGATGTCCTGCGCGATCAGCAGCACCATCTGGAAGAAGGTGCCGACGAAAATCACCGTGACCTTGGCGCTTTCGTCGATGCCCACCCACAGCATGATCAGCGGGATGAAGGCCACCGCCGGCAGGTAGCGGCTGAAGTCGGTCAGCGGCTCGAGCAGGGCGCGTACGGGCGCGTAGGCGCCCATCAGCACGCCGAGCGGCATGGCGACGGCGGCCGACAGCAGGAAGCCGCCGAACACGCGCCCCACGCTGATGCCTACATCGCTCAGCAAGTCGTCGGCCAACAGCCATTCGTGGGCGCGCTGCAGCACCTGGAGCGGCGTCGGCAGGAACACCGGGTCGACCCAGGCGCTGGCCGAGAGCACGGTCCAGGCCACGAACGGCAGCAGGAAGCCGAGCGCGGCCAGCAGCACGACGCTGGACCGGCGCAGCTCGCCGCGCACCGCCCAGGGCGAGCGGCGGTTGCGCGGCACGCCGGCGCGCCCGGCAGCGGCGGCCTTGCCGCCAGTGGTGAAGTCCCGCATGGCGCGCCTTATTTCTTCAGCGCGTCGGCCAGCAGGGAGCTGTCTATGCCATGGGCATAGTCCACCGTGCCATCGACCAGCTTGTTATCTTTGAGGAATTTGTGGATGACCGGGCCGACCGCGACCAGCGACTGCGGCTGGGCCGGGTCCAGCGCGCCGCTGTTGTCGGCGGCGTTGAAGAAGCGGGTGCCGGGCAGGAACACCTTGTATTCATCCGGCTTCATGCCGACCACCTTGGACATGATCTGCAGCGCTTCGGCCTGGTTGCTGCGGATGAATTGCTCGGTGTCGAACCAGGCCTTGATCATCGCCACCAGTTCGGCGCGCTTGGCCTTGTCGGCCAGCGCCTTGCCGTGCGCCACCAGCAGGTCCGGCACCAAGCCGGGCATGTCGCGGGAGGTGAACAGGGCGCGGCCCTTGCCGCTGGATTCGATCTTCGACACCCACGGGTTCCACACCACGGCGGCGTCGACCTTGCCCGACATGAAGGCCGCCGCCGCGTCGCCGGCTGACAGGTTGACGATCTTCACGTCCTTGATGGCCAGGCCGTTCTTGGCCAGCGCGTTGGCCAGCACGAAATGGGAGATGCTGAATTGCTCCAGCGCGACCGACTTGCCCTTCAAGTCCGCGAAGGACTTGATTTTTGCGCTGACCATCAAGGCGTCGTTGCCGGCAGAATTGTCGTTGACGAGGATGGTCTTGAGCGGCACGCCCTTGGCCAGCGGCGTCATGGTGTCGGACCAGGTTTGCGAATTGGCGTCCAGCTGTCCGGCCGACAGCGCGGCGATGGAGTCGGTGTAGTTGGCGAACCAGACCAGCTTGACCTTGGCGCCGTATTTCTTGAAATAGCCTTTTTGATCCGCGACATACCAGGCCACCCAGCCCGGCCAGTCGGACAGGCCGACCTTGACCTCGGCGCGGACGGTGCCGGCGCTCAGGCCCAGCGTCATGCACAACAGGGATGCTACGAAGGTGCGCAGGACGCGCGAGGAGAAACGTGGATGCATGGTCAGGCTCCCGAAAAAATAAAAGGACGAGAGGTGAGCATCACAAATCAAACCATGTGATGACCTCCCGGGCTTTTATCCCTCCGTGGAGTTCCCAACAGCTGCGCTGTTCGAAACCGGCTGCTCTCGGACCAGACATCGCTTGATAGCGACCGGAACCCTAGCGTCCATGCTCAAGAAGTGTTGTTCGACTGTTTCCGCCGCACCTCTCGCTACCTGTCATTGAGCAAGAGCTGTGCCAGCGGCATGCGGGGCGGCCGGGCGGTCGCGGCCGCTTCCATGCACCAATGGCAATCATGCTGCATTGTTATGGTGCGAAATCTTGCGCGCCCCGTGTTCCATTTTGGCGCGCGGAAGCCCGGCTGGTAGCTGAGAGCATGATCGCCGACGTTTTTGACCTGGATCAAATACGTCAGGAACCTCCGCCAACCATAATCGTCCGACGATGATCAAGGAGGGATTGTGGAAAAAACACTGCTGAAGTCCGTATCGAATCCGGTTGGCGCTCCGGCGCCCACGGCTGCGATCGGCAGCCGCAACGTGCTGGATTTGTACCTGCAGAGCCAGGTGGCGCGCATGACGGGCGGCGTGTCGCCGATTGCGATGTCGCTGGCGTTCCACGACTGGTGGCAGCACCTGGCGGTGTCCCCGGGCAAGTGCAGCGAACTGTTGGCCTATTGGAGCGGCGCCCTGGCCGGCGGCGCGCAGGCGGTCGACGTCGGCGCCGACAAGCGCTTCGCCGATGCCGCCTGGCGGCAGTGGCCGTTTTCCGGGTACGCGCAGGTCTTTAAGCACGCCGAGGAGTTCTGGAAGCAGGCCACCTGCGGCGTGGCCGGCGTGTCGTCGCATCACGCCGACGTGGTGGCGTTCACCGCGCGTCAGCTGCTCGATATGTACTCGCCATCGAACTTCCTGTGGACCAACCCGGAGGTGCTGGGCGCGGCGGTCGCCAGCGGCGGGCGCAGCCTGATCGATGGCGCCCTCAATTGGCGCAAGGATCTGTGCCGGCGCCTGGCGCCGCCCGGCGCGACGGTGTCGGAGCCGGTTGGCCGGACCTATGTGCCCGGGCAAGACGTGGCACTGACGCCCGGCGAGGTCGTTTACCGCAACGATCTGATCGAACTGATCCAGTACGCGCCGCAGACCGCCAAGGTGTACCGGGAGCCGGTGCTGATCGTGCCGTCGTGGATCATGAAGTACTACATCCTCGATCTGTCACCGCACAATTCGCTGGTGCGCTACCTGGTGCAGCAGGGGCATACGGTATTGATGATTTCCTGGCGCAACCCCGACGCCGAAGACCGCGATCTCGGCATGGAGGACTACCTGCGGCGCGGACTGCTGGCCGCGCTGGAGCAGGCCGACCTGCTGTGCGGCGGCGCGCCGGTGCACGCGGCCGGCTACTGCCTGGGCGGCACCCTGCTGGCGATGGGCGCCGCGGCGCTCAGCGCGGGCCACCTGGACGCGCAGGGCAAGCTGGCGTCGCTGACCATGCTGGCGGCGCAGACCGACTTCCACGAGCCCGGTGAGCTGGGCCTGTTTATCGACGACAGCGAGCTGGCCTTCCTCGACGCGCTGATGTGGGACCAGGGCTATCTGGACGGCGACCAGATGGCGGCCTCGTTCCAGCTGCTGCATGCGCGCGACCTGGTGTGGTCGCGCATGATGCGCGAATACCTGCTGGGCGAACGCAGCGCGCCGAACGACCTGATGGCCTGGAACGCCGACGCCACGCGGCTGCCGTTCCGCATGCACAGCGAATATCTGCGGCGGCTGTTTCTGCACAACGATCTGGCCGAGGGGCGTTATAAGGTGGCCGGCAAGCCGGTGGCGCTGGCCGATATCCGCACCCCGATGTTCGTGCTGGGCACCGAGCGCGACCACGTGTCGCCATGGCGCTCGGTCTACAAGATCCACCTGCTGTGCAACGGGCCGATCGACTTCGTGCTGGCCTCGGGCGGCCATAACGCCGGCATCGTCTCGGAGCCGGGGCACGCCAACCGCAGCTATTACAGCCATCCCGCCAACGTGGCGCCGATCGGCTACACCAGCCCGGAGCAGTGGCTGGAGCAGGCCGAGCACACCGAAGGCTCGTGGTGGCCCCATTGGCAGCAATGGCTGGCGCGCCATTCCGACCGCCAGCGTGTGGCGCCGCCGGCCATGGGGTTGGGCCGGACGCTGGGGCCGGCGCCGGGGCGCTTCGTGGTGCAACCCTGAGCCAGGGACGCGCTCAGCACGGCAGCAGCAAGGAATGCTGGCTGGCCGTATGGAAGTCGCGCCAGACCCGGTTGATGGCGCTGTCCTGGTGCGCGGCGTACAGGCCGCAGTAGGGGTAGAGCTCGTCGACCGCGGCGCGCGAGGCGGCCACCAGGGCCAGCGAACCGGCCTGCACGGCCAGCATGTCGTCCGCGCCGAGCGCCACGCCGGCCGCCACCGATGCCCAGCTGCGGTCCAGCACATCATAGAAATGCGCGCGGGCGGCGGCGTGGGCCTGCTCCTTGTCGCGCAACAGGGCGGCCACTTCGGGCACCTCCAGCAGCGGCAGGTTTTTCACGGCATGCCGGCGGCGCTCGATGCAGGGCCGCGCCAGCCGCATGAAATGGCTGGCCATGCCCGCCACGTTGGCCGCCAGCGTGACGAAGGCCAGCGAATAAAACGGGTAGCGGTACAGCGGCCCATCCGCCGTGGCGGTGGCGGGGCTGATGGTGAATCCATGCTCCTTGCCCACCCATTGCCCATCGATGCGGTAACTGTGCGAAGCGCTGGCGCGCAGGCCGATGCTGCCCCATGACGGCACGATCTGCACCTGCGCCGCCGGCACCAGGAAGGCGCGGATGCGCGGCGCGCCGTGTTCGTCCAGCAGCGGCTGGCCGCCGGCGCGCAGCACGGCGTTCAAGGTGAAATGGGTGGCCATCGGGGCGCCGCTGGCGTAGTCCCAGCGGCCGGTGATGCGGTAGCCGTCGCCTTCCTGTTCCGCATGGCCGGTGGGCGCGCCGCTGCCGCCCAGGCAGGCGCGCGGCGTGCCGATGATGCCGCGCGCCAGTTCCGGCGCCAGGAAGCCGGCAAACCAGCCGGCGCCGGCGCACAGCGTCAGCACCCATCCCATGCTGCCATCCACGGCCGCGACCGCCTCTTCCAGGCGCACCACTTCCGGCAACGGCAGCTCGGCGCCGCCGCTGGCGCGCGGCGCCAGCATCTTGAGCCAGCCGCGCCGGTGCAGCAGCGCCTGCTGGACGGGATGGAGGAAGCGGGCGGCGTCGGCCAGCCCTGCGTAGCGCTCAATACGGCGCGTGTCGCGCGCGCCCAGGGGAGAGGAGGTTGGCAATGTCATGCGGAGCTTGTGGCGGTGGCAAAGTCCGGCATTTTCTCATCTTTGAGATGACAAACGGGTTGACGGCGGAATTATTCGTGTATACGCTGTACACATGACTCATCCAAACACCCAGCAGAAAATCGTCGAAGCGGCGCGCCGGATACTGGAGCGCGAAGGCGCGGCCGCCGTCAGCATGCGGCGCGTGGCCGATGCCGTGGGCATTACGCCGATGGCGATCTATCGGCATTTCGCCAACCGCGAGGCGCTGCTGAAGCATATTTCCGACGAGGCCTTTGCCGCGGTGGCGCAGCAGTGGCTGGGCCAGGCACGGCATCCGGACCTGATGCACAGCCTGCTGCATTCGATGGAGAACTACCTCGATTACGCGCTGCGGCAGCCGCATCTGTTCGACTACAACTTTTCGGTCGCGCGCGACGATGCGCGCCGCTTCCCCGACGATTTTCGTGACCGCCAGTCGCCCACGCTGAATGTGATCGCCGACCTGCTGGCCGAAGGCATCCGCCTCGGCCTGCTGCGCGACGGCGATCCGTGGGACCTGGCCATGACGTTGTGGGCCCAGGCCCATGGCCTGATCGCCCTGTACCGGGCTGGCCGCTTCAGCTACGACGAGGCGCGGTTCCGCGCCTTCTACCTGCAATCCTTCGGAGTACTGTTCGATGGCATCAAACGATAAACGCGCATTGCTGGCATGGACGCTCGCGGCCACCATCCTGTCCGGGGCGGCTTGGTGGCTGGGCACGGGACTGGCGCCGCAGGCGTGGCTGACCTGGCTGGCGCCGTTGCCGCTGCTGCTGATCGCGCCGCGCCTGCGATGGCAATATGCCGGACTAGCCGCCTTGTGCGCCGGTGCATGCGCCGGGCTCAACCTGTGGCATTACCTGTGCGGCGTGATCGGCCTGCCAGTGACGATCGGCGTGCTGGTCGCGGTTGGCGCGGCGCTCAAGTTTGCGCTGAGCCTGCTGTTGCACCGTTATTTTTTGCTGTCGGGCCGGCCGGGGCGGGCGCTGCTGGCCTTTCCCGCGCTGTGGGTGGCGCTTGATTATCTTGGGTCGCTGGGCTCGCCACACGGCGTGTTCGGCACGTTGGCGCACAGCCAGGTGGATGCCTTGCACGTCCTTCAACTGGCGAGTCTGACGGGGTTGTGGGGCGTCTCCTTTATCGTGCTGCTGGCGCCATCCGCGCTGGCCGTTGTGCTGCTGCCGGATGTGCCGCCGCGCCAACGCGCGCTGGTCGGCGGCGTTGCGGCGCTGTTGGTCGTTGCGACCTTCGGTTTCGGCGCCGTGCGCCTGCAGCAGCCGGCAAGCGGCAGCATGCGCATCGGCCTGGCGTCGCTGGACGGACCGTTTCGCGCATCGCTGGCCACGGCGGAAGGCAAGGCGCAGCTGCAGCGCTATCTCGCCGTGATCGACAAGCTTGCCGCGCAGGGCGCGCAGGCGGTGGTCTTGCCGGAGACGGCGTTCAGCACCGATCAGCCCGCGATTCCCGAACTGGCGGCCAGCGCGGCGCGCCACCGGATCTGGATAGACACCGGCGTCGCGCTGAAGGGTCGCAATCAGGCGCTGGCGTATGGGCCGTCGCCGGCCGCCGCCGCCGGCTATGCCAAGCACCATTTGATACCGGGGCTGGAGGGCCAATACCAGCCGGGAACGGACTACGCCATGCTGGCCGGCACGCGGACCGGGCTGGCGATTTGCAAGGACATGGACTTCCACGACACCGGCCGCGCCTATGCCGCGCGCGGCGCCAATCTGCTGCTGGTGCCGGCCTGGGACTTCGATGTCGACGGCACGATGCACAGCCGCATGGCGGTCCTGCGCGGCGTCGAAAACGGTCTGGCGATTGCCCGCGCGGCCAAGCGCGGCAACCTGACGCTATCGGACGACCGTGGACGCATCGTCGCGGAAACCAGCGACGCGCAGGGCAGCGCGCAACTGGTCGCCGATTTGCCCTTGCATCAGTCCCGCACGCTGTACGCGCGCTGGGGCGACTGGTTTGCCTGGCTGGACCTGTTCCTGCTGGCGATGATCTGGCTGCCACGAAGGAGGAAGCGTGAAAATACTTGAAGCGGAACAGGTCGACCGGGCGCTGGATCTCCCCAGCCTGATCGACGCCATTGAAGCGGGATTCCGGGACAACTTCGGCATGCCGCCGCGGCAGGTGTTCCAGCTGGCGGGCAAGGATGCGTCGTCGCACGACGGCTTCGCGCTGCTGCCGGCCTGGAACGACACGCTGATCGGCGTGAAGGCCTTCACTTATTTTCCGGACAACGAGGCGGCCGGCTTCGCTTCGCTGTATTCGAAGATCCTGTTGTTCGACCGCAGCCATGGCGTGCCGCTGGCCCTGGTCGACGGCACCGCCGTGACCTACTGGCGCACCGCCGCCGTGTCGGCGCTGGCTGCGCGCCTTCTTTCCCGGCCTGACTCGGCCAGCCTGCTGTTGCTGGGGACCGGCCGGCTGGCCTCGTTCCTGGTGGCCGCCCACCTTGCCGTGCGCGATTTGCAACGCGTCTTCCTGTGGGGCCGCGATGCGGTAAAAGTTCTGGCGCTGCGGGCCCGGCTGCAGGCCGCCCATCCGGCTGTCGAATTTGTCTGCGCGCAGGATCTGGCGCAGTGCGTGGGCGTGGCGGACATCATCGTCAGCGCCACCGGCGCGCCCACGCCGCTGCTGTTAGGCGCATGGGTCAAGCCCGGCTGCCATGTCGACCTGCTGGGCAACCACAGCCCCGACCGGCGCGAGTGCGACAGCGCGCTGGTGGCCGGCAGCGCGGTCTATGTCGACAACCGCGACAACGTGCTGCGCGAAGCCGGCGAATTGCTGATCCCGATCGCGGAGGGCGTGTTCAGTGCCGACGCCATACGCGGCGAGCTCAAGGACTTGTGCCGCGCCGGTCCGGCCGGGCGCGACAGCCCGGATCAGATCACGCTCTTCAAGTCGGTCGGCACGGCGCTGAGCGATCTGATCGCGGCGCAGCTGGTGTTGAAAAACACCGAAGCAGATTAAATCCCGGGCAATACTTCATAGAGCTCGGTGTGGCCGAAGCCCTGTTCGTAGTCCAGCACCGAGATCACCGACGGCGTGATGCGCACGAAGACGGCGCCGGGCCAGGTGACGGCGCCGGCCTGGACGAACTGGCGCAGCTGCGGGAAGCGGAACAGCATCAGGTCGGCCGCATGCGCATTCTCGTCGGCGCCGCTGACCATCTCCGCGCGGCCGGCCAGCGACAGGCCGCGGATGTGCCGCCAGTCGTCGTAAGGCGGGGTGATGGTAGCCGATACCTTGTCGTGCTGGCGGATGTTGTGCGCCTTCTGGCTGTCCAGGCCGATGCCGGCATACAGCGTCAGGCCGTCGTGGACGTAGCTGACCACGGTGGCCTGGGGATAGCCGTCCGGGCGCAGCGTGGCCAGCGTCATGTCGTGGGTGCCCCCGAGCAGGCTGAGGACGAATTGGCGATGGGTGCGGTCCAGTGGTTGCATGGGGCCTCGCGGGTTCAAACAGGACGGGCCAGCGATTCCGCCGCCGTGGCGGCTTGTTCGCTGTCGCGCACGGCCACCAGTTCGTTGGCGAAATCGGCCAGGGCCTCGGCATGGCGACCGGCCAGCACGTCGGCCTGGCGCAGGCACAGGCTGGCCACGGGCAGCTTGTTGCACATGTCCGCCATCGCGCTCAGCACGTTGTGGCCGCCGCTGCCGCCCATGGTGCAGAACAGGCCGATACGCCGGAAGTGCTCGCGCTGCTGCAGGATGTAGCTGCGCATCGGCGCGCTCATGTGCCCGGCCCAGACCGGAGTGCCCAGCACGATGAACGGGTAGTCGGCGGGACGGCGTTGCGGCGGCACGATCTCTGCCGGCAATTGGCGCAAGGCTTGCCATGCCGAACGCACATAGCCGCCGGCGCCGCTGCGCGGGCGCACGTCGAGGATCTGCTCCAGGTCCGCGCCGCAGGCCTGGGCCAGCTCGGTGGCGACCCGGGCGGTGACGCCGGTGCGCGAGTAGTATACGATCAGGCAAAGTTTCATGGCGCCTCCTTTTTTTCCGCATCGACCGGCGGATAATGTCATGGGGTTGGACCGCTGCGCGCCGCCATGGTTCCCGCCAGCCAGGCGTCGAATTGGGCCGCCGGGCAGGGACGCAGATACCAATAGCCCTGGCCGTAGTCGCACCCCATGGCGCGCAACAGCGCATGCTGCTGCGCGTTCTCCACGCCCTCGGTGACCACGGTCAACTGCAGGCCGTGCGCCATCGCGATGGCCGCGCGCACGATGGCGGCGTGCTCGGCCTCGTCGCACAGCAGCCGGATCAGGGAGCGGTCGATCTTCAGTTCGTCGGGGTTGAAGTGGCTCAGATAGCTCAGCGAAGAATAGCCGGTGCCGAAGTCGTCGACGGAGATCTGCACGCCCAGCGCCTTGAGCTGGCGGCAGATGTCGCGGTTGTGCGGGTTATCGCCGAGCATCAGGTGTTCGGTGATTTCGACGCACAATCGTTCCGGCGGCAAGCCCGACGCGCTCAGCGACTGACGGATCAGCTGCATCAGCTTGTGGTCGCGGAACTGCGATGGCGAGACGTTGATGGACAGCCGCAGCGGCTCCGGCGTGGCGGCCGGCCAGACCGCCGCCGCGCGGCAGGCCGCCTGGAACACCCAGGCGTTCAACGCGGCGCCCAGGCCGATGTCCTCGGCCAGCGGCAGGAACTGGTCCGGCCCCAGCAGCCCCAGGTCCGGATGGTTCCAGCGCAGCAGGGCTTCGGCCGCGCGCGGGCGCGACGAGTCCAGCGCGACGATGGGCTGGAAATACAGTTCGAACTCCTGACGCTCCAGGGCATGGCGCAGGTGGGCGCCCAGCCGCAGGCGCTGTTCCATGCCGCGCGTCATGTCGCGCCGGTAAAATTGCAGGTTGTGGCGGCCCTCGGCCTTGGCCGCGTACATGGCGCTGTCGGCATAGCGCAGCAGGCTGCGGGAGTCTTGCGCGTCGTCGGGAAACAGGCTGGCGCCGAGGCTGATGCCGACCCGCAGCTCGTGGCCCAGCATGTGTATCGGTTTCAGGCATTCGGCCTGTATCTTGGCGGTCACCTTCATGACATCCTCAAGGTCGGCGATCTCCGGCAGCAGCAGCACGAATTCGTCGCCACCGAGACGGCCGACCATGTCCGACACCCGCACCGCCGCGCGCAGCCGCCGGCCGATCACGCGCAGCAGTTCATCGCCGGCCTCGTGGCCGAGGCTGTCGTTGACGTGCTTGAAATAGTCGAGGTCCAGGAACACCACCGCCAGGCGATGGCCGTGGCGGCGCGCCAGCGCGATCTGGCGTTCGATCTCCTCGCTGATCGCTGCGCGGTTGGGCAAGCCGGTCAGGGCGTCGAAATGGGCCAGCCGCGCCAGCCTGGCCTCGGCAAGCTTGCGCTCGGTAATGTCATGCAGCTGAAACAGCATGCCGCCGCCATCGTCGGGCCGCAGCAGCGAGACGCTGACCAGCGCCCACACATCGAGGCCGCCTGCGCGCAGATGTTGTTCAAACTGGACGGTGGCGCCATGGCCGCCGTGCAGCAACTCGAGATGGGGCGCGGCGGTGGCGTCGTCGGCGGCGAAGTCGTCCAGCTTGTGGCCGGTCAAGTTATCGGGGGTGACGCGCAGCAGGCGGCACAGGGCCGCGTTGACCTGGACGAAGCGGCCGTCCGCCGCCGCCAGCGCCATGCCGCCGGGCGCCAGGTCGAAGGCGTTGCGGAAGCGCTCCTCGCTCTGGCGCAGCCGCTGTTCCGCTGCCGCGCGCTGCTGTATGTCGCGCAGGACCATGACCGCGCCCAGCAGTTTTCCCTGGTTGCTGTAGATGGGCGCGACGGAGTCCTCCACCACGTGCGATTCGCCGCCGCGCGGGACCACCCTGAGGCCCTGCGGCATCGCCGGTCTCGGAGCGGCCGACAAGACCTGGCGCAGCGGCGAGGGCAGCGGATTGCGGTCGGCGTCCTGTAGCTGCAGCACGCGGTCGATGTCCTGTCCCTGCGCCTCCGCCAGACGCCAGCCCACCAGTGTTTCCGCGGCGGGGTTGAGGAAGCGCACGCGCGAGGCGGCATCGGTGACGACCACGCTGTCGGCAACGCCGCGCAGGGTCGCCGCGTACCATTGCATGGCGTCGCGCAATTGCTTGTCGGAGCGGCCTTTGGCGAGGGATACCTCGATCTGCGCGTACAGCTCGTGGAGGTCGAAGGGTTTGCTCAGATATGCGTAGGGATGGGCGCGCAAGGCGAGTTCGACGGTGTCGGGATCGTTGTTGGCGCTGAGGAAGAGCAAGGGCGTCTCCAGCCTGCCGCCGATTTCCGCCGCCGCGCGGATGCCGCTGATCTCGCCCGGCAGCAGGGCATTGATCACGACCACGTCGGGCCGCAGCGCCGCCGTCGCGTCGATGGCCGCGGCGCCGGTGTCGGCGCGTCCGCAGACATGGTAGCCCAGCGAGCCCAATTGGCCGCATAGCTCTTCCGCAGCGGCGTGCTCGTGCTCGACCACCAGTATCCGTGTGGCCGCGTGCACCACTGTCGGATCGCCGGTTGCCGCCATGAGGGTCTCGCTGTTCGCTACTTACCCAGCCATCGTCGGCCGTCATCGGATCGGTGTCTTGATCTGTGTCAGGCGTGCGCAATTTTGGGGCCAGCGCGGCGGCGGAGCGGTGAGTCAGACGGCTGCGGCGGACCGGCAGCCGTCCCAGCTGCCGGTCAGCGTGCCGGCGGCGTTGCCGGTGGCGGGGTGTCGGCCGGCGGCGTGCTACCTGCCGCTGGCGGCGTCACATTGCTGTCGGTGGCAGGCGGCGTGGCGGCTGGCGCAGGGGCCGGCGCCGGTGTAACGACTTCAGGAGCTGGCGGCGTATCCACTTCCTTTTTCTGGCATCCGGTGACGGCGGCTGCCGTCAGTATCAATGCGCAGGCAAATTTGGCGGTGACGTGGAGCTGTTTCATGGCTGTTTCCTTGTGGGAGGGATCGAGCCTTATGCTAGCTATTCCTGAGTTTGCGTGCCATCGGCGTGCTTGCAGCGCGCGTGTAGGACTGGTCCGAGGCTCGCGGAATACAAGAGTCCGGATAGAAACTACGTCGCCGCCTGGCCGTGGAAGGCCTTGTTGGCGATCTTCCAGCCCTGTTCGGTTTTCAGCAGCACGAAATAGTCGACAAATTTCATCGCGCCGTGCTCCAGCGTGATGCGGGCGCTGGCGGCGCTGCCGTGCACCTCGATCCAGTCGACGCTGCGCTTGCGGGTTGGCTCGTCGGCAGCCGGCGTGCCTTTGAAACGCTCGCAGTACACGTCCAGCGGCCAGGAGGTGAATACGCCGTCGCGCACTGATTCGATATGCGCGCTCGGCAGGAAGGCCTGGCGCATGAAGGCGGCGTTGTCCTGGGCGTGCCCCTGGAAGTAGTTGTGTACGGGTTCCAGCGCGGCCAGTTGTTCGTCGTTAAAAGTAGTCATGAAGTCTCCAGTTGGAGAGCGCATCCTACGCGACGGCGATCTTGGCGTGCCCACGCCGCGAGCATAGTGGGTATAGGCTGCGGCGCATGATGAAAAGGCTATCTATTTTGGTGCTTCTTCAGCCAGTCGATGGCGCTGGAAAAACCATGGTGCAGCTGACTTGCCAGGCGGTTCCTCAGGTTGCGCCGCATCAACAGCAGATGTGCGCGCTGCACGGTGACGTTGGTGGACTGGTAGCTGTGGCCGGGCGTGCCGTAGCCCAGGTCGATCATCGAAAAATGGCGCCGGTCGCACAGGTCTTCGATCGCCAGGTGCAGCATCGTGGTGCCGACCGATAAATGGTCGAGCGCGCTGTCGTGCAGGATGTTGAACAGGTAGAGCGTGCCGCCGCAACGCAAGCCCAGCATCAGCGCGCAGGCCTGGCCGCCGCAATCGAGCTGATAGCAGAGCAGCATGCCGCGCCGGGCGAAGCCGAGCAGGTCGGCCTCGGTCCACAGCTCGCTGCGGTGCGCGGGCGTGGTCAGCGCGGCCAGCGCGGTGCGCAGCATGTCCAGTTGCCCGGGATGCTCGATGCAGTGGAAGTCGAGCCGGCCCTGGCCGTGATCGCGCAGCTGGCGCTGCTGGCGCTTGAGGTTGTAGCGCCGCTTGGAGCTGAACTGCGACAGGAAGTGTTCGAAGGTGGCCGGCAGCGGTATCTGATGGCAATCGCGCCAGTCGTTAAGCAGGTGCAACTGGTAGCCGCGGGCGAAATCGCCGGTGCCGCTGATGCAGCGCCACAGTGTGCTGTCCTGCGGCAACGCGGTCAGCGACACGGCCTGGTGGCGCGGGTATTCGGCCAGCAGGAAGCGCAGCAGCAGCGCGAACAGCTCGGTCCGCGCCGGCATCAGCGGCGCGCTGCCCAGCAGTACGATGCTGGGTATGGCGACGCGGGCCAGCTGGCGCCGGCCGGCCGCGAAGTTGAAACTGTGCCGGCGCAGCGCGATGGGGATGACGCCGACGATGGCGCCGCCGGCGCGTTCGCGCAGCAGCAGCAGTTCCGGCGGTCCGTCATCGGCGGCGGTGGCCAGCAGGTAGTCGAAAAATTCCGGGCTTTGGTACAGCCGCCCGGGGCTTTCGCTTTCCGCCAGCAGTTCGCGCCAGCGCAGCAGCAGGCCTTGGTCGCCGACCCTGTGGCTGGCCCTTTCGATGTGATAGTTGTCTGCGTCGCTCATCGCAAGACGATCCCACAGGTCGGGCGGTCTGTTGTTGACGCAGGTCCAATCGGCTCAAGTTCGGCGCCAGAGGGTGTCCATCAGCGGCTTGACGCTGAAACCGTGGACCAGTATCGACAGCATGACGACAAACAGCGCGATGCGCGTCAGCTGCTCGGCCAGCGCTGCGGGCAGGCCGGCTTCGACGGCGAACATCAGGTAGAAGATCGAGCCGATGCCGCGCACGCCGAACCAGCCGGTCATGGCGCGCATGCGCATGCTGGTCGCGCTGCCCGCCAGCCCGGCAAACACGCTGAGCGGACGGGCGACCAGGAACAGGAAGGCGGCCGTGCCCACGGCCTGCCAGTCCATTTGGCGCAGCGAGATCATGCCGCCCAACAGCAGCACCAGCGTCAGCTCGGACAGGCGCTCCAGGTGTTCCTTGAACGCCAGCGCTTCGGTGCTGACCACCTGCGGCGCCTCGTGCGTCTCGCTGGCCTGCGCGACTTCGGATTTGGCGGTGTCCGGCTCCATCAGGCCGTGGCGGTCCTTTGGCGCGCCGGCCAGTATCAACTCGGTCTGGCGCAAGGCGACGGCGGCAAAGAACACGGCCAGGAAGCCCGAGGTCTTGCACAGGCTGGCGACGCCGTAGACCACGCCGATCATCCCGAGCCCCACCAGATCGTCCATGATCTCGTGCTTGGGCTCGACGATGCGCAGCTGCCAGCCCAGCCGGGCGACGCCGGCGCCGGCCGCCACGCCGACCAGGATCGCCCCGACGGTGCCCCACAGGACGTCCACCAGCAGCCAGTGCAGGTGATGCCCGCCGGTGTCCAGCACGCCCAGCATGCCGAGACCCAGCAGGACGAAGGGGAAGGCGCTGCCGTCGTTCATGCCGGCCTCGCAGGTCAGCGTGAAGCGTAGCTGGTCCTTGTCGCCCGCGTGGCGCACCTGGACGTCGGTGGCCAGCACCGGATCGGTGGGCGCCAGGATCCCGCCCAGCAGCACCGCCGCGCCGGCGGGAAGCTGCAGCACGTAGTAGCCGAACAGGGCGACCAGCGCCACGGTCAGGGTCATGGAAATCCACGCCAGCCGCAGCGGAGCGTCCCAGCGTTTCAGCTTGAACGGCACCGGCATCTTGATACCGGCCGAGAACAGCGAAATCAACAGCGCGATCTGCGCCATGATTTCAAGCAGGGCGGATTCGTGTTTCGGATCGAAGCCGAAAATATTCAGCAAGGTCGGACCCAGCAGGATGCCGACGCCAAGGTAGACGATGGCTGAAGTAAAGGGCGAACGCGAGATCGTCGTCGCCGCCAGCCCGCGCGCCAGCATCAGGCAGCCGACCAGCAGGAACCATTGATTGGTACTCATGCGGTCTCCTTCGCAATGACGTGCCTTATTCTTTGTCTTATCCCTTAGCGTATGAGGTTTCGACGGCCTTGTCTGTGGGATAGGGCACCCTGGCCGGTTATAATCGATCCATGACCGATGCCCGGAAACCCGCTCCAGAACCCACCTTGTCCGATGTCGCGACGCTGGCCGGCGTATCGCGGGCGATCGCGTCGCGGGCGCTGTCGGCGCAGCCACGGCCGGTATCGGCCGACAAGCGCGAGCGCGTGGTGCGGGCGGCGGAAACGCTGGGCTTCCGTCCCAACCTGCTGGCGCGCGGGCTGGCCAGCAAGACCGTCAACCTGGTCGCCATCCTCGTCAACCACATCCACGACCTGTCGGACCTGGATTTGTTCGACCTGCTGCTGGCGCAGATACAGGCGATCGGCAAGCAGGTCATCTTCATCCGCGTCGGCGCCGGCGAGGACGCGAAGCGCTTCCTGCGCGACGGCGTGGCCTATCATGTCGACGCCGCGCTGGTGTTTTCCGACTTTGCCGACGCCGCCACGGTGCGCAGCATGTTCCGCAATAACGCGGTGCTGATGCTGAACGGGCATCACGACGAGGGCGCGTCGTCGGTGACGATGGACGAGGCGCAGGGCATCGCCGAAGCAGTGGCCGATGCGGCGGGCAAGGGCGTGCGCACGGCGACGCTGCTGACGGGACGCATGATGTCGCTGGTCGAGCAGGCGCGCGTGGCGTCGTACCGGCAAGCCTTGCAGCGGCACGGCATCAAGCTGCTGGACGAGCTGGCGGGGGACTATTCATATGCCAGCGGCCGCGCGCTGGCGCAGCAGATCGATGTGGAAGGCACCGGCGCCGTGTTCTGCACGTCCGATGCGATGGCGATGGGCGTGCTCGATGCGCATCGCCGGCACTTCCCCGAGCACCGGCCGGCGCGCTTCCGCCTGTACGGTTTCGACAATGTCTCGCTGACGCAGTTCGACGCCTATCCGATTTCGTCGATAGGCGCCGACAAAACGGAATACGTCGCGCAGATCGTGCGGATACTGAACCAGCCGGCGGAGCTGGCGCAAAACAGCGCCCATGTGCTGGTCGCCACGCGCTTCGTGCCGCGCCTTACCGGCTAGCGCCTTCCAGAACCGGCGGGGCGGTCTTGGCGCCCCACCATTTCTTGTAGTTGGCCGCGTAGGCGCCGCTCCTGACGTAGTCGGCCACGAAGGCGTTCACAAACTTCAGCAGCTCGGGATCGCCTTTGGCCATCGCGATGCCGATCGGACTGTTCGAGTACAGGCCGGGCAGGGTATCCAGCTGGTCGCCCTTGCTGGCCAGGTAGTCCAGCAGCGACGAATCCTCGATGCCGGCATCGGCGCGTTTTTGCTGCAGCAGCAGCACGCCGTCCGGCGCGAAGTTGTCGGTGTAGACGGGAATGGCGCGCGGCGCGGATTGCTTGAGGAAGGCGTCGCCCGGCGTGCCGCGGCCGATCACCACGCGCTTGCCGTTCAGGTCCGCCAGCGTCTTGATGCCCGCGCTCTTCTGCACGATGACGCGCAGGCCGGCCTGGTTGTAGGGTATCGAGAAGTCCACCACGCGGGCGCGCTGCGGCGTGATCGACACATTGGCCACCACCAGGTCGAGCTGCTTCGACATCAGCATCGAGATGCGGGCGTCGCTGGAGACGTCGGAGAACCGTACCGGCACACCCAGCCTGGCCGCCAGCTGCGTGGCGACATCGACGTCGTAGCCCACAGGCTCGTTCTTGGCATTGCGGAAGCCGACCGGCTCACCGCCCAGCGAGACGCCGATGCGCACATAGCCGCGCGCCTTGATTTCCTCGATGCGGCCGGCCTGGGCGCTGGCCGTGAGCATGGCCAGCGCCGCGACGGCGAACAGTTTATTCAGCATATGCAGTCCTTTCTAGATAGTGCCGGCGACGCGCAGTTCCGGCGCGGCCATCCGTTCGTCCCAGTACCAGTAGCGTATCTCTTCCTCGTTGCGATAGTTGACGACCTTGTGATTCCCCTTGGCGTCGATCGCGTGGATCACCACGCCGGCCAGGAAGCCCGTCTTCAGTTCGGACAGTTCCTCCACCGCCAGCTTGACGGCGTCCTCCAGAGAATAACCCAGCCGCATCGCCAGCACGATGCTGCGCGAAGTCCCGCAGCGCATCGTCATCTCGCCGGTGTGGGTGCAGGCGGCCGCGCCGTAGCGGCTGTCGGCGTAGAAGCCCGCGCCAACGATGGGCGAATCGCCGAGCCGGCCCGGATATTTCCACGCCCAGCCGGAGGTCGACGTGACCACGCCCAGGCCCTCGGCGGCGTCGCGCGCGAGGAAGACGGTGGTGTCGCGCACCCGCTCCGGATCGGTGATCGTGTTGCTGAGCGGGGCCAGCGGAATATCGGGGAAGGCAGCCAGCTGCTCGGGCGACATCTCCTTCTGCAGCCGCTCCCACCATACGCGCTTGCTGTCCGGGTGCAGCGTGTCGTCGACGGCGAAACCGCGTTCGGTGGCGAAGCGGCGGGCGCCGGCACCGGTCAGCATCACGTGCGGCAGGTGCTTCATCACCTCATGCGCCAGCGCGGCGACCGGCAGCGTGGCCGGCACGGCGCCGACCGCGCCGACGTCGCGCGTGGTGCCGTCCATCACGCCGGCGTCGAACTCCATGTCGCCTATCATGTTCGGCCAGCCGCCATAGCCGACGCTGCGCACCTTGGCTTCGCGTTCGACCTTGGCGATACCGGCCACCATGGCGTCTATGCCGGCGCCGCCGCTTTTCAGCAGCTCGACGGTGGTATCGAAGCCGGGCCAGGCCTCGGCGTTTGCAAGCAGCATTCTCATGATTTGCTCATACGTGAAAGGAATTGGGCGATGCGTGGATGCGCCAGGCCGCCATCGGCGGCAAAGAATTGTGCGGTCGGCAGGTCGGCCAGCAGGCGCCCCTGGTCGAGGAAGACGACGCGGTTGGAGATGCTGCGCGCGAATTCGATTTCGTGGGTGACGAATAGCATCGTGGTGCCCGCTGCGGCAAGCTTGGCGAGGATGTCCAGCACTTCGGCCGTCATCTCCGGATCCAGCGCGCTGGTCACCTCGTCCAGCAGCAGGTAGCGCGGCTTCATCGCCAGCGCGCGGCAGATGCCGACGCGCTGGCGCTGGCCGCCGGACAGCTGCGCGGGGAAGGCGTTGGCCCGGTCGGCCAGTCCGACGGAGGCGAGCAAGGCGCGCGCTTCCTCCTCGGCCTGGCGGCGCGGGATTTTCAGCACTTCCACCGGCGCCAGCGCGATGTTCTGCAGCGCCGTCATGTGCGGGTACAGGTTAAACAGCTGGAATACTGTGCCCGAGCAGCGGCGCGCCAGTTGCAGTTGTTTCGGGTCGTCGACGCGATGGCCATCGACGGCGATGCTGCCCCGGTCCAGTTTTTCCAGTCCGTTGATGCAGCGTATCAGCGTGGATTTGCCGGAGCCGCTGGCGCCGAGGATGGACACCACTTCGCCCGGCGCGACGCGCAGGTCTATGCCGTCCAACACGGTGGTGGCGCCGAATTTCTTCCCCACGCCCTCGATCTCGATCATGCTACAAACCCTTCCATTGACTATGAGCGCGCAAGCGCGTCTCGAGGCCCGCGCAGGCCCTGGCGATCAGCTTGGCCATCAGGTAGTACAGCAGCCCGACCACCGTCCAGACGATGAAGGGCTTCAAGGTGCGCAGGTTCAGGATGTGGCCGATCTTGGTCAGGTCCAGCACGCCGACCACCGAGATCAGCGATGTGACCTGGAGCTGGTTGACCAGCAATCCGGTTAGCGGCCCGAGTCCAAACGCGGCGGCCTGCGGCGCGACGACGTGGCGCAGCACCTGCCAGCGGCTCATGCCGAATACCCGCGCCGTTTCCAGCTGTTCGCGGCCGACCGATTCGATGGCCGACACGGCGATCACGTAGATGAAGGCGGCGGTATTGCCGGACAGGGTGATGACGGCCGCCTGCACCGGCGTCAGGTCGGTCTCCAGCAGCACCGGCAGGCCGAAGAAGACCAGGAACAGCTGCACCAGCACCGGCGAATTTTTCAGCAACTCGGCGACGGCGCCGGCCAATGGCGCCAAGAGCGGCGTGCGATAGTAGCGCAGCACGGCCCAGGCCAGGCCGATCAGCAGTCCGATGGCGGTGGTGGCGGCGAACAGCGCGACGGATACGCCCAGCCCTTGCAGCAGCAGCAGGATGTCGTTGGGCGTGAAGTCGGAATAGCGCATCAGCTGCCCAGTGCGCGGTCGCGGTTCAGGCGGCGGTGCAGGGCGCCGGCCGACAGCGAGACCAGATACGTCAGCGTCACGTAGGCCAGCAGCAGCAGGGCGTACACCTCGAACGGCTGGAAGGTGTCGGCGGCGACGATCTTGGCGCTGCCGGTCAGTTCATTGACCGTGATCGCGGACAGGATGGACGACGTCAGTATCAGGTTGACGAACACGGAGCCCAGCGGCCGGACCGAGGTGCGCAGCGCGATCGGCAGCACGATCCGGCGGTAGATCGTCAACCGCGACAAGCCGCTCACCTGGGCCGCTTCCAGCACGCCGGGTTCGATGGCGAGGATGCCGGAGCGGATCGCGTCCGAGGTGAAGGCGCCGCCGGCCAGCGACAGCGCCAGGACGCCGGTGCCGAAGGCATCCAGTTCGATGCCGATTTCGGGCAGGCCGTAGAACAGGAAGAACAGCTGCACGATGAAGGGGACGTTGCGGAAGATGTCGACATAGGCATTTGCCGCGCGGCGGGCCAGCGGCGAGGCGGCGGTGCGCATCAGCGCGGCCACGATGCCCAGTGCGAGGCCGCCGGCCAGGGCCAGCGCGCAGGCGAGCGCGGTCAGGCGCGCGCCTGCCGCCAGGTCGCCGAGGTAGGGTGCCAGAATAGTCGGATCGAACGCCAAACAGGGTGCTCCAGCTAAAAGTGAAACCGGTTTCACTGCAATATGGACGAGTGTCACACAAACCGCCCCGAGTTTCAAGTGGGCGGCGACGATGGAGGTCTAGAGCAGGGCTTCCTTCAGCGCGCTGACGCGTTCGCGGCTGGTCTGGCGGCGGTTGCCGCTGTCGAAGCCGAAGGCCAGCGCCGGCGCGCCGGACACTGGCGACGGCGCCGAACACGAGGCATGCACCTCCTGCAGCGGCAGGCGCGCCCGCAGCTGCCCGATATTCTCGGCGTTGATGCCGGCGCCGGGCATGACGGCGATGCTCCCGGCGGCCGCGTCGAAGCAGCGCCGCAAGCCGTCGATGCCCTGCAGGGCGCTCTTGGCGCCGCCCGAGGTCAGGATGCGCTCGAAGCCGAGGTCTATCGCCAGCCTGGTCGCCTGCGCAATGTCGGGACACAGGTCGATCGCCCGATGCAGCGTTGCCGGCAGGGCATGGTCGCGGGCCCGCCGTATCAGCCGGTCCAGCGTTTGCTGGTCCAGGCGGCCGTCGCGCAGCGACACGCCCAGCACCACTCCCTGCAGGCCGGCCGAAGCGACGGCGTCGATCTCATTGAGCATCAGCTGCACCTCGACGTCGTCGAAGATGAATTCGCCGCCGCGCGGACGTATCATCGCGTAGACCGGCACCGTGCTGGCCGCCGCCACCCGCATCAGCCCCGCCGAAGGGGTCAGGCCGCCGATCTCCAGCGCCGAGCACAGTTCGATCCGGTCGGCGCCGCCGGCGATGGCGGCCGCCAGGCCATCCACATTGTCGACGCAGACTTCCAACATGATTTCAGCCATGTGCACCTCCAAGTTTGCCCAGTCCCAGCCACGCGGCGCCGATCAGTCCCGGCTCGGCGCCCGCCTGTCCCGGCACGATGATGGGGCCATCGGTCTTGCGCAGGATGGCGCCGCGCACCGCGCTGTCGAGCCGCGCGATCAGCGGCGCGCTGTTGGCCAGGCCACCGCCGACCGGCAGCACCGAGGCGCCGATGGTATTGACCAGCATCGCCAGCGGCCCGCACAGCAGGTCGATGAAACAAGCCACCGTGCGCTCCGCGTCGGCCGCGCCGGCCTCCCATGCGGCGATGATCTGACGGCTGTCGAGCGCCGCACCGTGCAGCGTGTGGTGCAGGCGCTCCAGCCCGCGCGCGCCGCCCACCGTGTCGAGGCAGCCGGTCTGGCCGCAGCCGCAGGCGAAGCGCGGAATCGCCACCGGCGGCGTGCCGGCAAAGTGGGCGGCGACCGGGCCGTGGCCCCATTCGCCGGCAAAGCCGCCTGGACCGCCGATCAGCCGGCCCTCGATCACCAGTCCGCCGCCGACGCCGGTGCCCAATATCAGCCCGAAGACGTTGGCGTGGCCACGTCCCGCGCCGGCCTGCGCCTCGGCCAGCGCGAAGCTGTCGGCGTCGTTGGCGATCCAGACCGGCAGTTTGAAGGCGTCCTCAAGATCCGCGGCTAGCGCGCGGCCGTCGATGCAGGGTATATTTGCGCACTTGATGCGGCCGTCGGCGGGATCGATCACTCCCGCGATGGAGATGGCGACGCCGTCAGAGGGGCCGCCGTCGGCGATCAAGGCACCCATGGCCGCGGTGAACGCGGCAAAGTCGTTCGTGGGCGTGGGGACGCGGCGCAAGGGGCCGATGCTGCCGTCCGCAGCCGCGCTGGCGCACTTGATGGCGCTGCCGCCGATATCGAAGCATGTAATTTTCATGATTGGAATGATAGATGAAAAAGCTCCTGTTGTGCCTATGCTGGGCACTCCCGACCTCCGTCCTGGCCGCGCCATGCCTGCCGACCGATGCCCTGGTCGCGCGCGATTCCCAGTATGAAGAAGCGCTGCGGGTCGGCGACGTGCCGTTCCTGCGGGACCTGCTGGCGGACGATTACGTCTGGGTCCACACGCTGGGATCGGAGGTCGAAACCAAGGCCGTCATCCTGGCTCGTTCCGAAAAACCGGCTGTCGTCTACAAGGCCCGCACCACCAGCGACGTCCACGCCCACATCCAGGGCGACACCGTGGTGCTGCGCGGGCTGAGCACCGTCGATCAATGGAACGCAGACGGCAAGACCTTCCGCAGCAACCGCTACCAGTTCATGCGCACTTATGCGAACGACGGTGGCAAGTGCAAGCTGCTGTCGAATCAAACCATGAAAGTATGGTCCAGCGAAAAATGACGGAAACCACGAACACCAGGATCTCCGGCGTCACGCTGGACCGCGCCGGAATGGAAGAGCAGCTGGCGCTGTCGGTGCGCAGCTTCGACAACTGCAGCTTCGACGACGCCGACCTGTCGCGTCTCGACCTGCAAGGCTGCGCCTTCGAGCGCTGCACCTTTGCCGACGCCAACCTGTTCGCCGCCAAGCTGGCGCGTAGCAGCTGGCTGCGCTGCCGCGCCGGCGGCGCGGATTTCGAGTCGGTGGATGCGGTCGATGCGCGCTTCGAGGGCTGCGACCTGAATAACACCAAATGGCGCCGCGCCAAGCTGGCGGCGGTGTCCTACCGAGGCTGCAAGCTGACCGGCGCGTCGTTCGAGGAGGTCGCGCACCTCGGCATCAGCTTCGAGGAAAGCCTGCTGGTGGGCGCCGACCTGCGCGCCATCTCGTTCAAGAAGGCGACGCTGAAGGAGCTGGATTTTTCCGACGCCTACCTGGCCGGATGCGATTTCCGCGAAGCGGTGTTTGAAGGCGGCAGCCTGCGCAATGCCACGTTGAAGCTGGCGAAATTCCAGGGAGCGGATTTGCGGGGCGCGGATATCGAAGGCGTGAAGCTGACCGAGGCCGGCCTGTTCAAGGGCGCGATCATCTCGCACGCGCAGGCGGCCACCTTCCTGCGCGAGCTGGACCTGATCGTTGTCTAGTGGACTGCCGCCGGCAGGACAGCCGGCGGCGAAGATAATTCAGATACTTAGTTCAGTTCCGAGCGCTTGCGGGCGTAGCCGAAGTAGATCGCCAGGCCGATCACCAGCCAGATCACGAAGGCGATCCAGGTGAACGAGCTCAGATAGGTCATCAGCATGACGCAGAAGATCACGGCCAGCGCCGGGATCACCGGCACGCCCGGGCAGCGGAAGGCGCGCTTCAGGTCTGGGCGGGTTTTGCGCAGGATGATCACGGCGATCGACACCAGGCTGAATGCGGCCAGCGTGCCGATGTTGATCAGCTCCGTCAGCACGTTCAGCGGCACCACGGCGGCGATCAGGCCGAACACGATGCCGACCAGCCAGGTGGCGAAGAACGGCGTGTGGAAGCGCGGATGCACCTTCGACAGGCGCTTCGGCAGCAGGCCGTCGCGCGACATGGCGAAGATGATGCGGGTCTGGCCGTAGGCCATCACCAGGATCACGGTGGTCATGCCCAGGATCGCGCCCAGGTCGACGAAGCCGGCGAACCAGTTCTCGCCCGCGTGCTGCAGCGCCAGCGACACCGGATGGTCGATGCCGAGGAATTGCTGGTACGGCACGATGCCGGTCATGATGGCCGACACCACCACGTACAGGATGGTGCAGGCGGCCAGCGAACCGATGATGCCGATCGGCAGATCGCGCTCGGGGCGTTTCACTTCCTCGGCGGCCGAGGTCACGGCGTCGAAGCCGATGAAGGCGAAGAACACCAGCGCGGCGGCGCTCAGCATGCCGTTGTAGCCGAACGGCAGGAACGGCTGCCAGTTGGCCGGCTGCACGTGACGCGCGCCGACCACGATGAACAGCAGCACCACGCCGACCTTGATCGCCACCATGACGTTGTTCAGGCGGGCCGATTCACGCACGCCCCAGCTCAGCATCGCGGTCAGCACCAGCATGATGCACAGCGCCGGCAGGTTGATCAGCGTGTGCACGCCGGGCAGCGCGCCGGGAGCGGCCGTCAAGGCGACCGGAAGATGGATGCCGAAGCCGGCGATCAGCGACTGGAAGTAGCCGGACCAGCCGACCGATACCGCCGACGTGGCCAGGCCGTATTCGAGCAGCAGGTCCCAGCCTATCATCCAGGCGGCCAGTTCGCCGAGGGTGGCGTAAGTGTAGGTGTAGATGGAGCCGGCCACCGGGATGGTGGAAGCGAATTCCGCGTAGCACAGCGCGGCAAAGCCGCAGGCGATGGCGGCGACGATGAACGACAGCGTCAGCGCGGGGCCGGCGGTGACGGCGCCGGTGCCGGTCAGGACGAAGATGCCGGTGCCGACGATGGCGCCGATACCCATCAGGATCAGGTCGAAGGGACCGAGTACTTTTGCCAGGCCGCCGGGTTTGCGGCTGTTGGCGATCATGTCGTCAAGGTTCTTTGTTCTAAAGATGCTCAAAATGGCTCCAATTTTATTGTGTTTATCTCTGTTCCCAAGACGGCCTCATGAGCCGTTTCAGGCAACGGCAAATAATACAGGAAGTTGGCGCTTGTGCCGAGGTTGTTGTTATATGGGCAAGCCAAATCCGCGAATCGGCGGCCAGCATGTTGCTGTTTGGTGCGATACTTGCTGTATCGACTGTTGATTGGGTTTCCCTGATGAAAATTGTGATTGCGCCCGACTCGTTCAAGGAGAGCCTGACCGCGATGGAGGTGGCCAATGAAATCGAGGCCGGCTTCCGCGAGTTCTTCCCGGACGCCGAGTATCGCAAGCTGCCGGTGGCCGACGGCGGCGAAGGCACGGTGCAGGCGATGATAGACGCCAGCGGCGGGCGCCGCATCGAGCTGCAGGTCGCCGGCCCGCTGGGCGCGCCGGTCGCCGCGTTCTACGGCATGATGGGGGATGGGAAAACAGCGGTGATCGAAATGGCCGCCGCCAGCGGACTGGAACTGCTGGCGCCCGCGCAGCGCGATCCGCTACGCACCACCAGCTACGGCACCGGCGAGTTGATACGCCATGCGCTCGACGCCGGCGCGCGGCGCTTCGTGCTGGGCGTGGGCGGCAGCGCCACCAACGACGGCGGCGCCGGCATGCTGCAGGCGCTGGGCGTGCGCATGCTCGATGCCGGCGGCGCCGAGCTGTGCGCCGGCGGCGGCGCCTTGCGCGCGCTGGCCCGGATCGATGCCGCCGGTCTCGATGCGCGCATCGCCGAGGCGCAATTCGACGTCGCCTGCGACGTCAGCAACCCGCTGGTCGGCCCGCAGGGAGCCTCGCATATCTTCGGCCCGCAAAAAGGCGCCGATGTCGCCACGGTCCTGCAACTGGACGACAACCTGCGCCACTACGCCGCCATCGTCGCCCGCGACCTGGGGCGGCAGCTGGCCGAGGTGGCCGATGTGCCGGGCTCCGGCGCCGGCGGCGGCATCGCGGCGGCGATGCTGGTGTTCCTCGGCGGCCGGCTGCGTCCCGGCAGCGAGATCGTGACGGCGGCGGTCGGGCTGGATGCGGCCGTGGCAGACGCCGACCTGGTGATCACCGGCGAAGGCCGCATCGACAGCCAGTCCATCCACGGCAAGACGCCGATCGGCGTGGCGCGCGTGGCGCAGCGGCACGGCAAGCCGGTGATCGGCATCGCCGGCTGTCTGGCGCCGGGCGCCGGCGTGGTGCACCAGCACGGCATTGACGCCGTGTTCGCGGCGGTCGCTCGCCCGTGCAGCGTCGAGCAGGCGCTGGCCGAGGCGGCGCAGAACGTGCGCAGCGCCGCGCGCAACGTGGCGGCGGTGCTCAGCCTGGGCGCCAGGTTGTAGATGAAGCCAGCCGCCCGACGCCCGCTGCCGTCGATCCGGACGCAGATCTACACTTTGGTGTGGGCCTGCGCGCTGCCGGCCGTTGTCGGCTTTGCGCTGTTGGCAAATAACTTCTTCGAGCGCGAACGCGCGCAGATCCAGCATGAGGCGCTGATCACCGCGCGCGCCCTGATGCGGGTGGTCGACCGCGACCTGAACACCGGCATCTCCCTGGCGTTGGCCTTGAGCCACTCGCCCAGCCTGGACCGGGGCGACCTGGCCGCGTTCCACCGCCAGGCCACGCGGGCACTGGGTCCCGAATTCCCCGGCTTTAATTTCGTGCTGAGCGACCGCGACTCGGTCCAGCTGCTCAACACCGTGCGGCCGTTCGGCGGATCGATGGCCGATCCGGGCAGCCTCGAACGCATCCGCAAGGTGTTCGATACCGGGCGGACGGTGGTGTCGGATGTGTTTATCGGCGGCGCGCTGAAACGACCGCTGGTGGCGGTGCACGTGCCGGTGATCCGCGACGGCAAGGTGATCTACTGTATCTCGGTGGGCTTCGTGCCGGAGCGCCTGGGCAAGGTGTTGATGGAACAGGGATTGTCGAAGGGACGGGTGGCCGGCATTTTCGATACGCAGGGCGTGACTGTGGCGCGCACACTCGAACCTGAAAAATACATCGGCAAACCTGGCTCGCCCTCGCTGCTGGCGCAGATGGGGCGCAGCGGCGACGCGGTGATCGAATCGACCACCCACGAGGGGACGCCGGTGTATTCGATGATCAGCCATTCGACGGCCACCGGATGGGCGGTGGTGATCGCCGTCCCGCGCAGCACGGTGCTGGCGGAGATGCTGAAATCGATCAGGTGGATCAGCCTGTTGGTGGCGGGGCTGCTGGCGATGGGCGTCGCGATGGCCTGGTACTTTGCGCGCCGCATCGGCGATTCGGTCAGCATGCTGTCGCTGGCGGCGACCGCGCTGGGGCGCGGCGGCGCCGTCTCCGGGCGCGGGCGCGCGCGGCCGACCTTCCTCGAGGCCGACGATGCCCTGCAGACGCTGCACGCGGTGGAGACGGAACTGCAGCAGTACCGCGACCGCCTGGAAAGCGTGATCGAGGAACGCACGCTGCAACTGCAATCGGCCCGGCGCGAGGCGATCGACAAGGAGCTGCGCACGCGCACCGTGATGGAAAACGTCGGCGACGGCATCATCACCATCAACGCCAGTGGCGTGATCGAATCGTTCAACCGCGCCGCCTCGGGCATTTTCGGCTATACGACGGAGGAGGCGGTCGGCTCCAACATCGTGCGGCTGATGCCGGAGCGGATGCGGGGCGCGCATGACGCGGGCATGAAGCGCTACCTTGGCGGCGGCGCGCCGACGGTGGTAGGCAAGAACAATGTCGAGCTGGAGGGACTGCGCAAGAACGGCACCACCTTCGCGCTGCAGCTGTCGATACGGGCGCTGCATGTCGAAGGCCAGCCGCTGTTCGTCGGCATCGTGCGCGACGTCACGGAGCAGAAGCGCGCCGAAACGGAACTGCGGCAGGCGATGGAGCAGGTGCAGATCGCCAGCGCCGCCAAGGATATCTTCGTGGCCAATATGAGCCACGAACTGCGCACGCCGATGAACGCCGTGCTGGGCATGGCGCATTTGCTCAGCACCACCGGGCTGTCGCAGGAGCAGGCACGGTACCTGGAGATGATACGGGCTTCCGGGCAGTCGCTGCTGGGGATACTGAACGATATTCTGGACTACTCCAAGATGACCGCCGGGAAGATCGAAATCCATCCGGCGAGCTTCCATCTGGACGAGGTGCTGCATTCGCTGGCCAGCATCATGAGCGTCAGCGTCGGCGAAAAGAACCTGGAGCTGTGCATCGGCGTGGAGCTGGACGTGCCGCGCATGCTGGTGGGCGACGCGCTGCGCCTGCAGCAGATACTGGTCAACCTGACCGGCAACGCCATCAAGTTCACCGCGCAGGGCGAGGTGTCGGTGCTGGTGGAGCGCGCGGACGGCGACGGCCCGCTGCTGATGCTGCGCTTTACCGTGCGCGACACCGGCATCGGCATGAGCGGGGAACAGCTGGCGCGTTTGTTCTCGCCGTTCACGCAGGGCGACCTGTCGACCACACGGCGCTTCGGCGGCACCGGGCTGGGACTGACGATCTCCAAGGGCCTGATCGAGCTGCTGGGCGGGACCATCGCCGTGCACAGCGTGGTCGGGGAGGGCAGCACGTTTGCGTTTACGCTGCCGATGAACCCTTCCGGCGAGGCGGCGGCGGAGACCGGCAAGCAGGCCGGCCGTCTGCACCTGCTGGTGGTGGACGACAACCCGACCAGCTGCTCCTTCCTCGGCAAGACCATCATGGGCTGGAACTGGACCTGCGATGTCGTGGCCTCGGGCGAGGAAGCGCTGGAGCTGCTGGATGGCGGACGGACTTACGATGCGGCGCTGGTGGACTGGCAGATGCCCGGCATGGACGGTCCGGCCGCCATGAGCGCGATCCAGCGGCAGATGCCGGGCGTGCCGGTGATCTGCATGGTCAACGCGTTCGGGCGCAACAAGCTGGTAGAGGAAGCCGCGTCGAACAGCGCGTCGGCATTCCTGACCAAGCCGGTGACATCGTCCACACTGTTCGACGCGATGCAGACGGCGCTGGCGCATCGCCCGGTTGGCGCGGTGGACGGCGATCCGGTGGCGGCACCGGCGTTTGCGGGCCTGCGCGTGCTGCTGGTGGAGGACAACCTGATCAACCAGCATGTGGCGCGCGGCATCCTTGAACACGCCGGCGCCGTGGTGACGGTGGCGGACAACGGCGAGGCCGCGCTTGCGCGCCTGCGCGAGAGCAGCGGCTACGACATGGTGTTGATGGACGTGCAGATGCCGGTCATGGACGGCTTTGCGGCGACGCGCGCGATTCGCACCGAACTGGCGCTGGCCTTGCCGGTGATCGCGATGACGGCCGGCGTGATGGAGTCCGAGCGCGAGCAGTGCATCGCAGCCGGCATGGACGATTTCATCGGCAAGCCGATCGACGTCGAGCAGATGTTCGCCGTCATGAAAAAGCACCTGCCCGCAGGCGCGGCCTAAAAGAAGGTATTGACGGCGTGGCGCACGCCGTAGTCGTCGTCCACCGCCAGGATCAGCGGCCACTTGTCGAAGGTGGTGCAGGGGTGCGAAATGCCGCAGCCTATCAGGTCGCCGACCTCCAGTTCCGCGCCGATGGCATGGCCCTCCGGCAGCCGCAGATAGGCGTGTTGGTCGTTCATTTTCTCGATGCGGCAGCCGTCCGGCAATGCCGCGGGCCTGGCCGCCGCCGTGCCCGGACGGTGCGACAGCAGGGCGCGCGGCAGGTCCATGTCGTAGGAGGCGTCGCGCTTGCCCATGCCCAGTATCGCCAGCGTCGGCTCGGGACGCGACAGCACCATGCTCCACACTTCCAGCGCCGGCCGCAGGCCCTGGTCCTGCGCCGTGCCTTCGCGCTCGTTGAGCTGGGCGATCATGCCGTTATAGAAGCCGTGGTCGCTGGTCAGGTAGCAGCCGCTGCGCAGCACCGGCAGCACCGTGCGCGACAAGCCCTTGACCTGCGCGAAGCCTGCGGCGACCAGGTCGAAGTAGGCGGAGCCGCCCGCCGATAGCAGGATCTGGTCGCGCGTGAACAGCTGCTCGGCGTCGGCCTGGCGCAGCAGCTCGGACAATTGACCGACAAAGCCGCCGACGGCCTCGCGGTCCTGCTCCGCGTCGTGGCTGTGCAGCAGGCCCTCGTAGCCCTCCATGCCGGCCAGTTCGAGGCAGGGCGCGGCGGCGACCTCGCGCGCCAGCGCCAGGGCCTGGTCCGTGCTCCGGCAGCCGGCGCGTTTGCCGGCCAGGCCAAGCTCCACCAGCAGCGGCAAGGGCCGCTGCATGCCCAGCTTTTTCGCCGCCTGCGACAGGCGCGCCACGCCGGCGCTGGAATCGACCAGCGCGTAGAACTCGAACGATGGATCGCGCTGCATCAGCGTCAGCATGGCGTGGATGTCGGCCGGCGCCACCAGCTGGTTGGCCATCAGCACGCGCCGCACGCCGAAGCGGTAGGCAACCTGCACTTGCGCGGCGGTGGCCAGCGTCATGCCCCAGGCGCCGTTGGACAGCTGGGCGTCGAACAGCTGGGGGCTCATCGTGGTCTTGCCGTGCGGCGCCAGTTGCGCGCCGTACTGCGCGCAGAAGCGCCGCATCCATTGCAGGTTGTGCTCCAGCGCCGGGATCTTCAGCAGCGCCACCGGAAAGCCGGTCTCCGCCCGCAGCACGTTCCAGTGCTGGGCTGCGATGTCCGCCTGGCGCAGCGGCATGGTGATCGGCAGTCCCTTGACGCCGGGCTGCAGCAGCTGCTGTTCAAGCTTGGTGATGGAGGCTGGGGCGGTGCGGTTCAAGTGTGGTCCCGTTCAGAGTGCATGTGCTTGCCGCCATTTTACTCCGTCGCGAGGCAGGAGCAGTCCGACGCCGTGGCGGCGCCAACTCCGATAGGCGCGAACGACCGGGCTTTGGATAATCGTCACACAGCGGCCGCCGGCCGCGTTGATCACACGGAGGAGTACGATGAATATCATCATCTGGATAGTGGTGGGAGGAATACTGGGCTGGCTGGCCAGCCTGGTCATGCGAACCGACGCGCAGCAGGGGCTGGTGCTGAACGTCGTGGTCGGCATAGTCGGCGCGCTGCTCAGCGGCTGGCTGCTGGCGCCCATGCTGGGCACCGGCACCATCAATGCGAACGACTTCAGCGTCGAATCGCTGGCGGTATCCTTCGTCGGCGCGCTGGTGCTGCTGGCCGTTGTCAACCTGCTGCGGCGCGGCCGGTTGCGCTAGGCGGCTTTGGGGTGCTGCCGGCGGCGCCACCAGCGCCGCACGCCGCCGGCGTAGGCCAGGCGGGCCGGAACGGTCAGCGTCACGCGGGTGCCTTTGCCGGGTGCGCTGTCGATGTCCAGCTTGCCCCCGGCGCGCGCCGCCCGTTCGCGCATGCCGACCAGGCCGTAGTGCCGGGGGCTGTTCTCGCCCTGTACCTCGGCGGCGGTCATGCCCTTGCCGTTGTCGACCACCTGCAGCATGAAGTGTTCGCGTTCGTAGATGAGCTGCACCTCGACCTGGGCCGCGCCGGCATGATGGAAGGCGTTGCGCATCGCTTCGCGGCCGATCTCGCAGGCCTCCTCCGCCACCAGGGCGTCGAGCTTGACGCGCGCGCCGCAGACCATCAGCACGAATCGGGTGCCGGGATGCTCGCTTTCCAGCTGGAGGCCGGCCTCGCGCGCGGCGCGCTCGACGTCGTCGATGCGGCCGGAGCGCAGCTCGTGCACCTGGTCGCGGCCTTCGACGACGGTGTCGCTGGCATTGTCGAGGATGGGCTCCAGCGCCTTGCGCGCCGCGCTGTCTTGCGGCAGCGTGGTGACGACCACGTCCAGCCGCAGGATGATCGCCTGCACGCTTTGCAGGAAGGTGTCGTGCAGCGTGCGGGCGATGCGTTCGCGTTCCGCCATGCGCACGTGCATGCGCTCGGCCACGCGTTCGACGGCGACGCGCATGCGGTGCAGGTAAAGCAGGTACAGCAGGCCGGCCGCCGCCAGCACGCACAACAGCTTGAACCAGATGCTCTGCACGAAGGTCGGCGCGATCTCGAATTCCAGCAGCGCCTCCTGCTCGACCGGCACGCCGTCGTCGTTCCAGGCGCGCACGCGGAAGCTGTAGCTGCCCGGGCCGAGGTTGGTGTAGTAGGCGGTGCGGCGGCCGCCTGCCTCCTGCCAGTCGCCGTTGACGCCGGACAGCCGGTACTGGAAACGCATCGCCTCGGGCTTGCCGAGGCCGGGCGCGGTGAACTGGATGTCCAGGTCCTGCGATCCTGGCGGCAGGCGCAGGCCGGCCTTGGCGGCGTAGCTGGTGGCGCCGGCGTCGATGCGCAGCACCCGCACTTCCGGCTTGAAGCCGTTGCGGCGGATCTGGCCCGGGGCCAGCCGCACGATGCCGCCGCTGGCCATGAACCACAGCTGGCCCGCGCGGTCGGCAAACACGCTGGGCAGGCGGTTCTCCACCATCGCCTGGCCCGGATAGCCATCCAGGGCGCCGGTCAATTCGTAGCGCAGCGGCGCGTCCGGATGGTCGACGGCGTCGCGCCAGTCGTCGCGGCGCACGTGGACCACGCCCTTGGCGCCGTTGAGCCAGCGGTCGCCGTCGGCGGTGATGGCCATGCCGGAGATGTTGACCAGCGCGTCGGGCCGGTCGGTCTTGAGCATGCGGAAGCCCTGGCCCTGCAATACCGCCAGGCCCTGGTCGCCGCCGGCCACGACGTCCTCGCCGGCGGTGATGCTGGTGATCAGCCCCAGGGCACGGCCGTCGTATGTGGTCATCTTGCCGTTGTCGTTGAAGACCAGCATGCCGTCTGCCGTGGCGTGCCAGCGCTGGCCGGCGCCGCGCCCTGGCGCGCCGAGGAAGATGCGCGGCGACAGCGTGAAGGCGCTGCGCGGCAGCCAGCGGCCGTCCACGTAGCCCATCAGGCCGACCTTGGAGGCCGCCATCCACAGCACCTTGCCGTCGTCCTGCAGACCGAGCACGTCGAGGTCCGTGGGCTGGCCGTCGGGACCCGGCGGCAGCGGTATCTTGCTGACCTGGCCGTGCAGGCGGCGCTCGATCTCGCGCCGGCCCGCCAGCAGCAGCGCGCCGTCGCGGGCGTTGGCCACCACCGAGAACGGCTGGCTGCGTTCTTCCTGCGGCGCCTTGCCCGGCGCCAGTCGCCAGGCGGTGGCGGTGTTCTGCGTGGTGGCCCAGACGCCGCCCTCGGTGTCGCCGGCCATGCTGAAAATGCCGGCCGACAGCGGCACCCGCGCCGGTATCAAACGGTTTTCACGGAAGCGGTCGAGGCCACCCTGGGTGGCGATCCAGATATTGCCTTCGCGGTCTTCCATGATGACGTTGGCGGCGCGCGCGGACATCTGTGTGAGCGGATTCAGCGTGTCTGTGGCGTCGCGCACCGGCGTGAATGCGTCCTGCCGTTGGCCGCCGCGCGCCACCACACACAAGCCCTGCGGACAGTGCTGGGTCCACAGATTGCCGTCACGGTCGAACTGGCCGGCCCAGCGTGATTCGGCCGGATTGAAGCCGGCTGAACGCGGCAGCGCGCGGGCCGGGGCGTAGCCGGGCGGAAGGCTCAGCGCCAACGGCACCGGCTGCAGGCGCTGCCCATCGGCCAGCCACAGGCGGCCGTCGGGCGATTGAATCAGCGCGGCGTCGTTGGCCTGCGCCAGCACTTGCTGGAATTTTCCGGTGGCGCGGTCCAGGCGGTACAGGCCCTGGGCATTGATGGTCCAGACCTGGCCGTACTGGTCGAGCAGTACGCTCTTTGCCATCAACTCCGGCAGGCCTTGATCCGGGCCGATCTTGCGCGGCTGGCCGTGCGCATGCAGGAACAGGCCGTTGTCGCTCGCGATCCACACGCCGCCGTCGCTGTCCGGCGCCAGCGTCATGACGCGGCCGTTCTTGCTGTCGAATGCGGGCAGGTCTTCCAGCCTGCCGTCCTTGTGCAGCACCGACAGGCTGCCGACCATGTAGCTGATCCACAGGTCGCCGTTGTCCTGCGCGCGCAGTTCGGTGATGCGGCGGCGGGCGAATTCGCCGTTGATCGGCAGGATGTAGCGTTCGAAGCGCACGCCGTCGAAGCGGAACAGGCCGGTGGTGGTACCCAGCCACAGCCAGCCGTCCGGCGTCTGCGCCAGGCTTTTTACCTCGCCCGGCGCGCCGTCGCGCGCGGTCCATGAGGCGTGATTGTAGTCGTCGAGCCGGATGTCCGGATTGAGCGCCGCGGCCGGCGCGCACGCCAGCCACAGCATGGCGGCGCCGACGAGGGCACGCCAGCTCCGGCCGCGCCGCACGTTCATTGCACCGCTGCGGCGCTTGGCTTTTTGGTGCGCAGCTGGTAGCCGACGCCCAGCACCGCCAGCCATACCGGGATCAGGTACACCGACAGCTGCAGGTCCGGCGTCATGTACATCACCACCAGGATGCCGGCCAGGAAGGCCAGGCACAGGTAGTTGGTCAGCGGGTAGCCCAGGCTGCGGAACGCGGTGGTTTGGCCCTCGGCCTTTTTCTGCGCGCGGAAGCGCAGGTGGATCCAGCTGATCATGCCCCAGTTGATGATCAGCGCCGAGACGACGAGTCCCATCAGGAAGCCGAAGGCCTTGCCCGGCATGAAGTAGTTGACGGCCACGCAGATGCCGGTCGCCAGCGCGGACACGCCCAGCGCCGCCAGCGGCGCGCCGCGCTTGTTCAACTTCAGCAGCGCCTGCGGCGCGTTGCCTTGCTTGGCCAGGCCGTACAGCATGCGGGTGTTGGAATACACGCAGCTGTTATACACCGACAGCGCGGCCGTCAGCACCACCGCGTTCAGCGCGTGCGCCACCAGGTTGCTGTTTAGCGCATGGAAGATCAGCACGAACGGGCTGCCGCCGGTGACCACCTTCTGCCAGGGGTACAGCGACAGCAGGATGCCCAGCGCGCCGATGTAGAAGATCAGGATGCGGTAGATGGCCTGGTTGGTGGCCTTGGGTATGGTATGCGATGGATTGTCCGCCTCGGCCGCGGTGATGCCGATCAGCTCCAGGCCGCCGAACGAGAACATGATGACGGCCATCGCCATGACCAGGCCGCCGACCCCGTTGGGGAAGAAGCCGCCGTGTTGCCACAGGTTGGCGACCGTGGCTTCTGGACCGGCGCTGCCGGAGAACAGCAGGTAGGCGCCGAACACGATCATGCCGACGATGGCGACCACCTTGATGATGGCGAACCAGAACTCCATCTCGCCGAAGGCCTTGACGTTGGACAGGCTGATGGTGTTGATGATGACGAAGAAGGCCAGCGCCGAAACCCAGGTCGGGATCGCGGGCCACCAGTACTGGACGTAGATGCCGACCGCCGACAGTTCGGCCATGCTGACCAGCACATACAGCACCCAGTAGTTCCAGCCAGCCGTGAAGCCGGCCAGGTGGCCGCAGTATTTGTCGGCGAAGTAGCTGAACGAACCGGCGACCGGCTCGTCGACCACCATCTCGCCCAGCTGGCGCATGATGAAGAAGGCGATCAGGCCGGCCATGCCGTAGCCCAGCAGCACCGACGGCCCGGCCATCTGTATGGTTTGGGCGATGCCGAGGAACAGGCCGGTGCCGATGGCGCCGCCAAGCGCGATCAGCTGGATGTGCCGGCTCTTCAGGCCCCGTTTGAGTTCGTTCTTACCATCTGCCATCTGTTTCCCTGGGCGGTATGCAAAAACGATGATTCTAATGCAAAAGCCGGGCGGTGAAAAAGAAATCGCGCCGCCGGCCTGGGCGGGTTGCGTCTAGTCTTGCGGGAAACGCTCGCGCCAGAAGGCCGTGAGACGGGGGTCTTCGTCCACGCGGCGTACCACCGGCGTCATGCGTGGCGCGACCTCGTAGAAACGATCGCGCCAAGGGCCGAAGCGGGAGACCACAGTGACGTAGAGGTCAAGCACGGACAGATCATCACCAAGAAGATAGCGGCCCGGCTTTAGCTGGCGATCCATGTTGTTCCAACAAAATGCGATGCGCTCATGCACTGCGTTGACCACGGACGTTCGTGCGCCGACGGGCGCACCGATGCGCTGGACATCGGGCTTGATCCAATGGAGCGAGTAGATGGCTGAGGATACGTAGACCATCCATCGCAGAAACTGACCCCGCCGAGGGTCTTCCGGCGCCGGCGCCAGGCCCGCGCCAGGGTACAGATCCGCGAGGTAGATCAGTATCGCGGCGCTCTCCGTCATGACCTCTCCGTCTGGCATGACCAAGGTTGGGATCTGCCGCATCGGATTTTCCGTTGCGACGCGGTCTCTGGCTTCCTCATCCACCCAAGTGGCGCCCTCGATGAGGGAATACGGAACACCAAGCAGTGTCAGTGCCGCCTCGACGGCGATCGACCCCGACGCCTGTGCGCCGTAAACCGTGAGAGGGGGCACATCTGCCATCTGGTTCCCTGAGCGGTATGCAAAGACGTTGATTCTAATGTAAAAGCCGGGGGGGCGAAAACGAAATCGCGCCGCCGGCTTCGGGTATGGATGGCTGGAGGGCCTCAGGCCATCACGATGTTTTCCAGGTTGAACATGAACGGCGCCGAGTTGGCGCCGGAACCGCCGCCGGTCATGACGATGTCGGCGCTGACGATGCCCAGCAGCGACAGTTCGGTGTTGATATTGGAGATGATGGCCGAGTTCATCAACTCGCCTTGTACCACTTGCGAGGCCACGCCGATCCAGATGGTCGGCCTGAACTCGAACACGGCTTTCTGTCCCGGTGCGATGCTGGTCTTGATGGCCAGCAGCCTGCGGTCCTTGTAGATGCCGGCGTTGATCGCTCCTTTTGCCAGGTTGTTGAGCACCTGGACTTCGGTGCTGCTGGTACCCTGGCCGGCATACGACAGCCTGTCGCCCGAGGTGTCCAGTGTGACCTGGAACAGTTGGCCGTTTTCGGCATCGAGTTGTGGCATGTAGTTGCCCCAGCTGTCGCTGGCGCCGACCGTCATCGTCATTGGGTAGTTGAACGGATGGTTGTCGCCCTGGCCGCAATTCTGAATCACTGTCCAGGCGACGGCCAGCTCGTCGAAGTTGGTCGCCACGTTCTTCTGGCAGATAACGACTTGCGAGTTGTTGGCGTCGTTGGAGTTGTTGATGAAGTTCAGTTTCACGTCCATAGCAATGAATCTCCTGGTTGGGTTGATTTTTTGCTATGTTAGTCTAAATTTTCTAAATGTAAATATAAATTATCAGACAACACTTGCTTCAATCCTCTTGGGGCGGCGTGGAGCGCGCCGCCTCCGTGCTCTGTCAATGTTCCTGTTCGACGGCGTGCTTACGCAAGAAGTCGAGCGCCTGCAACGTGCTCGCATCACTGGCGCGCGCAGCCCGGCCTGCTACACAGCAGGACCAGCTTGCGGGCATCGAGCACAGTGATCCGTCCGTCATGGTCCAGATCCCTGGGATCGTCGACTCCGGATGCCAAGGTGTTGAGCGCGTCCATGATCATCGCCACATCGCCGTTGTCGACGGTGTTGTCTCCGTTGAGATCACCCACTCGCGCCGAGGCGGGCACGAACGTTACCGTCAACTCCGAGAAGTCGACCATGGCATCGTCGCCTACCACCATGTCGAACTGGCCGCCGCGCAGCAAGGGGAGCAGGTTTCGGTACTCGTCCGGCTGTGGAGGCAGGCTACCGCCGGGTTCGAAGCCACGGTCGATGGTCCGAAGCGGCACCTTCGCCAGGTTAATCTCCAGCTCCAGGTCTTCGCCCATATGCGGTACACGACCCGACAAAGGCTTGAGATCGCGCAAGGCGATGAACGGCAGCCGAACGCCCTGACGCACGGGCACCGAGTCGCGATAAAGAATGCTGTCGTTGGACACGAGCGGGTTCGTTCCCTTGAGCCGCAGCTTCAACGTGGCGCCGGTGACCCGTGCCTTTCCAGGAAGCGCAAAGACATGGGTGAATCCGACCGGGCGGTCGAAACCGCCGACATCCAGATTGACACCAGGCGACTGCCCCGGCGTAGCCGCAATATCATCCAGCACGTCCTGCACGGCCTGAGAGCGCGGCGGCACATCACGCAACCCGCCCGCGACGTAACCATCCTTATCGCCCACCAAGCTGACGATAGGGTTCTTCACCAACACGGAAGCCGTGCCGGTTTGGCCTTGTCCGACGATTACCGGAGTATTGGAAGAAGGAATGGCCGTACCCTCAAAACTGGTGAAGAAGTCGGCCGTGCCGATCCGGGCGCTCTCGGCAGCGCTGGCGGAAAGCGTTAGGCTGACAAAAGCCGGAGTGTTGGCGTCCATCGCTGCGATGCCATCGCTCAAATCGACGACCACGCGGCTATTGCTATTAATGCTCAAGCCCGTACCGCCGTAGTTGTCCAGCGCCTGATAGGACATGAACAGCGGGCTGAACGGATTGCCAAGACCCCCCTTAAGGTTCAACTGGCCGCGCTGGGAATTCGCCAAGCCTGCGGCGACATAGAGTTGCGGCCTGTAGTTAGGCCGGTCGTCGATATACAAGGCTATGTTGAACCCATTGGACTGGTTCATCGCGTAGTCATAAGAAACCCAGAAGTAGCCGCCGCCCTGGCCGGAGCTGTTGCCGACTCCCCAGTTGGGGCCCCAAGAGTTGGCCACCAGAATCGCGCCGTACTTGACGACGCCGCCGACGGTGTATGGCCGGTTGTCGTCGAAACCCACGATAGTAAGCGCATGACTACCCACGTAGGACTGACCATTGGTGGAGTACAGCACCCCGTTGCTGATGCCCGGAGGTTCGTTGTTCCGAAAGCCGCTGTACCAGTTGGCGTACACATCGCCGCGCGTCACTGCGATGTGGCCGTTGGAGAGGTGCTGCTTCAACGCTTCCATGCCGCTGCCCGTGCCATCCAGATCCCGCACATCGATCCAGTGTGCCAGTGTGCCCCTGAATTTTAGCGCATCCAGCCAAGCCGCTTCGGAAGGCCAGGTGGTGTAGTCGGTGCGCGAGTACGGCCACGCGGCTTGGCTGGTGCAACCCTGTTCGATCAGTCGGCTGACCACGTATTGTGTGCTGGCACCGGAGTCGGCCCCATTGTTGACTAGCGCATAGAGGAAACTCGGGCTGCCGATGTAGGCACGGGCAGGCGCATCGCCTAGCCCCTTGGAAACGTCCACCCCTTCGTCACGGGCCTGGGTGTAAGTGCTGTAGTAATAGCAAGTCGCCCAAGCCGTGCAATCGCTGAATTGCTGACTGTCGATGGGGGGCATGAAGATCGACAAGCTATTGTCCACCTGGGATGGCCGAACCGCCTGAACTCGAACGCCCGACGTTGCAAGCGAAGCACGATCTAGTGACAAGGCATTCGGTGCTACGGTATCCGTGCGCGCGTAGGACCGTGTGATCGCCGCTTCTTCGACAGGCGTTGCAGGCCGATCACCCAGCCGCGGCGTGGCCGGAGTGAGTTGATCCTTGGGTGGCGGCACCACTACCACTTGCCGCACGCCCGTTAGTGCGCCGAGAGCGCCGGTCATAACGGGATCGATCCTCACCAGGAAAGCTCGCTCCGCGGTGAAGTCCAACACGGTACCGCCCAAGGACTGGATGGAAGCCCGGAGAATGGGCAGATTGGCCGTCGGCGTTACGAATACGCGCGTGTTGGACGTCGCAGCTGCCAGAGCGGCGTCTGTCGCACACAACAAGGTCAAAATGAGAGCGATGACCGCGCCGGAGCGCAACCGGCCCCGCGCATCCCGGCGAGACAGCAGCCCCCCGACGAGGCGGGCATGACACGCAGCCACCGCCCTTGCCACAACGTTCAGATAGCGCATGTTGGCCTCCCTGTTTTAATTTGCTCTTGCAAGCGGCGCCTGCTCGCCACGGCCGCCGCAAACGCACCCAAGGCGAACAGCAGGCACGGGTTCGGTTCAGGAATATCGACGATCAGTTCGCGCTGGACTTGGATCCCCGCAATCGGATTGCCTGCCGCATCGCCAAAAATGGCAGATCCCGCATCCAGACCGAACGCCGCGAATGGCGCACCGACGAGGCTGGGCGCATAGAAGCTGAGCGTCGCCAGTGTAAAACTGTCGCTCTGCAAGTCGGCCAGGTAGGGGCCGGTACAGATGACGCACGTACTGGCGGATTCTTCCAGTAGCGACACCTCGAAGAATTCGAACACGCCGGGTACGCTCGCGTTGGCGCCTTTGATCACCTGAAGTGGATCGGTGGGATCACCTAGGCCGGATCCCAGCGACGAGGGGGCGCCGGTGGATAGATTCACCAGTAATGGGTTGTAAGTTAAGCTGAGATCGAAGGCACCCAGCAACGTATTTACGCCGCCGGACTGCAGACCCGAGATCACGATATCGATGAGCAAGTTCTCAGGTGGATGCAGTTTTTCCGGATTCGCATGAAGCGAGACCATGGGACCTGCGATGACCGGCATCGCCAAGCTGTACCAGCATGCGGCCAGCAACCATTTCTGTAATTTTTTCATCCGGGCCTCCCAATGATAGGTAGTCACATCAATGCATTGTTTAAATAACAATTCCACGATTTGCAGACGACGATTTAAAATTGATACAGTTTGTAGCTGTGGCGCCAGCAGCCACCAAGCAAATTCGGATCCAGTCTGGATAAGCCATTGATTATTAATAAAATTGTGAATAAAAATAGGTGAAGTCGAACTTGGCTGTAAAAATTTTCGACAGTGGAGACGTGGGGACGGATCGCGAGGAAAGCGTTGCGACAACGGGTTAACGCCTCACAACACATTTTTTTGAAATCGTGTATGATGATCATCATGCGAAATTCAAAACCCACCACCAGAACGACAGCCAAGGAAGCCTCGCATGAGCGCATCGTGTCCGCCGCTGCGCGGGCGATCCGTCGCAGCGGCTATGACGGAACCGGAGTCGCCGACATCATGAAGGAGGCCGGGCTGACCCATGGGGCTTTCTACGCCCACTTCGCCTCGCGCGAGGCCATGCTGGCGGAAGCAGTGGGGCGGGCCTGCGCGGAGTCGGCCGCCGTGGCGGCAGACGTCGTGGCCAGCGTGCCGCCGGAACAGGCTTTGACCTACATGCTCCACGCCTATCTCTCGCGAGAAAACCTGGAGCAGGTGGAGCAGGGATGTCCGCTGGCCGCGCTGGGCTCGGAGACCGTGCGTCAAGCGCCCGAAGTCCGGCGCGTGACCACCCGGTACATCAAGGAAATGGTCGATCTTGTTGCCCGCCAGTCGCCGGATTGGGGGCAGCCGGGTGTCCACGAGCGCTCCCTCGTGACCATCTCTGCCATGGTCGGCACGTTGCTGTTGGCCCGCGTCGTCGACGAGCCTGCGCTATCCGACAGCCTGCTTACGGCTGCCTTGAAGCACCTGCCCATCGCCTGACGCCACTGAAATCCATCAATTCTTCGCTTGCCTAAAAATATGATGATCATCATGCGAAAATAAAAATTACGTCCCCAGCATGGAGTCATACGACGCCATTCACAACCCTCGCTACGTCAGGAACAAGGAAAATCATGAAAGCGCTCACCTTCAAACGCTATGGCAAGTCGCCCGACATCGGCATCTCGGACGTTCCCCGCCCCACGCTCAAGCCCAACGAGCTGCTGGTTCAGGTCCACGCCGCGGGCGTGAACCCGATCGACAACATAATCCCCACCGGCATCTTCAAACCCGTCCTTCGGTTCCGGCTTCCGGCTACGCTGGGCAGCGATCTGGCCGGTGTGGTGACGGAGGTCGGCAGCAGCGTGACTCGCTTCAGACCTGGCGATGCGGTCTTCGCCAGCATCTTCGACATGGGCACAGGCTCGATCGCCGAGTTCGCGGTGGTGCCGGAGAGCGCGGCCGCGATGAAGCCGGCCAACCTGGACTTCGTGCAGGCGGCATCGATCCCGATGGTTGGGCTCACCTCGTGGCAAGCGCTGAATGAACGCGCCATTCTTCGGGCCGGTCAAAAGGTGTTCATTCCCGCAGGCTCCGGCGGTATTGGCACGTTTGCGATCCAACTGGCAAAGCACCTGGGCGCCAAGGTGGGAACGAGCACCAGCACGGGCAACGTCGAACTGGTGAGCAGCCTTGGCGCGGACGAGGTGGTTGACTACAAGAAGCAGGAGTTCGAGAAAGTGCTGCGCGGCTACGACGCGGTGCTTGGCACGGTCAGGGGGGACGCGTTGGAGAAAACCGTCGATATCCTCAAGCCGGGAGCCACGATGGTATCCCTGGTCGGACCACTGGACGCGGCATTCGCCCGCGCTCGACGGCTGAACTTCTTGCTGACGTTCGTGTTCGGCTTGATGAGCCGCAAGATCATCCGCCTTGCGAAAAGGCGGGATGTCGCCTACTCATTTTTGTTCGTGCGTCCCGATGGCGATCAACTCGCCCAAATCGGCGAACTCCTGGAGGGAGAGCACATCCGGCCGGTGATCGACAAGGTGTTCCCGTTCGAACAGGCAAAGGAAGCCCTTGAATACCTTGCCCAGGGGCGTTCCAGGGGCAAGGTCGTCGTCAAGATGAGATAGAGGCGATCAAAGCCCCCGGTGACCTGGTTTCACACGCCGGGACCTATGGCGGGGAGGGCAAGAGTCGGGCTACTGAGCTATTACATCTTATCGCTGCCGCCGCGCTTCCTCTTCCTTTTTCATGTCCGCTTGCGCCTGGCGGTGCGTCTCCGCCTTGCGCCGTTCGTTTTCCTCGATTTGCGCGATCTGCCGCTCCAACAGTTGCACGGTGCGGTTCAGATCCTCGATCTCCTTGATCAGCTGCAGGCGCGCTTGGGGATCGCTGGTTTCCATCAGCTGCTTCTGCAGCGCGGCGATCTGTTTGCGCAGCTTCTTGATATTCCCGAGCAGCCCATTAATCTGAGCCTGGGCGTCGGAGCCGACGCCCGCGCTGCGCGCGCCGCCTGAAGTAATGCTGGATACCATTGTGACTCCTGGTTGGTTTTTTGACATTGTAAGTCAACTAACTGTGTATAAGTGTAAATACGACTCGAAATTTCCAGAAATATCAGTATCCTTACGTTCTTTCGAAAATCGAGGACTGCATGAAAACCAGCAAACCAGTTTCGGCGCCTGCGGTTCGATCGTCGTCGGCGGGTGTCGCGTTTGCGCAGTCGTCGCTGGGCCACGTGCTGTCCGGGGTCCTGGCCCAGGGCTCGGCATCGAATCGCAGTATCGCGAATTACCTGTTGCGCAACCCGATGCGGGTGACCGCGCTGAAGATCGATGAAATGGCCGAAGGCTGCCAGGTGTCCACCGCGACCATCAGCCGCTTCGCACGCGATATCGGTTTCGCCAATTACGCCGCGATGCGCAGCGCCGTGGCCGAGACGCTGCATTCGGAAATGCAGCCGGTCGACAAGCTGCGCCACTCGATAGAGAACCGCGAGGGTTCGATGTGGCCCGGCGGCGAGAGCGTGGAGTACGCACTGGCCAATATCGGCGCCGCCCGCAACGCCTTATCGCAGGCGGACATGGACCAGGTGGTGCAAAAGCTGGGCGCGGCGCGTACCGTGTACGTGCTGGGTTTTGGATTGTCCTACTATCTGGCCGGCCTGCTGTCGCTGCACCTGCAGCCGTTCTGCCATCGTGTGGTGGAGGTGGCGGCCGCGGGCGGCACCGAGGTCGCGGCCGGCCATCTGGCCACTATCGGCGCGGAGGACGTGCTGGTGGTGATCTCGTTCCCACGCTATGCGCTCGACGTGGTCCGCCTGGCGCAGTATGCGCGCGACCACCAGGCCTGCGTCATCGCGCTGACCGACGCTCCGGCCTCGCCGCTGGTGGAAATGTCGCAGCACGTGCTGTATGCGAACAGCACCCATCCGGTCCTGCCGAGCAGCTCGACGGCCGCCGTGGCGATCATTGAAGCGCTGGCGGTGTCGTTGATGGTGTCGAACAAGGATAATGTGGAGAAGGCCGCGCGACTGACGGAGGCGATATCCGCCTACCTGTACGGCCCGACGGCCGGCAAGAACGGCAAGGGAAAGGGCAAGGCGTGAGCTATCTTCTTCGTGTGATCCGGGTCTGCGCTTTGCTTTGCGTGATGCTGCCGGCCGTGCAGGCGGCGGAGCAGGCGTCTCAGGGGGCACTGGTCATCGTCGGCGGCGCGCTGCGTGCCGATAACGCCGAAATCTGGCAGCGGGTCGTGAAGCTGGCCGGCGGCGCCGGTGCGCGTATCGCCGTCATTCCGGCTGCCGCGGCCAATCCGGTGCGCTCGGGCGCCAACCTGGCCGGATACCTGAACCACTACGGCGCCTCGGCGTTCGTGGTGCCGTTGGCGGTGCGCCTGAAGGATCATGACTATCGCCGCGACGCCGAAGACGCGGCGCTGGCCGCATCGATCCGCCAGGCCGGCGGCGTCTACTTCGCCGGCGGCGACCAGGCGCTGATCACGCAGGCGCTGGTGCGCGCGGACGGCAGCCGCACTGCGGCGCTGGAAGCGATATGGGATGTGTACCGGCGCGGCGGCGTGATCGCCGGCAGCAGCGCCGGCGCCGCCATCATGAGCGCCACCATGTACTACAACGCCAAGACCGTATTCGGCACCCTGAGCCAGGGCGTCAACGATGGCGTGGAACTGGCGCCGGGACTGGGCTTCATCGGCAACGACGTCTTCGTCGACCAGCACCTGCTGGCGCGCGGACGCTTTGCGCGCATGCTGCCCGCGATGCTGAAGAGGGGCTACAAGCTCGGGCTGGGCATCGACGAGAATTCGGCGCTGATCATCGGCCCGCAGCACGAAGTGGAGGTGATCGGCTACCAGGGCGCGCTGTTGCTCGACCTGTCGCAAGCCAAGACCAGCGGCGCCAAGGAATTCAACCTGTCGAATGCGCGCATCAGCTATCTCGATCACGGCGACCGCTATAACCTGGCCACGCGCCGCTACACGCCATCGGCGGACAAGGCCGATGGGCTGCTGGATCCGCTCAAACCGGAGGAGAAGGATCCGGTCTACTCGACCGACGTCCTCGGCCACAACACGGTGCTGGTGATGCTGGAAAAGCTGATCGACAACGTGCAGACCGAGGCGATCGGTATCGCCACCGCGGGCCCGGGCGAGCCGTTCCAGGAGCTGGGGTTCGAGTTCAAATTCACCCGCACGGCCGACAGCATCGGTTATGCGTCCGCCACCACCGACGCCTATACGATCCTCAATGTACGGCTCGATGTGCGTCCGCTGCAGATCACGCGGCCTTGGTATAAGTAAACGTTTTACTTTGAAAATACTCGCTGGTTCCGTTAAAACAACGCATTATTAGAAAAACGTTTACCTTGAATTGTGTGTTGAGTATGATGAATTGGCAATTCACCCGAAAATAAACTACAGGGGACACTCGACATGCAAAAAATTTCAGCTCAGGCGGCGATCGCTGCTGTGCTGCTGGCGGCGCTCGCCCCGGCCTCGGCACAGACCAAACTGACGATCGCCAATTCCAACATCACTGCCAGCGGCAGCGACACCAACCTGCCGGTCAACGCCAACGACGGTTCGCTGGCCACGCGCTGGTCGGCCGACGCCACCGCCGGCGCGCAGTGGCTGCAATATAACCTCGGCGGCTGCTACAAGGTCGCTTACGCCAACCTGGCGTGGTACAACGGCGATACGCGCAAATACAGCCTGTCGCTGAAGACGTCGAACGACGGCAACAGCTGGAGCGACGTATTCAACGGCACCAACAGCGGCACCACGGCGCAGCTCAAACCCTACACCTTCGGCGACAAGTCGGCCAAGTACGTGCGGGTGCAGAGCACGGGCAGCGATGTGAACAAGTGGGTCAGCCTGTCGGAGATGGAGATATGGACCAACGGCGCGGGCAGTTGCACCGGCCTCGATACCGGCAAGGCGCCAGGCCAGAACTTCGACCTGTCCGGCTATAAGCTGCAGACGCTGGACGGTTCGCTGCAGCTCAAGCAGGTCAGCCCGATCGGCAGCTACACCGATCCGTATTTCTACACCGACGGCTCCACCGGCGCGATGACGTTCTACGTGCCTTCCGGCGCCGGCTCGACCGCCAATTCGGAGTATCCCCGCTCCGAAATGCGCGGCAACGCCACCTGGAACATGGGCGGCACGCATACGCTGTCGGCATCGATGAAGGTGCTGCAGCAGCCGGCCACCGGCAAGATCATCATCGGCCAGATCCATGGCGAGCAGACCGGCGGTTCCGAGCTGCTGAAAATCCGCTGGACCAATGGCGATGTGCTGATGGGCGTGAAGCAGCACTTCGCCGATCCGGAGCAGCAGATCCTCATCAAGAGCGGCCTGGCGCTGGGTGACAACATCGACTACACCATCAAGCTGGTTGGATCGACGGTGACGGTAACGGTGAACGGCACTTCCAAGTCCTATACCTACGACACGGCGTCGTGGAGCGCGATCGACCTGTACTTCAAGATCGGCGCGTACTCGCAGGATTCGTCGGCCGACGGCACGCATGCCAAGGTCGCGGTAACGGCGCTGCAGTAATGCCCGCGCGGCGGAGGGGACGTCAACGCGGCGTGGCCGTGGTGACGGCCTTGCTGCTGACGGCGCTGTCCGTCACGCTGGTCACCGGTATCTTCTGGCAGCAGCAGGTACTGGTGCGCGGCATGGAGGGGCAGCGTTTGCAACTGCAGGGCAAACTGATAGTGCGGGCGGCGCAGGATGCCGCGCGCCTGGCGCTGCTCGACGCGGCGGCGCAGGCCAACGTCACCACGCTGGACGGCGCCTGGACCGCGCCGCTGCTGGAGGATAGGCTGGACCGCTACCTCGGGCAGGATGCCGGGCCGGGCGGGATGGGCTCCGGCGGCCGGTTGGCGCAGCGCATCGTCGACGCGCAGTCGCGCTTCAATCTGCGCAACCTGGCGCCCGGCGGCAAGATCGACCTGTTCCAGGTGACGGCGTTTTCGCGGCTGCTGGCGGTGCTGCGGCTCGATACCGGGCTGGCTTACCGGGTGGCGGAAGCCGTCGCCGGCGCGCAGAAGGGCATGGATATCCAGCGGCTCGACGACCTGCGCACCATCGCCGGTTTCAGTCCGGCGGCACTGGGACGCTTGCGGGAGTTCGCCGTCGTGCTGCCGGAGGCGACGCCGGTCAACGTGAACACGGCTTCGCCGGAGGTGCTGACGACGGTGGTCAACTTTTCGCTGCAGGATGCGCGGGAGCTGATCGGCCGCCGCCGGCAGGCTTATTTCACTGGACCCAGCGACTTCGCGTTCCGGCTGAACGACAAAGAGACGCTGGAGGGCGTCAGCTACGAGGTCTCGAGCAGCTACTTCCTGGTCGACAGCACGCTGACGCTGGCGCGCGCCACGCTGCGCATGCAGGGGCTGATACAGCGCGGAGCAGGGAAGGCCGGCGCCGCACTGCTATGGTCGCGCGAGGACTAGACGGGGGCATTGTTTAGCGGATTTACTAAACAATGCCCATCGCGGCGGGGAAGTGATTGACCGGTGCCCTGTCCGGGGCTATAAAGTCGGATCGTCCCTGTACAGGAATCCGAATGAACGCGACTAAACTCTTTTCAACCGCCGCCGCGCTGTCGCTGGTCCTTGCACTGCCGTCGATCGCGACCGGCCAGACCACGCCAGCTGCTGCGGTCGATGTTTTCATCGGCACCGGCGGCGACGGCCATACATTCCCCGGCGCGGCGCGGCCATTTGGCATGATCCAGCTGAGTCCCGATACGCAGGTGCGGCCGTTCCGCCAGAGTTATCCATGGGCGTCGGGCTACCGCTACGAGGACGACAGCATACTCGGCTTCTCGCACACGCACTTCTCCGGCACCGGCCATTCCGACCTGGGCGACGTGCTGCTGATGCCGTACAGCGGCGAGACCAAGCTGGAGCCGGGTTATCCGGAGCGTCCGTTCAGCGGCTACCGCTCGCGCTTCAAGCACCAGGACGAGCATGCGGAGCCGGGCTACTACGCCGTCAAGCTGATGGACAACGACGTCGATGTCGAACTGACCGCCAGCGAGCGTGTCGGCCTGCACCGCTACCGGTATGCCAAGGGCGCGGAGGCCAAGGTGATACTGGACCTGCGCAGCAGCATCTACGACTACAAGGCCAAGAACCTGTGGTCGCGGCTGCGCGTGCGCGACAACACGCTGATCACCGGCATGCGCGAAACGCGCGGCTGGGCGGCCGGCCGCCAGCTGTATTTCGCGATATCGTTCTCGCATCCGCTGACCTCGCGCGCATTGCGCAACATGGAGCTCGATGTCGAGTACAAGGGCTTCGCCGGTCCGGGCAGCGGTCCGGGCGACAAGGCCGTGGTGGAGGGCAAGGCGCTGGTCGGCGCGCTGGAGTTCGGCGTGCCGCCGGATGGCCAGCTCGAAGTGAAGGTGGCGATTTCCGCCGTCAGCGAGGAGGGCGCCATCGCCAACCTGAGCGAGATGCCGGGCTGGGACTTTAATGCCGAGCGTGCGAAAGCGTCGGCGGCGTGGAACGAGGCGCTGGGCGCGGTGGCGATCGAAGCCGCGCCGGACATGCGCAAGATGGTCTACACGGCGCTGTATCACAGCATGCTGGCACCGAGCCTGTTCATGGACCGCGACGGACGCTATCGCGGCCCGGACAACGAGGTGCATCAGGCGCAGGGCTTCCGCTTCCATTCGACCTTCTCGCTGTGGGACACCTATCGCGCGCTGCATCCGCTGCTGACGCTGATCCAGCCCGAACAGCGCAACGTCGATTTCGTGCGCTCGCTGATCGAATCGCAGAAGGCCAGCCCGTACGGCATCCTGCCGGTATGGCAGTTCCACGGCCTGGAGACGTGGTGCATGATCGGCTATCACGCGGTGCCGGTCATCGCCGATGCCTACATGAAGGGACTGAAGGGCTTTGACGCCGAGGAGGCGCTGAAGGCCATGACCAGCAGCGCCGAATATGGTCCGTACGGTGGCTTGCAGTACTACATGAAGCTGGGCTACGTGCCGATCGACCTGGAGCCGGAAGCGGCGTCGAAGACAGTGGAGTACGCGTTCGACGACTGGACCATCGCGCGCATGGCCGAGAAGATGGGCAAGAAGGATATCGCGGCGCGCTACTACAAGCGGGCGCAAAACTATCGCAACTCGTTCGACGTGAAGACCGGCTTCCTGCGGGCGAAGAAATCGGACGGCACGTTCCGCGAACCGTTCGATCCGGTGCTGTCCAATTTCGGCAGCGATTACACCGAGGGCAGCGCGTGGCAGTATTCCTGGTATATGCCGCACGATAACGCGGGCCTGATCAAGATGCTGGGCGGCGACGCGGGCCTGCAGAACAAGATCGACATGATGTTCGACGCCAAGGTGGACGAGAAGGTGTATGCGCACATGGAGGATATCTCCGGCCTGATCGGCCACTACGCGCATGGCAACGAGCCATCGCATCACGTGGCCTACCTGTACAACTATGCCGGCGCGCCGTGGAAGACGCAGAAGCGCTTGACCCAGGTGGTGGCGTCGCAGTACAGCGCCAAGCCGGACGGCCTGTCGGGCAACGACGACCTGGGGCAGATGTCGGCATGGCTGGCCTTTACGGCGCTGGGCTTCTATCCGGTGGCGCCGGGCAGCAACGAGTACGTGATCGGCCGGCCGTTCCTGGACAAGGCGGTCATGAATCTGCCGAACGGGAAGACCTTCACCATCCGCGCCGTCGGCTTGAGCGCGGAGAACGTGTACGTGGCCGGTGTGACCCTGAACGGCAAGCCGCTGGCGCAGACCTTCCTGCGCCATGAGCAGATCACGGCGGGCGGAGAGCTGGTATTCACGATGTCCGGCAAGCCGAATATGGATTGGGGCAAAGGCACCGCCGCGCGTCCCTACACGCAAACGGCGTATTGATTCAGCGGGGTAGGTGCGCCCCGCTCCGCATTACAGGCGGCAGGCCGAGTGCTACTCGCCGTTCTGCACGAAGGTGAGGCGGTTGCCGGATGGGTCTTTGATCGACATCTCGCTGCCGCCCCAGGGCGGATTCTCGATGCCTGGACGGGCGTGTCTGAACTGCTTGGAATTGAGCTCGGCATGGTACTCCACCAGGCGGTCGGTCTGGATGCGCAGCGCGCCGCCGGGACTGCAATCGCCGAAATGCTCGGTGAGGTGCAGCACGCAGTCGCCTTTGGAGACCTGCATGTAAAGCGGGAGATTGTCTTCGAAACGGTGCTCCCAATCGACCTTGAAGCCGAGGAAGTCCACGTAGAATTCGCGCGTCTTCGCTTCGTCGAAGCTGCGCAGGATGGGGGTGACTTGTCCGAGGATCATGGCGGCCTATAGGTGTTGGTCGATCAGCACTGGATTGCCGTCGGGATCGATGACGATGATGCTGGCCGGGCCGATGGTGGTCCCGTCGGCCTCCGAGGCGAGGGTGACGCCTTGCTCCTTGAGCTGGCGCTGGATCTCGCGCACGTCGGTAAAGCCATCGAGCGGCTTGGCGTCCTGGTCCCAGCCGGGATTGAAGGTCAGCATATTCTTCTCGAACATGCCCTGGAACAGGCCGACGACGTGGTCGCCGTTCTTCATGATCAGCCAGTTCTGCGACGCATTGCCGCCAAACTCCTTGAACCCCAGCTTTTCGTAGAAAGCCCGCGAGGCGGCAAGGTCCTTGACCGCCAGGCTGATGGAAAATGCGCCGAGTTGCATGTCGATCTCCTAACGTGGCTGATCTAACAACTCTAGCACACTTGCCTCGCTCAGTACACCTCGGGCACGATGATCTCGGTCGGCACCGGACGGCGCACATAGTCGTCGTGGTACTCGCGCTCGGGCAACTGGATCACCGGATGCTCGACTTCCTCGTACGGCATCTGCTGCAGCAAATGGTGGATGCAGTTCAGCCGCGCCTTCTTCTTGTCGACGCCCTGCACCACCCACCACGGCGCCTCCGGAATATGGGTACGCTCCAGCATGATCTCCTTGGCGCGGGTGTATTCCTCCCAACGGCGGCGCGATTCCAGGTCCATCGGGCTCAGTTTCCACTGCTTCAGCGGATCGTGGATGCGTCCCAGGAAGCGCGCGTTCTGTTCCTCGTCGGAAATCGAGAACCAGTACTTGATCAGCTGGATGCCCGAGCGGGCCAGCATGCGCTCGAACTCCGGCACGGTCTGGAAGAATTCCTCATACTGGTCGTCGGTGCAGAAACCCATCACGCGCTCGACGCCGGCGCGGTTGTACCAGCTGCGGTCGAACAGCACGATCTCGCCGGCCGCCGGCAGGTGCGACACGTAGCGCTGGAAGTACCACTGCGTGCGTTCGCGGTTGTTCGGCGCCGGCAGCGCGGCGACGCGGCAGACGCGCGGGTTCAGCCGCTGCACGATGCGCTTGATCACGCCGCCTTTGCCGGCGGCGTCGCGGCCCTCGAACAGGATCACCACCTTGTGGCCGGTGTGGACCACCCAGTCCTGCAGCTTGACCAGTTCCGCCTGCAGGCGGAACAGCTCGCGGAAGTACTGGCGCCGTGCTTCCTTGGCCTCGGCGCTGCGTTCGGTGACCACCACTTCGCGCGTGACCGGATCGATCTCGCGGTCTTCCAGTTCCATTTCCAGCTCTTCGTCGTAGCTGTCGGTCAGTTCGCGCTGTACGCGTTCCATCAAATCCTGCTCATTCAATTGCATGGTCATTCCTTGGTTCAGAAAATATGGGAGAACAGCCAGAACAGCGATCCCGATAACAGGATCGCCACCGGCAGCGTCAGCACCCAGGCCATGGCCAGGTTGCGGACGGTGGACCATTGCAGGCCGGAGCGGTTGGCCGCCATCGTGCCGGCCACGCCGGACGACAGCACGTGCGTGGTCGATACCGGCAGGCCGTAGACGTCGGCGGCGCCGATGGTCAGCATGGCCACCAGCTCGGCCGACGCTCCCTGCGCATAAGTCAGGTGCGACTTGCCGATCTTCTCGCCGACGGTGACGACGATGCGCTTCCAGCCTACCATCGTGCCCAGGCCCAGCGCGATGGCGACGGCCACCTTGACCCACAGTGGAATGAACTTGGTGGCGTCATCCAGCTGCTTGCGGAAGGCCTTCAGGTTGGCTGCGGTATCGTGGTCGAAGGGCAGTGCCTTGGACTTGTCCAGCAGGCGCATGGCCTCGGCGGCGAGATACATGTCGTTGCGGACGTTGCCGACGGTTTCGGCCGGCACCTTGGCCAGCGAGCCATGCAGCTTGACGGCCTGGCCGATCTCGCCGGTCAGCGCCGCCAGCGCGGGCACCACGGCCGGGGTCATTTCCTTGCCGCGGAGGTAGCTCGACAGCACGGTGCGCGGCTCGGCCGCCGCCAGCGCGTCCGGCACCGCGTATTTTCGCAGCGACTGCTGGGTGGCCTGCGTGACGGCGACGAACTGCGTCACCTGGTCGGCCGGCATGGCGCGGTTCAGCGCATAGGCCATCGGCACGGTGCCGACCAGGATCAGCATGATCAGGCCCATGCCCTTCTGGCCGTCGTTGGAACCGTGCGCGAAGGAGACGCCGGTGCAGGTGAGGATCAGCAGGCCGCGGATGTACCAGGGCGGCGGGGCGTTGCCCACCGGGGCCTCGTACAGCTCGCGGCTCTTGACCAGTGCGCGCAAGGTCAGCAGCAGCAAGGCGGCGCAGCCGAAACCGACCATCGGCGACAGCAGCAGCGAGTAGCCGACCTTGGCCGCCTGCGCCCAGTCGACGCCGGCGGTGCCGTCGTGGCCGTGCATCAGCGCGTTGGCGATGCCGACGCCGAGAATGGAACCGATCATCGTGTGCGACGACGATGCAGGCAGGCCGAGCGCCCAGGTGCCGAGGTTCCAGATGATGGCGGCGATCAGCAGCGCGAACACCATGGCGAAGCCGGAGCTGGTGCCTACCTGCAGTATCAGCTCGACCGGCAGCAGCGAAATGATGCCGAAGGCGACCGCGCCGCTGGACATCAGCACGCCGAGAAAGTTGAAGCAGCCGGACCACACGACGGCGACGTTGGCCGGCATCGAGTTGGTGTAGATGACGGTGGCGACGGCGTTGGCGGTGTCGTGAAAGCCGTTGACGAATTCGAAACCGAGCGCGATCAGCAGCGCGACGCCGAGCAGGATGTACGGCAGCCAGCTGGTGGCGACCGGGCCGGCCTCGGTGACGTCGGCGCTCAGGCTGTAGGCGCTGAACAGCAGGCCGGCGACCAGCAGCACCACGAAGATGGCGGCGGTGAGGGGAGTGTTTTTGCTGTCAGCGGGGCTGACGCGCGCAGCTTGGACTATCGTATTCATGCCATTCAGCTCCGGTATAAATTTGGTAACTGAATGTACTTGCCGAATGTGACAGAGGTATGACGACTTTCCGTTAGTGGATCAGCATCTCCTGCAAGGTCGCGGGGGCGTTGGCGTACAGCTTGACCACGGTGGAGGTACGGGTGCCGTAGCTCGGGCTTTCGATGCGCACCGCCGACAGCGTCCGCTCCAGGTCCAGTGGCACGCCGGTTTCCGGCAGGCGCTGGTCGGGGGCCGGCGTGGTGTCGGCCAGCATTTCGAAGAAGGCGTCGTCCGGCGCGCCCAGGCACAGCAGGCTGGCGAACTGGGCCTTGGTCTTCAGCACCTTCGGCCATGGCGCGTCCAGCAGCGCGTTCGACAGGCCGTACACGCCCGGTTCCAGCGGCTTGCCGTTGCGCGGGTCGTTGTCGCCCCGGTTGGAGAACCAGATCAGCGTGTCGCGGTCGCCCAGCACCAGGTTGAAACCATTGTAGGCGCCGGCGCCGGGGCGGATCGCGTCGACGTATTCCTGCGGCGTCATGCTGCCGGCCAGGAAGTCGGACACCAGGTGCCCGCGCGAGGGCGCGTCGTCCCGGTGCTCGGCCGGCGCGCGGATGTTGGTTATGGCGGCAAAGCGCGACGGGCCGTTGTCGCCGGACGGCTGGGTGATGCCCATCCAGCTGCCGCCGGCCTTGAGGTCGCGGCCGGCGTAGATGTGCGGATGCTCCGGCCACACGCCGGCCGGCGCGGTGGCGCGCTGGTAAAACTCGTCACGGTTGGCCGCGGCCACCAGCGGTACTCCCGGTATGACCCGCCAGGCAAAAACGATCAGGCACATGGGGCTAAATCCGTAAAAACTTCGGTGTGGCGCGCGCCGGCTATCCATGCGGACAAGCCGGCTTGTTCTGCCGCGGCGCCGAGCGCCGCCGCAAATCCGTCAGGCGTGGCGGCATACACTTCCATCCACGTCTGCATGCCGTCCTTCGCTTCCGGACGGCGCTTGAGCTGGCCGGTCACGCCATGCTGCGCGGCAAGCTCCGCCTGCATCGAGACGACCGCCGCCTGCAAGGGCGCCGCGTCGGCGTCCTTGACCTGGTAGTAAATATAGAGATCCATGCTAGAGATCGAGCGGGTCCAGCAGATATGGCATGTCGAGGAAGATCAGCGGCGCGCCGTCGGCCGAGCCGAGGCGGACCGAGGCCGCTTCGATGGCGGCCAGCTTCATTTCGACCAGTGCGTCGATGCCGCCGTGGCCGTTCGGCGCGGCGTTGACGATCATGCCGCAAGGCTGCTCGGGGTCGGCCGTGGCGAACACTTCAACACCGGCCGCGGCGGCCGCGTCGGCGATGGTCACCAGGGTGGTGCGCCGCTTGAGCTTGCCCAGATACTGGCTACGGGCGACGATTTCCTGTCCCGGGTAGCAGCCTTTCTTGAAATTGACGCCGCCCAGCAGCTCGAAATTGATCATCTGCGGGACGAACTGTTCCTGCGTGGCCTTGGTGATCTGCGGCACACCGGCGTGGATTTCGGACAGGTGCCAGGCGTCCGTGCGGCCCACGGCCAGCTTGTCGGCCAGCACCGGCGCCACCGTGTGGGCGGTCTCGGCCGACATCAGCCACTGGTAGCGCGGCGCGCCAAACGCGTCGGCGACGCGGATCAGCGTGCCCAGCGGATGGTCCAGCTTGGCGAACGGTTGCGCGGGCAGGGTGTCGAACCAGGTTTGCAGCGCCGCTTCGGCCAGGCCGCCGCCGAGGCCGATGACGACCTGGTTGGCCGGCGCCTCGGTGGCGTCGCTGAGCTTGGTCTTGGCGCGCAGCACGAACATGCCCAGCCGCTTCTGCACCGGGGCCTGAATCTCGCGCGGCAGCTGCAGGAAGATGGTGGTTTCGCTACGCCACATCAGGAACGAGGCCAGCAGGCGGCCTTTAGGCGAGCAATACCCGGCCAGGCGCGCTTCGCCCGTGCCCAGGTGCTCGACATCGTTGGTCAGCTGGTTGTGCAGGAAGGCGGCCGATTCCTCGCCGTCCAGCGCGATCAGGCCCTGGTCGGCGATCGGCGCGGCGAAACCCACGGCCAGCTGGGTGGTCGTCAGCACCTGCGATGCTGAAAGTTCATTCCAAGAAGACATAATTTCCAATAATTTGACGATTAAAGCATTATCATTACGGGCTCATTATAGTGATGTCGGACGGATCGCGTCGGATGCTGCGCAAAACGCGGCACTGGCGGACTGTGCCAAGAAGTGGCAAGCTGTGCGACTTGATCCAACACTTGATCCAACCCAACGGCTTTAACAATGGCTTTTATAAAAAAAATCATCACTCTTTGCATCATGCTGGCGATCGCCGGCGGCGGCTATTTCATGTACTGGTCGCAGCACCCGATCATCGGCGACGAGATCGAGCCTATCGAATTCAATATCACCCCGGGCAGCGGCGCCCATGCGGCCGGCCAGCAGATCGCCGAGGCCGGCGTGCCGATCGAGCCGCTGCTGTTCAACCTGCTGGCGCGCGTGACCAATAAGAGCGGCAAGCTGAAGGCCGGCGCCTACGAGCTGAAGCCGGGCACCACGCCGCTGCGCCTGATCGACCAGCTGGTGCGCGGCGAGTTCGCGCAAGAGCAGCTGACCATCATCGAAGGCTGGACCTTCCGCCAGATGCGGGCCGCCATCGCCGCCCACAAGGGCTTGAAGCACGACACCGTGGCGCTGTCCGACAAGGAAGTGATGAGCGCGATCGCCTCGGAGTACAAGTTGCCGGAAGGCCTGTTCTTCCCGGATACTTATTTGTTCGCCAAGGGCGCCAGCGACCTGCAGATCTACAAGCAGTCGCACGCGATGATGCTCAGCCACCTGGCCGAGGCCTGGGACAAGCGCGATCCTTCGCTGCCGTACAAGACGCCGTACGAGGCGCTGACCATGGCCTCCATCGTCGAAAAGGAAACCGGGCAAAAGTCCGAGCGCGGCATGATCGCCGGCGTGTTCGTCAACCGCCTGAAGATCGGCATGCTGCTGCAGACCGACCCGACCGTGATCTACGGCATGGGCAACAAATACGACGGCAAGATCCACAAATCGGATCTGGAGGCCGACACCCCTTACAATACCTATACCCGCACCGGCCTGCCGCCGACGCCGATCGCCCTGCCGGGCGTGCAATCGTTGTCGGCCGCGCTGGCCCCGGCCAAGACGCCGGCCCTGTATTTCGTCTCCAAGGGCAACGGCACCAGCCAGTTCTCGGACAATTTGACCGACCACAATCGGGCAGTAAACAAGTATCAACGATAAGCACATGACTCAACACAGCGGTAAATTCATCACCTTCGAAGGCATAGACGGCGCCGGAAAATCCACCCACATCGCCTTCGTCGGCGACTACATCAAGGCGCGCGGCATAGCACTGGTCAGCTCGCGCGAGCCGGGCGGCACGCCGCTGGGCGAAAAGCTGCGCGACCTGGTGCTGCACGAAAAGATGCACCTGGAAACCGAAGCCCTGCTGATGTTCGCCAGCCGCCGCGAGCACATCGCGCAGGTGATCGCGCCGGCGCTGCACAGCGGCGCCTGGGTCATTTCCGACCGCTTCACCGACGCCAGCTTCGCCTACCAGGGCGGCGGCCGCGGCATGGACCTGGCCAAGCTGGAAGCGCTGGAGCAGTGGGTGCACCCGCACCTGCAGCCGGACCTGACCTTGCTGTTCGACGTGCCGCTGGAAGTGGCGCGCGCGCGGCTGGACGCCACCCGCTCGCTGGACAAGTTCGAGCAGGAAAAAGCCGATTTCTTCGCCGCCACCCGCAATGAATACCTGCGCCGCGCCGCGCAATTCCCCGAGCGTTTCCGCGTCATCGACTCGACCCAGACCATCGCCGAGATTCAAACCCAGATCGGCGCCATCCTCGACGAGTTACTTTAACTTTAAAAGCATTGCATAAGCGCTTGTTTTAAAACAGAATACTAATAATGAGCAATTCCATCTACCCGTGGCAGGAAGCGTCCTGGCAGCAGCTGCAACTGCTGCGCCAGCGCATGCCGCACGCGATCCTGTTCCATGGAGCGGCCGGCATAGGCAAGTCCGATTTCATCGAACGCTTCGCCCAAGGCTTGCTGTGCGAGGCGGTATTGCCCGACGGTCATGCCTGCGGCCAGTGTTCCTCCTGCGGCTGGTTCTCCCAGCAAAACCATCCTGACTACCGCCGCGTGCGGCCGGAGGCGCTGGAAGACGAGCCTGCCGCCGAAGGCGAAGAAGGCGAGGGCGAGAGCAAGAAGACCGCCAAGTCGACCAAGGCGCCGTCCAAGGAAATCAAGATCGAGCAGATCCGCGCATTGGCGGATTTCATGAACATTTCCACCCACCGCCAGGGGCTGCGGGTGGTGGTGCTGTACCCGGCCGAGGCGCTGAACATGCCCGCCTCCAACGCCTTGCTGAAGACGCTGGAAGAGCCGCCGCCGGGCACCGTGTTCCTGCTGGCGTCGAACAGCCTGGACCGCCTGTTGCCGACCATCCTGTCGCGCTGCCGCAAGTTCGCGCTGCCCATGCCCAGCCATGCCGAAGCGCTGGCCTGGCTCAAGGCGCAAGGCGTGGCCGACGCCGACAGCTGGCTGCGCGAGCAGGGCGGCGCGCCGCTGGCCGCGATGGCGCAGGCCGAAGTGGGCAACCGCGACGATCTGGAGGTACTGCTGCAGCTGCTGGCCCGTCCCAGCGTCGAAGGCGCGTTGAAAGTTGCCGACAAACTGCAAAAAGTGCCGCTGAGTGCACAAGTTTCCTGGTTGCAGCGCTGGCTTTATGATGTGTTTTCCTACAAACTGGCAGGTAACATCCGGTACTATCCTCGTTACCAGAAGGAACTGGCGAGTCTGGCCGACAAGATTCACGTCAGCCGCCTGCTGGCCGCGATCAAGGGAGCCAACGAACGCCGCGCGACGGCCGACCATCCCCTGTCGCCCAAGCTGTTCCTGGAGGATATGTTGCTGGACTACGCCGCCTGCTGCGCTGAAAGGTAACCCATGTCTGCTGCCAGCCCTATCGACCCGAACACCGTGCCGCTGGCACGGCCGACGGTGCTGTCGCTGGCCATCAAGGAAAAAGCGGCCCTGTACGCCGCCTACATGCCTTTCCTGAAGAACGGCGGCGTCTTCGTGCCGACCCAGAAACCGTACAAGATCGGCGACGAGATCTACCTGATCCTGGCGCTGATGGACGACCCGAACAAATACCCGATCGCCGGCAAAGTCGCCTGGATCACGCCGGCCGGCGCGCACAACAACAAGGCGCAGGGCATAGGCGTGCATTTCCCCGAAGACGAAAGCGGCCAGCGCGCCCGCCTGCGCATCGAAGAGATCCTCGGCGCAGCGTTGCGTTCATCGCGCGCCACCCATACCCTGTAACCTTGCTTTTATGCCATGACTTTCCGCCATCGCCTCGCCACGCTTGAAGACTTGCCAACCGTCGTAGCCATCTACAACACCACCATCGCCTCGCGCGAAGTGACCGCCGATACCGAACCGGTGTCGGTCGAATCGCGCCTGCCGTGGTTCCACGACCATACGCCGGAGAAGCGTCCGCTGTGGATCATTGAAAAGGCCGACGACGCGTCGGAGCGGCCGGAAACGCTGGGCTGGATGTCGTATTCCAACTTCTACGGCCGTCCGGCCTATTCGGGCACGTCGGAAATCTCGATTTATATCGCCGAGGCATGGCGCGGCAAGGGCATAGGCGGCTACTGCATCGAGCAGGCCATCGCGTATGCGCCGGCTATCAAGGTGCACACCTTGCTGGGTTTCATCTTCGGCCACAACAAGCCCAGCCTGGGCCTGTTCGCCAAGTACGGCTTTGAAACCTGGGCCAACCTGCCCAAGGTGGCCAACCTCGACGGCGTCGAGCGCGACCTGATTATCCTGGGAAAACGCGTGGCGTAAGCTGGATCTGGCCTGCCGGGCGCAGGCCGTCGAAATCGAATACCGCGGAGCGGCCGCCGGCAAGGCTCATGCCGAACGGCGAGATTTCGCTGCGGCCGTCGCGCGAGGACGATTGCAGATTGCTGAAATTGCCGAAGCCGTCGGCCAGCGGCGGCGGGTTGGTGTAGCCGCCGGGGACGGGGTCGCCGCCCAGCTCTTCCACCCGGGCGGCCAGCCTGGCTACCGTGCGGCGCAGCTCGGCCAGTTCCTCTTCCTTCTGCCGCAGCGCCTGCTCGTGCTCGGCGCGCAGCGCATCCAGGCGGCGTTCGGCGTCGCCGTGCAGCTTGTCCGCCAGCTGTTCGACCACGCCGAGCAGGGTGCGGGCGGTGTCCTCCCGCGTCATGCCGGCGCCGGCGTCCTCGCTGCCGAGTTCCTTCAAATACTTGTGGATAGTCGACTTGGAGCCGGTGCCCAGCATGAGGCGCACCGCGTCGACGGACGGGTAGCGTCCTTCCGCCAGCAGCTGATCGCGGCTTGCCCTGACTTGGGACTTGCTTAATCCTGTACGCGCCATTGGTCTCGTCATCCGTGGTTCAAGTTCGTAGTTGAGGATTGTAACAGCCTGGCGTCGATAGATGTCTCACGACAGTCTAAGGCTGCTTGAGCGCGCGGTCGACGGCGGGGCGGATCTGGTCCGCCGCGCAGAATACGGCCGAATGGCCGCAATCGCCCTCGAGCACGGTGGTGGTGGCGCGGATCTGCCGGGCCAGGGCCAGGGCAGGGGCCGGATTGACGATCAGGTCGGTGCGCGGGTTGATGATGTGGACCTTGGCCTTGATTTTTTTCGCCGCGTCGTCGCCGATATCCTGGGCCAGGAAGGCGCGCATCTGCCAGCGCGTGTCGTTGGCGTCGGCCGCGTCCGGATCGTATTCCACCGTCTCCGCGATGAACTTTTCAACCTCGGCAGGCCTGGTCTTGGCCACGCGGTAGGCCGGCGTATCGAAATTCAGCGAAAAAATCTGGTGGTAGAGCGGCAGCCTGGGGTTTTGCTTGTAGCCGCCGTTGGCGTATTCCGGGTCGGCCAGCATGGCCGCTTCCTCGGTACGCCAGAACAGCAGGTCGTAGCTGGTCTGGCGCGGCGTGCCGGCGATGGGTACGGCCACCTTCATGAAATCGGGATGGCTGACCATCCACTGGAAGGTCTGCGTCGCCCCCATCGAGTAGCCGACGATGGCATGGACTTGCTTCAGGCCCAGCTTCTCGGTCAGCAGCCGGTATTCGGATTCCACCATGTCGCGGATGTTGAAAACCGGGAACGCCGTGCGATGCTGGCTGGCGCTGTTGGACGGCGAACAGCCCACGCCGTTGCCGATCGCATCGATGACTATTACGTAATGCCCGGCTGTGTTGAACAAGCCCTTGGCTCCGAGCAAACCCAGCGCCTCGGCGCTCTTGCCGGTATGCCAGGGCAGGAACACCACGGCGTTGGAGCCCGCCGCGTTCAAGGTGCCCAGGGTCCGGTAACCCAGCTTGCAATCCTTGATGACGGCGCCGCTTTCCAGGCGCACGTCGCCGAGGTCGGCAAACTGTTGGGGCGGCGCTTCGGCGGCCAGGCCTGTTGACAGGGGGAGAGCGAGTGCGAGGGCGGGAAGGATGCGGCGGGGCATGCGGGGACTCCTCTTGGATTGGGATCGCCGATTCTAGGCCAGCTACGCATAGGTTACAATCACGGCATGTTTATCGATTCCCATTGCCACATCAATTTCCCCGAGCTGGCTGCTCGCATGCCCGAAATCCTGGCCAAGATGGCCGACAACAAGGTCACCCACGCGCTGTGCGTGTCGGTGGACTTGCCGGATTTCCCCCAGGTGCTGGCGCTGGCCCACGAGTATCCGCATATCTACGCCTCGGTCGGCGTGCATCCGGATTATGAAGACACGCCCGAACCGAGCGTCGAACAGCTGGTGGAGCTGTCCAACGATCCGAAGATCATCGCCATCGGCGAGACCGGGCTGGATTATTTCCGCCTGCAAGGCGACCTGGAATGGCAGCGCGAGCGCTTCCGCACTCACATCAAAGCATCAAGAATCACGCGTAAGCCCTTGATTATTCACACCCGCAGCGCCAGCGAGGACACCATCCGCATCATGCGCGAAGAGGGTGCGGGCACGGAGGCTGGCGGCGTGGCCGGCGTCATGCACTGCTTTACCGAGTCGCTGGAAGTGGCGCGCGCGGCGATCGGCATGGGTTTCTACATCTCGTTCTCCGGCATCGTGACCTTCAAGAGCGCCAAGGACCTGCAGGCGGTGGCGCTGGAAGTGCCGCTCGAGCGCATCCTGATCGAGACCGATTCGCCTTATCTGGCGCCGATGCCGCACCGGGGCAAGATGAACGAGCCGGGTTTCGTCGCCCACGTCGGCGAGTATATCGCCAAGCTGAAGGGCATCCCGGTGGAGCAGGTCGCAGAGCAGACAAGCGCCAATTTCTTCAAACTATTCAACGTGGTAGCGTGACTTTCTCATGTTGATTCTATCCAAGCGGCGCCTGCTGTTGACCATGCTGGCATGCGCCTTGGCCGCGCCGGCCAGGGCCGCCGAGCAGAGCGATGACGAAGTCGACTTCTTCCGCGCGGCCCAGCTGAACAACACTTCCGGCATCAAGAAGCTGCTGTCGCGTGGCCTCAGCCCGAACCTGCGCGAACCGGCCGGCGAGACCGCCCTGATCGTCGCCATGCGCTATGAAGCCTACGACGTGGCCAGGATATTGATGGACCAGCCCGGTATCGACCTCGAAGCCAAGGCGCCCAACGGCAACACGGCGCTGATGATGGCGGCGTTCCGCCAGAACAAGGCGGTGGTGCTGGACATGATCAAGCGCGGCGCCCAGGTGAACCAGAAAGGCTGGACCGCGCTGCACTACGCGGCCGCCGCCGGCAGCGTCGAGGTCACCCAGCTGCTGCTGGACAACTACGCCTACATCGACGCCGAAGCGCCGTCCGGCATGACGCCGCTGATGATCGCCGCCCGCGAAGGCCAGGAGAAAGTCGTCGAACTGCTGCTGGAGCAGGGCGCCGACGCCTCGCTGATAGACGGCGGCTTCCACCTGACCGCCGCCGAATTCGCGACCAAGGCCGACAAGCCCTGGATCGCCAAGACCATCAACGCCCACCTGGCCGCCAAGGCCAAGCGCTAGCTGTCCGGCAGCTACAGGCTGGCCAGGAAATCGTGGATGTGAGCCGAACTGGTCGACGGTTCGCTCAGATGCGGACAGTGGCCGGTATTGTCGATCACTTGCAGCCGGCTGCGCGGCAGGTGCGCATGCAGATAGTCGCCAACCTCGCGCGGCGCGATCAGGTCGTCGCTGCACTGCAGGATCAGGGCCGGTACGGTGGACTTGGGCAAGTCCGCGCGATGGTCGGCGGTGAACGTGACCCGGGCAAAATGTTTGGCGATGGTTTGGTCGTTGCGCTCGAAGCGGTTCAGCAACTCCATGGAGAGCGCGGGAAACCGCGGCGCGCCCATGATGGCCGGGGCCATCTTTTTTATCCACGTCAGATAGTTTTCTTCCATCAGTTGCAGCAATCCTTCAATGTCTTCGGGATTGTAGCCGCCGACGTAGTCGTCATCGTTGATGTAGCAGGCGGACGGTCCGATCATGACCTGTCCGGCGAACCGCTCCGGCGCCTCGATCGAAGCCAGCATGCCGATCATCGCGCTGACCGAGTGGCCGACGAAGATCACCGGCCCGGTGGCGCAGGCCTCGATGACATCGAGGATGTCATTGGCGTGGCCGTGCAGGCTGCCGTATTTCTCGTGATCGTAGGCGCTCAGGTCGGATTCGCCGCAACCGACCAGGTCCAGCAGTATGACCTGGTAGCGCTCGGCGAACGCCGGCGCCAGGAAGCGCCACATCTGCTGGTCGCAGCCGTAGCCGTGCGCGAACATGATGGTTTTCGGACCGGAGCCCAGGCAGTGCACATTGTTCCGGCGTTGAATGGTCATGAAGTTTCCGGAGGTTATGGTGGCGCTAGTATAGACACCAATGGCGGCTGGTGCTTGGCTTTTCAACAACGCCCGAATTGACGGGTTTTTTGGCTCCAGTTCCCAGCTTGGCGGGTCAACATTGTTGACGATAATGGCTCCAGTGCATTGCTCCCAGACACAATGCGCATCAACCAAGGATACCCATGCTGAACGAACGCGAGATTGAAAGCTGCTATCTGGGGCAATTCATTCCAGTCCACTACCATCACAACATGCTGATGGATCAAAACCGCATGCACGGCTTCAAGTCGGCGATCGATTACGCGGTCAAGCCCGGCGCCAAGGTGCTGGAATTGGGCGGCGGCACCGGCGTGCTGTCGTGGTTCGCGGCGGCCAAGGCGGACAAGGTCTATTGCGTCGAGTTCAATCCCGACATGGTCAAGGAAGCGCGCAAGATGCTGGCGCTGAACCCCAACGGCGAAAAAGTCGAGGTGGTGCACGCCGACGCCTTCGAATACCTGCCGCCGGAACCGGTCGACGTCGTCATCTGCGAGATGATCCACGTCGGCATGCTGCGCGAAAAACAGGTCGAAGTCATCGAATCGTTCAAGCGCCGCTATACCGAGCGCTTCGGCGGCCCGCTGCCGGTGTTCCTGCCGGAAGCCGTCATCATGGCGGTGCAGCCGCTGCAGCAGGAATATGATTTCGAAGGTTTCTACGCGCCCATCGTGCAGTTCCAGGAAACCACCGTCATCTATCCCGGCACCGTGGAAATGGCGCAGCCGGCCGTCTACAGCATCATCGACTTCAACCAGCCCAACGAGCTGACCTATTCGTGGCAGGGCAAGTTCGTGGTCGAACGCAACGGCGAGATCAACGCCATGCGCTTCGTCACCAAGAACATCCTGGCCGTGGTGAGCGAGCGCTCGTCCACCATCGACTGGCTGAACCACTACATGACCTTGCCTCTGGCCACGCCGGTCCAGGCGCGCGAGGGCGACGTGCTGCAGGTCACTTTCCAGTACCGCGCCGGCGGTTCGATCCCGTCGCTGCAGGCTTCGCTGCGCGCCGACATCCTCTACGAAGCGGCAATGCAGCCTTTTCAATCTGTTCCCGCCTACGCATAAATAGTCCCCACGAAGGTCGTTCCGCAGCGTATATTTCGTCTTTTGCACAGAGAAATATATGGAACAGAACGACCAGCGCTACCTCATCCAGCAGAACAAGATCGCCGACGGCGACACCAAGCCGCCCGTGTTTGCCAAAGTCATGCGCAGCAAGGAAGGCGTGTTCGAAGGCGTTTCCTTCATCAAATCCAAGGAAAAAGCGTCGATCCTGACCATCGAGCAGGCCAACCAGGCCATCGAATGGGCGGCCAAGAAGAAACCGAACGCCCACGAATACGTCACCAAGATCATCTGCGTCGGCCAGTAATCTCCATTCATCCGCGAATTCCCGCCATTGATCGCGCTTTTCTGCAGTTGGTCGCATGGCAATTGCCCGTCGCCGGGCAGCGCATTACAGTGATAGCATTGACAACGCATTAACTGACTCGGGAGCATCTCATGCTGGGATTCGTGCTGTGGCTGGTTCTGTTATTCCTGTGCTGGCCGCTGGCTTTGCTGGCGCTGGTGCTGTATCCGCTGCTCTGGCTGATCAGCCTGCCGTTCCGCCTGATCGGCATCGGCGTCGAGGGTGTGTTCGAGCTGCTGCGCGCCGTCGTCATGCTGCCGGCGCGCATACTGCGCGGCTCGCCCCGTTAAAAGTCGACCAGGAATCCCGCTCCCAGGGATTTCTGCGAATAGTTGTAGTCGATCAGGCTTTGGCCGTAGCCGGTGAACGCCTGCAAATACCCCTTCAGGTTGGCCGACAGCGGGAACGCCCATCCGGCCTGCAGGGCGCCGTGGCGGGTCGAGAAATTCCGCCGCGCCATCAGCGAGACTTCGTGGCCGTTGCTGCGGTAGCTCAGATTGAGGTCGCCGTGGCCCAGGTAATCGGTGATGTCGATGTTGTCGTTGTCCGAACGGGCGTTGTCCAGCCGCTTCCAAAAGCGCAATTGCGCGGCGAACTTGCCGTGTTCCGCCCCCACTTCCGCATAAACCCGGTTCCAGCTGCGCGACAGCGTGGACGTCTGCCCGTTCGACTGGTGCACCATGCCCAGGGTCAGGTAGCGGATGTCCAGCGCGCTGCCCAGTGCCAGGCTCAGCGGCGTGGTCAGCATCAGCTCCGGCTGGTAGTTGGTCTCGCGGAAGGGGCTGGAGGCGGCGCGGTTGTACGCTTGCCAGAAGCTGTTCTGGGTGTAGCCAAACCACAGGTCGACCGGCGTATTGAGCATCTGTTCGATCAACTTCATCTTGAAGCTGAGCTGGTAAGTCAGTTCCACGTGCTTGGACTTGACGCCGGCCGGCGTGAAATCCTCAAAAGGCCCATCGTTGGAGCTGGTGCTGTAGTTGGCCAGCAGCAGGTAGGTGTCGCGATGGGGGCGGAAATTGAACACGCCGCGCTTGGCCGAGCGGTCCAGCTCCCACCATTGCACCATGCGCGACACCGTGTCTTCCGGCGGAATCGTGGTGATGGCCGCCAGTTTGGACGGCAGCTTGGGCTCGGCCGGAGGGTCTGCCGGCTGCGTCGCTTGCGTGGGCGCCGCCGAGGATGGCTGGGTGATCGCCGTCACCAGCGCGCTGGTCTTGCCGGGATCGGGTTTGCCGACCGCGTTGCCGCCGGCGGCGGTGACGGCGGGCCCGGTTTTCGACAGGCCGTCATAGCAGGCGAGGCGCGCGCTGGCGTCGCCGAGCAGCGCGCAGCGTTCCAGCCGCATCTCCAGGTCGGAGGCTTGCGGTGATGCGGCTTGGGCCAGGGCCAGGCCAGGGGCCACGCCCAAGGTCAGGATAAATGAGATTTTCGGTCGAAGCGGCATGCAGATTTTCCAGGTGATGTAAGCTATACAGGTTGCTGTTTGTTCCACAGACTATATTACTTGCCTCTAGTCATGTCGCACGCTAAGGCAGCACTTGAATTCGCCATAAACCGCCGCACCTGCATCCAACAGAATTGTGTTCAAGGAGAATTGTGATGACCCGCAAGACCCCCATCGAGCGTTACCGCAACATTGGCATCAGCGCCCACATCGACGCTGGCAAGACCACGACCACGGAGCGCATCCTGTTTTACACCGGCGTCAACCATAAAATCGGTGAGGTACATAACGGTGCCGCGACGATGGACTGGATGGAGCAGGAACAGGAACGCGGGATCACCATCACGTCGGCCGCCACCACCGCCTTCTGGAAAGGCATGGCCGGCAATTTCGCCGAACACCGCATCAACATCATCGACACCCCGGGCCACGTCGACTTCACCATCGAAGTCGAGCGCTCGATGCGGGTGCTGGACGGCGCCGTCATGGTGTACGACGCGGTAGGCGGCGTGCAGCCGCAGTCGGAAACCGTGTGGCGCCAGGCGAACAAGTACAAGGTGCCGCGCATCGCCTTCATCAACAAGATGGACCGCGTGGGCGCCGACTTCTTCCGCGTGCGCGAGCAGATCGCCACGCGGCTGAAGGGCGCCGCCATTCCGATCCAGATACCGCTGGGCGCAGAGGACAATTTCCACGGCGTGGTCGACCTGGTCAAGATGCGCGCCATCAACTGGGATGACGAGAGCCTGGGCGTCAAGTTCACCTACGAGGACATTCCGGAGCACCTGAAGGCGCTGGCGCAGGAGTGGCACGACAAGATGGTCGAGGCCGCCGCCGAAGGCTCGCCCGAGCTGCTGGAAAAATACCTGGACGGTGGCGTGCTGACCGAGGAGGAAATCAAGGCCGGGCTGCGCCAGCGCACCATCCGCAACGAGATCGTGCCGATGCTGGCCGGCAGCGCGTTCAAGAACCGCGGCGTGCAGGCCATGCTGGACGCGGTGGTCGAGTATCTGCCGTCGCCGGTGGACGTGCCGGCGATCGCCGGCACCGACGAGGACGACAATCCGATCGAGCGCCATCCGAATGACAGCGATCCGTTCTCGGCGCTGGCGTTCAAGATCATGACCGACCCGTTCGTCGGCCAGCTGACGTTCTTCCGCGTGTATTCGGGCGTGGTCAATTCCGGCGACACGGTCTACAACCCGACCAAGAGCCAGAAGGAGCGGCTGGGCCGCATCCTGCAGATGCACGCCAACGAGCGCAAGGAGATCAAGGAGGTCTACGCCGGCGACATCGCGGCGGCGGTCGGGCTGAAAGGCGTGACCACCGGCGATACGCTCAGTTCGCCCGATCACGTGATCGTGCTGGAAAAGATGATCTTCCCGGAACCGGTGATTTCGCAGGCGGTGGAGCCGAAGACCAAGGCCGACCAGGAAAAGATGGGCATCGCCCTGAACCGGCTGGCGCAGGAAGACCCGTCGTTCCGCGTGCACACGGACGAGGAATCGGGCCAGACCATCATGTCCGGCATGGGCGAGCTGCACCTGGAGATCCTGGTGGACCGCATGCGGCGCGAGTTCAGCGTCGAGGCGACGGTGGGCAAGCCGCAGGTGGCCTATCGTGAAACCATCCAGCGCACGGCCAGCGATATCGAGGGCAAGTTCGTCAAGCAGTCGGGCGGACGGGGCCAGTACGGCCACGTGGTGCTGACCCTGGAGCCGCTGGAGCCGGGCAAGGGCTACCAGTTCGTCGACGCCATCAAGGGCGGCGTGGTGCCGCGCGAGTTCATTCCAGCCGTCGACAAGGGCGTGCAGGAAACCTTGCGCAGCGGCGTGCTGGCCGGCTATCCGGTGGTGGACGTCAAGGTCACGCTGACGTTCGGCTCGTACCACGACGTGGACTCGAACGAAAACGCCTTCCGCATGGCCGGCTCGATGGCCTTCAAGGACGGCATGAAGCGCGCCGATCCCGTGCTGCTGGAGCCGATGATGCAGGTGGAAGTGGAAACGCCGGAAGAGTTCATGGGCAACGCCATGGGCGACCTGACGGCGCGGCGCGGCATGGTGCAGGGCATGGACGAGATCCCGGGCGGCGGCGGCAAGATCATCCGCGCGCTGGTGCCGCTGGCCGAGATGTTCGGCTATTCGACCACGCTGCGTTCACTGACCCAGGGCCGGGCGACGTACACGATGGAGTTCAAGCACTACGCCGCCGTGCCGAAGCACATCCTGGACCAGGTCGCCGTCAAGGGCCGTTAGTCGAAGACCTTCAGCTTGAGCTGGACGGAAATGGCGCCGTAGAGCCGGTCCTTATAGGTCGGCACGATGGCGACATTGACGCCCACGCTCTTGTATTCGAAGCTGGCGGTGGGGATCGCCGCCAGGAACCAGCCGCCGTCGCGCATCTTCGGGTAGCCGTCGAAGCCGCCTACCACCGCGCCCAGCCGCACCGGGCCGATTTTCCACGGCTGGTAGTACAAGCCCACATAATTGGAGTAGCCGCGGTCGCTGTTGTAGAAGCGGCCGGCCGTGGCCGACGCCACCGTCGAAAAGCGGTACTCGCCGCCCAGGCCGGGGTTGCTGTCGTTCAGTCCCTTGTCGCGCTGGAAGTGGTAGGAGTAGAAGCCGCCGTTCAGCCACACCTCCTTCAGCGGCGCCGATTCGATGGTTTCAAAGGTGTCGGCCGCCGCCGCACCGGACAGGCAGGCCAGCATCACCACGCCGGCAATACGCAAACTTTTGATCATCCGAAGCTTTCTTCGTCATGTTGAGGACGACGGATTATAGCGTCCCGGTGGAGGCCGTAGGCCTCCGGCCATTCGGCCGGCAGGTGCCAGGTGCCGAACACGCGGTCGAGGAAGGGCAGGGTCGATGCGAAGTTGCGGTCCAGCGGCGCGACGCTGGTGTGGTGCCAGTGATGGAAGGCCGGCGTGGCGATGATCGATTCCAGCGGGCCGAGACGGACACGCAAGTTCGAATGGATGAAAAATCCCCATGCCGTGCCGATGACGATGACCAGCGCCGGCGCCGCGCTGCCGCCCGCGCTGGCGCCGGCCAGGCCGAGGACGTACAGCGGCGTCATGCCGAACAGGCGGGTGACGATCATGTCCACCGGATGCGCATGCGTGTTGATCAGGAAGTACAGGTGCTCAGGCTTGTGATGCACCGAATGGAAATGCCACAGCCACGGCAAGCGGTGGCTCAGGCGATGGCCCCAGTAAAAGCCGGTTTCCGCGATCAGCATCGACAGCGGCAGCTTGACCGCCAGCGGCAGCGCGCCCATGGCGGCGGGCACGGCGGCCGGCAGCACCGCTTGCGCGGCCACGGCCACCACCGCCATCAGCGCGCCGAGGATGGCGGCCGGCAGCAGGCTGTTGAGGAAATACAGGCCGAGATTGAGCGCCAGCGCGCGCCGCGTCAGCCGCGCCTTGCGCACCGCCAGCCAGCGTTCCAGCGGCACGAATACCAGCGACAGCAGCACCAGCCACAGGCACAGCCGCGCAACGTTGACGGCGAAGGTGGGCAGGTAGGCGAGGATGTCGTTTATCAGTGTCATGGCTGGAATGATAGCGGAAAAGAAAATGCCGGACGCGTGCGTCCGGCATCGGTTGCGGCTGACAGTATATTACGCAGCCTTGGCTTTGCGGCGACGTGCGGCGAAACCAACCAGGCCCAGACCCAGGCCCAGCATGCCCCAGGTCTGCGGCTCAGGTACGGCGGCGGTCATCGACACGCCATCCAGCAGCGAGAACGGCGGCACGCCGGCAGGTGTGCCCACGGCCAGGAAGCTCAGCAGTTCGCTGGTGCCGGTCGCGGTGAAGGTGAAGGTTTCTTTCTGCCAGCCGGTGAAGCCGTGGTTGACGTTGTTCTTCACGGCGGTCGACTGGGTTTCGCCGCCCAGCGAGACTTTCCACTGTTCGGTGGTGGCGCCGTTGAAACCGGACTGCTGGGCGCCGGCCCAGTAGAAGGTCAGGTTGTACTGCTGGCCGGCCACCAGGCCATTGACCGTCTGCGACAGAGGTGAGACTTCAAACGCGCCATCGGAGGCGACGAAATTGCCGCCGACCGGGCTGGCCTGCAGGCCATTGGCCGAACCATTGTTCGGGCCCCACAATTGCAGGTTGCCGTAGCTGCCGGGCGTGCCGCCGTGATCGACGTTAGAGCCGCTGAACAGGAAGTTGTAGCCGGCCGTGGTCCAGCCTTGCAGTTGATGGCCGCCCCAGTTGATCTGGCCGTAGTCGCCGGATTCGAAATTGCCGTTGACGATCAGCTCGGTGGATGCGCTGGCAACGCCGCTGCACAGGGCAGCGGCGGCGGTAACGGCCAGCAGTAAGGATTTCAAACGCATAGATGGCTCCAGATAAAGTTCACTAGTAATAAAAGCAATAACTTGCCTGAACGACATTATGCTCAAGAATAGTTTTTTTAGGAATATTTTTAATTTGTAAAGTAAGTTGCCACTAGTTTAAGTCTTATGCTAAAAATTGGAAGCGCTGCCACGGCGGCCTGAGCAAACCGCGCCCGTCAGATCGTCATGCGCCAGTTGCGCCGGTAGGCATACGCCATAGCGAGCCAGAACACGCCGGTGAAGGCCGCCGCGAAGGCCACGGACGCCACCCAGGGACCGAAAAGCGGTGCCAGCGGGCGACTGAAAACATGGGCATACAGCGGCGCCATGACCCCGCTGCCTTCAATCACGCAAGTCGCGATCCACGATCCGGCGTAGGCGGCGATGGCGTTCACGCCCATCGCGCGGCCCAGCGCCGGCCAGCCGCGCACATCGATCAACTGGTGCGCCAGCGCAATGGCCAACATGCCGAAGCCGCCGGTCCACAGCGCGAACGAGGAGGTCCACAACTGCTTGTTCAACGGCAGTGCCAGCGACCACAGGCCGCCGAGCAGCATCGCCGCCGCGCCGGCCAGCGCCAGGTTGCGGGTCTGTCCCTTGCGCAGCCAGTCGCCGGCGCGCAGGCCGAGGATCACCGTGGCCAGCGACGGCAGCGTGCCCAGGATGCCCTCGGGATCGTGGCCGATGCCGGTGGCGGCGTCGTACTGGTAGGCCAGGTGGCCCAGCAAGGCGCTGTCGATGCGGTCCGCCAGGTTCAGGCCGGGCTCCAGCGATCCGCCGGCGGTCAGCAGCGCCCAGTAGCCGAGCAGGATGGCCGCGCATATCGCCCACTGTGCGCGGGCGCTGCGCACATGGATCGTCAGCAGCGCCGCCGCGGCGAAGCAGATGCCCGTCCTTTGCAGCACGCCGAACAGGCGGAAGCCCCGTCCATTCAGCAGCAGCATCGCCACCACGTGCAGCGCAAGGCCCAGCAGCACGATGCGCACGGCGCGCAGCAGCACGGCGCGCGTCAACGGCGCCGTGGCCGCTCCTGCATCCAGGCGAGGGCTGAGCGCCAGGTTGATGGACACGCCCACGATCAACAGGAAGACGGGGAATATGAAGTCGGGCGGCGTGCAGCCGTGCCATTCGGCGTGTTCCAGCCAGGGGTAGACGTGCGACCAGTCGCCGGCGTCGTTCACCAGCAGCATGGCGGCCACCGTCAGGCCGCGCACTGCGTCGATAGAATTGATGCGCATAGATTTTTAAGTTTATAGCTGCAGTTTGATATGCATGCGGTTGAGAACTGCTGCCAGCGCCATGACGATAACGGCATAGGCGGCGGCCCAGAGCAGGCCGGGCAAGCCTGCGCCCAGCACGGAGGGAAACGACAGATGCAGATACTGCATCAGCGCGTAGACGATGTAGGGAATGATGTAGGTCAGCAGCGGATTGGCGGCGGCCGGGCGCACCAGCGCGGTCCAGCGCTGCCGCCGCTGGACGTCCACCAGCCAGTACAGCGCCGCAAACAGCAGCACGCAGATGGCGGAACTGTACAAGGCCCAGCTGGGCGTGGCGTCGATCTTGGAGACGTGGAAGGCAGGGCGCAGCAAGAAGGCGATGACAGCCAGCACGGCGGCCAGCGCCGCCGCCATGCCGAATGCCCGGCCGGCCCGCCCGCCATCGCCGAAGAAGATCAGCGCCGTCAGCAGCCCGCACAAGGCGATCGACGTGTGCACCGCGTTCTCGGCCTGGGCGCCAAACCACGACGGTGCCGCCACGGTGCGGGCCAGGCAGTAATACGCCGCACAGCCCAGCACCAGCAGGGCCACCGCCACCAGACTGCCGCGCGTCAGCCGGAATGCCACGCTGGCGTACAGGTAGGCCCAGCCGATGAGTCCCAATATGCCCCACCACTGCGGCGCCAGCCGCAGGCTGCCGTCCGGGCCTCCCCGGAAAGCCAGCGCCAGCGCGACCAGGCCGGCCGCGCCGAGCAGGCGCAAACCGATTGCCAGCGCCTTGTTTTCGAACCGGTACACCGCCCATACCAGGATCGCACAGACGTAGAACAGCAGCGACCACACATGGATGGACATGCCCATCGCCGCCTCGTTGTAGCCTTCCTCGGCATTGACCATGAAGACACCCAGCACCAGCAGGCCGGCGGCGCGCGACAGCATGTGGCGCCACTGCCGCCACGTGGAGTCGCCCGCCGCCACCCGCTGCGCCGCAGCGAACGGGATCGACATGCCGACGATGAACAGGAACGCCGGGAACACGACGTCGGGGAAGGTCATGCCGTCCACGCCGGCCGGGGCGTGATCCATCCAGGCCGGCACGCCGCGCACGCCTGCCAGCGCGTTCACGAAGATCATGACCAGTATGGTGATGCCCCGGAAGGCATCGATCGCCAGCACCCGTTGTGGTTTAGAGTTTGCCACGCAAGCCCAGATAGTATTGACGGTCGTTCGAATACGATGCGATAGGCTGGTCCTTGTTCATGCCGTAGTAGCGCAGCACGGCGTTGTTCAGGTTCAGCGCATCGAAGGTGACCGACAGGTTCTCGTTGATCTTGTAGCTGACCGACGCCGCCAGGTTGCCGGTGCCCGCCATCACCTGCGGGAAGCTGTTGTACAAGCCGCCGGAGAAGCTGGAACGGTAGGTGTAGGCCAGGCGCGCGCTCAGCTTGTCGTCCTCGTAGTAAGTCTCGGCATTGTAGGTGTTTTTGGAATTGCCCACCACCGCCAGTCCGTCGTCCGCCTTGCCGTCGGTGTAGGTGTAGTTCAGCACTACGCCGACGCCGCCGAACAGGTCCTGCTGGTAGGCCAGCTCCGCGCCCTTGTTCTTGGCGCCGATGTTGGTCGGCGACGAGATCGTGTAGCTGTCGAAGCGCTTGAACGAGTTGTTGAAGTAGGTGAGGTTGGCCGTGCCGTAGGTGACGTAGGACGACATGTCCATGTAGAACAGGCCGGCCGACAGCAGGGACTTCGGCGAGAAGTACCACTCCAGCGCCGCGTCGTAGTTGGTCGAGCGGACCGGCTTCAGGTTCGGGTTGCCGCTGCTGCCGGTCAGGTTGGTGTCGTTCAGCGTGACGGCGCCCACCATCGCGCTGTAGTCGGCGCGGGCCATGGTCTTGGCCACGGCGAAGCGGCCCACCAGCGTCGGCGAAAGGTCGACCTTGACGTTCGCGCTAGGCAGCACGTCGTTGTAGCCGCGCTGGTTCAGGGTCGGCGTGTAGACGCCGTTGACGTTGTTCTGGCCGATCGGATTGTCGCCGCCCGGGATGTTGGTGATCGTCGCCTGGTTGGTGTGCACGTAGCGCAGGCCGACGTTGCCGCGCCAGCCGTCGCCGGCCAGGTTGACCATGCCGTAGACGGCGCTGGTCTTCTCCTTGACATCCATCTCGCCGGCCCAGTTCTCGGTATTCGGGCCGCCGGCCAGGTCGTACCTGGTGGCCCAGGCCGCGATGTTGGCGGGGCTGATCTGCCACACGTTGCGCAGGAAGCCGCTGCTGCCGGAAATGCCGTTGCCGAAGTTGGACGGATACGTCGCGCCATCCCACACCGGCAGCGGCGCCGATGTGGTGCCGTCGCACACGGCGCAGCTGCGGTTCTCGGGCTGGCTGACGTTGCGGTGGTGCTCGGCGTAGCGCACGCCGAACTTGGCCGACTCCATGACGCCCTTGTCCAGTTTCAGTTCGCCGTCAAGCTGGCCGTATTTTTCCGTATCCAGCGTGACCACGTGCGAGCCCCAGGCGGAGGCGGTCACGTAGTTGGTGAACTTGGAAGTGTCTGCGCCAGGGAAGGATATCGTCGCCGGCGACATGCCGTTCAGCGTGTAGCTGGAGCCGGCGCCGGTCAGGCCTGCCTCGTAGCCGATATCGGCCGGGGTCTTGCCGGTGCCGCGCGTGTAGCCCGCGCTGCCGGTGATGCGCAAGTCCTGGTTGACCTTGTAGGCGCCATCGAGATCGATGTAGGCCGAGGAGGACGAGGAGCCGGGACGATAGATCTGGTCGCCGAAGGCCGAGTACAGCGACGAATTGTACGGCTTCGTGGCGCTGACCGCCGGGTACTGCGAGGCCGGTATCGTGGCCGACACCAGCGTGCCGCTCCTGACCGTGTAGGCCGACGGCACCACGCCGACGGAGGCGCCGGTGTCCGGATCGGTGGCGTTCAGGTTGCCGGCGATGTTGTTGTAGAAGCTGCGGTTGTAGTTGGCCGCGTCCAGCTGCGAGCTGAAGCCGTTGATGTCGAAGCTGAAGTCTCTGCTCGGCTTGAACTGCAGGTCGATGGCGCCGCCGGTGCGCTTGCGGGTCTGTTCGAACAGCGAGGCGCTGATGCCGGCCGGCGCCAGGACTCCCGCCAGTTCGGGGTGCGCCTTGGCGGCGTTGCTCTCGGCGTCGATCGGCGCATAGCCGTAGAACTCCTGGCCGTCGCGGCGCTCGTGGCGTTTTTCCGAGAACAGCTGCAGCAGCACGCCGAAGGTCTTGGCGTCGTTCTTCCAGCCGATCAGCGCATTCAGTTGCGGGTCGGTCTTGCCCGGCAGGTCGGCGCGGATCGCCTGGACCGAGGCTTCCAGCGTCAGCTGCTTCTTGAAATCGAGCGGCTTGCGGGTTTCGATATTGACCGAGCCGGCGACGCCGCCTTCGACCATGTCGGCCTGCTGGCTTTTCTGCACCGTGACGGCGCTGACGATTTCCGACGGCAGCAGCGCGTAGCTGACGCTGCGCCCGACGGCGCCCGCCTGGTCCAGCACGAACCAGTCGCCGGTGCCGATGGTGTGGCCGTTGACCAGCGTCTGCGTCAGGCTGGAGCTGGTGCCGCGGATGCTGACGCGGTCGTTCTCGGCGAAGCCGCCTTCGCCGCCGGCGGAGGAGGAGATGTTCACGCCTGGCACGCGCTGGATGGCGTCGGCCACGTTCTTGTCCGGCATCTTGCCGATGTCCTCGGCCGATACCACTTCGGACAGCGTGTCGCTGTTGCGCTTGCGCGTGAGCGCCTGCTGCAGGGAGGCGCGGATGCCGGTCACCACAACCTGTTCCATCGGCTGGCCGTCGGCCGCGGCCTGCTGCGCCAGCGCCGGCGACGATGCGCACGTCACCATCGACGCCAGCATCAATGCCACAGCCGACGCGATAGGCGTCGGCACCGTTTTCATCCCTGCTTTGCTGTCCATCTACTCTCCCTTGTATTGATTGGATTTATTCGAACTACTGTTGCCGGATTCTCCACAGTCTTCCTTAAGCAAATCCAAAAGAAACCTTAACGTTTGCCTAAGGCTGTGGCGCGCAGGCGATTGACACATCGGCAAGAAGATGCGTAGATACGGACTTCACGCAGTGGAGCAAAGAGTCATGAAGATATGCCTGGTCGAGGACGACCTGGAGTTGGGCAAGGCGCTGCAATCGGCCTTGCAGGACGCGGGACAGGAAGTGGTATGGGTGCGCCGCGCCGGCGACGCCCGTCGTTGGGTCGAGACCGAGCCGTTCGACGCGGTGCTGTTGGACCTCGGCCTGCCCGACGGGAACGGCATCGACGTGCTGCGCGACCTGCGCGCCGCCGGCCACACGCTGCCCATCCTCGTCATCACTGCGCGCGACAGCCTGGAGGACCGCCTCAACGGCCTCGATCGTGGCGCCGACGATTACCTGGTCAAGCCTTTCGTCGTCACCGAATTGCTGGCGCGGCTGCGCGCGGTGCTGCGGCGGGCCACCGGCTGGAGCGAATCGGGCGAGCCGGTATGGAAGGTCAAGGACCTGGTGTTGGACGACAAGCGCATGCTGCTGACGCGCGCGGGAACCAATGTGGTCTTGTCGAAAACCGAATTCGCCTTGCTGCATGCGCTGATGCGCTACCCGGACCGGGTGCTGACCCGGCGCGAGCTGGAGTCGCGCGCGTTGCCGCACAGCGAAGGCGCGGCGCTGGACGTGCACATGTCGCACCTGCGCCAGAAGATCGGCGAAGGCTATATCCGCACCGTGCGCGGCGTCGGCTACGTGGTCGACAAATGAACAGCCGATGAAAAACCGCTCGCTGTTCCGCCGCCTGCTGCTGGGCTTCATCTCGGTGATGCTGCTGGTGTGGCTGGCCAATCTGGCGCTGGACGTCTACGAAACCCGCACCGCCAAGCGGCGCGACATGCAGCGCGAACTGCGTGCCAGCGCCTTGCGCATCCTGGTCGTGATGCAGACCATCGGCGAGCGGCCGCCGGAACAGATCCAGCCGGTGGTGCGCAAGATGGAAGGGCTGCACTACGCGCTCTACAAGGAACTGGGCTGGTACATTCCGGCGCTGCAGACCCAGGTCTGGAAGCGCGGCCAGTTGGTTTATGCATCGCCGGACCCGGGCCTGCCGCCGACCGACGCCGCCGCCGGTCCGTACGGCCAGCCGCTGCGGGAAGGCTGGGTCGTCTCGGTGGAGGACGATCCCGCGACCGGCGTCACCGTGCGCATGGCAACAGAGGTGATTGGCGAGTGGATGCTGCAGGTGTCGAGCATCGGCTACTACTTCGCGCCCCTGCTGTTCAGCATTCCCTTCCTGTTGCTGCCGGCGTGGTTCATCATCCGCGTCGGCCTGCGTCCCCTGAAGTCCATCGTCGGCGAGATCGAGGAGCGTTCGGCGACGGACCTGTCGCCGCTGGCGGCGTCGCCGTACCAGGAGCTGTCGCCGCTGGTCGGCTCCGTCAACAAGTTGATGGAGCGGCTGACCGAGCGCCTGGAGCGTGAACAGGAATTCCTGGTCGACGCCGCGCACGAGCTGAAAACACCGCTGTCCATCATTCAGATCAACGCCGATACACTGACCACTACACGGACAGTACAGCGCGTGGAACAGGCGGGGGAGGGCCTGCGCGCAGGCGTGCAGCGCGCCACCCATACAGTGCATCAACTGTTGGCGCTGGCCCGTTCCGGCGGCGACCGCGATCACACCAGCCTGACGCCGCGCGACCTGGTGGAACTGGTGGCCGACCGCCTGGCGCTGGCCGGGCAGATCGCCGCCACGCGCGGCATCGAGATCGAACTGCAGGCGCCCGAGCGCTGCCCGCTGCCCATGCATCTGGAAAGCATGGCCTCGCTGATCGACAACCTGGTCAGCAACGCGGTCAAGTATTCGCCGCTCGGCGGGCGGGTGTCGATCTCCATCGCGGAGCTGGACGGCCGGGTTGCGCTGTCCGTGGCCGACCAGGGGCCGGGCATCCCGGCCGACATGCTGCGCAAGGTGTTTGAACGCTTCTTCCGCCTGCCGGACCAGGACCAGGCGGGCAGCGGCCTGGGCCTGGCCATCGCCGAACGAGCCGCCGCGCGCAACCAGGGCACCATCCGGCTGGACAACCGCGACGACGGCCCCGGCCTGAGGGTACTGGTGGTTTTTGGTACCGGTATCACCTGACGCCCATTCCGCACAATCCCTCTTTCGAGGGTCGTTTTCGTTGCCAATTGGTAGTAAATTTTTAAGTGGATTAACTTATCGACATTTCGTATAGTCAATATCTATTGAATTTATTTAATTAATAAATTTCACGAACATTTGCCGTATGGAATATGATTGCGTTCACCACGTAAGAATTAAGGAAACAGCATGGAATCCTCAAAGAATGAAATCAGCGTTGCGACGCGTCTCACGGTCGGCTTTGGCATTTTGCTTGCCATGATGCTGGTGCTGACGGTGCTGAGCATCTACAAAGTCAACGCCATCGACGCCAGCCTGCAGCACATCAGCGACGTCAACAACGTCAAGCAGCGCTACGCCATCAACTTCCGGGGCAGTGTGCACGACCGCGCCATCGCATTGCGCGACGTGACGCTGGTGGCCGACGGCGACATCGGCGGCGTCACCGGCCTGATCGACAAGCTGGACGCCGACTATCAGAAATCCGCACAGCCGCTGGACAGCCTGTTCTCCGCCTCCGGCGCCAAGATCGGCAGCGAAGAACGCGATTGGCTGGCCAAGATCAAGCAAAGCGAAAGCCGCACCACGCCGATGATCAAGAAGATTATCGACACCCGCCGCGCCGGTGACATCGAAGGCGCCCGCCAGATGATGCTGGCGCAGGCCAAGCCGGCGTTTGTCGAATGGCTGGCCGCCATCAACGGCTTCATCGATCAGCAGGAAAAGATGACGGAAGCCGAATCGGAACTGGCGCGCAAGGCCGCGCACAACTTCCAGTCGTTGATGCTGGCGCTGCTGGCCGCGGCCGTGGCCCTCGGCGCGGTGGTGGCATGGCGCGTGACCCAATATCTGCTGCGCGCCCTGGGTGCCGAGCCGGCCGAAGTGAAGGCGCTGGCCAACGCCGTCGATCGCGGCGAGCTGTATCACAATGTCGACCTGCGCGATGGCGACAGGGACAGCATCATGGCCGTGCTGGTAAAAATGAGCAGCAACCTGCGCACCACCGTCACCGAAGTACATGAAAGCGCCAACGCCGTCAGCGACATCAGCGGCCAGATCTCCGAGCGCAACCAGCACCTGTCCGGCCGCACCGAAGACCAGGCCAGCTCGCTGGAAGAAACCGCGTCGGCGATGGAGCAGCTGACCGCCACCGTCAAGCAGAACGCCGATAGCGCCCAGCAAGCCAACACGCTGGCGCAGTGCGCTTCCGACATCGCCAGCAAGGGCGGGCAGATCGTCGAGGAAGTCGTGGTCACGATGAACTCCATCGACGACTCGTCGCGCAAGATCGTCGACATCATCAGCGTCATCGACGGCATCGCCTTCCAGACCAACATCCTCGCGCTGAACGCCGCGGTGGAAGCGGCGCGCGCCGGTGAGCAGGGCCGCGGCTTTGCCGTGGTGGCTTCCGAAGTGCGCAACCTGGCGCAGCGCAGCTCGACGGCGGCGCGCGAAGTCAAGGCGCTGATCGACGAATCGGTCAGCCAGATCCATGCAGGCACCCAGCTGGTGGAGCACGCCGGTACGACCATGCGCGACATCGTCGACAGCGTCAAGAAAGTGAGTGGCATGGTCGAGGCGATCACCACCGCCAGCAACGAGCAGCGCCAGGGCATCGAGGAAGTCAACCGCGCCATTTCGCTGATGGACCAGGTCACGCAGCAGAATGCGGCGCTGGTGGAGCAGGCGGCTGGCGCGGTGCAGACGCTGCAGGACCAGGCCGGGCACCTGAACCACGCGGTCGGCGTGTTCAAGACCGAGCCGGCATCGCACCATGCTGCGCCTGCGCGCGGCAAACAGGCCGCCGGCACGCGCCAGCGCGCCATGCTGCCGGCACCGGCGGGTGTGTGATGATGCAGGAGATTATGCTGAAGAATTCCGAGCCGGAGCGCATCGCGGCGCTGCACCAGCTGGGTATCCTGAACACCAACACCAGCGAATATTTTGATGCCGTCACGCGCCTGGTGGCCGAGATGTTCGGCATGTCCGGCGCGTACATCTCGCTGATCGACAGCGACCGGCAGTGGATCAAATCGACGGTAGGCTTTTGTCCGCCGCCCAGCGCCAACCAGCGCGACCAGACCTTTTGCGATCACACGATCCGCCAGGGCAGGGTGCTGATGATCGAGGACACGCTGCTCGATCCGCGTTTCGCCAACAATCCCCTGGTCATCGGTTCGACCGGCGTACGTTTCTACGCCGGCGCGCCGCTGGTGACGCCGGAAGGCTACGCCATCGGTGCCCTGTGCGTCATCGACACCAAGCCGCGCACCTTGAGCGAGGCCGATCGCGACCGCATGACCGGGATGGCGGCGCTGGTGATGTCGCACATCATGCTGGGCCGCGCGGTAGGCCATGTAGACTCGGTCAGCGGCATGCCGAACAAATACCAGATGGCCGACGACCTCGACGCGCTCGGCAAACGTCACGCCGGCCAGCAGCGGGTGCTGGTGGCGATCGACATGCCGGATTCCGCCCGCGCTTTCGAAATCGTCCGCGTGCTTGGCGTCGCCGTCTACGACCAGTTGATACGTGCCGTCGGCGACAGATTGAAGCTGCTGTTCGAGAACCGGGCGCACCTCTATCATCTGACCGACGCGCGCTTCGCCATCCTCTCCAACGACGAGGACACGCAGGGCTTCATCGACTATCTGCAGGGACTGGAAGCGCAATTGCAGGCGCCGCTGCTCAACCTGAATATTCCGCTGAACCTGCCCAGCTTCGGCGGCATCGTCGCCTTCGAACTGTGCCCGACCGCCGCCAAGGATGCGCCACGCAAGGCCGCGGCGGCCGTCAACCAGGCCTTGATCAAGCAGCAGCGATGGAGTGTATACAACAACGCGGAAGACGAACGGCAGCAGCGCGCCTTCCGTCTGCTGAACGACGTGCGGGCCGGTATCGAGGCCGACCAGTTCCAGCTGGTGTACCAGCCCAAGCACGATCTAGCGAACGGCGCCTGCCTGTCGGCGGAAGCGCTGCTGCGCTGGAATCACGACGAACTGGGACCGATATCGCCGGCTGAATTCATCCCGCTGGTCGAGAAGACCGCGCTGATCGGTCCCCTGACGCACTGGGTGATACGCACGGCGATCAAACAGGTATCGGAGTGGCACGCGGACGGCAACCATATCAAGGTCGCCATCAATCTGTCGGCCTACAACTTCGAGGAGCCGGACATCGTGCAGCGGCTGTCGGATGTCTGCCGCGAATTCAACGTCGATCCGCGCTACGTGGAGATCGAATGCACCGAAGGCATCTGGATGGAAGGCAGCGGCATCCTGAAAACGCTGCACGACATCCGCGCGCTCGGCATGAGCCTGGCGCTGGACGATTTCGGTACCGGCTACAGCAATTTCGCCTACCTGCAAAAAGTGCCGGCCACGGTGGTCAAGGTCGACCAGTCGCTGATCCGTAACGTCCACGCCAACCCGCGCGACCAGCGCATCGTGCGCTCGCTGATCTCGCTGGCCAGGGAGCTGGATTACCAGGTGGTGGCGGAGGGCGTGGAGACCGAGCAGTCGCTGGGCCTGATCCGGGAGTGGGGCTGCCATATCGCGCAGGGCTACCACTTTGCCAAGCCGTTGGCGGCGCAGGCCTTTCTGGCGCACGTGATCCGGTACCGCGACAGCCACAAGGTCGCCGCCTGACTGGAGGCCGCCGTCAAGCGGCCTTTTTTCTTTTGTCATCTTTGCCATATAATCGGGCAATGACAAAACTGAACCGACTTCACGCCCTGATCCTGATCGCGCCGCTGCTGCTGGCCGGTTGCCAATCCGCGGCCCAGCGCATCGCCGACTGCAAGGTCGGCGACTGGACCGCCATCGGCCACAAGGATGGCCTGGCAGGCGATCCGCCGGACTACGTCGAGCGCAAGGACTTCTGCGACGATCACGCCGACGACAAGAAGCCTGCCGCCACCGGCTCGGAGGCCCAATACATCAACGGCTGGGCTCAGGGCAACTGGGACCTGTGGTCGGTGCTGGGCCAGAAGGATGGCGCGGCGGGCATGCAGCCGTCGCATTACGATGTCCACGTGGTCGGCGACGAGGTACGCAAGCATAGGACGCCGCTCAACCGTCCGGCCTACGACGCGGGCTGGGCGCTAGGGAATTCGGAATACTGGAAAACGCTGGGCCGGCGCGACGGCACGGACGGCAAGCCGCTGTCGCAACGGGAGGCCGCGCGCGCCATGGCCGCCGCCATGCAACTGCGCTACGACGATGCCGCGTATGGCGACGGCTGGCAGATTGGCAACCGCACCTTCTGGCAGGACGCGGGCTATACCGACGCCCGCAACGGCACGCCGGACAGCGAGTTCCGCGACCGCGCCTCCGCCGCCCGCAACGCCGGCGTGCAGGTGCAGGAAGAAGCCTACCGCGCCGCGTGGAACGCGGAGATCATCAACTACTGGCGCAATCTCGGCACGCAGGATGCGGTCAGCGGCAAGGACTTCACCGCGCGCGGCAAGGAAGCCCGCGTCAAGGGCCTGAAGATCTACGAAACCGAATATCGCCTGGCGTGGGAGGCGCGCCTGACGGACTACTGGCGCCAGGCCGGCGAGGACGACGGCTACGGCAAGCCCTTCATGCTGGAGGATCGCATCGCAAACGCCGGCCGCAACGGCGTGTTCGTCATTCCCGCCACGCGCAGCGTGTACACGGCGGCCTGGGAAGAACAGAACGCCAGGTACTGTGTGCCGGACAACGCCTTCGAACGCGGCCGCGCCAACAGCGGCATGGCGGTGGATGTCTGCCGCGCCGAGCTGCGCAACCAGTTGAAGCACGCCTATGTCAGCGGCCAGGACTACGAGGTGGCCGCCGTCAAATACCGCCAGGCCGTCAGCGACGTGAACGAACTGTCGGGCCGCGTACGCGACAGCCGCAACCGGCTGGGACGCCTGGAGCGCGAGATTCGCGCCAATCTGGAGGCGAAGGACCGCGTCGTAAGCGACGACACGAAAAGGCAGGACGCCCGTCGCGAGCAGGAGCGCCGTGAGCTGTCCGACTATATCCAGCGCCTGGAGCGCCAGCTGGACGACGCCCGCCGCTGGGCGGAGCGTCACGACCTGCAAATGCAGCGCCTGCGCCGTGAGATTTACTGATTGAAAGCCTATGGTTGGGCACGCCGGTCATACTTCCGCGCTTGATTCACATCAAGGAATGTCGATGTTTTGAGCCATATCATTGAGATAAGCCGATGACCGGAGGCAATCTCATGAAATATTGCAAATTTGTAGCGCTAGCGATGCTGCTGCTTGGCTTGAGCGGCTGCGGCTATAACGCGATGCAGGCGCAGGACGAACAGATCAAGGCCGGCTGGTCGGAAGTGGTGAATCAATACCAGCGGCGCGCGGATCTGATTCCCAACCTGGTGAACACCGTCAAAGGCTACGCGTCGCACGAGGCCACCGTGCTGACCGAGGTGACGCAGGCACGGGCGCGTGTGGGGACGATCCAGGCCACGCCGGAATTGCTCAACGATCCGCAGGCATTCGAGAAATTCCAGCGTGCGCAGGGCGAGCTTTCCGGTGCGCTGTCCCGCTTGCTGGCGGTATCGGAGAACTACCCGCAGCTCAAGGCCGATGCCAACTTTCGCGATTTGCAGGCGCAACTGGAGGGCACTGAAAACCGCATCACCGTGGCGCGCAACCGGTACATCAAGGCAGTCCAGGACTACAACGTGACCGTGCGTTCCTTCCCCACCAATCTGACGGCGATGGCGTTTGGCTACACGGTCAAGCCCAACTTCAGCGTGGCGGACGAGCGCGCCATCGCGGTGCCGCCCAAGGTCGACTTTTCGCCTGCCACGCGTCCGCCGCCAAATCCCGCGCCGGGAGGCGGCCAGTGAGAGCGCTTAGTCTTGCAAGAGTCCTGTTGCTTGTCTGCCTGCTGGGCTGGGCGGTCGCCGCTGGTGCGCAGGTCGCTGTGCCGCCGTTGTCGGCGCGGGTGACCGACACGACCGGCACGCTGACCTCGGACCAGAAGGCGTCGCTGGAACAGGTGCTGCAGGACTTCGAAGCGAAGAAGGGCAGCCAGATCGGCGTGCTGATGCTTGCCTCCACCACCCCGGAAACCATCGAGCAGTATTCCTTGCGCGTGGCCGAGCAATGGAAGCTGGGCCGCAAGAAAGTGGATGACGGCGCGTTGCTGATCGTCGCCAAGGACGACCGTACCATGCGGATCGAGGTCGGCTATGGCCTCGAGGGTGTGCTCAACGATGCGGTGTGCAAGCGCATCATCAGTGAAGTCATCACGCCGAAATTCAAGCAGGGCGACTTTTATGGCGGCATTCGCGACGGCATCGACGGCATGCTGCGCGTCGTTGAGGGTGAGCCGTTGCCTGCGCCGGCCCGACCGGCAGCGGATGGCGGCGTGGGATCATACCTGCCTGTGCTGCTGGTCCTGGCGCTGGTCGTGGGCGGCATCCTGCGCGCGTTGCTGGGCAGGCTGCCTGGCGCGATCATGACAGGCGGGTTGGTGGCCTTCCTTGCTTGGCTGTTTGCGGGAGCGTTGTCCGCCGCCGTGATTGCTGGCGTGCTGGCTTTGTTCTTCACCTTGGTGGGTGGACGCGCGCTCGGCATGGCCGGACGGCATTATGGCGGCGGCTTCGGTGGCGGCTTTGGCGGTGGATCGGGCGGCTTTCACGGCGGAGGCGGAAGCTTCGGCGGTGGCGGCGCCTCGGGACGGTGGTGAACATGAAGATCAACATGAAGCGCATCTTGCGGCATGCAGTGTTGACGCATTGGCAGGTGGAGCGCGCGTTCCCTCCAAGCGCATTGGCCGCCATTGAACAGGAGATCAAGACCAGCGAAGCGGCACACCTGGGCGAAATCCGTTTTGCCGTGGAAGGAGGCCTGCCGGCTTCGCTGCTGTACCGCGATCAATCCGCGAGGGAGCGCGCGATCGATATGTTTTCGCTGCTGCGGATATGGGATACCGATGAGCGCAACGGCGTGTTGATCTACCTGCTGCTGGCCGATCATTCGGTGGAAATCGTGGCCGATCGGGGCGTGCACGCGAAGACCGGCGCGCCCGAATGGGAGCGAATCTGCCGCGGCATGGAAACCGCGTTTCGCGGCGGACGCTACGAACAGGGCGTCATCGACGGCATCCAGGCGATCACCCGGTTGTTGACGACGTATTTCCCATCCCACGGCGCCCGCCGCAACGAGCTGCCCGACAAGGTCGTGCTGCTGTAGATTAGAAATCGACCGAGCCTGATATCACGATCGTGCGCGGTGCGCCCAGTACCAGGTAGCCGGAGCCGGGGTAGCCGCCGGCCGAGGCCCAGTAGTTTTTATCGGCGACGTTGTCGATGCGCGCGCGGAAGGTCACGTTGCGTTCGGCGATGCGGGTGGCGTAGCTGGCACCGATGTCCAGGCGGTTCCACGACGGCAGCTGCTGCTTGTTGGTGCCGTCCGCGTACTGCGACGACGTGTACAGGGCGCGGGCATTCAGGTCCAGGCCGCGAACGCCCGGCACATCCCATTCGGCGCCGATGTTCAGCTGCGTATCCGGCACGCCGATCACGTCCTTGCCCTGGTTGACCGCACCGGCCGTCACGCGCTGGGTTGCATCGAGCAGCGTCAGGCCGCCCAGCACGCGCAGGCCGTGCAGCGGAACGCCGAACACCGTCAGCTCCAGGCCTTGGTTGCGCTGCTCGCCGAACACGCCGAAGTGATTGTTCTGCACATAGGCCGACGGCTGGTTGGTGGTGAACAGCGCCGCGCTGGCGCCCAGCGTGCCGCCATCGTACTTGACGCCGACTTCCTTCTGCTTCGACGTGAACGGCGCGAATGCTTCTCCGATGTTGTCGATGTTCTGGCCGGAAGCGACGGCGCCTTGCTGCAGGCCTTCGATATAGTTTGCGTACAGCGAAACGTTCTTCGATGGTTTGTAGACGATGCCGGCCACCGGCGTCACCTTGCTTTCATTGTAGTGCGACAGCGTGGCGGTGTTGTTGTAGTCATAGCTGTCGGTGTTGATGGTCTGGTTGCGTGCACCGATCGTCACCAGCAGCTTGTCGTCCAGCAGCGACAGCGTATCGGCCACGGCGTAGCTGGACAGGATGGTCTTGCTGGTCAGCTTGGGATCGCTCAACACGCCGCCGGCGAAGAAGTCGGCAGCCGGCGCTGCCACGTCGACCGGTGCGTAGATGCTGGTCGCAAAGCCGCTGAAATTACTGAAGGCATAGGCGTTGCGCGATTCCTGCCAGTAGCTGGATGCGGTCGCGCTCAGGTTGTGGCCGACGGCGCCGGTGCTCAGCCTGGCGCGCACGCCGACCTCGCCGGTGCGCACGCTGTCGTGGCGCTCGTTGTCGAAGCGGTACATGCTGGCGCTGCCGTCGGCCTTGGCGACGGTGGGCGCGGCCAGGATGTTGGACTCGTCGCCGCTGCGTGCGCCGAACGCGGCCCACGCGACCACGTCCCTGGCCAGGTCGGCCTCGCCGCGCAGGGTGCCGAAGGTGTCGCGCTCGTTCGAGTGCGTCCATTTCTGCGACCAGTTGCTGCTGGCGTCAGGCGCGGCGGGCAGGGCGATGCCGGTGTTGACGGTCACGCTGGGACGCGCGCCTTTCAGCTTGTGGTCCTGGTAGCCGACGTCGGCGGACAGGCGGAAATCGCGTGCTTCGAAGTCGACGCCGACCGATGCCATGGTCAGTTCGCGGTGTTCGCGGTCGACGCCGGTGTCGCCGTCGCGGCGGGCGGCGTTGACGCGGACGCCGGTGTTGCCGTCTGCGCCAAAGCGGCGGCCGATGTCAACCGCCGCATAGCCCTGGCCGCCGGCTTCGACGCCCAGCGTCAGCTGGGTCAGCGGGTTGTTGCTGGCGCGCTTGGGCAGCAGGTTGATCGAGCCGCCCACGCCGCCACCGCCCGGCGCCGCGCCGTTCAGGAAGGAGTTCGCGCCGCGGAAGACTTCCACGCGCTCCAGCAGTTCCGACGCCACGAATTGGCGCGGCAGCAGGCCGTACAAGCCGTTGTAGGCCAGGTCGTCCGAATTGACCGGGAAGCCGCGGATCACATACAGCTCCTGGTAGTTGCCGAAGCCGCGCGCCACGCGCACCGACGGATCGTTCTGCAGCACGTCGGCGACGCTGCGGGCTTGCTGGTCCTGGATCAGCGCTTGCGTGAAGTTCAGCGTGTTGAAAGGCGTGTCCATCATGTCGACATTGCCGAGCAGCCCGAGGCGGCCGCCGCGCGCGACCTGGCCGCCGGCGTAGTCCTTGGACAGGCCATCGGCCGATGCATCGGCCGAAGCGCTGATGACGACGGTCTGAATGGATGCGGCGGATGCGGATTGAGCCTGCGCCGCGGCATGCATCAGCAGGGCGGCGGCAAGGGCGAACGGGGACAGTTTCAGAGCGGACGTGGGCATATTTATTCTTCATTTAAATGCGATTGATTCTCATTATATCGGCGGCGGGCGATTTTCGCCACTAAATGAGAGTGATTTGCATTATCATTGCGGAATGAACACCAATACCGTACGCCGCTGGGCATGGATACACAAATGGAGCAGCCTGGTTTGCACCGTTTTCATGCTGCTGCTGTGCCTGACCGGCCTGCCGCTGATCTACCACCACGAAATCGACCATCTGCTGGGCAACGGCGTGCAGGCACCCGAGATGGCGCCCGACGCGCCAAAGGCGGACCTCGACACCATCATCGCCGCCGGCAAGGCCATGTATCCCGGCAAGATCATGATGTACATCTCGCAGGAAGCGGACGAGCCGAACATCTGGAACCTGACCCTGGGCGACCATCCCACCGACGAGGGCTACAAGTCCATCGCGGTCGACGCACGCACCGCCAGGGTGCTGGCGCAGCCCAGTCTTGAGGGGAGCTTCATCGGCGTGATGTTCCACCTGCACGTGGATTTGTACGCCGGCTTGTGGGGCAAGCTGTTCCTCGGCTTGATGGGATTGCTGCTGGTGGTCGCGATCGTCACCGGCGTGGTGTTGTATGCGCCGTTCATGCGCAAGCTGGATTTCGGCGAGGTGCGGCGCGAGCGCGGCCCGCGCCTGAAGTGGCTGGACCTGCACAACCTGCTGGGCGTTGTCACGCTGACCTGGGCGCTGGTGGTCGGCGCCACCGGCATGATCAATACCTGGGCCGACCTGCTGCTGAAGTACTGGCAGTTCACCGAGATGGCCGAGATGATCGCGCCGTACAAAGGCCAGCCGCCGCCGGCGAAGCTGGGCTCGATGCAGAAGTCCCTGGTCAACGCGCGCGCGGCCGAACCGGGCATGAAGATAGGCTTCGTCGCCTTCCCCGGCACGCCGTTCGCCAGTCCGCATCACTACGGCGTCTTCATGCGCGGCGACGAGGCGCTGACTTCGCGCCTGTACAAGCCGGTGCTGATCGACGCACAAACCACCCAGGTCACCGACCGCCGCGCGCTGCCGTGGTATCTGACCGCCATGCTGATCTCGCAGCCGCTGCACTTCGGCGACTACGGTGGCGGATGGATGCAGTTCCTGTGGGCGATGCTGGACATCGCCACCATCATCGTGCTGGGCAGCGGCCTGTATCTGTGGTTGAAGAGAAAGGGAGGCGGGCGATGAACGGCGCCTTCATGCGGCTGTGGGGCGCGCCGATTGTGCTGGCTGTCCTCACCATCATCGGCCTGATTTCGGCGCTGGTCGGCGACGGCGTGTGGGACTACCTGTCCGCCGTCGCCCTGGGCATACCGGTGCTGGCGGGCGCCTGGTACGGCCTCAGAACCCGCCGCTCGAAGTGACGAAGGCGGCGAGCGCGCTGACCATGACGTAGTAGCCGTCGGGATCGCTGAGTGCGAATTCCCGGGTACCCGTGGCGGGGTTGACGTGAGGTTCTTCTTCCAGTGTTGGGGCCAGCGTGCTTGCGCGCAGCAGGGCTTCATCGAAGTCATCCACGCGGAAGAACAGCCGCAGCCGAACAGCGACTGGTACCACCTGAAGCTCAGCGCGACATTGGTTTCATAATTTCCTCGCTTTCGCTTGACCTTCCCGCAATAGGAAGGTGTATTCTTGCATACTTGCCGTGGTCGGAGTGACTGCGGTACCATGCTGACCACTATGCGCACACTCGTTCGGTTCCTGTTGTGGATGTTGATCGCCGCCTTGCCTTTGCAGGCCGTGGCGGCGGCCGTCATGCCCATCGCCGCGCTGACGATGCCGGCGCCGGTGGCGGCGCAGCCGGCGGCGCATGCCGGCCATTGCGCGTCAGCCGAGGCCGGCAAGAGCAAGGCAAGCGCCGTCGAGCATGGCAAATGCAATCACTGCGCCGGCTGCTGCGCCGGTGCGTCGGCGCCGCCGGGCGTGCCGGCAGTCACCTTGCCGGCCGTATATTCCGGCAGCGGTATCAGCGCCGGAGAACCGGCCATGACCGCCTACATTCCCGCTACGCTCGAGCGTCCTCCCCGCATGTCCTGAGCTTGCCGTAGCCACGGGTTAGCCCGTTTGTTCGACATTTTCCAGGAATCAACATGACTCATTTTCGACTACCGCTGCTGGCGGCCGGCGCCTTGCTGCTTGGCGGCTGTGCCAGCTTGTCCGCCGACGGCGGCATGAACGACGTTTCACGCCTGACGGCCGAGCGCATCGGGCAGCCCGCCGCCCTCGCCAGGGATGGCGCCAACAACGATCAACAAGTCCAACTCCTGCTGGCCCAGCCGCTGACGGCCGACAGCGCCGTGCGCATCGCGCTGATGAACAGCCCGGCATTGAAAGCCTCGTTTGCCGAACTGGGCGCGTCGGAGGCCGACCTGGTGCAGGCGGGCCGCCTGCGCAATCCCAGCCTGAGCTTCGGCCGCATACGCGGCGGCGGCGAAACCGAAATCGACCGCGGCATCATGTTCGACATTGCCGGTCTGCTGACGCTGCCGGCACGCTCGCGCATCGAGGCCGGCCGCTTCGAGCAGGCCAAGCTGCAGGCCGCCGCGCAAGCGGTGCAACTGGCCGGCGACACCCGCCGCGCCTGGTTCACGGCGGTGGCGGCCGCGCAATCGGCGGCGTTTGCCGAGCAGGTGCAGGCAGCCGCCGAAGCATCGTCCGAGCTGGCGGCCCAGATGGCCAAGGCTGGCAACTGGAGCAAGCTCGATCAGGCCCGGGAACGCGCCTTCCATCAGGAGGCGGTGACGCAGCTGGCGCGCACGCGCCATGAAGCGCTGGCCTCGCGCGAACAGCTGGTCCGCCTGCTGGGCCTGTCCAGCGAGCAGCAGAGCTTCACGCTGCCGGATCGCTTGCCGGATTTGCCGCCGCAGCCGCAGGAAATGAATAACGCGGAAGCCCAGGCCTTGGCGCAGCGCCTCGATGTGCTGGCCGCGCGGCGCGACACGGAGGCCACCGCCGACGCCCTCGGCCTGACCAAGGCCACCGGCTTCATCAACGTGTTCGACGCCGGCTACGCCAACAAGAGCACCAGCGGCAAGCCGCGCGAGAACGGCTATCAGGTCTCGCTGGAACTGCCGCTGTTCGATTGGGGCGGCGCCAAGGTCGCCCGCGCCCAGGCGCAGTACATGCAGGCCGTGTACCGCACCGCCGACACGGCATTGCGCGCCCGCTCCGACGTGCGGGTGGCGTATTCCGCCTACCGCACCACCTACGACATCGCGCGCCACTACCGGGATGAAGTGGTGCCGCTGCGCAAGCAGATATCGGACGAGGTTCTGCTGCGCTACAACGGCATGCTGGCCAGCGTGTTCGAACTGCTGACCGATGCGCGCGAGCAGCTCGCCAGCGTCAACACCGCCATCGACACCCAGCGCGATTTCTGGATCGCCGAAACGCAACTGCAAGGTGCCATCAACGGCGGCGGCAACAACGACACAAGGAACGCACAATGATTTCACGCAGAGATTTCTTTAAGGGCGCAGGCGCCGTGGCCGTCAGCGCTGCGGCCGTCAGCAAGGCCGGCGCGGCCACCTTGCCGGAGGCGGTGACGATGAACAACGCCGACACCCATGTGCCGCCGCTGCCGCCGAACGGCCGTCCGTTCAATCCGGTGGTCACGCTCAACGGCTGGTCGCTGCCGTGGCGGATGAATAACGGCGTCAAGGAATTCCACCTGATCGCCGAACCGGTGGTGCGCGAGATGGGGCCGGGCATGAAGGCCAATCTGTGGGGCTACAACGGCCAGTCGCCGGGACCGACGATCGAGGTGGTGGAGGGCGACCGCGTGCGCATCTTCGTCACCAACAAGCTGCCCGAGCATACCAGCGTCCACTGGCACGGCCAGCGCTTGCCGAACGGCATGGACGGCGTGACCGGCCTGACCCAGCCGGGCATCGCGCCGGGCAAGACCTTTGTCTACGAGTTCGTCGCCAGGCGGCCAGGCACCTTCATGTACCACCCGCACGCCGACGAAATGACGCAGATGGCGATGGGCATGATGGGCTTCTGGGTCACGCATCCGAAGGACCACACGCAGCACGCGGTGGACCGGGACTTCGTGTTCCTGCTCAATGCCTACGATATCGATCCGGGCAGCTACACGCCCAAGACCAACACCATGCTGGACTTTAACCTGTGGACCTTCAACAGCCGCGTGTTCCCCGGCATCGCCTCGATGCCGGTGCGGCAGGGCGACAAGGTGCGCATCCGTGTCGGCAACCTGACGATGACGAACCATCCGATCCACCTGCACGGCCACGAGTTCGTGGTGACCGGCACCGACGGCGGCTGGATTCCGCCGGCAGCGCGCTGGCCCGAGGTGACCACCGACGTCGCGGTCGGCCAGATGCGCGCGATCGAGTTCGTCGCCAGCGAGCCGGGCGACTGGTCGTTCCACTGCCACAAGTCGCACCACACGATGAACGCGATGGGCCACAACGTGCCGAACATGATAGGCGTGGACCACAGCGGCATTGCCGAGAAGATCAACAAGATCGTCCCGTCCTACATGACCATGGGCGACAAGGGCGGTTCGATGGGCGGCATGGAAATGCCGCTGCCGGAAAACACCCTGCCGATGATGATGGGCGAGGGACCGTTCGGCGGCGTCGAGATGGGCGGCATGTTCACGGTGGTCAAGGTGCGCGAGGACCAGAAGCGGGGCGACTACACCGATCCGGGCTGGTACAAGCATCCGCCCGGCACGGTGGCCCGTGAATGGACTGGCGCGCTGCCCGAACCGGCGCGCAACTACAGCGCGGGCGGGCAGTCGATGCCGGCCGTGAACCAGCCGGATGTCGAAATGACCGTGCGTAAGCCGACCGGACATAGCGGCCACTGATGTGTGTGCCCGGGAATGCCGGCATGGATGTCGCGTCGCATGCGCAAGGTCAAAGCCTCTGTCGAGGAAAGGTCAGAAAATTGTCAGTGGACCTTTGCCTGGGGAGGCAACATGAAGCGGTTGGTGCATGGTATGCCGGTGCAAGTACGTTCTCTCGAAGAGATATTGGCAACGCTCGACGGGAAGGGTAAATGCGATGGCATCCTGTTCATGCCGGAGATGGTCCGTTTCTGCGGCGCCGTGCTGAATGTGCATCGGCGCGCGGACAAAACCTGTGTGGAGGGCTACGGCATGCGCCGCTTGGGCAAAGCCGTCTTCCTGGAGGCGTCCCGTTGCGGCGGCGAGTTTCACGACGGGTGCGAACGGCGTTGCCTGCTTTTCTGGCACGAACGGTGGCTGGTACCCGCTCCCGGGGCCAAGCCGGCAGCCGCCCATGCTCCGCCCGCCGTCCCGGCCCAACGTTTCGTCACCCGTGACGGCGAGCGCTATATTTGCCAATCCACCGAGCTGCTCGCGGCCACCAAACCCTTGTCGCGCTGGGCAGTCGCTGCCTTCGCCCGCGACGTGTGGACCGGTGAGGTCCGGCTGAGGGACTTCCTGACTCTGGTGTGGCTAACGCTGCGGCGACGCTTGTCGGATGGGGAGGAGCCCAACGCCATCCTGGGCGAGAACGCCCATCCCACCAGGGGCGACCTCGCCCTGGCGGCCGGCGACATCGTACGCGTCAAGTCCGCTCCGGAGATCGCCCGGCAACTCGATCCCCAGGGTAAGAACAAGGGCCTGGGCTTCGTGCCGACCATGCTGCCTGCCATCGGCAAACAGTACGAAGTGGCCTTCCCGATCCGGAAAATGATACTGGAAAAGACCGGCAAGATGATCCCCCTCGCAAATACCGTGGTCCTCAAAGGCATCCAGTGCGGCGGTCCGTGCGTGGCAAATTGTCCTCGCTCGAGCGATCTTTATTGGCGCGAGTCCTGGCTGGAGAGGCCGGTCGATAAGCGCGCGGGCAGGCGGCCTGATGGCCCCCGCCCCGAACTATGATAGGCTTGAAATAATTATCCGAATAGTGCCTTCTCATCAATGAAAACTTCCCGTTTCTCGCGCTTTCTGACGGCCATCGTCGCGATGCTCAGCATGCTGTATATGCAGTTTGCTGTGGCATCGTACGTGTGTCCGGGAATGCCGGCGGGAAGCAATGGTAGTGCGGCATCGGCGCAGGCCGTCATGGCCGACATGCCAAACTGCCAAGGCATGGATGCTGCGCGGCCGGCGCTTTGCCACCTGTACGCGCATGGCGAGCCGTCCAAACAGTCGCTCGATAAAACACCAACGCCCGACGTGCCGCCGTTCGTGCCGGCCGCGCTCGTGCTGGATTTGCAGTTTTTCGCTGCCGCCTTGATTCCTGAAGCAAAGCCCTATCCGCCGGTCGCGCTGACGCGAAGCACGGCGCCGCCCGTCGCCATCCGCAACTGCTGTTTCCGCATTTAAAACTCCAGACCGCCTAGTTCGTCATCGCGTCGCCGGGACCGGCGAGCGCGATGTTGTCCGTCGCATTCTGGAGCTACCATGTCATCCCCCTTATTCGTGCATTTTTATGCGCGCGCCGGCCGTCTTCGCTTGTCGTCGACGATCGGACTTGCGCTCGCATTCCTCGCCGCCGCCCACGATGCGCAGGCGGCGCCCCAGCCGCTCACGCTGGCCCAGGCCCAACAACAAGCAGTCGCCCGCTCGCGCCAGCTGAGCGCGCAGGATCAGGCGGCGGCCGCCGCACATGAGATGGCTGTCGCGGCCGGCCAACTGCCCGATCCCGTGCTCAAGCTGGGCGTCGATAATCTGCCGGTCAGCGGTGCCGACCGGTTCAGTCTGGGCAATGACTTCATGACCATGCGGCGCGTCGGTGTATCGCAGGAATTGACGAGCGCCGACAAATTGCATTGGCGTTCCGCGCGCCTTGAACGTGAAGCGGACAAGGCGCAGGCCGAAAAAGAGGCCGCAACGGCCGCCGTTCAACGCGACACCGCGATCTCCTGGCTGGAGGTGTTCTACACCGAACAGATGGCCGAGGCCGTTATCAAGCAGACGGCCCTGTCGCGCCAGGAGATCGAGGCCGCCGAGGCCGCCCACCGTGGCGGGCGCGGCAGTCAGGCCGACATCCTCGCGGCCCGTTCCGCCTTGCTCATGCTCGACGACCGCGGCAGCGAAATTGGACGCCGCCTTCGCGTCGCGCGCACCATGCTGGCCCGGTGGACCGGCGGCGAGACCACCGTGGCCGGGGCGCCCGACATCGACAACATCCGTCTGGATCCGGCCTCGCTCGACGGCGACCTCGCTCACCATTCGCAGATCGCGGTGCTGAACCGGCAGGAGGACATCGCACAAGCCGACGTCAAGCTGGCGCAGGCCAACCGGCGCGCCGACTGGAGCGTGGAGGTCGCGTTCCAACAGCGCGGCCCTGCCTATTCGAACATGGTGTCGGTCGGCATTTCGGTGCCGCTGCAATGGGACAGGAAGAACCGGCAGGACCGCGACCTGGCCGCCAAGCTCGCCCTGGCCGAGCAGGCCAAGGCCGAGCGCGACGAGATGCTGCGCGACCATGTCGCAGCGACCCGCGCCATGATCGTCGAGTGGCAGAGCGGCAAGGAGCGGGTTGCCCGGTATGCGCGCGAAGTGCTGCCGCTGGCCGGCGAACGCAGCCAGGCGGTGCTGGCCGCCTACCGTGGCGGCAAGGCGACGCTGGCCGAGGTGCTGGCCGCAAGACGCAACGAATCGGAAACCCGCATGCAGGCGCTGCAGCTTGAGCTAGATACCGCGCGGCTGTGGGTACAACTGAATTTCCTCTTTCCTCAGGAATCCAAATGAAGAACAAGAAAACGCTCGCGCTGTTGATCGCGATCGCCGTCGCCGCCGGCGGTTACGCCATCTATCAATTTGGCGTGCATCAGGGCATGCAAGCCATGCCGAAACATGACGAAGCGACGGCGGCAGCCGGCCCCGCCGGCAAGAAGCCGCTCTACTGGCATGACCCGATGGTGCCCGGCCAAAAGTTCGACAAGCCGGGCAAGTCGCCGTTCATGGACATGCAGCTGGTGCCGGTCTATGCCGGCGCCGACAGCGACGATGGTGGCGTCGCCATCAGCCCCCGGGTCCAGCAAAACCTGGGCGTGCGGACGGCGATAGTCACTGCCGGCAAGCTGCCCTCCGGCGTGGTCGCGGTCGGCAGCGTCGCGTACAACGAACGCGACGTGGCCTTGGTCCAAGCCCGCAGCAACGGTTTTGTCGAGCGCCTGTATGTGCGCGCTCCGCTCGACCCGGTCCGGCAGGGGCAGCCGCTGGCCGACTTGTACGTGCCCGACTGGATCGCGGCGCAGGAGGAATACCTGGCGGCGCGCCGCATGCAAGGCGGCGATACTGCCTCGCTGGTCGACGGTGCGCGCCAGCGCATGCGGCTTGCCGGCATGTCCGACGGGCAGATCCGGCTGGTCGAATCGAGTGGCAAGGTTCAGCCGCGCACCACCATTTACGCGCCCACCGGCGGCGTGGTCACGGAGCTTGGCGCGCGCGAAGGCATGACCGTGGCGCCGGGGGCGCAGCTGTTTCGCATCAACGGCCTTTCCACCGTCTGGGTGAACGCGGACGTGCCCGAAAACATGGCGGCCAGAGTGCGAACCGGCGATACCGTCGAGGCGCGCGCGCCGGCCCTCCCGGGAAGCCTGTTCAAGGGCAGGGTAGGCGCCGTTCTGCCGGAAGTGAGCACTACGACGCGCACACTCAAGGCACGTATCGAACTGGCCAACACCGGCGGACAACTGGTTCCCGGCATGTTCGCCACGATCAAGTTCGCGTCCAACCGCGCTGCCGATGTCCTGCTGGTGCCGTCGGAGGCGGTGATCCAGACCGGCACGCGCAGCGTGGTGGTGCTGGCCCGGGACGGCGGCAAGTTCCAGCCGGTCGATGTGGAACTGGGCGGCGAGGGCGGTGGTTTGACCGAAGTCCGCAAGGGCTTGGCCGCGGGGCAGAAAATTGTCCTGTCGGGCCAGTTCCTGCTCGATTCCGAAGCCAGCCTGAAAGGAGCGACGAACCGCATGGACGACGCGACGATGCCCATGGCGCCGGCGGGAGCGAGCAAATGATCGCCAGACTGATACGCTGGTCTATCGTCAACCGCTTCCTGGTGCTGCTGGCGACCGTGTTCATCGCCGCCTGGGGCGCATGGTCGCTGGCGCGCACGCCGCTCGACGCCATTCCGGATTTGTCCGACGTGCAGGTCATCATCCGCACGACCTATCCGGGACAGGCGCCGCAAATCGTCGAAAACCAGGTGACCTATCCGCTGACCACCACCATGCTGTCGGTGCCGGGGGCGAAGACCGTGCGCGGCTATTCCTTCTTCGGCGATTCCTTCGTTTATGTCTTGTTCGAGGACGGCACCGATCCCTACTGGGCCAGGTCGCGCGTGCTGGAATACCTGAACCAGGTGCAATCCCGTCTGCCCGCGCAGGCCAGGGCGGCGCTCGGTCCGGATGCGACAGGCGTCGGCTGGATCTACGAGTACGCGCTGGTCGACCGCAGCGGCAAACTCGACTTGTCGCAGCTGCGCTCGCTGCAGGACTGGTTCCTGAAATTCGAGCTCAAGGCGGTGCCGAACGTGGCGGAAGTGGCCAGCGTCGGCGGCATGGTGCGCCAGTACCAGATCGTGCTCGATCCCGACAAGCTGCGCGCCTATGCCATCCCGCACGGCAAGGTGATCGAGGCCGTGCAGCGCGCCAACCAGGAAAGCGGCGGCTCGGTGATGGAGCTGGGCGAGGCCGAATACATGGTGCGGGCGTCCGGCTATTTGCAGTCGCTCGACGACTTCCGGAAAATTCCGCTGACGACCACCGACGCGGGCGTGGCGGTGCGCTTGGGCGACGTGGCGCGCGTCGGGCTGGGACCGGAGATGCGGCGCGGCATCGCCGACCTCGACGGGGAGGGCGAAGTCGCCGGCGGCGTGATCGTCATGCGCTCCGGGAAGAACGCGCTGGAAACCATCGAGGCCGTCAAGGCCAAGCTCGGCAAACTGAAATCCAGCCTGCCGCCCGGGGTGGAGATCGTTCCGGTGTACGACCGCTCCAACCTGATCAAGCGCGCGGTCGACAATCTGGAGCACAAGCTGATCGAGGAATTCATCGTCGTCGCGCTGGTCTGCGCGATCTTCCTGTTTCACATCCGCTCGGCGCTGGTGGCCATCGTCTCGCTGCCGCTGGGCATACTGATCGCCTACATCGTCATGTCCTACCAGGGCGTGAATGCCAACATCATGTCACTGGGCGGCATCGCGATCGCCATCGGGGCCATGGTCGACGCGGCGGTCGTGATGATAGAGAACGCCCACAAGCATATCGAGGCATGGAATCACGCCCACCCCGGCCAGCGGCTGGCAGGCGAGGCCCAGTGGACCGTGATCGGCGACGCCGCAGCCGAGGTCGGCCCGGCACTGTTCTTCTCGCTGCTGATCATCGTGCTGTCCTTCATTCCGGTGTTCACGCTGGAGGCACAGGAGGGACGCTTGTTCGCGCCGCTGGCCTTCACCAAGACCTACGCCATGGCGGCGGCTGCCGGCCTGGCGGTGACCTTGATCCCGGTCCTGATGGGCTACCTGATCCGTGGACGCATCCCCGCCGAGCAAAAAAATCCGCTGAACCGGTGGCTGATCGCGCTCTATCGGCCGCTGCTGGAAGTGGTGCTGCGCCGTCCCAAAGCCACGCTGATGGCGGCCGGCGTGATCGCGTTGCTGACGATCTGGCCGATGTCGCGCCTGGGTGGTGAATTCATGCCGCCGCTGGACGAGGGCGACCTGCTGTACATGCCGTCCGCCTTGCCCGGCATCGGCGCCGGCAAGGTGGCGCAGCTGCTGCAGCAGACCGATCGGCTGATCAAGACCGTGCCGGAAGTGCAGTCCGTGTTCGGCAAGGCCGGCCGGGCGGAGTCCGCCACCGATCCGGCGCCGCTGGAAATGTTCGAGACGACGATACAGTTCAAGTCGCGCGATCAGTGGCGGCCCGGCATGACCACCGACAAGCTGGTCGAGGAACTCGACCGCATCGTCAAGGTGCCGGGGCTGTCCAATATCTGGGTGCCGCCGATCCGCAACCGCATCGACATGCTGGCCACCGGCATCAAGAGCCCGGTCGGGGTCAAGGTGGCCGGCGCGAGCCTGCAGGAGATCGACCGCATCACCGGCGAGATCGAGCGGGTCGTCAAGCGCGTGCCGGGCGTGTCGTCGGCGCTTGCCGAGCGGCTCAACGGCGGGCGCTACGTCGATATCCATATCGACCGCGACGCGGCGGCGCGCTATGGCCTGAACATCGCCGACGTGCAGAGCGTCGTGTCGAGCGCCATCGGCGACGACAACATCGGCGAGACGGTCGAGGGCTTGCAGCGCTTTCCGATCAATGTGCGCTATCCGCGCGAGGTGCGCGACTCGGTCGAGAAATTGCGCGAGCTGCCGATGCAGACCGAGCGCGGCGCGCAGATACGGCTAGGCGACGTCGCCACCATCCGCATCGACGACGGTCCGCCCATGCTCAAGAGCGAGAACGCGCGCCTGTCGGGCTGGGTGTATGTCGATATCCGGGGCCGGGATCTCAGCTCGGCGGTGCATGAGATGCAGCAACTCGTCGCCAGGGAGGTGGTGCTGCCGGCTGGCTATTCGGTGTCGTGGTCCGGACAATTCGAATACCTTGAACGGGCGACAGCCAAGCTCAAGATCGTCGTGCCGATGACCTTGCTGATCATCTTCGTGCTGCTGTACCTGACCTTCAAGCGCGTCGACGAGGCGGTGCTGATCATGGCGACGTTGCCGTTCGCGCTGGCCGGGGGCATCTGGCTGCTGTGGGCGCTGGGCCATAACCTTTCGGTCGCCAGCGGCGTCGGCTTCATCGCCTTGGCGGGCGTGTCGGCCGAGTTCGGCGTCATCATGCTGTTGTACCTGAAGCACGCGTGGGAAGCCCGGCTGGCGCAAGGCGTTCCGGGCGAGGCGGACCTGCTTGACGCCATACGCGAAGGTGCCGTGCTGCGCGTCAGGCCGAAGGCGATGACGGTCGCCGTCATCATCGCCGGCCTGGTGCCGGTCATGATCGGGTCGGGCACGGGGTCCGAGGTCATGCAGCGCATCGCGGCGCCGATGGTGGGCGGCATGATCACCGCGCCCTTGCTGTCGATGTTCGTGGTGCCGGCGGTGTTCCTGTTGTTGCGGCGCAGGTCCATCCGTGCGGCTGCGTAAATAAAAAGCCGCCGGACAGCTGGACTGTCCGGCGGCTGGCGAATGCTACGTTACAGCGACTTCAGGAACGCCAGCAGGCTGTCGCGGTCGGCCTTCGACAGTTTCTCGAAGCGTTGGCGGGCAACGTCCGCCTCGCCGCCGTGCCACAGGATGGCTTCCGTCAGGTTGCGGGCGCGGCCGTCGTGCAGGTAGCCGACCTTGGCGCTGTTGCCCATCACCTTGTCGGTGTAGCCGATGCCCCACAGCGGCGCGGTACGCCACATGCCGCCCTTGGCCTGGCCTTCGACCAGCTTGTCGGCCAGGCCGGTGCCCATGTCGTGCAGCAGCAGGTCGCTGTACGGACGGATGGTCTGGTTGCGCAGCTCGGCAAACAGGTGGCCCGATCCGGTCTTCATCTCCGCCGTGTGGCAGGCCACGCAGCGCATGCCCTGGAACACTTTGGCGCCGGCCGACACCAGCGCCGGATTGACGTTCAGCTCGTCGATAGGCGCCACGCCTTTCGGGAAACCGCTGGCCAGGCTGCGTTGCGCAGGCACGGCCACCAGCGCCAGGTAGCGCGAGATCGATTGCAGGTCCGCTTCCGAAATGCCCTTCTGCGCGACGGCGGTCGAGCAGCCGGCCGGATCGGTGCCGCAGCTGCGGTTGCGGTACACCGGCGAGGTCACCGACATGTCCTGCAGCAGCGCGGCGGACGCCTGTTGACGCAAGGTCGCCTTGGACGCCTTCCAGCCGAAGCGGCCGAGGCGCACCGCCGAGCTTTCCGGATCGTAGACGAAGTTGGCCGTGCCCTTGACGCCGTCGGCGTCCGGCGTGCTGCGCACGCGCGCCAGGATGTCGGCTTCCGGCACCGCTTCAAGCAGGCCGGCGCCGATGATGGGCTGGGCGGCGCGCAGCGAATACGCATCCGGCACCGGGCCTTCGAACGCCAAGGTCGGCTTGCGCAGCTCGGCCTTGGTGCCGTCGGCCAGCGTCACCGTGCTGGTTTCAAACGCGGCCACCTTGACGTTGGTGCCCCAGTTCTGCGCCGCGCCGGTCGGCGACACCGCGTTCATCTGCACGGCGGCGCCGTACTGCGGATGCGCCAGCTGGTTGCCGCTGGCGTCGATCGACGCCACCCGCACCGACATGCTGTCGAGCTTCTGGTTCAGCGCGGTCGGCGCCGGGCTGCGGCCGTTGTTGACGTGGCAGGCGAAGCACGAGGACTGGTTGTAGCGCTGTCCCTGCAGGCCGACGGCGCCGTCGTAGCGGTCGTTGCCCGGCTCGTTGTGGTCGCCGGTGGTGAAGTTGGTGTGGAACAGGCGGCGTCCCTCGACGAAGCGCTGCATGTTCTGCATGCCGATGTTGTTGTGAGGCTGCTGGAACATGAACAGCGCGTTGTCCGAGTAGTTGTAGGACACCGAGCCTTGGCCGCCGGACAGCGTTTCATCCGGCAGCGGCACCGAGTTCAGGCGCGGCTGCACGCCGTACCACGGCTTCAGGCCGGAGCCGACCACGTATACCCATTCCTGCGAGTAGTAGCGGATGCCGCCGGTGTCGCCCTTGGCCGTCATCGACGCGGTGGTGCTGAACATCGACGGCGACACCTCGATCACGTCGCCGACGACCAGCGGCCGGGCAGGGATGTCCTTGCCGTTCGGGAAGCCGTTGGCGTCCAGCGCGGTCATGCCGGGATAGTTGCTGACCTGGATGGTGCAGCCCCCGTTGATGCCGTTGGCATTGGTCAGGCGGTTGTTGGCCGGGTAGGCGGTCGGCTTGCAGATGGCGATGTTGTCGTCGACCAGCTGGCCCGGGGCCATCCAGCCGTAGCCGGTCACGCCGGGCCGGTCGATGGCGCGGAAGAACGCCACGCCGCCCTTGAGGAAGTCGACGGTGGTGTACTGGTTGACGGTCAGCGTGGGCTTGGTGACGCCGGCCACGCGGCTGTTGTCGATGACCTCGACACCCCAGCTGCGGTTCTTGAAGTATTGCGGCACGAAGGTCAGGTAGTTGCCCGGCCCCTTGTCGACCGGCAGGCCGGTGACCGGATCGACGGTCTCGTTCGGGCCGTAGCCGATTTCATTCCATTCCTCGCCGCGCTCGCGGCCGTGGCGGGCCAGGCCGCGCGCGCCGAAGCGGGTCACCAGCGTGCCGTCGGGCAGCGTGAACTGCAGCGACTCCAGCGCTTCAGCCGCGGGCAACGGCGCCAGGCCGGCGCCGCTGGCCGGGAACTTGAAGGCCGACGTGGTGGCGCTGGACAGGGTGTTGTCGCTGCCCGGGGTCTTGAACTCGACCTCGAACAGCGAGTAGCCGTATTGCGTCGCACGAGCCACGCCCTGCAGGCGGATGTAGCGCGAGTTGACGCCGAGGTTGAAGAACTCCTCGGTGCCGCCCTGGCCGGCGGTCACCGTGCGGATCGTCGTGAACTTCTGGCCGTCGTCCGACACCAGCAGGTTGTACTGCTTGCCGTAGGCGTTTTCCCACAGCAGCTTCATGTAGCCGACCTGGGCCTTGGCGCCGAAGTCGAACTGTATCCACGCGCCATCCTCGGGGGCGCTGGCCCAGCGGGTGTTGGTCTGGCCGTCGATCGCCATGGCGGCGGACAGGCCGCCGTTTTCCGTGGCCGACGAGGTCGCCGCCACCGGCTTGATGGCCACGCCGGGCTTGCTCACGTCAACCGGCACCGTCGGCGGCGGATCGGGTATCGGGTCCTGCGGCGGCGTGGTGGCAGGGCTGCCGGTGAAGGCCTGGATCTCGAAGATCGAATAGCCGTAATTGGTCGAGCGCTTGACGCCCTTCATGCGCAGGTAGCGGCCTTGACCGTTCAGTCCGGTCAAGTCCTCGGTGCCGCCCTGGCTGTTGTCGACGGTCTTGATGGTGGTCCAGGTCGAGTTGTCGTCGGACACTTGCAGTAGATACTGGGTTGCGTGGGCGTTTTCCCAGTCGATACGCACGCGGGTGATGGTCTGCGTGCTGCCGAAGTCCAGCGTCAGGTACTGGTCGTCGCTAAAGCCGCTGCTCCAGCGGGTGCCTTCGTTGTGGTCGATGGCTGCCGCTCCGGACAGGTCGCCGCGCTCGGACGAGCTGGCGATGGCGCTGACCGGCGTCAACGCGGTCTCGGCCGACGCCACGGCGCCGCCCTGGACTTTCATTGCGCTCAAGGTGCGCGGCGCGTTGGCGGTGGAATCGGCGCTGCCGCCGCCGCAAGCGGCCAGCAGCAAGGTCAGGGCCAATGGCAAGCCCTGGATGGGAAGCTTGCGTAGCTGTTGCAGCGGCAAGCGCTGTCGATACGGAGGTGTATTCATTTTTTTATACCCTATACGTGGTTTGTTACGGCAGCATTCCGATAATAGGAAACGTTTCCATCCCGGACTTGAGGTTTTAGAAAACTTTCAATGAGGCAATGGCGATGAAGATATCTTGCGTTATCGCGCATGTCAAGCGTGCGCGCCAAGAAACTTTGTAAGCGTCAAATAGCACGATGTTACGGAATTTTGCCGGGAGAACAGCACATTTTATTTTTTGATATGGTGAAATATCGTATCCGCCGGCGCCCGCACATCGGCATCGGCTAGGCATCACCGACGTCTTTGTCGCCTTCAAGCTGGCGCTTTAACCACTGATCGGAGGTTGGACTGAGATGTTGAACGTCCTTATCCAGGATGAACTTTTCTTTCGAGTCCCATTTCCCCATCTTCTCGGTAAATTTCTCCGGATAGTCCTTGGCCAGGCAGGCAATATTGGCCCAGGGGTCGCAAATGGCCAGGTCTTTGGGCCATTTCGTCATGTCTTTCGGCATGGGGCCTGGCTCAATCGCGCCGACCACGACAAAGACGTGATCGGGCGTGCCGCCGAGTATTGCCTGCTTGCCCGAGCTGCGCAAACAGTCTTGTGCAATGAGCGACAGATCAAAGCAATTGTGCCCCTTCGATGCCAGCGCGGCCCGCACCATCGCTGGCCGGTCGCCCTTGACCGCCCTGATTTGCTTGACTGCGCTATTGGATGCGAGCAGCCGGGTCTTCTCTTCGCTCCATGCCTTCTTCGCGCTGTATTTGTTGGCGGATTTGAAGTTGCCTTCTTTCGTGTAAAAGTCCTCGCGGACCATCGTCTTCGCGGCGCTTGCCGCATCAAGATTTCGAATGCCTGCCGAGGATGTGTGATTGAGCGTTGCCAGCAGCTTGATTTGCAAGGCGTTCTTTTTGGGAGGAGCGGATGCCTGCGCATAGACGTGCCCGGACAAGGGCGGCACGACAGCGGGCGCCGCGCCTGATCTGGACGGGGCAGCAGGGGACAGCGGGTCAGGTGCGATATACGCATCCGTGGAGACGCCAAATCGCGCAAATATTCCCATGCATCCTTCCCCGTGAAGACGACGTCATACGTGTCCTTGAGTAACCCCGGGATCGACGACGGTTCCACGCCACGACTGCCTTGCGAATCATGGAACTTGGGTACCGGCAGCCTACACATACCAGTATTGGTGTGTGCGGAACAACGCGTACTCAAAGGCTAAAACCGTGCTGGACGGGGGTTCGATTCCCCCCACCTCCACCAAATGCCGGTGATCTTCCGCGTGGCGGAAGGCGCCGGCATCTGACGGGGGTGTACAGGTTTCGACAGGGCGGCCAGTAATCGGCGATACATCACGTCAGGCGTCTGACGTAAATAGCGCAAATCGATAATTGCAAATGAATCGCAATTTCTTGCTTACGGCACCTAAACACCGTTAAGCCGAGACACCGGCCCCTTCGCAAGAAGGCTTGGGAACAGAATGGCCGGACCAACTCTGTCGTTTGCAGCGAGAGATGCCGTGCGCAAGCGGGAATTTCGGACATTCCCATAGTCGGCAGCCGTAGAGGGCGCAACCTGTACATTGGGCGCACTGTTTTTTTCGGCGACGCGCCAGCCGCTGCGCCGCCTCCATGCCGGCAAGAGACCGCAATCCCGATAACCCACATTGAAAGTATACGATCATGGCTGCTGTAACCCCCTCCAATAGTTTTTCCCTGGCGTCGCTGTCTCACGACGACGCCAAACCGGCCCCGCTGCCTGCCAATGAAGCGCAGCTGCCGGCATCGCCGTCCACCCCGCCACAGCCGAGCGCGCGCGACAACTCCATCGCAAACCGTTTGCGCCAATCGGTATCGTCGGCCGACGCCGCCTCGATCAGCGGCGTGACGCCGCATGCGGCCGACGCCCAACGTGCCATGCACGAATATGTCAACGCGCTGTTCGCACCGTATAAAAATGGCGCCAACGATACAGCCATCGACGAACTGGCCGCCAACCGGGCCGCTGCGCTGCATGGCAATGGCGAGACGGTGGCAAATCTGCAGAGCTTGTTTGCTTACGCGCACGCCATCGACCTGAGCGCGCACATGGCGGCCGGCGGCAGTGGCGCATTGCCGTTTGCCGTAGCCAACGCGGTAGGCGGCCAGCTGTCCACCTGGCTGCCGAAGGTCAGGGACATCAACGTCGGCCTGCTGTCCGGCTTCCTGACCTATTTGCTGGTGCACGTCGGCGGCGGCGTCAATGGCCGGACGACGGCCCATACGCCATGGCTGCACCCGACCGATCTGCATCCGGCCATGGCCGAGGCGGTCGCCGGGCTGCAACCCGGCTCGGTACAAAAATACAAGGAAATGGCCAGCTTCCAGGGCTTCCCGGCGTCGTTCGCCACGGTGGGCGAATTGCCGACCCTGGCGCACGTGCACAGCCCAAGGGCGGGAATGATCGCGCAAAGCGTCGGCGGTCCGGTGACCGCTCTCATCGGCGGCTCGGTGGTGGCGGGCATCGACAAGACCGTCGAGGAAAAACACAGCCGCAGCGGTCCGGCGCTGTTGTTGGCCAGTCAAACCTGGGAAACGCAGCTTGAGCAACTCAGGCAGCGCCACGATATGCCCGCGTGGAGCGACCGCACGGCGGCGACACTGGCAGGCGGCGCGCGCCAGGTAGGCAACGACTTTGGAGAAAAACTGGTGCAGGGCCTGCGCGACGGTGTCCACCAGCTGCGCGACCAGCCGGCATCAACCGTGGCCAGCGCCGCCATCTGGAGCGTCGGGATAGGTCTCAGCAATTTTGCCTCGAACCAGCTGGGCACCTATATGACGCAGCATGGAGCGTCCGATCTGGCGGTCGCCGCCGCCAAGGAATTGGTGTTCGCCGCCAGCCTGTCGCCGATCAACGCTGCCTGGACCGCGGTGCTCGCGTTCGGTCCTGCGGTCGATGCGAAGCTGGTCGACGCGGTACGCCGGATGCGTGAGGAGACTCCCGTCGCAACACAGGCCTGATTCAACGCGCCAGCACAACGGCGGCCTGCACTTTCGAAGGTGCAGGCCGCCGTTTTTATTTCAGACAGCGATAGATTAGTGCTGTGGCGGAACCGGTGCGGCATCGGCCACAGCGGTCGCGGCGGCGGCCTGGATCTCGGGGACGGCGGCATGGCGCCGCAGGATGGTCTCGGCGAATTTTTCGCCCAGGAACATGCCAAGGAAACCGATGAAGACCACTGCCGGCGGCAGCGCCGAGGGGATGCGGAACACCGCATAAATCAGACCGACCAATATGCCGGTCAGCAGGGAAATAGCGTAATTTTTCATGATGGGGTAGGGCGCGGGAAGGCCCGGACGGAGCGTCCCGCGCATCGCGTCGTTAGTTGATGCCGCCGTGGGGATCATGGCCGGCGGTGGGGCTGGCGTGCAGCAGGGTCTCCAGGCGTTCGGCGCCGTCCGGCGACAGATTGCCTTTTTTCATGTTGTCGAGCAGGCCCTGGAGTTCCTTCTTTTCCTCGGGCGTGCAGTCCTTGCCGATCTCGCCGTGGTCCAGGCGGTGCTGCAGCTCCTGGCCGATGGCGGCCTTCTGCCACCTTTCCAGATGACCGTTTTCGGCCAGGTTCAGCAGGTCGCCGGCCGATTTGTTTTCGTTCTCCTTGTGAAATTCCTTCATATCGTGGACGTCGTTCTTGTTCAATTCGAACGGGTTGATCTGCCCGTTGCCGTTCAGTGCGATGGTCATGGTTTGCCTATCGGTGTGGTTGAGGAATTTATAAGTGGCGCCATGCGGCAGCGAGTTCCGTGCCTTGCGCGGTGTCGATGGAACGAACGCCGCGCGTCCGCCACCCATGGCCATACCCACTCAGAAAGGATGTGCATGATGCGTATCTGGTTCTCCCCGCCGGCCGCCGGCCGCGACAGCGTAGCCCTGTACCACGCCCGGCAACGCGTGACACAACGGATCAAGCTGCTCAAGCAGCAGCGGCGCGCGCCGCGCGGTGCCTGGCTGCGCGGCTGGCTCGGGGCCCTGTCGGAATAGGGGCGCCGCAGGCCGGCCCTGTGCCGGCCCGCGCCTTACAACATCTCGAGCGCGCGCGCGGTCTGGTCGACCGCCGCTTTCAGCTTGCCCAGCAGTTGCTCGATGTCGTCGCGCGTGCTCACCAGCGGCGGCGCCATGATGATGCGGGCGGACTGGGGCCGCACGATCAGGCCCTGTTCGAGCGCCTTGCGCGTGCAATAGGCGCCGACGCCGCCCTCGTTCATGAAGCGGCGCCTGCCGTCCCTGGCGGCCACCAGCTGCAACGCCGCCACCATGCCGGCGCCCTGGATCTCGCCGACCATCACGTGCTCGCCGAATACTTCGCGCAGCCGGCGCTGGAAGTAGGGGCCGGTGTGCTGGCGCACCTGCTCGACAATGCCGCCCTCGTCCAGCAATTGCAGATTGGCCAGCGCCACCGCCGCCGCCGCCGGATGGCCCTGGTAGGTCAGGCCGTGGGCAAAGACGCCGCCTTTTTCCGCCAGCGCGCTGGCGATCCGCGTCGACAGCACCAGCCCGCCCATCGGGATATAGCCCGATGTCAGCGCCTTGGCGATGGTGAGCGTGTCCGGCTGAAAATCGAAGTGCTGATGGGCGAACCATTGTCCGGTGCGACCGAAGCCGCCGATCACCTCGTCCGCGCACAGCAGCACGTCGTGCTTGCGGCAGATGCGCTGGATCTCGGGCCAATAGCTGGCCGGCGGGAAGATCATGCCACCGGCGCCCAGGAAGGGCTCGGCCACGAAGGCCGCCACCCGTTCGCTGCCCAGCCGCAGTATGGCCTGTTCCAGCTTGCCTGCGGCCTGCAGCCCGAACTCGTGCTCGGTCAGCGCGCCGCCGTCGCCATACCAGTACGGCTCGTCGATATGGTGCACGCCGGGAATGGGCAGGTCGCCCATCTCATGCATCAGCTTCATGCCGCCCAGCGAGGCGCTGCCGACGGTCGAGCCGTGGTAGCCGTTGCGCAGGCTGATGAACTGCTTCTTGTCGGGCTTGCCGGCCACGTCCCAATAGCGCCGCACCACCCGGATCAGCGTTTCGTTGGCTTCCGAACCCGAGTTGGTGTACAGGATCTTGCTGAAGTCGCCGGGCAGCAGCTGCAGCAGCTTGGCCGACAGGCGCACCACGGCGGGGTGGGTGATATTGAAGTACTGGCTGCAGAAGGACAGCTGCTGCAGTTGCTGGGTGGCGGCGGCGATCAGTTCCGGCCTTGCGTAGCCGACGGCGGTGCACCACAGGCCGGACATGCCGTCCAGGAAGCGGTTGCCTTCGCTGTCCCACAGGTGGACGCCTTCGCCCCGCACCATGATCCTGGTGGCGCCGGTATCGACGCTGTTGTTGTCTTCGAAGGGCAGCAGATGCACGGCGCCGTGGATGGATCGGTATTCCTCGGTGCGATGGGGTAAGGCCGGGTGTTTGTTCATGGCGTTTTCCGGTAGAGGGGAGGGACCGCTCCGGAGCCGGAACGGCGCATGGACGTGGGTGGACAGGGGCAGGCGCCGGGTTCCATCGGTTCCCTGCCGCCGGGATTTCTTCTTATTGCAGCGGGGGAACTGCAACGGCATCGGCGTTGACCCATCTGAATCGACTTGGGTACAAAAAATGAAAATAAATAAAGGATCGGATGTGCTAGAACGCTACCGTGCCCTGATCGGGCAGTTATGCAGGAAGTTTGATATCCCTGAACCGGGGATCATGTATCAGGCGGCGCAGCTGCCGCTGGGGGATGTGAATTTCACGCTGTTCCACGGCGGGCTGATCGTGCCCGACAGCGTGCTGGTGTACTGCGAATTCGGCGTGCTGCCGCCGCAGTCGCGCGAGCGCATGCTGTTGCGTCTGCTGGAAACCAATGCGTATCTATTCGGCGTCAACAGCCCGGCCTTCACCTACCAGGCGGACCGCAACATGATCGGGCTGATGTGCCGCTTTGCCCTGGAGGAGGCGACGCTGGAGTCGACCGTGGAATTATTGGAATTCTTTGCCGGCATGGCCAGGCGCTGGCGCCAGGATCATTTTCTGTTCGCGGCGTATTGAGGGAGGGGCCGGCAGGCGGCGCCGGCGCCGGACAAGAGGACGGGCGGCCCTTGCCGCGGCGCCGGCGCGGGGCCCGGACGGCGTCCGGGCCCGAACAGACGCTTAGCCGCCCTGGATCTCGATATTGGTGCCGTCGGGACCGGCGCCTTTACCTTTGACCGCTTCCAGCTTCTCCGGATCGACGCCCAGCATGCCGGCCAGTTTCTGCAGTTCCTCCGGCGAGATGGTGCCGTCCTGCAGCTTCTTCAGCAGCTTCTTGATGTCGTCTTCGCTTTCGCCACCGCTCTTGGCCGGTTCCGACTGGGCGGCGCGGTTGGTCAGTTCCTTGTTGATGGCGTCTTTTTGCCACGGTTCCATGCCGGGTTTGCCGAGTGCGCTCAGCAGATCGCCCGACGAAGCGTTCTTCAAGCCGGAAGCGAACGAATCCATTTCACCTGCGGATGGGATGCCGCTCGCGCCGCTGCTGCCCGTAAAAGTAACATTTAAGCCCATGGTATGTCCTTTGGAAGTTGAGGGAATTTTTACTGCAAAAATGGGTGGTCGGATTTTTTACTAAAGTTCCCATGGTTGCCGTGAGGAAGATGCCGATGAAAAATAATCCGCAAATAAATGCCGGCCGCGGGAACCGGCGCGCCTTGCGTTGCGACCCATGGAAGACCGTCTTGCTTCTTGACTGCGGTACAGGCGGCATTTTTTAAACAACTGAGGAGTTAATTATGGCAATGGGAGTCCCAGCAGGTGGAGCGGTAGGTGCCGGTATGGCGGTCGCGGCTCAAGAAGCCACCAACGCAGAAGGCGAAATGGTCGATGGCGACAACGCCAAAGTGAAGTTCCAGAAAAAGGGCCGCGATAACTCGCTGGCGCTGATCTGATCGGGCACCATCGCATGAGATAGTGCTTCCTCGGGATGGGCGGCGCGCATGCCTGGTGTTGCCCATCCTGTTTCCGCCGGCGGCGGCATATCATTCTTTTGAAAGGCACACCATGGCCACCTTCCAAAGCCAACTCGGTAGTGGATACGCATCGCAGGACAATCCCGGCTTGAAGCAGGGCACACCCAACTCCATGGTCAGCGCGGCCCAGCAGGGATCGGCGCAGGCGATGGAATTCCAGCTGTGGGTATCGCAGCAGGCAACCTCGCTGGCCAAGCTGAAGATTTTCAGCACCATGGCAAAAAGCGTCAACGACCAGCAATAGCCGAGGAGGTCGACATGAGTATATCCACCAGCAGCACCGGTTCCATCAGCGCTGGCGCGCGCGCCGGCGGCAGCGAGGCCCGGGCCAATATGGCGGGGGTCAGCGCCGCCGCCGCCAACGTCGACAACGTCAACGTGTTCACCAAATTCATCAAGAAGGCCGAAGAGGCCGCGCAGTCCGCCTTGTAGGCCGCGGCGCCACATACCGGCGTGCGCCGGCTTCCCCTGTTGCTTGTCGCCGGATCGCCGCTGCGCGGTCCGGCGCGTCCGTCGTGGGCGCGCGGCGGCCGCGTTACCCATGCAGATAGCGTGACGCCGCCGGAACTATTGCAAATGCACCGCGACTTATTTGCGAGTCCGCGCGGACCAGCTCCCTGACGGGCCATGCAATTTCAGATGAGTCGGGCAGGCCGGATAGCGAGACGTGTTCAAGAATGTTTCAGACCCCCACCATTTTCGGAGAAAAGCATGTCGTCAACAGTCACCACTACCACCACCAGCACTACCTATACCACGGAGGATCCTTCCGGCTTCGTCGGCACCCTCAAGCTGACCGGCGCGCCCTCCAACCCGGAAGAAGTGGACATCGCACTGCACGACCCAGGCAACGACAAGAACTACAAGCAGGAGGTCAACAACTGGCTGAACAGCCTGCCCATCCCCGACAGCGTCAAGGACATGATCCGCACCAACATGGGATTGACCGGCGGCGGCAACCAGCCATCCGAGTCCGGCGCGGCCAAGACCATCAACGACTTCCAGAAAAATAACAACATCGGTCTGCTGTCGAGCTCGCAGATGAAGCAGATGGCCGATACCGGCTACCTGACCGGCAAGGACGGCAAGACCGTCCAGGTGCCGCCCGACGTGCAGGCCGCCGCCAAGGTCTTCATGGCCAACGACGCCGCCTTCTTCAAGAAAATGGAATCGGCCACCAACGGCAAGCACGACGGCCAGCTGGGCCAGGGCGACTACGGCAACGCGGTCAAGGACGGCACCATCCAGGCCAATGGCGGCAGCAACGGCAACAACGGCCCGACCGGCATTCCGAAGGACAGCTTCATGAGCGCGGTCATGAACGGCCACGTGTCGCCCAACCGTCCGTCCGAATACGGCGCCGCCAAGACCATCAACGACTTCCAGAAGGAACACAATATCGGCCTGCTGTCCGACACCCAGATGAAGCAGATGGCCGACACCGGCTACCTGACCGGCAAGGACGGCAAGACCATCCAGGTGCCGCCCGAAGTGCAGGACGCCGCCAAGACCTACATGGCCAACGACGCAGCCCTGTTCAAGAAACTGGAATCGGCCACCGACGGCAAGCACGACGGCCAGTTGGGGCAGGGCGATTTCAACCACGCGGTCAGCGACGGCAGCATTGCGCCCAACTACGGCACCAACGGCACGCCGACGCCGGGCGGCCAGCCGCCGGTCACCGGCAGCGGCAATACCGGCAACACCAATCTGCCGTCCGATTCGAGCGCGGTCAACACCATCAAGAACTTCCAGAACGACAAGAACACCGGCATGCTGTCCGACACCCAGATGAAGCAGATGGCCGACACCGGCTACCTGACGGGCAAGGACGGCAAGACCATCCAGGTGCCGCCGGAAGTGCAGCAAGCGGCCAAGACCTATATGGCCAACGACGGCGAGCTGTTCAAGAAAATCGAGTCGGCCACCAACGGCCAGCACGACGGGCTGCTGGCGACCTGGGACGCCGACGCCGCGGTCAAGGACGGCAGCGTCTCGGCCAACGGCGGCCCCAATGGCACGCCGACGCCGGGCGGCCAGCCGCCGGTCGCCACTACCGGCAGCGGCAACACCAACCTGCCGTCCGATTCAAGCGCGGTCAACACCATCAAGAACTTCCAGAACGACAAGAACACCGGCATGCTGTCCGACACCCAGATGAAGCAGATGGCCGACACCGGCTACCTGACGGGCAAGGACGGCAAGACCATCCAGGTGCCGCCGGAAGTGCAGCAGGCCGCCAAGACCTATATGGCCAACGACGGCGAGCTGTTCAAGAAAATCGAGTCGGCCACCAACGGCCAGCACGATGGCCTGCTGGCGACCTGGGACGCCGACGCCGCCGTCAAGGACGGCAGCGTCTCGGCCAACGGCGGCCCTGGCCCTACCGGCACGCCGACGCCGGGCGGCCAGCCGCCGGTCACTGGAACTGGCAACACCAACCTGCCATCCGATTCGAGCGCGGTCGGCACCATCAAGAACTTCCAGAACGACAAGGCCACCGGCATGCTGTCCGACACCCAGATGAAGCAGATGGCCGACACCGGCTACCTGACGGGCAAGGATGGCAAGACCATCCAGGTGCCGCCGGAAGTGCAGCAAGCAGCCAAGGCCTACATGGCCAACGACGCCGAGCTGTTCAAGAAAATCGAGTCGGCCACCAACGGCCAGCACGACGGCCTGCTGGCCACCTGGGATGCCGACGCCGCCCGCAAGGACGGCACCGTGTCCGCCTGAGTCTGAAAGGCGCGGTGCGGCAGCCGCGCCTTGATGCCGCAACACCGGAACCCGCACGGGTTCCGGCTCTCGTCTGGTGTACCCACTTTTTGATGGAGGAGTTTCATGAGCGAGCATTTTCTTGTCATTGATCAGGACCGCGATCCCGGCGCACCGCCGATGATCGATTTCGCCACCGGCCACCTGGACGACGGCTTCCCCTGGCACCGCATCCGCCGGCTGCACCGCAAATAGGCGTCCGCGCTTTTTCCCATCACTTGAAGGAATCTCCATGGATTGGCATGAAGGTTACGTTTCCGATATCGACTACGTCGCGGAGTTTTTTCCCGAGCAGAGTCCGTCGCTGCTCAGCTTTGCCTGCATACTCAACGGCGTGGAACCGGTCGCGCTGGATCGGCCGTTCACATATTTCGAACTGGGTTCCGGCCAGGGCTTGACCGCCAATGTGCTGGCCGCCGCCAATCCGCTGGGGCGCTTCTATGCGGCGGACTTCAATCCGGCGCACATCGCCGCCAGCCGCCAGTTGGCGGAAAGCGCCGAACTGGCCAATGTGGAATTCCTGGACAGCAGCTTCGCCGACCTGGCCGATGGCGCCGTGAGCTTGCCGCAGTTTGATTTCGTCACGCTGCACGGCGTCTACAGCTGGGTCAACGCCGAGAACCGGCGCCATATCGTGCGCTTCCTCGCGCGCTACCTGAAGCCGGGCGGCATCGCCTACATCAGCTACAACGCGATGCCGGGCTGGAGCACGACCTTGCCGCTGCAGCGCCTGATCCTCGAGCATGTCGACCTGTATCCCGGCAGCCGCCACCAGCAGATCGAACACATGCGCAAGCTGGTGGGCGGGCTGGTGCAAAACAACGCCGCCTACTTCGCCAACAATGCCGGCGCCGGCCTGCGCACCTACCTCGACGCCGCCATGACCGGCGACGCCGACTGGTCCAGCTACCTGGCGCATGAATACATGAACCGTGGCTGGGAGCCCTTGTACCACGCCGACGTGGTGCGCGACGTGGCCGCCGCCAAACTTGATTATGTCGGTTCGGCCGGCCTGTCGTGGGCGCTGCCGGCCCTGTACCTGACGCCGGCGCAAAGCGCCTTGCTCGACACCATCGCCGACCCGGCGCTGCGCGAGACCATCAAGGACTACATGAAGAACACCTGCTTCCGCAAGGACGTGTTCGTGCGCGGAGCGCGCCGCATGGGCCCGGAACGCCAGCGGCAATGGCAGGAACAGTGCGGCATCGCCTTGACGGTGCTGCCCGAACAGCTCCATGCCGGCCTGAAGTTCCCGGCCCAGGGCGCCAATCCGCCGGCGGCCTACGCGCCGTTGCTGGCGGCGCTGGGGCAGGAGCCGCGCACCTTGCTGGAGCTGGCGCGGCTGCCGGCCATGGCATCGCATACGCTGGCCGAGATCGCCGAAGCGGCGGCGCTGCTGGCCGACACCGGCCAAGCCGCCCCGTACTTCCTCGGCGCCGCCGGCGCCGACACGTCGCCCGCGCGCCGGCTCAACCTGGCCATCGCCGGGCAGGCGCGCGGCGGCGAGGCGGCCTACCGCGTGTTTGCCGCGCCGCTGCTGGGCAGCGGCATCAAGGCGCCGCTGTTCCAGCGCCTGGTCTACCGCGCCGTGCTGCCGGCCGTGGCGGCGCAGGCGCTGCCGCTCAACGTGGACGCGATCGCCACCCAGGTCTGGCGGCAGGTGGTCGAACAGGGCCGGGCGGTGGTGCGCGACGAGCTCGAACTCGATTCGGAGGACGAGATCATCAGCGGCATCTGGGCCACGGTGCAAGCCATACTTGAACGGCGCAGTCCGCTATGGCGCGGCCTGCTGATGCTGCCGCCGCCATTGCATACAGAGGAGTGCGAGCAATGAACTGGAATGACGGTTACGTATCCAATATCGACTACCCGGCCGCGTTTTTCCGCGAACAGAGTCCCACCCACCTGAGTTTCGCCTGCGTGCTCAACGGCTACGAGCCGGTGCCGCTGGACGGCCATTTCACTTACATGGAACTGGGCGCCGGCCAGGGCCTGACGGCCAACATCCTGGCCGCCAGCCATCCTCGGGGCGAGTTTTACGCGGTCGACTTCAGTCCGTCGCAGGTGGCCGCGTCGCGCCAGCTGTCGTCGGCGGCGCAACTGAACAACCTGACGCTGCTGGAAAACAGCTTTGCCGAACTGGCCGCCGGCAAGGTGGCGCTGCCGCAGCTGGACTTCATCACCATGTATGGCGTCTACAGCTGGGTCGACGCCGACAACCGCCGGCACATCGCCGACTTCATCAACCGCTACCTGAAGCCGGGCGGCATCGTCTATCTCAATTACAACGCCATGCCGGGCTGGACCGCGGCGCTGCCGTTGCAGCGTCTTATCCTTGAATATGCGCAGCGCGACAGCCATCCGCGTCCGCAGCAGGTCGAGCATGTGCGCGCGCTGGTCGGCGGCCTGGTCGACAGCGGCGCCGACTTTTTCAAGGGCAATCCGGACCTGCAATACCGCATCGATTCGCTGATGCGCGACAAGGCCCACTACCTGGCGCACGAATACATGAGCACCGGCTGGCGGCCGCTGTACCACGCCGATGTAGTGCGCGACATGGCCTCCGCCAAGCTCGACTACATCGGCTCCGGCGAGCTGTCGCGCAGCTTCCCCCAGCTGTTCCTGACGCCGGAGCAGCTTGAGCTGCTGCAGACCGTGCCGGACCTGGCGCTGCGCGAGACGATCAAGGATTACCTGACCAACACCAGTTTTCGCGAGGACATCTTCGTGCGCGGCGCGCGCCGCATGACGCCGGCGCGCCAGGAACACTGGCTGCGCCAGGTCGGCCTGGCGCTGACGGCCTTGCCCGGCCAGGCCACGCTGGCGCTGAAGCTCCCCATCGGCAACATCGACGTCGACGCCGCCACCTACCAACCGGTGCTCGACGCGCTGGCGCTGCGGCCGCACACCCTGGACGAACTGGCGGCGCTGCCCGCGCTGGCCGGCTGCAGCCTGCTGCAAATCGGCGAGATGGCGGCCTTGCTGACCGCCTCGGACCAGGCCTCGGCCTACTTCACCGGCGCCGCCGCCACCGCGCCCGACGCGGCGCGCAAGATGAACGCCGCCGTGGCGCAGGCGTCGCTGTTTGGCGACCAGTACCAGGCCCTGGCGTCGCCGCTGCTGGGCAACGGACTCAAGTCCGGGCTGGTGCAGCGCCTGGTGTACGGCCTGCTGCAACAGGAAGCGGAACCGGCCGACACGGTCAACTGGGCCCGCCGGATCGGCGCCATCCTGCGCAGCCAGGGATTGCACCTGAACAAGGACGGCAAGGCTTTGGTGGACGAGGACGACCTGCACGCCGAGCTGTGCTACCTGACCGAGGCCATCGTACGACAGCGGGCGCCGGTCTGGCGCGCGCTGCACATGCTGTAGCGCAGCCCATCTCCGAGCCCCGCCTCAGGGGCTTTGCCCGGCACGGTCCGCGAAAATGCGGCCTGCCGCGGCTCGCCTGGGATAAAATAATCAGATCGACACCCATCGGCCGTGGCACTCCGGCGCCGATTTTACAAGGCCATCATCTTGCGACGCGACGAAGACAAGCACCCCGACGACGACTTTTCCGTGGCAGCCGTACAGCGCCTGTTGCTGGAGATGGTGGAGTTGTCCGACCAACAGACGGCGGGACCGCCGGTGATCGAACTGCTGATCGGCGACATCCTGACCCGCACCGCGCTGGCCTCGGGCGGCGCGGAACACTGGCTGTCCATCACGGCGCTGCTGCAGACGGCGGAACAGCCGGGCTACAGCCCGCATCCGCCGGCGCCTGGCGCCGACCAGCGCCTGATGTCGATCGATTTTCTGTGGCATGCCGATGAAGGGCGCTACATCGTGGTGCGCAAGGTGCCGCTGCAGGAGTTGCGCGACGAGCGCGACGTGATGGATGCCATCCTGGCCACGGCAGACATGGCCAGGGGATATTTCGCGGCGGCCTGCGCCGGCCAGAGTCCGGCCTGAGACGAGCGCGCCGGCGCCATCAGCGAAAGCCGTGGGACACGCCATTGCCGTCGCTGGCGGCGCCGTATTCACTGCGCACCGCCGCCCGTACCCGCGACACCCGCGAGCGCACCGTGCCGATCGGGATATGCAGCTGTTCGGCCGCCTCCTCGTAGGTGGCGTCGCCGTCCAGCACCGCCTCGAAGGTCGAGCGTATCCGGACCGGCAGCTGGTCCAGCATGGCGCCGACCTTTTCCGCGATCTGGCGATACTCGAACAGCAGAGCGGGATCGGCATACACGTCTGCGATCTGGTCCATGAAATCGTCGTCGACCGCATCGTAGCGGTCGGCCGCGTTGCGGCGCACCTGGTTGCGCGCCAGGTTCAGCGCGATGCCGAACAGCCAGGTCGACGGCTTGGACAGGCCGGAAAAACGATGCGCGCACTTGGCCACCTCGATGAAGGTGTTTTGCACCACGTCCTCGGCGTCCTCGCGGTTGCCGACATAGCGCTGCACAAAGCGCAGCAGGTGGGTGCGGTGGGTGGTGTAGAGCTTGACGATGTCGATGCCGGGGTTGGCGGCCTCGGCCAACGCTGATTCGCCGGCGGAAACTGTCTGGGTCATGATGTTCTCCTTGCTGCATGTGTTGGTGGGGAAACAGCCTGCCGGCGCAAGCACTGCTTGATCGCCGTTGCGGCTGGGTATGGATGGACGATAGCAGCGCAAGCGGCCTCTGCATCGGTTCGGTGAACATTCGTGAGACATTGAATAAAATTGAGAAACCGGCGCGCTGTTTCAGCGACAATGAGGGAACTCAAGCACCGTCTCTGCCACTCAGCGCGGCGCCCGCCCGCGCATAGCCGCCCTGATGGAACCGGCTCATGGCCAGTCGCCACTGATGGCCATGAACATGCAAATCAACCGCTTCAGCAACAACAACGCGCCCGAGACGCCGGCGCCGGTGCGCCACCACGCCCGGCACGTGAGCCGGCAAGGGGTGTTGTCCGCCAACGTCGCCACGGCCACCGAACTGACGCCGCTCGACGCCATCAACGGCCAGGCCGGGGTGCGGGAAGGCGTGCACTTCAAGCGGCGCACGCTGAGCCAGCGCGCCGCCACGCCCACGCGCCAGCCACGGCAGCCGAGCAAGAAGGAGACGCAGAAAAAGTCGCGGCTCGACGCCAGCTACCAGGAAGGCGACGACGATGACGATCTGCTCAACATGTCGCCGGTGGAAGACACGCTGGACATGCTGCGCGAGGACAGCGGCCGCGCGCGCCAGGAAGAGGTCGAGGCCATGCTGGCGGAATATTTCCAGCCCATGCAGCGCTACAACATCCTGCACGACGCGCTGGAAAAGCTGGAAGACCAGCCCATCAGCAAGATGAAGAAAAATTCGCTCAGGAACGCGCTCAATGAAATGATGAGCGAGCTGATGGAGCGTCATCCGCACGAGATGCGCCGCGCGCTGCAGGAGTCGGATGAACTGGTGAACTCGCTCGAGGCCATGGCCGGCCAGGACGGCGAATCCCGGAAGCTGCCATCGACGCGCGACCTGCGCTTCCTGATCGGCGCCAAAACCCGGGGCAACTTCGACGCGCCGCTGTCGCCGCTGACGATGCTGAAAGCCCTGATCAAGAATTTCGGTCCCGACAAATGCCTGAATGCGATGACCAGCCTGCGCTCGCGCATGATGTCGGGTTTTTGATGCGCCCCCAGGAGAGACGATAGTGAAATCCGACTTGCGAAAAAACCCCCAGCGCAGCATGGGACGGTACTGGCTCACCATGTCCGATGCGTCGGCGTTCACGCTGGTGCGTTCCAGCGTGACCCTGGCCGAAGCCTTGCGCCGCGACCTGGCCGAGAAACTCAAGGTGGTGGCCGAGCCGAGTCCGGTGGAAATCGCCACCGTGCTGCTGACCGCCGCCGAAGCCGGCTGGGGCAAGGGCAAGGCCAACCAGTTGATCACGCAGATCGTCGGCAGCCACAAGCCGGACATCGAACAGCGGGGCGGCATCTGCCTGTTCCTGCGCGACACGCTGGCCCAGCTGCCGCTGACCTTGTGGCCGCAGGACAAGCTGCCGGCGCGCCGCGAGCTGCTCGAGGAACTGGCGCGGCAAGTCAGCCTGGCGCACGCCGACGTGCCGACCTTGCCCACGCGCGATGAAATCCGCGAGCAGGAATGGCGCGACCAGATCGCCGGCTTGCGCCGCGAAGCGCAGCGCCAAGCGTAAGGCGGGCGCGGCAGTTTAACCGGGAGAGGAGGGAAGAATGGAAGAATTGCTCAATGTACTGGCGTCGGAAGCGCGCATGCAGCAGGCCGTGGCCATGAACACGCTGGAGAACGGCATGCACGTGTTTGTCTATCCGCTGGACAGCGGCATGCTGGTGGCGCTGGGCGCGAGTCCGGACATGGGATTGCAGGCCGCGGCCGTGCTGAAGAAGCGGGCCGACGACCTGCCGCGCTTCGGCGCCTGGCTGCCGGCCATGTTCAACGACGGCAGCCTGTACCTGCTGCGCCGCATGACCGAACACGGCGACGACATGTCCTCGCTGTCGGCCGAACAATGGGACGCGGCCGGGGAGTTGCTCAGTTGATCAGCCGTCAATCCGGTGTCGTCGACCGGGCCAGGCATCTCGACGTCGGCGAACTGGCCGAAATCCATCGCGTCGCCGAAACCGAACCGGTCCCCAGGGCGCGCGCCGACCTGCTGTCCGCCGAAGAAGACCTGTCGCTGCCGGCCGAGGCGTTTCCGGCCGATCCTGCGATGGCGCTGCTGACCGGCGTGCTGGGCGCGCAACTGAGCACCGACAACCGCGTCTGGCGCGGCGATCCGGTGCCGGGCCTGCGCGGCCTGGAGCGGCTGCTGCTGGCCCACGCGCTGGCGCAGGAGCCGGCCGGGCGCAGCCCCTGCCTGCAGGCGATCCGCGTGGTCGAGCTGGCGGTGCTGTGGCGCTTGCGCTGGCAACAGATGCGGCGCAGCGACGTCGAAGTCAACCTTACCCCACAACAAGAGGTGTCCGATGAGGAAACGAGTCCCGCGTGAGACCATGGCGGACGAGCTGCAGCTGGCCATCGGCCTGGTCTGGGGCCATCTGAACGCCTACCAGTACGAGGAGGCGCATCAGCTGGCCAGCGGCTGCCTGCAACTGTGGCCGGACGAGCCGCGGCTGTTCATGATGGCCGCCTTCGCCGCGGCCGAATTGCTGGAGCCGGTGGACCGGGAGCGCTTGCTGGCCATGCGCACGCCGCAGAACCAGGCCTGGATCGCGCTGGTGCTGCGGCGGCTGGAGTGGCATGAGCCGGCGGCGCACGGGGAGCACGCATGAAGGCGATGGGCGTGGTGCTGCTGCTGAACAAATTCTCGGCGCGGCTGGCACAGCGCGCCGAACTGCTGGCCGCCGGGCTGGTGATCGGCATCGTCTTCATGCTGGTGCTGCCGATGCCGGTATGGCTGCTCGACATGCTGATCGCGCTGAGCCTGTGCGCCTCCGGGCTGATCGTGGTGGTGGCCATGTACATGGCAGGTCCCACCGCATTCTCGACCTTTCCGGCGGTGTTGCTGCTGACCACGCTGTTCCGCCTGGCCATATCGGTCTCGACCACGCGCCTGATCCTGCTCGAAGGCGACGCCGGCCATATCGTTGAAACCTTCGGTAATTTCGTCGTCGGCGGCAACCTGGTGGTCGGCCTGGTGATCTTCCTGATCCTGACCGTGGTGCAGTTCATCGTCATCACCAAGGGTTCGGAGCGGGTCTCGGAAGTGTCGGCCCGCTTTTCGCTCGACGCCATGCCGGGCAAGCAGATGTCGATCGACAGCGACTTGCGCGCCGGCATCCTGACCGCCGAGGAGGCCAAGAGCAAGCGCGCCACGCTGGGCCAGGAAAGCCAGTTGCACGGCGCCATGGACGGCGCGATGAAATTCGTCAAGGGCGACGCCATCGCCGGCCTGTGCATCGTGTTCATCAACCTGATCGGCGGCATTTCGATCGGCATCGTCCAGCACAATATGGACGCGGCCGAGGCGATGCGCGTGTATTCCATCCTGTCGATCGGCGACGCCCTGATCGCCCAGATTCCTGCGCTGCTGATCTCGCTGGGCGCCGGCATCATCACCACCCGCGTCAGCAAGGATGACGGCGAGGAGGGCGAGACCAACATCGGCCGCGACATCGTCGGCGAACTGTTCGCCGAACCGAAGGCGCTGCTGACGGCGGCCGGCATCATGCTGCTGTTCGGCCTGATCCCGGGCATGCCGACGCTGGTGTTCATCGGCCTGGCGTGCGGACTGTGCCTGGCCGGCGTGATCGGCCTGCTCAAGCCGCTGGCCGACGCCGAGCTGCAGCGCGAGTCGGACGAGCTGGAACGCAAGAACGCCGGCATCGTCGACCTCACCAATTTCTCGGCCACCACGCCCTTCCTGCTGCGCATGCCCGAAGCGCTGCGCAGCACGCCGCAGGCCGAGGTGATCCGGTCGGCCGTGCGCATCATGCGCAACGGCATGCTGGAGCGGCGCGGCATTCCCGATCTGAAGCCGATCGAATTCGAATTCAACGACAGCACGCCGGCCGGGCGGGTGCAGTTCATGATGGCCGAGGTGCCGTTGGTCGACGACGAGATGCTGCTGGGCTGGGCCGCCACCCGCGAGCCGCTGGAACGGGTGCAGGAACTGGGCTTCACCGCGATGGAACGCAATATCGCCGGTTCGCGCCGGCGCCGGGTCTGGCTGCGCATCGACGACGAGGAGCAGCTGATCCTGGCCGGCATCCAGTTCCAGCGTTGGGAGCAGGTGTTCGCCGCCGACATCGAAGTGGAAATGCTGCGCAATTGCCAGATGTTCGTCGGCGTCAACGAGGTGATCCGGTTCACCCGCTGGGCCGAGCGCCGCTATCCCGAGCTGGGCAAGGAAGTGATCAAGACAGTGACGCTGCCGCGCCTGACCGAGGTGGTGCAGCGCCTCACGCGCGAAGGGGTGTCGCTGCGTAATGCCCGCCTGCTGCTGGAAACCACGCTGGATTGGGCGCCCAAGGAGCGCGACCCGGACGTGATCGCCGACTATGTGCGGCTGGCCTACAAACGGCAGCTGTGTCACGAAGTCGCGCGCGACGGCCTGATCGAGGTGATCCTGCTGTCGCCGGAACTGGAAGACCAACTGCGCAATTCCATGCGGCAGACCAGCCAGGGCAGCTACCTCGACATCGATTCCGAGCTCGAGCAGATGCTGCTGGACCGGCTGGAGCAGCTCTCCACCAACGTCAGCACCCCGATCACGCCGCCGGTGCTGGTGACGGCGGCCGACATCCGCCGCTCGGTGCGCAAGCTGATCGAAGAGGAATTCTTCCCTGTGCCGGTGTTTGCCTTCTCCGAGCTGACCCAGCATGCCAAGGTCAAGCCGGTCGGCATGATCGAGCTCTAAGCGGTCCGGCGGCGGCGGAACTTCGGCGGCGGCGCCGACATATACCTGTATTCATCGGCCGCGCGCGCCATTCCGGCGCCTGGGGAATTCCCTGCCGGCCGCCACGGTTGCTCCAAAGGGGGAGCGGCATTACTTTTTTAGGATCATCATCATGAACATATCAGAGCTTATGGCGCAGTCGTTCCATGCGGCGCTGGGCATCGGAGGCGCGTCTGCGCCCGCGCAGGGAGAAGCGCCGCGGCGTCAGCGCATGCCGGTCGGACTGCGGTCCATAGCGAACGCGGCGGACAGTTTCACGCCTGCCCGGCTAGGCAACTTGATGCGCGACTTCGGCCTGGACGACGCCAGCATCGCGGTGGCGACGCAGGAATCGGCCCGCATCATGCAGGAGCAGGTCGGCCACTTCCTCGGCACCATCGGACGCCGCGCCGAGCAGCATCAGCCGGCGGGGCCGGAATCGCGGGATGGCGAGCACCATCCCGATCAGCCGGGACCGCCGCCAGGGAGCAGGCCACCATCCCGCGCGGCCAGCACGTCCACCGCGTCCGAACCGGACGAGCCGCCACCGCCGCCGCCGCGCCATCCAGTGCCGGCACAGCGCCATCCAGCGCTTGCCAGGATGTCGGACGAAGAATATTTGAAATTTATGCATGACCGCGACCACTACGTCGATATCGGCAGCAAGAATTCGCTGGCCTTGATCGGCGGCAGCGGGGGTAACAAGCGGCCGCCGTACTTGCGCGACCACGACCATGCGTCCAGCGCCGGCGACGGCGCTTCCAGCGCGGGCGACAGCGACGTGGATGACGATGACCACCACAGCTGATCCCGGTTCCCGCCTGACCGCCTGTCCCTGCCCGACGACTAACCACGGAGTGTCACCATGAGCCTTCCTTTGAAAGAAATACCGCGCAACCAAAGCTTGCCGATGAGCGAAGAGCAGGCGCTGCACATCATCGAACGCGCCAGCAAGGATCAGTTCCTGGCCCAGGACATCGAGCAGCTGCGCGACAAATGCTGCCTGTTCGTCAACGACATCATGCGCGAAGTGAACCTGGCGCTGGCGCAGCAAGACAAGCGGGTGCCGGCGCTGTTGCGCAGCAAGGAGGACACCGCCATCTCGCTGCGCGGCGCCGCGCGCGAGCGCGAACGCCTGGCCCAGCAGCGGCGCGAACTGGCCGAGGCGATGGTCATCGGCGCTCTGCTCAACAGTAACAATCCGGACTGGAACCCGCTCGACCCGGCCACCGACCGCAGCAGGGGCAGCCTGCTGCTGGCATTGCTGCGGTCGGCGCTGCCGTGATGCGGCATGCCGGCGTCGGGGAACCGGCGCCGGCCAACTCCCACTCATCGATATTCCCAGTGAATTCAGATGGAGCACGATCATGTATGAATTAAGAATTTTAAACGGCTACCACCGCGGGGCGACGCTGCCGCTGCGGCTGGATGAAGGCGAACACGTCGTCGGCAGCGCCGACGATGCCGACGTGGTGCTGGCCGACCCCGGCGTGCGCGAGCGTCACGCCAGCGTCGCGCTGTCCGGTTCGGGCTGGACGCTGCGTGTGCTCGATGGCGAGATACGCGGCGCCCAGGACAACCAGACCCGCGAAGAGCTGCAACTGAACCCCGGCGACGCCGCCCGCGTCGGCCAGATCTGGCTGACGGTGGCCATGCAGGACAGCGCATGGCAGGAACCGCCGCCAACCCCGGTGGACGTGCCGGCGCCGCAGGAAGCGGCAGCCGACATGGCCGCCACATCGGCGGACCCGGAGCAGGGCGCGCCGGCCGACGCGCTGCACTATATGGACGATGGCGCGAAAAACGCCAAGGCCAGCATCATCCACATCGAGGGCGATGCCGACCATCCGGTCAATCGCGGCACGCTGTG